>NZ_BAAGYS010000005.1:0-86314 GCF_054779195.1 Parasphingorhabdus pacifica
ACTCCAGCGTCATGGACCTCATCACCGCCGGACTCCACAACAACGACGACTGACCCCGAACCATCGACCCAGCCGCACGGGCGGGTGCCGCGCACGCAGCGCGGCACCCGCCCCGCTTTCTGCCTTGACCCCGTTTTCCCAGCTCAGCAAGGTGATTTGACACCGCAGGGCGGACACTGACCGGCGCTCTCGCCGTGAGAATCAGCTCCCTTTCGAACCGGACGAACCGCCGTTTACCGGTGTTAGGGTTCGCTCCGGAAGATGTGAGGTGTGCCGGGAAGTCTGGTCGGCGTCCAGGCCGTGCTGTCCACGACAGGAGGACGCCGTGTCCAAGGCGAAACGCAACAAGCAGGTGATCTCCCAGGAGACCGCCCGCGCCTTCGACTTCGGCGCCTACCTCCGGACCGAGACGGTCGGTGGCATGCTGCTGCTGGCCGCGACCGTCGTCGCACTGGTGGCCGCCAACACCCCGCTGTCCGGCCTCTACGAGGCGGTCCGCGACTTCCACATCGGACCCGAGTCGCTGCACCTCGACCTCAGCATCGGCGAGTGGGCGAAAGACGGCCTGCTCGCGATCTTCTTCTTCGTCGCCGGTCTCGAACTCAAACGCGAACTCGTCGTCGGCGAGCTGGCCGACCGCAAGACCGCCACCCTGCCCGTGCTCGCAGCGCTGGGCGGCATGGTCGTCCCCGCCGTGCTCGCGTTGACGATCAGCTGGGGCACTCCGGGCAGCGCCGTCGCCTGGACCATCCCGGTCGCCACCGACATCGCGTTCGCCCTGGGTGTGCTGTCGCTGACCGGCTCGTGGATGCCGACTGCCGCGCGCGTGTTCCTGCTCAGCCTCGCCGTGGTCGACGACCTCGGCGGCATCCTCATCATCGCGGTCGTGTTCACCGACCACCTGAGCCTGATCGCGCTGCTGGCAGCCGTCGTGCTGTGCGCGGTGTACGCGTACAGCCAGCGCAAACGCTGGACCACCTCGTTCCTGTACGTTCCGCTGGCCGTGGGCGTGTGGGTCGCGGTCCACACCAGCGGGATCCACGCGACCATCGCCGGTGTCGCCCTCGGACTGCTCACCCGCGTCAAACGGGACCCGTACGAAATCGCCTCACCTTCGATGCGGCTCGAACACCGGCTCCAGCCCTGGTCGGCAGGCGTCGTCGTGCCGGTCTTCGCCGTGTTCGCCGCGGGCGTGCCGGTCGACGGCGAAGCGCTCGGCGAGCTCACCCACGACCGCATCGCGATCGGCATCATCGTCGGCCTGGTGGTGGGCAAGTTCCTCGGCATCTTCGGCTTCTCCTACGTGGCCGTGAAACTCGGGCTCGGTACCCGGCCGACAGGGGTCGAGTGGAGCGACGTGGCCGCACTGGCACTGCTCGGCGGGGTCGGATTCACCGTCAGCCTGCTGATCGCCGAACTCGCGCTCTCCGGGGCCACCGCGGAACGCGCCAAGGCTGCCGTGCTGATCGCTTCGGCGCTCGCCTCACTGCTGGCGGCCGGATTGCTGTTGCTCAAGTCGAAGCTCAAACAGGCCGAAGCCGGTGGGAAGACCGAGCAACAGGCCCGGTAGCGGTGTCGTGTCGTCGGCGTGTGAGGTCACTCGCCGATAACACACCGCGAGTCATTCGGTGTGGAAGTTCCGCACGTGACAGGATGCCGGTGTGAACGAGTCGGCAAACAGCGCACGGAAGAACCGCGAGGACGACCGTGACGGCGCCACCAGGTCGGCCGTCACCTCGATCCCGCTGTCCGAGGAGAGCACCACCGAGGGCAGCGATCAGTCCATCGGTGGGCTCGTCCGTGACGCCACAACCCATCTGTCCACGTTGGTCCGCGCCGAGGTCGAACTCGCGAAGACCGAGATCACCGGCGAGGTGAAGAAGGGCGTCAAAGGCAGCGTCTTCTTCATCCTGGCGCTCGCGGTGCTCGCGTTCAGCCTCTTCTTCCTCTTCTTCACCCTGGCCGAAGGGCTCGCCCAGCTCGGCCTGTGGCGCTGGGCCGCATTCGGCATCGTCTTCCTGGTGATGTTGCTGGTCGCAGGCGTGTTCGCGTTCCTCGGCTACCGGCGCGTGCGCAAGATCAGCGCTCCGAAACGCACCATGGAGTCGCTCAAGGACGCCAAGCAGATCGCCCACAGGCCGAGTCGCGACGAAGCTGTGGAAACGTCCTGAGCGACGACGCCACTTGTCCGGTGATCCCCGCAGTTCGATCGGGTCGGGGCACCGGACCCCAGCGGCACGGCTGATCGGCGTCTCTCCCCGTCCGGCACCCGGCCTCGCCCGAGTTCGCCCGGCCAGACCCAGACCTGTGCTTCCAGCTCGGCACCCCCGGACCGGCCATTTCCGGGGGCGGACCGGCCACGCCCGGAGCGGACCGGCCATTCCCGGAGCGGGGGCCGGCCATTCCCGGGCGGCACGGATGCCGACCAGGTCGGCATCAGCTGGTGCAGCTACCGGTCTCCACCGGCCGGGTCATCGTCGGGGCGGCGGCGACCTCGTCGGCCACCTCGTCGGCTGTGAGCACGAACCCGGTCGACGGGTCGTCGACGGCCGCGCCGAACACGACGCCCACCACGTTGCCTTCCGGATCGATCAGCGGGCCGCCCGAGTTGCCGCTCTGCACCTGGCCGCGAACGGTGTAAACGTCCCGGATCACGGTCGAGGAGTCGTAGATGTCCGGGCCCCGCAGGTTCAGCCGTTCCCGGATGCGTCCGGGTGAGGCCGTGTAGGGACCGTCCAGCGGGTAGCCGAGCGCGATCACGTCCTCCCCCGGCTCGGAGTCCTCGGGATCGAAGGGCATCGCCTCGGCTGTCAGTCCCGGCACCGACAGCACTGCCAGGTCGGTCCGCGGGTCGTAGTGCACGACCTCGGCAGCGAGCTGGCCCCGGCCGATCTCGATCACAACCTCGTCGGTTCCCGCGACCACGTGCGCGTTGGTCATGACCCGGTTCGGCGCGACGACGAATCCGGTTCCCTCCAGCGCGCGTGAGCACGACGTCGCGCGGCCCCGGACCTTGACCACGCTCGACCGCGAATCGCGCACCACGGGATCGGAGGCCAGCTCGTGGTTCGGCGGCCCGATCGCCGCCACGGGCGTGCGGGAGAACGGTTCCAGGGCATCGGGAAAGCCGCTGACCCCGAGCATGCGGCGCAGCTCGTCGGGCAGTTCGCGCGCCGAGTCGGGCATGGCCGAGTCGACCGTGCTGAGCACCGAGGATTTCGTGATCGCCGAGGCCAGCCCGGGTAGTGCGGCGGCAGAGGTGAACGGCAGTGCCACCAACCACGCGACCACGAACACCGCGAGGCACTGGAGTATCGCCCCCAGCACGTTGTCCACCCCGGTCAGCTTCGCCGAGGTGATGCGGTCCCGCAGCTCCCGGCCCGCCCACATGCCGAAGGTCTCGCCGAACGCGACGAGCAGCACCACGATGCCCACGCCGAAACCGATCCGGGCGGCCTCGCTGTCCATGTGCTCCAGCAGCAGCGGCGCCACCTTGAGTCCGACGATCGCACCGACGAGGACGCCGAGGAACGAGAACAGGGCCGTGACCAGTCCACTTCGTGCGCCGGAGACCGCTGCGGCCAATGCCAGCAGTACCACCAGCAGATCGACCCAGTTCACCGTTCACCTCGTCTTCGTTCGCCCGAACCATGCCCATCCAGCGGCCCCCACCGCCGGCAGGCCTTCCGACCGGCGCACACCGCCAACCGCTACAGCGGTCGGGTGAACGCCGGGATGGTCACCTAATCAGCCTGATCAGCCGAGGGACAACCTGGACGGCCGCACATCACCCCGCGGACTCCGCCGTGCCGCCGAATCCCACATCATCGGCTTCCTCCGCGGCGCGCCACGCCTCGTCGAGACCGCGCACGTCCTCCCGGTCCCAGCCGCGCGACCAGCCGGCCAGATCCAGCAGCCCGGACAGCAGACCTCCGGTGAACCCCCACACCAACATGCCGGGAACCAGGAAGGCGGGCGCGGGAAACCGGCCGGACAGCTCCACCCGAATGCGGTTGGCCGGGTCGGTCAGCCACGAGATCGGCACGCGTGCGACGGCCGCTGTCTCCCTCGGGTCGACAGCCGCGACCGGAGTCGGCTCGCGCCAGTGGGCCAGCACCGGTGTGACGCGGAAGCCGCTGTGCGGCACGTGCAGTTCGGGCAGGGTCGCGACCGGTCGAATACCCGCCGGGAGCACTCCGACCTCCTCGACGGCCTCGCGCAACGCGGCATCCACGGGGCCGTGGTCGTGGTCGTCCAGCGCGCCACCGGGGAAAGCGACCTGCCCGGGGTGCGAGTTCAGGCCGTCCGCCCGGCGGAGCAGCAGTACATCGGGACCGGAGCTTTCGTGTTCGCCGAAGAGCACCAGCACGGCTGCCGGGCGTGCCGCGGCGGGCGGCCGTGCGGTGGGCCAACCGAGGTGACCGGGGTCTATCTCGGTGGCACGCAGCACCAGCGGGCGGAGCCACTCGGGAACCTCGTCGATCCCCACCAGCAGCTCGGGGGTGTTCTCGGTCACTCGCGGCCCTCCAAGGTGTCGCGGACCGCGGCACGCACCTCGTCCGGCGAACCGAACGCGATCGGTGGATCTATCCGCCGCACCTCGCCCTCGGCGGTGACGATGAAGCTGGCCGGGAGCACGTTGGTCGCCGGGAGCGCTTCCTTGATCCTGTTCTCGCCGTCGTGCAGGTTCGGATAGTGCACGTCGAGCTCGTCGAGTAGTTCGATGCCGTCGGCTTGGCCGCTCCGCACCTGTACCCCGATCACATCGATGGCGCCCGGCTGCTCGGAGTAGGTCTGCAGCGCCGGGAGCTCCTCGCGGCACGGGGCGCACCAAGTGGCCCAGACGTTGATCAGGGCGGGCCTGCCGCCGAGCGCGTCCGCCAGCTCGGCCGTGCTGCCGTCGGCCATGCAGGTCCCGACCGCGCCGGCCAGTCCGGTCGCGCCCTGATCGCCGGGCTGGCGGCAACGCTCCAGTTCGGCCGCCGCACGTCTGGCCGGGTCGACGGGCTGCTCGGCGGCGGCCGGTGGCGGACCCTGGGCACCGGGCGAGCCGGCCTCCGGGGCGTTCGGGGCGGTGTCTCGGGGCCACAATGCCACCACCGCCAGGGTCGCGAGCACGACGACCACGACGGTCCAGCGGATCTCGTTGCGGAACTCGCCCCACTTGCCCAGCCTGTTCATCCGGCGGGCTCCCGATGCTCGGCCCGCTCCACGATGGATTCGGGAACTTCGTCGATCACTCCCGCCAACCGGAGCAGTCGCGGTGCCTCTGCGCCGCGGACGAGCTTCGCCGCCGCTTCGGGGTCGGTCGGCCCGGTCCCGTACGACGGGCAGTCCTTGGCCAGCAGGCAGGCTCCGCAGGCCGGTTTGCGGGAGTGGCAGACCCGGCGCCCGTGAAAGATCACCCAATGGGAGAGCATCGTCCACTCTTTCCGGGGAATGAGTTCGCCGACGGCGTGCTCGACCTTGACCGGATCTTCCTCCGTCGTCCAACCCCACCGCCGAACCAGGCGGCCGAAGTGGGTGTCGACCGTGATGCCCGGGACCTTGAACGCGTTGCCGAGGATCACGTTGGCGGTCTTCCGGCCGATGCCGGGCAGCTTGACCAACTGGTCGAGCCGGTTGGGCACCTGCCCGTCGTACTTCTCGACCAGCGCGGCGCCCAAGCCCATCAGGGAGCTCGCCTTGTTCCGGTAGAACCCGGTCGAGCGAATCATCTCCTCCAGCTCGGCGCGATCGGCACCGGCGTAGTCGGCAGCGGTCGGATACCGCGCGAACAGGGTGGGAGTGACCGCGTTGACCCGCTTGTCGGTGCACTGCGCGGACAGGATCGTGGCCACCGAAAGCTCCAACGGAGTGGTGAAGTCCAACTCGCAATGCGCATCGGGATAGGCTTCGGCCAAGGCACGGAGCATCCGGCGGGCACGCCGGGTGAGCCCCAATCGGGTCTCCGATGCCTTCTTGGTGTGGGCGCTTCGGGGTTCGCTTCGCGCTTGGTCCGGCACCCCACCAGGCTACGGACCGAAGCAGCCACGAAGGGTGGACCCCACCGGCTTGCGCACCCATTTCGACCCCCGGTTGCACGACCCCCGAAGGCATGAGCGAGGATTTCACCATCATGACTGCCTGGTTCGTCATCGTCGTACCGCTTGTGATCATGTTTTTCACGCTGTTCATGGAGCGCGTGGAGGCACGACTCCGGCATGTGGCGGTACAGGAGAATGAGGTGGAGGAGCTGCTGGAGAACGCCCGGCCCGATGAGGTGCGGGCGCTGTTCCGGCAGGGAATTGGACGTGCGCTGGAGTTGTTTCAGCTACGTAGGGTGGGACGCGCCGGTAGGCTACGAACTCGCCGTTCCCGCGACCAGTCTTAGACTGCTGGCAGTGATCGGCGGCACAGTCGAGCCTCCGCGTTCGCGTGGTGCTCGGCAGTAAGACAGCCGCCGCGTCTCAACATGGAGGGACGAGGTGGACGAGACCCTGGCCCGAGCCGGCATCCTCCAGGGGGTGGAACCGGCCGCGGCGGAGGCACTGACCCAGTCGCTGGAACCGTCTGAGTTCCCGCGAGGACACGTGATCTTCGCCGAGGGCGAGCCGGGTGACCGGCTCTACATTATTCAATCCGGCAAAGTGAAGCTCGGGCGCAAATCCCCGGACGGCAGGGAGAACCTGCTCGCGATCATGGGGCCGTCGGACATGTTCGGCGAGCTTTCGATCTTCGACCCGGGCCCGCGGACTTCGACGGCGACCACCGTGACCGAGGTCCGTGCGCTGACGATGGACCGTGGCGCGTTGCGGCAGTGGATCGGCAACCGCCCGGAGATCGCCGAGCAACTGCTCCGGGTGATCGCGCGCCGGCTGCGCCGTACCAACGGCATGCTGGCTGATCTGATCTTCACCGACGTTCCTGGTCGTGTCGCCAAGGCGCTGTTGCAGCTCGCGCAGCGCTTCGGCAGCCAGGAAGCAGGCCTGCTGCGGGTCACCCACGACCTGACGCAGGAAGAGATCGCGCAGTACGTCGGTGCGTCTCGGGAGACCGTCAACAAGGCGTTGGCGGACTTCGCGCACCGCGGCTGGCTCCGTCTCGAGGGCAAGAGCGTGCTCATCCTCGATCCGGAGCGGTTGGCTCGCCGCGCTCGCTGAAGCGGCGAAGCCTCTGACGCGCGTCGGCTGAAGGGTTCGGGACACTTACCCGACCCCTTCAGTCGGCGCGCGTTTGCGTTCCTGAGGTCCGGCGAGGACGGGTGCCACCCTTTTCAAGCGCGACGTCCACGAGGCGTTCAGCGGGCTCCTCAGAGGCGACAGCAGGGAAGCAGGCACCGCCTTCGCGAGGTCACGGCCTGCCGAGCCCCTGGACACGCGAAGGCCCCTGGACATGCGAAGGGACTGGGTGCCGCCCCCGAAAGCGGCAATCCAGTCCCCTCGCTGTGCGCGGCTCGTCCCCCGACCAACCACGCTCCCCGTTCCTCCGAGCCGGCCCCGAACCTGACAACGGAGGAAAGTTCTGTTGTGAACCTCGTCATCGACGATGCGTGATACAAGTCCCTCGGTTCAAGTATTTTCACCCTGTAGGACGTTCTGTCCTCGGATCGGGTTGCGTCGGTCGACGAATTTTTCCACGACATCCATCTCCCTAAGCCGCCAAGCACATCGTGCGCTCATCGCACACGGCTTCCCAGGGTCGAAAGTCCGGACATCGCTGGTGGTGAGGATCGCCGGAAAAAGACTGGTACTCCCGTACCAGTTCCCGGATACTCGCTGGCGTGTCCGCATCGCTGAACCTCTCCGACTACCGCAACGCCCTCACCACACCCGGCGCCCGCGCCCCGGTGGCGACCTCGCTGCTGGCGCGCCTGCCGATCGCCATGATCGGCCTGGCCCTCCTGCTGTACGTCCAGCGCGAGACCGGTTCGTTCGCCATCGCCGGACTCGTCTCGGCCGGTGAACTGGTGGGCGTCGCGTGCGGTTCGGTGATCCAGGGCCGGGTGATGGACCGCCTCGGTCCGAGCCTGCCGCTGCGGGTGATGTCCGGCGTGTTCGGCGCACTCGTGGTGCTGGAAATCCTGGCCATCGAGAACGGGGCACCGGCGGGACTGCTCATCGCGCTGGCGTTCCTCGCGGGCATCAGTCAGCCGAGCGTCGGCCCCGCCTCCCGCTCTCTGTGGACGCACCTCCTACCGCCCGGGACCAGCCGCGACGCCGCCTACTCGTACGAAGCGATCAGCATGGAGGTGTTCTTCATCCTCGGCCCGGGTCTGGCCGGACTGATGGTCGCCCTGCCCTGGCCCGGCACTGGTGTCGTCGTCGGATCGGTTTGCATGATCGTGGGCAGCCTCGGCTTCGCCGCCACCCGGTCGGCCCGTGCCCAGCGTCCCCGCCCCGAGGATCGCTCGAGGGCGAGCATGCTCGGCGCGATCTCCTCGCCCGGTATGCGCACCGTCGCCCTCGCGGCCCTCGGCTTCGGCACGCTCATCGGGTTCATCGAGGTCGCCGTACCCGCTGCCGCCGAACTGGCCGGACACCCCTCGGCCGGTGGGTTGCTGCTGAGCATCATGTCGATCAGTTCGGTCGTCGTCGGAGTGCTCTACGGGATGCGCCCCTGGCCACGCCCCATGCATCAGCGGCTGCCCGCACTGCTGCTGAGCTTCGCGGCACTGATCATCCTGCTGGCGTGGCCCGAGACGCTGTGGGGCCTGTGCCTGGCGCTGCTCGCGGCAGGCAGCCTGATCACCCCGCAATCGACCGCCCACTCGGTCGTGCTGGAGGTCGCCGCGCCACCCGGAACCGCGTCCGAGGCGTTCGGGTGGGTCATCACCGCGGTGACCCTCGGCGCGGCGGTCGGCCAGTCGGTCAGTGGCCAGCTCGTCGAGTACAGCGGCCCGCCGCTGTCGTTCGTCACCGCCAGCGCCATCGGTGCCGTACTGGGAACGGCGCTGTGGCTGCGCCGGGGAACGCTGATGCAGACCCCGGTGCGCATCGCCGAGCACGCCGGTTGATCAGATCTCGCGCTGTTCCCGCAGGTAGGTCAGCTGCGCGTGGACCGTAGCCTCTGCCGCGGGCCGGGCTGCCGAGTCGATGTCGGCGTAGACGACGTCGACGATCTCGCGGGCGGTGACGTCCGCTCCCCGCTCGGCGGTCACGGCGCGGATCTGATCGAGCCGCTTCTGTCGATGATCGAGGTAGCCCGAGGCGGCGGAAGCGATGTCGGGAAGCTCCGGCCCGTGCCCCGGCAGTCCCATGGTCCCGGGCGGCAGCGCGGCGAGCGTGCGCAACGAAGCCAGGTACGAACCCAGGTGACCATCGGGATGAGCGACGATGGTCGTGCCCTGCCCCAACACGCTGTCCCCGGTGAACACGGCGGGAACGCTCTCGTGCGCCACGGCGAAGCACACCGAGTCCGCCGTGTGCCCTGCGGTGGCGACGACCCGCAGCCGCACCCCGGCCGATTCGATCATCTCGCCGTCCACGAACGGCTCGGCCCGCGCGCACAAGGCCGGATCCAATGCGCGCACCGGGGCTCCCGTGCGCTCCACCAGGTCGCGGACCCCTTCGGTGTGGTCCGGGTGGTGGTGGGTCAGCAGCACGAGCGAAACCGTCCCATGGTCGGCGATCCGGCCCAGATGCTCGGCGTCGGCGGGGCCGGGGTCGATGACCATCGACTCATCGGACTCCGGCCCGCTCACCAGCCAGGTGTTCGTGCCGTGCAAGGTCATGATGTTCGGGTTCTCGGCCAGCAGCACCGAGGCGTACGGCGTCACCGGGCGGACCTGCCCGTAGGCCGGGTGCTCCATCAGTCGTCGCCCCCTTCCGCCTGCTCGCCGCCAGCGGATTCGACATAGCCGGGTTCTCCCGGCAGTACCGCCCGCCAGGCGCCATCGCGGTACATCAGCTTGGGTACGACCTTGCCGAGTGCGGGTTCCGCGTCCAACGCTTCCGCCACGTTCACGCACTCCGACAGTTCGGTCAGCGTCACCCAGGTGGGCGGCAGAAGTCCGCAGCGGCCCTCGTCCCAGTCGGTGAGCGCATCCGTGGGCGTGCGCCAGTAGGCGGTGGTCACCTCGGTGGTGACCGCGTCCGCACGTTGCCCCTCGGGCATGGCGGCGAGGAAGAACCTCGTGTCGTAGCGCTTGGGTTCGAGTTCGGGGGTCACCCAGTTCGACCACGGCCGCAGCAGGTCGGCCCGCAGCACCAGCCCCGACTCCGCCAAGAACTCGGCGAGGGAGAACTCCCTGGCGACGAGGCTTGTCCGGGCGGCCGCGTACGGGCCGGTGTCGCCGACGACGCTGGCCGGAGTCGGACCGGCCAGCAGCACCCCCGATTCCTCGAAGGTCTCGCGCACCGCCGCGCACACGAGCGCGCGGGCGAGACCGGTCGAGCAGCCGAACATCTCCGCCCACCACGACGGCTCCGGCCCCGCCCAGGCGATGGTGGCATCGGTGTCCCGCTCGTCCACTCCCCCGCCGGGGAAGACGGTCATACCACCGGCGAACGGCATGCCCTCCACCCGTCGCTGCAGGAACGCTTCGAGACACGCCGAACCATCCCGCAGCAGCACCACGGTCGCCGCGGCCTTCGGCACGGCAGGCCACTCCGGTGGCGAGGGCGGCACGAATCCCTCCGGCAGGGTCATCTTCTCCGGCAGTTGCACCATGCCGAGCACCCTAAGCCGAGAGGCCCTCCGAAAGCGCCCCCCGATTTGGACGGTTCGACCTCGCGGCGACGTGACCGGACTCGAGCGCGAAACCCGGCCGAGGTGGCCGGTTCCACCCGAAACGGCACAACACGCCGGACCCCCGTCCCAGGTTGGACGGCCTGTCCGAAGGACGATGAAGGTATGGACGGAGCACTTCGGGTCGGAATTGTGGGCGCGGGTCCCTGGGCGAACCGGATCCACGGCCCCGGACTCCACGCTCACAGCGGGACACGGGTGAGCTCGGTGTGGGCTCGCCGCACTGAGGCCGCCAGAGCGCTCGCCGAGCCGCACGGCGCCCAGGTCGCCACGAGCTTCGACGAGCTGCTCGACTCGGTCGACGCGGTGGCCTTCGCCGTGCCGCCGTCGGTTCAGGGTGAGCTCGCTCCGGTGGCCGCTCGGGCGGGCAAGCACCTGATCCTGGAGAAGCCGCTCGCCGGAGACGTCTCCGCGGCGCGCGAGGTGGCGCAGGCGGTGCGCGAATCGGGCGTGGCCGGGCTGCTGATGCTGACCCGACGATTCTCGCCCGAACTGCGGGACTGGCTCGGGAAGTGCGCCGAGTCCGACGACTGGAACGGGGGCGCCGTGCGCTGGCTCGGCGCCGGGTTGCTCGACGGCGACTACGCGACTTCGCCGTGGCGCAAGGAGCCGGACGGGGCGTTGATCGACGCCGGACCGCATGCGATCGATCTGTTGGACGCTTCGCTGGGCCGGATCAACCAGGTGCAGTTCGCGCGGCAGAATCCGGACGGCTTGTGGAACGTGATCTTCGACCACGAACCCGGTTCCACCAGCGTGCTGACGCTCTCGCTGCACGTGCCCGTCCGCCCCGCGCACGTGGACCTGTTCCTCTACGGCGCTTCCGGCTACGCGCAGCTGCCCCACAAGCGGACACCCGCCCACGAGTGCTACGGCAGGATGCTCGACGAGCTGCTCTCGATGATCCGCAGGCGGCGAACCGAGCATCCGTGCGACGTGCGCCGCGGCCTACACCTGCAGAAGGTCATCGACGCGGTCCGGCAGGCCGCCGCGCGCTGATCGAGCGGACGCCGATCGGTTCTCCGGAGCGGTGCGGTTCGCGGGCGGCATGGGCAGGCGCCGCCCGTTCACAAGCGGCGGCAGCCGCCTTCTGTGTGGGACTCAGGGTGGGCCGGTGGCGGGTTCTCGGTGTTCTTTCGCGAGGACGGCTCCGACGTGGCGTACGCCGGTATGCCACGTCGGGGATCCCGCGGTGAGAGGACGCCGGAAGTTCCGCTGGGTACCCACTACCGAACCACCGCCGAACCACGCCCTACGGCTGCTTGTTCTCGGCCGGGCTGTTCGCCGGGGCCGGGCCGGCTCCCATCGGCGGGAACCCGCCGGTTCCGGGCATCGCCGTCCAGGCTTCCTGATGCCGGTCGCCCACCTGCTCGCCCCGGTCCTGCTCGCCCCGGTCCTGCTCCCGCTGGGCGAGCTCTTCGTGCAGCTTGCGCAGCAGGTTGCGTTCCCGGTCGGTGAGCTTGGCGTCGACCGCTGCGGGCACCCGCATGTTCTTCGAGCCGTCGCCCGGATCGGATTCGCCCTCGGTCTGCCCGTCATCCGGCAGGTCGTCGTTCAGCGCCTCGGAATCGGACGGCGCCTCGACCGCACCGGAGGTCTCCTCGACCACGGGTGCCGGGTTCCGCTCGTGTTCCCCGGAGTTCTCCGCGACGTCCGCGTCCGGAACTCCGACGTCCGGTGCCGCGGCCGGGTCCGGTGCCGCGACGGGGTCCGGTGCCGCGACGGGGTCCGGTGCCGCGACAGGATCCGGTGCCGCGACAGGCCGTTGGACGTCGACGGGTCCGGGAACGTCGACGGACTCGGGCGCATCGTCGACGCCGATCGGAGAACTCACCAGGGTGGTCTCGGCGAGGTGCTCCTCGACCACCGGCTCAGGGGCCGGTTCCGCTGGTGAGCCCGCTGGTTCACTGGGCAGATCATTGCTGCCCCGGGACTCACCACCCGAACTCGCCCGTGGTGCACGCGCCCGGCTCGCGCCGTTGCGGTTCGCCGTTACCGGAGCCATGTCGAGATGCACCCGGCGCGCGGAGGACAGCGCCTTGCGGTGGTATTCGGGAAGCTCGGAGCCGCTGCTGAAAACCTCGACCGAGCAGCCGATACCTGCTCGGCGGAGGGCTTCGATGAGCTGATAACCGGCTGCGGTGATCGAACCGTCCGGGCCGATCTCGGCGAGCAGGACGCGCCGAGGCACGGCCCCGTAGGTGACGCCGGCCGGAGTGACCCGCCACGCGCACCAGATGGCGCGCAGCCCGCCGAGCCGTCCGGTGATCGGTCCGAGCGCGTCGATCAGGTCGTCGTCCGACTCCTCCTGATCGCTGAACCGGTGACGGTCGGGCGGTAGCGATTCGGCCACGTGCATTCGGTCGGCGAGGGTTCCGTCGGACCGGGCTTCGCCCAGGATCCGGCGAAGGTGGTGTTGCTCCGTCGAGTTGATCGGTATCCGTCCGGCCAGCAGGCAACCGGCGAGGAACTCGGCAGCGGCGTCGAGCTGGCCGATGCCGAGCATCTCGCGCGCCGAATCGATCGCGTCGTCGTCCACCCGACCGGTCATGGCCAGGAGCAGATTGTGCAGCCGATCCACCGGACCGGCGCTCTCCGCCACGTCAACCACGTCTGTCTCCTTAACGGATGTCATCACGCACCGCTTCAGCCGCGATGCCCGGCGAGCTCATCTGCCCCTGAACACACCAGCACCGACTCCGCCATCGCGGCGCGGTGGTAGGTGGGCGGTTCCATCTCCGGCAGCAGAACCTCGACGCACGGCTCGTGATCCCCGAGTGCGCGCAGGATGCGCTGGACTTCGCCCGTGAGTTCGACGACGTCGACCGAAGCCGTCACGACCAGTACCCGCTTGGGCCGCGAGCCCGCCGTTCGCCGCCAGGTGCTGCGGACGTCGCGAAGCCCTTGCCTGCCGCGCAGGGTGGCACCGAGGACCAGGACCTCCGAATCGCCTCGACCGTCGGTGGGCGATTCGATGCTGAAGGTGTGCGGTTCGTTGTGATCTTCGATTCGCGGCAGGATGGCATGCACCGTCGCGGGGTCGGCTCCCAGGGGGAGAAGCGCGGCCGACAGACGCTGGTGGTCAGCGTCGGACAGCGCGATCCGTTCCCGGACCAAGGTGCTCGGCAGTAGCCGGGCGACCACATCCGCGGCGTCCCCCGCCAGCCAGTCCCTGTATCGCCACAGGTGCCTGTCGGGCAACCGACCGGCAAGTCGAAGCAGCAGTTCGTGGCACAGCAGATCGGTTTCGCGGACCGCCACGTCGCCCCTCCCAGGCTCTTGAACACGTCTTTCAGCACCCGTTCAGATGAGGGTGCCCCTTGCCTTACTGGCTCAACGAAACCCTCGAGGGACCCATCATCTGGATACCCACTGGAACCGATACCACTATTTGGGTGACCACTAAAGAGCGATCTCGCCGACAATGATGTTCGTAGCGTACTGGTCAGCGCAAAGTGGTCGTGCTGGACACGACGAGAATTCGCCCGGTGCGTCCCCCTCGGGTGCGCCCGGCGCCGAGCGGGGACACCAAGAACAAGGCGTCGGCCAGGAAAAACCCGACCGACGCCTGGTTCGCCCGGTTACACACATGTGGCATACGGCACTGCGCGACACGCGGAAACCGCTAGGCGACCTCGACGATCATCTCCACCTCGACGGGCGCACCGATCGGCAGTTCAGCCACGCCGACGGCCGAGCGAGCATGCTCGCCGGCCTCACCGAACACCTCGCCGAGCAGGTCGGACGCGCCGTTGATCACCGCGGGCTGGCCCGAGAACCCCTCCGCGGAGGCTACGAAGCCGACAACCTTGACGATCCGGACGATCGAGTCCAGCCCGACCAGGGAGTCGACGGCGGCCAGCGCGTTCAGCGCGCACGTCCGCGCGTGCTGCTGCGCGTCCTCCGCACTCACCTCGGCCCCGACCTTGCCGGTCTGGCCCAGCTTGCCGTCCACGAGGGGCACCTGGCCCGACGTGTAGACGACCGATCCACTTCGCACAGCGGGCACGTACGCCGCGACCGGGGAGGGCACCGTCGGAAGCGTGATGCCCAGCTCGGCGAGTCGGTCCGTCCAGCGACCCATGCTCACTCCTTCGGACGCTTCATGTAAGCGACCATCTGCTCACCGGTCGGTCCCGGCAGGACGGCGACGAGTTCCCAGCCGTCCTCTCCCCACTGATCGAGGATCTGCTTGGTCGCGTGGCTCAACAGCGGCACGGTCGCGTACTCCCACTTAGTCATGGTCACCAGCCTATGAGGTCGCCGCGGGACGCGTTCCGAGGTGGTCACCCGACCGCCCGTGCGATCACCCACGCGACGATGCGGCACGTGGCGAATCTCGGCTGCCGAGCCGCGAGAAGATGCCGCAAAAACCACCCACTTGGCGGAGATTCGGACTATTTTTCCTGCCGTGGAAGCATGGAGAATCGCGGGAACCGTCCTGACCACCGTCGTCGGCGGGCTCTTGGTGCTCGGAAGCATGGGCAAGGTGCGCGACCGCCGCGACCGCAGGCGCGGCGACGTGGCCCGAACCGGAGTTCGCGGCCTGGTCATCGTCCTCTGCTGCGCCGCGCTGACCGCCACGGTGTTCCCGGCCAGCGTCGCGTGGGCGGTCGTCCTCGCGGGCGCGCTGATCGCCGCGATCCTCATGGTGACCGGTTGAGCGGCCCCGAGAGGGGCGTGATCCTTCCGACGCACGCTCGCGGGCAGACATCCGCGTACTGCGCACTTAGGCTGATCGCGTGACCGACTGGGACGGCGACTTGAACCGGACGCGGCTGCACGTGGTCAGCGGCAAGGGCGGCACCGGCAAGACCACGGCCGCCGCGGCGCTGGCGCTCGCGCTGGCCACCGGTGGCCGCAAGGTGCTGCTCGTCGAGGTGGAAGGCAGACAGGGCATCGCCCAGCTCTTCGACACCGCACCCCTGCCCTACTCCGAGGAGTGGATCGCGGCGGCACCGGGCGGTGGCGAGTTGCGTGCGCTGGCAATCGATTCCGAAGCCGCACTGCTCGAATACCTCTCGATGTTCTACAACCTGGGCTTCGCCGGCCGGACGCTGCGGAAGATGGGCGCGATCGAGTTCGCCACCACGCTCGCTCCCGGCCTGCGCGACGTACTGCTGACCGGCAAGATCAAGGAGTGCGTCGGCCGGACGGACGAGCGGGGACGGCACGTCTACGACGCCGTCGTGGTCGACGGGCCCCCCACCGGCCGAGTGGTGAAGTTCCTCGACGTGACGAAGGCCATGGTCGACCTGGCGAAGGTAGGACCGATCCGCGGGCACAGCGAGGGCGTCGTGCGGCTGGTGCACTCCGCCGACACCGCCGTTCATCTCGTCACGCTGCTGGAAGACCTACCCGTGCGCGAAACGCTCGAAGCCGTCGCGGAACTCGACGCTGCGGACCTGCGTCCCGGGGCCGTGCTGCTCAACCGGGTGCGCCCCGCCCGGCTACCCGCCAGGGCAACGGACGCCGCGGCAGCGGGGCGGATCGATGGCGAGCAGATCCGCGGCGGACTCGAATCGCTCGGCGTGCACCACGACGACGACATGATCGACGGGCTGGCCCGGGAGGCGATCGACCACGCGGCACGGGCCGAAACCGAGCAGTCCGCCCGCGAGCAACTCGCCGAAACCGATCTCCCGTCGACCGCACTGCCCGAACTGATCAATGGAATCGATGTCGCCGAGCTCTACGAGCTCGCCGAAGTGCTCAACGATCAGGGCATCGGAGGCAAGCGTTGAGCGAGAAGACCCGCCCGACCAAGACCGATGTCGACGCCCTGTTGGACGATCCGGCCACCAACGTGCTCGTCTGCTGCGGTTCCGGCGGAGTCGGCAAGACCACCACGGCCGCCGCGCTGGCCGTCCGGGCCGCCGAGCGGGGACGTCGGACCGTGGTCCTGACCATCGACCCCGCCAGGCGGCTCGCGCAGGCGCTGGGGATCAGCGAACTCGGCAACGAGCCCAAGCAGGTCACGCTCGAGGGCTTCGACCCCGCGGGCGACCTCAACGCGATGATGCTCGACATGCGCCGCACCTTCGATGACATGGTGCTGGCCCACGCGGGCGACGAGCGAGCCGAGCAGATCCTGTCGAACCCCTTCTACCAAACGATTTCCACCTCGTTCTCCGGAACGCAGGAATACATGGCGATGGAGCGGTTGGGCCAGTTGGCCGCCTCCGACAACTGGGATCTGATCATCGTCGATACCCCGCCGAGCCGTTCCGCGCTGGATTTCCTCGACGCGCCGCAGCGGTTGTCCACGGTGCTCGACGGGCGGCTGATCAAGATGCTCTCCAGCCCGGCGCGCGCCGGCGGCAAGGGCATCCGGAAGATCGTCGGGGCCGGATTCGGCATGTTCTCCAAGGCGGTGTCCGCGGTGATCGGCGGTCAGCTGCTCGCCGATGCCTCCGCGTTCGTGCAGGCCTTCGACTCGACCTTCGGCGGGTTCCGGGAACGCGCCGACCACACCTACCGGCTGCTGCGGTCACCGGGCACCGCGTTCCTCGTGATCGCCGCGCCCGAACCGGATGCGCTACGTGAAGCGTCGTACTTCGTGGAACGGCTGGCAGGCGAAGAGATGCCGCTGGCCGGTCTGATCGCCAACCGGACGCACCCGCTGATCGCCGACCTCGCCGGGAGCAAGGCCACCGCGTGGGCGGATGAGTTGGATGCGGACGGGAACGATCCGCTGGCGGCCGCCGTGCTTCGGGTGCACGCCGACCGCGCAGCGGTGGCCGAACGGGAAAAGCGATTGATCGCGAGGTTCACCCGCGCGCACCCGGAAATTTCCCTCGTAGGTGTTCCCGCGCTCGCTTCCGACGTGCACGACCTCGACGGATTGCGCGAGATCGGACGGCGATTGGCGGGCGAGTAAATGGCAGGGGTTGGACAATTCCTGCACCGAATTGCCCAACCACTAGCCAAAACGGGTGACGATCAACTCACCTGGTACTCGGCAATATCGGTGTAATCCTGACGGGCGGCTTCCAGCAATTCGCGCCAGTTCCGCACGTCCGGGCGACGACGCAACAACGCGCGCCGCTCCCGTTCCGTCATTCCGCCCCACACACCGAATTCGATCTTGTTGTCGAGCGCCTCTCCAAGGCACTCCGTGCGCACCGGGCAACCGAAGCAGACCATTCGCGCCTTGCGCTGCTCGGCACCACGTACAAACAACTGGTCGGGATTCTCATCTCGGCACGCAGCCTGAACCCGCCAGTCCCCCTGCTCGAACATCCCCCAGCTCCTCACTGGATCGTCGGCGACCGTTTCATCCGGAGCCCCCCGGCACCCGGCATGCCGCGGCACGTGAGTGCCGCAACAGTGCTGTCGCTGGATGTGGACGAACTGTAGAGCCCGCTGGTTCCACAGCCAAACGACGGTTGCTGGTCCGTTATCTTTGGAACTCATCACATCGGGCGGATCTGCAGCACACGACAACGGCACCGCGGCAATCAGTTTTAGTCTGTCCGGGTGCGAGTCCCGGACAGCGTGCTGAAGCTTTTCGGTCTGTGTGTGCTGGCCGGCGTGCTGGTCGCCGGCCTGTTGTTCCCCGCCGTCGGGTCACTGGGTGTGGTCTCGAACCGCGCCAGCGACGCGGTGAACAACATTTCCACAGAACTCATGACCAAGGAAGCCCCATTGGTGACCACGATCACCGATCGTGCGGGTAAACCCATCGCCTATCTGTTCGACCAGAACAGAACACCGGCGGCGCCCGATCAGATCGCGGACACCATGAAGGCCGCGATCATCGCGATCGAAGATCAACGGTTCTTCGATCACGAGGGCGTCGATTGGCCGGGCACGGTCCGGGCCGCTGCCACCAACCAGGCCAGCGGCGAGATCACCCAGGGTGGCTCGACCCTCACCCAGCAGTACGTGAAGAACTACCAGGTCCACGTGCTCGCGGCGGGCGACCAGGTCAAGCAGGCCGAGGCGACCGAGCAGACCCCGGCGCGCAAACTGCGCGAGATCCGGATCGCGCTGCAGCTGGAGCAGCGCATCGGCAAGCAGGAGATCCTCGCTCGCTACCTCAACGTGGTTCCGTTCGGAAACCAGGCCTACGGGGTCGCGGCCGCCGCGAGGACGTACTTCAACACCACTCCGGACAAGCTGAGCATCCCGCAATCAGCACTGCTCGCGGGCATGGTCAACAGCCCCAGTGCGCTGAACCCCGAAACCCACCCCGAAGAAGCGCTGGACCGCCGCAACCTCGTCATCGACGCGATGGAGATGCAGAAGCGGGTCACCCCGGAGGCTGCGGAGGAGGCGCGTCAAGCCCCGCTCGGACTGGCGGACCCGGTCACAACGCTGCCGAGCGGTTGCGTGGGTGCAGGGCCGGCGGACGGGTTCTTCTGCAAATACGTGGTCGACTACCTCAAAGCCACGGGATTCACCGAGGAACAGCTCACCACGGGCGGCTACACGATCCGCACCTCGCTGGACAAGCACGCGACCGCCGTCGCCAAGGACGCCGCCGAGAAGCACGTGCCGAAGGAGACGAAGGGCATCGCGAACGTGATGGCCATCGTCGAACCCGGGCAGGAGAAGCACCGGGTCCGAGCGCTGGTCGCGAACCGGGACTTCGGCGTGGACGCCTCGAAGGGGCAGACCGCCTACCCGCTGCCCAGCGGGGTCGCCAAGTTCGGCGCGGGCTCCATCTACAAGGTCTTCACGGCCGCCGCCGCCCTGGAGAAGGGGATGGGGATCCACAACACGATCCAGGCTCCCGCGCACTACACGTCCCAGGTGTACAGCAACGGCACCAACCCGTACACGGTCGGCAACGCCGACGGGGTCAGATCGGGTCCGCGCACTCTGCAGGAGGCACTGGCGACCTCGCCGAACACCGCATTCGTGGCACTGCAGGAACGGGCAGGCCTCGCCGAAACCGTAGACATGGCCAGCAGGTTGGGCCTGCGGCAGACGCTGCTGGAATCGAACATGGACGGCAATCCGCTGACTCCGAACGAATCCAACGGCCCGTCCCAGGCCCAGTTCATCAAGGACCGGAACATCGGTGCGTTCACCCTCGGTTTCAGCCCGACCAGCCCGCTCGAGCTGGCCAACGCGTCGGCCACCCTGTTGAGCGGTGGCAAGTGGTGCCCCCCGACTCCGATCGATCGCATCACCGATCGCGACGGCAACCCGATATCGATCACCGAGGATCCGTGCGAGCAAGCGGTCGACGAGGGACTCGCCAACGCGATGGCGGTCGGCATGAGCGATGACAACAAGTCGGGCGGCACGGCCTTCGCCGCGTCCAACGCCGCGAATTGGAACCGCCCGGTGGCGGGTAAGACCGGTACCACCGAGGCGCACATGTCCGCCGGGTTCATGGGCGCCACCCCGCAGTTCGCGGGTGCGGTGCTGACCTTCAGCGACGGGACCTCACCGCAGGGGATCTGCGACGGCACGCCACCGAGACTGTGCGGCGTCAACGGCGGGAACATCTACGGCGGCAAGGTTCCCGCCCGCACCTGGTTCGACGCGATGAAGCCGATCCACGAGGGGTTGCCCGTCGCTCCGCTGCCGCCTACGACGGATCGGTACGAGAACGGCGGCAACGAGTTCCAGGTGCCCAACGTCGTCGGCATGTCGACGAAACGAGCGACCGACAAGCTCCGCCAGTCCGGATACAAGGTGAAGGAGCGCTCGGTCAACAGCGAGCGCAAGCGGGACACCATCACCAGCCAGACCCCGCGTGGCACCGCGCTACCCGGCGAGGTGGTGACGATCTCGGTCAGCACGGGATACGTGCCGCCGCCCACGCCGGAGAAGCCACCGCCTTCGCGGGAGGAGCACCCGCAGGCCGGTCGTCCGGAACCCGACCGTCCGGAACCCGACCGTCCGGAACCCGGCCGTCCTGAACCCGGTCGTCCGGAGGAACCGGAGGATCGGCCGCGTCCTCCGGAGGAGGAGCCCGACGGGCAGCGACCGAATCCACCCGACCCGGGGACGCCACCACCGGGCCCGCCCGGCCAGTCCCCTCCATAAGCGGGCTCCTCCGCGAGGAGCTGTCGCGGCAAGCAGGACCCGTGGCGGACCGGTCGGCGGTTCGACCGGTCCCGCCGGGCACCGATGCGGTGACCGGCGGTTCCCTACACTCGCTGCGTGACGAGCATGCATACCAGGCGCGCGCGATCGAGGTACCGGCTGCTGGACGTCCGCTCGGCCGAGCAGATCACGCCGCGAATGAAACGGGTGGTGCTCGGTGGCGCGGAGTTGGCCGATTTCGTCAGCAGCGGCAGCGATCAGCGGATCAAGCTGTGCCTGCCGCGCCCGGGCCTGCCGACACCGTTGGGACGCACCCGCGCCGAGGTCTTCGCGCTCCCCGGCGACCAGCAGCCCAAGCAACGCACCTACACGGTGCGCTGGTTCGATCCCGAACGCCTCGAACTCGCGATCGACTTCGTGATCCACGACCACGTCGCCCCCGGCAGTGCCTGGGTGACGGCGGTGCGTCCCGGTGAGCAGATCGTCGCCGTGGGTCCGAGTCCGTCGTACGAACCCAGTGCGGAGGCCGATCCGCTGGTTCTAGCGGGTGACGAGACGGCGCTGCCCGCGATCGCCGCGATCGTCGAGGAGTTGCCCGCCGGGGCCCCGGTGCGGACTTTCGTCGAGGTGGCTGATGTGGACGAACAGCAGCACATCGACAGCGCGGCCGAGGTGACGTGGACGTGGCTGTACCGGGACGGCGTTCCGGCGGAGCGCAGCGGGCTCCTCCACGAGGCAGTGCGCGCCGCCGACCTCGGCCGGTTTCCGTTCGTGTGGATCGGCGCGGAGGCCTCGGTCGTGCACGAGCTGCGGGAGTACTGCCAGCAGGAGTTGGGGTTGGACCGACGCCGCCTCTACGCCCTCGCCTACTGGCGGAGCCACGCGGGGGACTGAGGCGCCAACCCGGAACCGTCGAGGACCGCTGGACGGCCGTAGGGTTGAGGTGTGAACAAGTTCGGTCGGATCCTTCTCGCCGGAGGCGCTGCCGGCGCCGCCACCCTCGGCTACGCGGCCGGTGTCGAACGCACGCACTGGACACTGCGGCGGGCCACGTTGCCCGTGCTCGCCGACGGGGCGCAGGAACTGCGCGTGTTGCACATTTCCGATCTGCACATGCTGCCCGACCAGCGGTCGAAGCAGCGGTGGGTCGCCGAACTCGCCGAGCTCGAACCGGACCTGGTGGTCAACACCGGCGACAACCTCGCCCACCCGCGGGCCGTGCCCGCGACCGTGGCCGCACTGGGCAAGTTGCTCGAGCGGCCGGGCGTGTTCGTGTTCGGCAGCAACGACTACTACGGCCCGAAGCCGAAGAACCCGGCCCGCTACCTCCTGCCGTCCGCGAGGACGAAGCGGATTCACGGCACCCCGCTACCGTGGCGGGACCTGCGGGCCGCGATGAGCGAACGCGGCTGGGTCGACGTCACCCACCGCTGGCACGACCTCACCACCGCCGGGGTCCGCGTCCACGCCGCCGGGGTGGACGACCCGCACTTGAGCCGCGACGAGCACTCGAAGATCGCGGGGACACCGCCTGCCGATGCCCACCTGCGGCTCGGCCTCACGCACTCCCCGGAGCCGAGGGCGTTGGACGCGTTCGCCGATGACGGCTACGACCTGGTGCTCGCGGGTCACACGCACGGCGGGCAGTTGCGGGTGCCGGGATACGGCGCGCTGGTGACGAACTGCGAGATCGACCGGTCGCGGGCTCGGGGAGCTTCTTCCTGGGGTGAGCGGATGCGGCTGCATGTGTCCGCCGGACTGGGTACCTCCCCGTACGCGCCCGTGCGGTTCGCCTGCCCGCCGGAGGCGACGCTGTTGACGCTGGTCCCCCGCTCGCAGGAGGCCGCGAGCGACGCGGCGGAGAAGTTGGGCGGGGCCCCCTTCGGAGCGGACACCGGCGTCCGGTAGGCTTTGATCCGACGGCGGACAGGGACCCGATAGGTTCGCCGTTGTGATCGGGGTGTGGCGCAGGTTGGGAGCGCGCTTCGTTCGGGTCGAAGAGGTCGTGGGTTCAAATCCCGCCACCCCGACAAGGTAAAGGGCCTGGTCAGGACTCCGCGAGGAGTTCCGACTAGGCCCTTTGCCTATGCCCAGGTGGGCCGCTGGGAGAAAATGGGGAGAAGATCTTGCCCCTCTCCCTCTACGGCTGGGTCTTCAGGAGCCCCAGGGCCTGGCGGCAAACCTGGCCTACAGGAGCCGGTCGCGGTGCTTGTCACACCGGCCCCCGCCAGTGGCCACGGCGCACCGGCGACCCTTGCTGATGATCGCCTGACACTGCACCGCTGGATCATGCACGTGACATAGCCCCGAGGGGCGCGGGTCGATCGTGCAAGGTTTCCCCGCCTTGGTCGTTGCCCCGCAGCTGCCGGGCTCACTCCTGCGCGCGCGGGAGTGATCGGGCTGCACCGGCTTATGGCCGCCGCTGATCGCGTTAACTGCCGGTCCCGTCCAGCGCCTGCCCTGGCGGCGGCGGACGGCTTCTTGGGCGGCGTGATCGGCCTGGGCGTTGAGGAGGTCACCATCGGCCTGGTGCGCGGGCACCCATTTGAACGTCACATCCCGCCCGGAGAGTATGCGCTGGATGCGTGCGATCAGTTCGAGGTTCTTGGATGCCCCGCTCTGCCCGATCACGACGTTCATCGCGTATTGGGAGTCGATGCGGATCTCCAGGGGGACGGCCGGGTCTGTCGAAGCCAGCAATTCGGCCACCGCAATGAGCTCGCCGACGTTGTTTGTGGCGTCCCCTAGAAACCCGGACGCACCGCGAACGGGGCGCCCCTCAGCGTCTCCCAGCTGCCACGCCCACCCTGTCGGTCCTGGATTGGGCTGGGCTGAGCCATCCGTCGCGGCGATCACGCGTTCCGTCATGGCCCGGCACGCTAATGCCACCACTGCAAGGCGTTCCACCAACGCACCAACCGAAGAAGCTGCGAGAAGCGCAAGCGCCCACGCGGGCTCGCACCTTAACACTGTGCGACAAATCACACGTCTATCTCCTGCGGCGCACTGCCGCACAACTCGGCCCGCCTCGCCCGCAAGAGCTCCTCCAGGACGGCGCATCAACCCAGTGCTGATGCGCATAGCCATGTCGGGCTAGCGGCTGATCATGGTCCGGTAGGAGTCCTGAAGCTCGCCTGCCGCTGGGAGCTTTCCGGCGCTGACGTGATTGACGACTTCGCGTACCCGCCACCAGTTGGACGGGGCCACCTGCCCGGACTCGATCGCGGTCTGAGCTGCATCGGACGCTTCGTCCAGACGGCCGTTACGCGCAGCACACAGGGCGATCGACGTGGGCGGTGGCGTAGCGGCGGGGCCAGCAGGGAGACAGCCGCCGAGCACCAACAGGTGACGGTGAGCGGCGAAGGTCTTGCGGGGTGCGTCGATGAGCTGGGAGATGTAGCCGAGGTGCTCCCGCAGGCGGGGCAAGAGGTCATGTGGGCTGCTCGCGGCTGACACCTCCGGCGGGAGGCAAGATCCAGCATGCCAGCACCAGCCACCTCCGTTCGAGGACAACGCAAGACTAGCGATCTTTCGAACTAAGGTACTAATTTCACGAGTGTCTTACCGGGACTCGACCTGCCAGTTGGGCCTGGACGCGATTGCGTGGACGTATCGCCGTTCGCTTGCGGACACCAGGGCTGCTGCGGTTGTCAGTGCGATGGCGAGAACGAGTGGTAGGTGCACCGCCGCGCCAACGGTGGCTCCGGCCAGCGCGGTTCCGGCTGAGCCGGCGGTGATTTTGAGTGCGCCGGTCCAGACGAAGACCTGACCGCGCATTTCGTCGGGAGCGTATTCGTTGCGGGCGGCGAGGGTAGCGGCGAAGAAGTAGCCGTTCGCGATGCCTGCGGCCACGTACGCCGCGGTGGCCAAGCCGAGGGAAGCCGCGAGGGCGACCATCAGGAGAGTGCTCGCGACGACGGTGGCCAGTCGCGTTATGAGCTGGTCGGCGTCGCCTTCGAGCGGGCGGATCATGACTCCGGCGGAGCCGCCGAGGTTGCCTAGTCCGTAGGCCGCGGTGAGCAGTCCCGCTGCTGCGGTGTCGACTCCGAGCAAGCCGGTGCTGGCGACTGCGGTGACGGGCAGGGCGGCGACACTGAAGGCAACGATCATGGTGAGGTACAGGGTCCGGCGCAGCGGGCCGGAGGAGAGCATCACCACGAGCGTGCGCGCGGGACGGGGCACGTCGCGCGCGTCGGCTGCCGGTTGGGAATAGGGCAGCAGCAGGACGAACCCGGCGGCGACGAAGGTGCCGACGGCAAGGACCAAGACCGCGGTGAGCGGGGAAGTCCAGGCCGAGACCGCTGCGACCACGGTCGGTCCAACCGTGCCGCCAACGCCGTAGGTGGCGACGTCCCACCCTTGTGCCCGGCGCTGGCTGGTGCGGCTGGAGCCGGCGATGGCGGGCAATCGACTGCTGATACCTCCGGTCAGCAGCGGACCAAGCAGCCCTGAGGTGATCAGCAGGGCCGCGGGCACGATCGCGTGCGTGACCGGGTAGAGCAGAGCAGCCGTCCCGAGCGTGGCACCGTGAGCGACGCTGGCCAGCGCGATCACGCGGCGTCCGTCGCGTGCGGTGTCGAGCCTGCGCGCGACGAACGGCCCGAGCAGGTGAGGAGCGGTGATGCAGGCACCGAGTGCACCGGCCAGCCATCCCGGCCCTGCGCTGGTCGTGACCAGCAGCACGATGGCAACGATCGCGCCGCCGTCGGCGGTGCGGGCCAAGGTCGCGGCCACGACGTACCGTGCCAGCGCGCCACTGGGACGATCAGTCATCGGGCACCTGCCTCCCGCAACACCTGCCGGGCCGTGGTCACCGCTGAAGACCGAGCCGCTGGACGACTTCAGCGACCTCAGCGCGGTCGTCGCTGGCCAGGCCGCGCAGGGGCCTGGGCAGGTTGGGGTGCCCGACGAGGTCGAGGATTTCGGCGATCGCGGAGACGACGCGCAGACTGCCGTGGCGGGTGAACAGCTCCCACAGCGGCTGCAGCCGTTCCGACTCCGCGGCCGCGGCGGTCTCATCTCCTGCCTGGGCCGCCCGGGTGATCGCCAAGGCGGCTTCGGGCAGGGTTCCGGCCACGACCGAGTACCAGGCGTCGCACCCGGCGTTGAGGCCGGTAGCGGCCAGCGGATCGCCACTGACCCCGACGGTCATCGACGAGGGCAGCAGCGACCGGAGGCTGGACACGCGGGCTTCGGCCTCACCGGGAGCGGCAGGCACGCCGGGGATCTTGATCGAGGCGACGTTCGGCAGCTCGGCGATGCGGGCGTGGAGGTCGTCGGTGAAGGTGAAGTGCGTGGTGCCGGGATTGTCGTAGACCACCAGCGGAACCGAGAGCACGGCACTGACGTCCTCGTAGAGGCCGAACACCTCCTCCGAGGTCAGCGCTTGGTAGGACACCGGTGCCAGCAGTACGCCCGAAGCTCCCGCGTTCTGCGCATCCTCGGCGAGTTCGAGGACATCGCGGGTGCGCAGAGCACCGATGCCGACGATCACCGGGGTGTCGCCAGAGTGCTCGACGGCCAGCCGCGCGACGCGGGCGCGTTCCTCGCGGTTGAGGTAGGGGTAGGAGCCGGTGGAACCGAGTGCAGTAATCGAGTCGACCTTCGCGGCCGCGAGTCGGTCGACGAGTCCGGCGAACGACTTCTCGTCGATTCCGTCGCCGGTGATGGGAGTGAGCGGGAACGCGCTGAGACCGGTGAACATGAATTCCTCCCGTGAGGTCAGGCCGGCAGTGCGGTGTCGAGCGCTGCACGGATGTCAGCAATGAGGTCGTTGGGTTCTTCCAGTCCGACCGCGAGCCGCAGATGCCCGTAGCGCTGGAAGGGCTCGGGGTAGTGCTCGTCGCCACCGCGGGTACCGGGCGCGACGTGCACGATCAACGTCTCGTCGTGCCCGAGTGACACAGCAGAGGTGATCACGCGCAGCGCGTTGACGAATCGGTTCTGCACGGCAGAGTCGCCGTCCAGCGCGAAGGCGAGCACCGCGCCGTGGCCGCGTAGGAGTTCGCCAGGACCAGCGGAGTGCGCAGCGCCCCGGAAGCGTCGACGGCGTTGCCTCCGTGCACGGCCCACGTTCGCTCGCCGACCGTGGCCGGATCGTGCTTGTCCGGGAGGGGCATTCAGGTTCCCTTCGTCGAATGCAGGACCGCAGCCAGGTCGGCTGCGAAGTTCTGTGCCTGCTGCGGAGTGATGATCGAGGAGGTCACGCGCAGCGCACCTGCGCTCCGGCCGGTGACCGCGAAGTCCGAGCCGCCGCGTACCGCCCACCCACGGGCAGCGAGCGCATCGACCAGGTGCTTCTCGCGTCGCCCTACAGGAATCCAGGCGTTGAGCCCGTCGCGGTCGGGCGGCAGCCGAATGCCGTGCTCGTGCAGCGCGTCGGTCAGCGAGCACAGGCGGGCGGCGTAGGAATCGCGCGCTTCCCGCAGCAACCGCGCGGTCTCGTCATCGTGCAGCAGCGTGGCCACGATGTGCTGGAGGACGTGGCTGACCCAGCTCGCGGCCGAGCTCAGGCGGGTGCTCAGCTGGGCCTCGCTGTCCTGATCCGACAGCACGAAGGCCAGCCGCAGGTCTGGGCCGAGGAACTTCGACACCGACCGCACCAAGGCCCAGCGGGGAGCGTTCGCCGGGGTGATCCGGTGGTAGGGCCGGGCCGAGATCGTGGAGAAGTGGTCGTCCTCGATCACCAGCACCTCGGGGTGCTTTGCCAGCAGCTCGCGCAGTTCCTCCGCGCGCTGCGCGGTGAGGCTCGCGCCGGTCGGATTGTGCGCGCGCGGTGTGCACACGACGGCCCGAACTCCAGCTTCCAGCGCCCTGGCCAACCCGTCCGGTGTCATCCCGTGGGCGTCCATGGCCACCGGCACGCTCCGATAGCCGTTCAACCGCATCGTGCCAATGCTGGACAAGAAGCACGGATCTTCGACTGCGACCGTGTCACCTCGGGTCAAGTGCGCGTTGAGCAGCCGCTCCACTGCATCGACCGCACCGTGAGCGAGCACCAACCCGCGCGCAGCCTCCCCGACGTCGGGAGCCATCTCGGACTCCGCCCAGGCCGCGAGTCGTTCGCTGATCGGCGGGTATCCGTACAGCGTGGGGACGTAGCCGGCAGCGAAGGCATCCCGAGGGTTGGGCAAGAACTCGATCGCCGGGTTGCCGTCAGCCAGGTTGACCAGCCCATCGGTGGCACTCCGCCCCTCACCGTCCAGCGCGGGAACACCCAACACGACCGTCCCACCACGCCGCCGGGTCTCGACCAACCCCGCCGCAGCCAGCTGCGCATAGGCGGCCGCCACTGTGTTCCGATTGACCCCCAAATCGACCGCCAGCCCACGGATCGGAGGTAAAGCCGCCCCTTCGAGAAGGCGCCCAGAGTCAATCAGACCGCGGATCGACTCAGCGATCTGCGCAGCACTGGATCCGCGTATCCCTCCGGAATGCTCTCTCCACGTCACCCGACCGACCTTAAATGTCCTAGGACATAATCACCGCGTCGAGTGTCGGGCGTCACATTCTCAATCGGCGGACGCGGTGCCCGCCATGCCCCATGCACGTCCCGGTCACTCCACCCCGCCGGGAGAAACCTGGGAGAAAAACTTCTCCCCAAGGCCAACGATCCACCACCGAGACCAACGAGGACCAACGGCTCTACCTGCGAATATGCGGAGCGATAAAGGTCGCGACCTCTTCGAATCTTCGTTCGGGTCGAAGAGGTCGTGGGTTCAAATCCCGCCACCCCGACAGGCCTGGTCAGGTCTCCGCGAGGAGGACTGACCAGGTCCTTTTTTCGTGTTCCGCCGTGCAGCCGTGCATCGCCCGGAGCGCACGTCCCCGTGGTCGCTTTGGGCTCGTGCTGGGCGTTCCTGGCGATTAGCGTGTGGACACGTGGGAACCGAGATGGATGGTTTGTGGGAGACGCTGTGGGAGCAGGTCTCCGGCCCCATCTCGCTGGTTGACGTGCGGGGACACATCGTGGCGGCCAACCCCGCGATGTGCCGGATGCTCGGATATTCGCGGGAGGAGTTGCTCGCGCTCACCCCTCCGGACGTGACCCATCCCGATGATTCGCCGCTGGACCGGGCCGCCATCGAGCGGTTCGTGGCCTCCGGAACCGACAGCTACACGTCGGAGAAGCGGCTCGTGCGCTCCGATGGCAGGGTCATCTGGGTGCTCATCAACGGTTCGCTGCTGCGAGCACCGAATGGCGATCCCCAAGTGGTGGTGACCCAGTTCCACGACATCACCACCCGCCGCGAATCCGAACAGCTCTGGCGCCAGACGCTGGTGAACGCTCCGATCGGCATGGCCCTGATCGACCTGGACGGTCGCTGGACCGAGATCAACGACCGGTTTTGCGAGCTGCTCGGCTACCGGCGCGAGCAGGTGCTGGCGCACCGCTTCTCCGAGATCGTCTACAGCGACGACGCTGCGCGGGCGGAGGCACTGTTCGCCGAACTCCGACAGGGTCACGTGGATACGGGCAGCTTGGAGATCTGCGTGCGCCACCGGGAGGGTCACCCGTTCTGGCTCCTGGTTCGTCTCAGCGTGGTGCGGCACGCCGACGAGAGTCCCGCATACCTGGTGAGCCAGTACGAATCGCTCGGGAGCGATGCGCACGTGGGTGAGGAACGCCTGGCGACGCTCACCCACATGGCGTTGCACGACCCGTTGACCGACCTGGCCAATCGCGCCCTGCTCATCGATCGGTTCGAGCAGGAGCTGGCCGGGTTGCCGGAGCGCGGCGGCGTGCTCACCGTGCTCGCGATCGACATCGACGATTTCAAGGAGGTCAACGACCGGTTCGGGCACGGCACCGGTGACCAGGTCCTGCAAGCCACGGCCAAGGACCTGTTGAGCGTCGTGCGTTCCACCGACACGGTGGCTCGGGTGGGCGGCGACGAGTTCGTGGTGCTCAGTCGGCTGGCCGACCAGTCACAGGCCGAGGAACTGCGACTGCGGGTCGAGCATCGGTTGGCCCCCGGATCCGACCCGTCCGGGCGAAGCATTCGACCGGGCGCCAGCGTGGGGATGGCCACCACCGACGATCCCTCTTCCCACTCCCGCACCTTGCTGGACTGCGCCGACCACGACATGTACGCGCGCAAGCGCGTCAAAGCCAGGAAGGAACGTCCCGGCCGGCCCCTCCCGGAGCGCACCTGAGCGGTAGATGGGACGTCCTTCCCTCCGGTGGTCTCGGCGCTCGGTACTGTGGCGCCCCGCTGTGGGGCGGTACCGTTCATCCGGTGGACGCGACGGAGCCCAACACACCCATGCCTTGGGAAGCGGTGTGGAAGCAGCTCGCCGGCCCGATCGCGATTCTCAGCCTGGACGGTGGGCACATCGACGTGAACCCGGCCATGTGCGAGATGCTCGGGTACACGCGTGAGCAGTTCCTCAGCTTTCGTCCCGCCGACGTCACGCATCCGCAGGACGAGCAGCTCAACTCGGCGACCATCGCGCGGATGATCGAGTCGGGCACGGATTCGTTGGAGGTGGAGAAGCGCCTGATCCGCTCCGACGGCAGCTTCATCGTGGTGCTCGTCAGCAGCACGCTGGTCCGCAAACCGAGCGGTGAACCGGGTTTCATCGTCTCGCAGCTCCACGACATCACCTCGCGGCGCGAGTCTCAGCTGCTGTGGAAGCGGACGCTGGAGAACGCACCGATCGGGATCGCGCTGCTGGACCTGGACGGATTCTGGACGGAGGTCAACGACCGGCTCTGCGATCTGGTGGGCTATTCCCGCGAGGAGCTGCGCACCATGCATCTGGCCGACCTCACCGGCGAGGAGGACCAGAACCGGGTGGCGGAACTGCTGGAGGACCTGCGGCTGGGGCGTCGGACTTCGGGTTCCCTGGAAGTTCTGTACCGGCATCGGGGCGGCCAGACCTTCTGGATGCTGATCCGCCTGAGCGTCATGCCGGACGCGAACGACCAGCCCGCCTACGTGATCAGCCAGTACGACGCGATCGGCGGCAACATCCGGATGAGCGCCGAACGGCTCGCCCAGCTGACCCGCATGGCCATGCACGATCCGTTGACCGGTGTGGCCAACCGCGCCCTGCTCATCGACCGGTTCGACCACGGACTCGCCGAACTGCCCGAGCACGACGGCGTGCTGGTGGTCCTGCTGATCGACCTCAACGACCTCAAACCGGTCAACGACCGGTACGGCCACGCGTTCGGGGATCAACTACTGGAAACCGCCGCCCACCAGATTTCGAGCGTAGTCCGTTCGAGCGACACCGTGGCGCGGATCGGTGGGGACGAGTTCGTCGTGCTCACCAGCGTCGATCACCTCGACGAGGCGGAGCAGCTGCGCCACCGGGTGACCCAGCGACTGAACACCGAGGTCGGCATCTTCGGTCGCACCGTTCGGATGAGCGCGAGCGTCGGGCTCGCCACCACCCGGAGCACCGCGACCTCGGCGGAAGAACTGCTGCACAACGCCGACCGGGACATGTACGCGCGCAAGGACAACCCGCGCTGACCCGATCCGCACTGACCGGCGCTCGCGCGAGCCCGGCTGCTCACACGGCCGCGTCGCGGTGCTCCCGGGTCGAGCGGTCCAGCAGGACGTAGGCGTGGTGCGAGGCGTCGAGCAATTCCTCGGTGGGAAGCCTGGTCTCGCTCATCTCGCCACGGGCGACGTCGTAGGCCTCGTGCAGCTCCACGAGGGCGGCGCGCAGTTCCTTCGGGTCGGCTTCGGAGCTGCTGAGGCCGCGCACCCGGTCCAGTGCGGCGTGCACTCGGGCGAGCCAGGCGCGATGCGGCAGCAGCCACGCCACGCCCACGGCGATGACCGCGCCGAGCAGGGTCGCCCACAGCCGGTCGGCGGCCAGCTCTCCTGGTGCCTCCGCGCTGCCGAACGAGCTCACCAGCAGGGCGAGCGGCGTCGCGAAGAGCAGCCCCAAGGCGTAGTTGGCCAGCACCGTCATTTCCGCAGCCCACTGCAGCACCGCCAGCACGATGATGATCGCCCAGAGCGCAGGCTCGGCCGAGAGCACGGCGAGCCCGATGAGGACGCCGAAGACGGTGCCGAGCATGCGCTGGACCATTCGGGGCACCGATGTCGACGTGCTGGTTGCCTGGAGCACCGACACGGCGGAGACCGCCGCCCAGTAGGCGTGCCCGATGCCGAGCAGGTTGGCCGCCGTGCCCGCCAGCAGCGCCGCCGCTCCCACCCGGAAGGCGTAGGGCACCAGCCAGGTACCGGGCTTTCCGGGACGCAGGGCGGCCACCAGCACGGAGCGGATGACCCGCCAGCGGGAGGTGGGGGCCGGGGCTTTCAGCGGCCGGGAGGTGTCCTCGCCGAGGAGCCCGCGGCAGCTCTCGTCCCGGCGAATGGCCTCGGCCGCCGCGTGGGCGTCCCCCGCGACCGCGGCCGGGTTCTCGGAACTCAGCAGCGCTTCGGATGCTTCGGTCGCGCGGACGAGTTCGAGGTGCGCGGGTGTCTCCCGGTCCTTGCGGCCTACCCGTGCGAGGTTTTCCCGTGCGGTTTCGATGGCCACCGCCGCGTGGTGCCTGGTGGTGAGGTCCGGCCTGGTTTCCAGGTGCGTCGCGACCGCGTCGAGTGCGGCCGCGACGCACCTGCGCTGTGGACGGAGCCCGATGACCGCCGCACCGGCGATGCTGATGGCCCACGCGAACGCGGCGCTGAGCGCGGCCGTGGCGATGTGCGGGGCGAGGTCGCCGGTGCCGAGCGCGAGGTGGGAGCAGGCTCCGGTGGCGAAGGTGAAGATCAGCCCGCCGGGCGGTCCGATCTTCACCGTGGTGGCGATCGCGGTGGCCACCGCGCCGACGAGGGCGGTGACGAGCAGCGCGATCGCTTCGTGCCAGGCGTGGCCGGCCGCGTACACGGCGATCAGGTCGCCGAGGGCGACGGCGAGCACCATGGTCACCGCGACGGCCGCCAGGGTGCGGGCCTGTTGCCCGCAGGGCTCGCCGCGGCAGTACACACTGGTCAGCGCTCCGAAAATGGCTCCGGCGAGAAGGTCCAGCCGATCCAGCTGGAGGAGCACCACGAGCGGGACGATCATGGACAGGAACGCTCTCGCCGCGGGCCACACCACCGGGCCACCCAAGCGCAGGCGGAACGCATCCGGAACGTTTCGGCTGAGTACTGTGGGCGGCACGTCTTGCAATGCTACACACTTATTTCACTAGTGAAACGGTAGTGAGATGAAGCAAACACCTGACCTCATCGAAGCGGCCAGGGCCCAATGGTCGGAAGTCCTGCCCGAGGTGAACACCGAAACCATCGACGTGATCGGGCGAGTGCTGCGCGCCGCCGCCATCCTCCGGCAGCGCTTGGACGCGACGATCGCCGACGAGGGGCTCAACCGGGCCGAGTTCGACCTGCTCTGCGCACTCCGTCGCACAGGCGCCCCCGTGACCCCGGGGCGCCTCAACAACCTGACGGTCTCCTCCGGGGCGGCCACCACCAAGCGCATCCACCAGCTCGCCGAACGGGGCCTGCTGGAACGCACCACCGACGAGCGCGATCGGCGCAGCGCCCGCGTACTGCTCACCGAGCACGGCCGGAAAGTGATCGACCGCGCCTTCACCCGCAACATCGAAGTCGAACGCAGCCTGCTGTCCACGCTGCCCGCTCGCCAGCGCGAGTCGATCGCCGGTGGGCTCGCCACCCTTCTGCACTCGCTGGAAGGCCCGCCGGACCCGTCGCTTCCCACTCCCTGACGGCAAGCACCCGGCCCCGGTTCTTGATCAAACGACGAACCGGCGCTCCGGCGGGCACGATGTACCCATGACCGACAGGCAGGAGCGGTTGGCCCGACGGAACCGGCTCTACGGCGAGAACGACCTGAGCAGGCTGGAGCTGTTCGCCGGCGGATACCTCAACTTCGGCTACTGGCGGGACGTGCGGACGGACAATCCCAGCACCGAGGACCGGATCGCCAGCCAGCAAGCGATGTACCACCGGGTGGTCCGCGAGCTGGGAACCGAGGACGACGACCGTCTGCTCGAGGTCGGCTGCGGACTCGGCCTGGGCGCGGCACTGGTCGCGAACCAATACCCGGTCCGCGAGATCAGCGGGGTCGACGTGCTACCGGTGCAGATCGACCGCGCGAAGAACGTCAACGCCTCGGCCATCGCAGCAATGCCGGGACGGCTGCACTACATCGTCGGGTCCGCCTCGGACCTCCCGCTCATCGACCGATCGGTCCACAAGGTTTTCTCGATCGAGGCCGCTCAGCACTTCGAGGACATGCCCGGCTTCGCCGCCGAGTGCTACCGGGTCCTGACCCACGCGGGCCGGATTGCGCTGGCCACGTTCTTCTCCTCGGATCGCGACGACGCCGACCCGCTCGCACAACGGCTCGAGACCTTCGCCGAAGGCATCGACCTGGCAACCCCCGTCGACGCGGTGGTCGACGCGCTCGGGGGAGCCGGCTTCACCGAGGTGGGCGTACGCAGCATCGGCGACGACGTCTGGCACGGCTTCGACCGGTGGCTCGCCCATACCTCCTACGCCGAGGCATGGCCTCGCGAGTGGCTCCGCGCCCACCAGGACGGACTGCTCGACTACTACTTGATCACCGCCCGCAAACCCTGAGCGCCTACCGCGGAGTCCGGAGTCGTCATCTGCGCCCCTCCACCCGCGCCCACCGACCCCGACCTCCACGCGCGGGCCCGCCGGGCGCGAACCGCGCACCACCCCGTCGTGGCCGACCACCCGCAACGCAGCGTTCGGCGCGGGCACGAGCCGTGGCAGTATCGGCGACGTGAGCACCTACCCAGACGCCAGAATCCCGGAGCAGCTCTTCGACGACCCGGAGAGGGAGCAGCGATGGCGGACGCGGTTCAGCGCTCCTCGAGTGTCGCTGCCGAGCTGGGCCAGGGATGCCCCCCAGCGCAGCCTCTATGTGTCGAACGTCAGCGGCACTTGGGAGATCTACGCGTGGGATCGCTCCACCGACGCGCATCGGCAGGTCACCGACCGCCCCAGCGGCACGTTCCACGGCACGCTCTCAGCCGACGGCGAGCACATCTGGTGGTTCGACGACACCGACGGCGACGAGTTCGGCAGCTGGAAGGCAGAACCGTTCGGGCAGGACGGTGACCCGGTTCCGGGGCTGCCCGGCACCCACGCCGGCTACCCCGCCGGTCTCGAACTCGGCTCCAGCGTGATCGGCATCGGCATGTCGACCGATGACGGCGTGACCGTGTGGTTGGCCAAGAACGGCGGCGCCCCGGAAGTCGTCTACCAGCACGAGCAGGACGGCGGCCTGTCCGCGATGTCGTGGGACGAATCGCTCGTGGTGCTGTCGCACTCCGAGCACGGCGACAGCAGGCACCCGGCGCTGCGGGTGCTGCGCGTGGCCGACGGCTCGACGGTCGCCGAGAAGTGGGACGGGCCGGGCAAGGGCCTCGACGCGCTGGATTTCGCGCCGGTCACCGGTGATCAGCGGCTGCTCGTGCTGCACGAGCGGCACGGCCGCGAAGAGCTGCTGATCTGGGACGTGGGGACCGACGCCGAGCACGAGATCCACCTCGATCTCCCGGGCGAGGTCTCGGCCGACTGGTACCAGGACGGCACGGCGCTGTTGATCGCCCACACCCACCAGGCGCGCACCACGATGCATCGGTACGACCTCGAATCGGGCAAGCTCACCGACCTGCCCACCCCTCCGGGCACGGTCGGCAACGCCTCCGTCCGGCCGGACAACGCCGTGGAGTACTCCTGGTCGTCGGCGGCCACCCCGTCACTGGTGCGGGTGTTGACCGCAGATGGCGCCGATCGGGTGTTGCTGGTGCCGCCGGGTGAGCGCGCGCCCGAATCGTTGCCGGTCGAGGATGTTTTCGTGGAGGTCCCCAACGGACCGAACCCGACGGTGCACGCACTGGTTTCGAGGCCGACGGGGGCGGGCGGGGAACCGCTACCGACGGTGTTCAACCTGCACGGTGGACCGCATGCCGCCGACGAAGACCGATTCTCGTCGTACCGGGCGACCTGGCTGGAGGCCGGGTTCGCGGTGGTCGAGATCAACTACCGGGGATCGACCGGGTACGGATCGGCCTGGCGTGACTCGATCGAGGGGCGGCCCGGCCTCACTGAGCTGGAGGACGTCGCGCTCGTGCACGACTGGGCGATCGCCGAGGGGTTGACCACACCGGCGTTGAGCGTGGTCGCGGGCGCTTCCTGGGGCGGTTACCTGACCCTGCTGGCGCTGGGTGCGCAGCCGCACCGCTGGGCGGGCGGTGTCGCGGGTGTTCCGGTCGCCGACTACGTCTCCGCGTTCGCCGACGAGATGGAACCGTTGCGGGCCTACGACCGGGCGCTGTTCGGCGGCTCCCCCGAGGAGATCCCCGAGGTCTACCGGGAGTGCTCGCCGATCACCTACATCGACGAGGTGCGGGCGCCAGTGCTGGTCCTGGCGGGCGACAACGATCCGCGCTGCCCGATCCAGCAGATCCTCAACTACCTGGACGGGCTGGCGCAGCGGGACATCCCGTTCGAGTTCTACCGCTACGACGCGGGGCACGGTTCGCTGGTGATCTCCGAAACCCTGCGCCAGGTCGCCGCCGAGATCGACTTCGCCCGGCGCGCAGTCGGCGCTGGCTGAAGTTGCCGGTCCCGTGTGAGAGCCGCGGCTCTCACACGGGACCGGCAACCGGATCGGCGGTCAGAGCGCTTCGGCACGCACCACGTCGAGGTTGTGGAACGTGGGCTCCTGATCGCAGAGGGACCGCATCCGCTGGGCCAGCGCATCCGTCTCCGGCAACTTCGAGTTGCGCATCGCCGCCTCGTACGACGGGAATTCGACGAACTCGTAGTAGGCCTGCGGCGAATCGTGGTCGACGGTCAGCACCGCGCGCGTGGCGGTGCGCTTGCCGCCGGTGGCTTCCTCCCACTCGTCCAGCAACTCGTCGAGTTGTTCCTTCTTGCTCGTGTGGAACTCGATGAGCTGCACGAAACGCAGGTCGCCTGCACCGCCGCCTGCGGTCTCGTCCTCGAGGAGTCCCCGGAGCCGCTCGCGGAGCTCCGGAGTGTCGTCGTGTCCGTGTGCCGACACCGCGTGCTCTGCCGCCACCCGCAGCACTTCATCTGCCTCGCCCGAGATCGTCAACGTGCAGTTCGCTTCACTCGGATACTTGCGGCAGTCCGCCACTTTCCTGGGCATGACACCCTCCTGTTCACGAAGTCAGTTCAGAAGTCAGTTCACGTGCCTCGGAGCCAGCCGAGTTCACGCTCGTACCGGAAGTCGGGATGGACGGCGACGCCTTGGACGGCCGGCTCGTTCAGCAGACTGGTCGGCCAGAACCAGTCGACCGCGCGAGTCACCAGTCCGGCCCGGCGCACCGCGGCCTGCACGTCGGTGCCGGAACGGCATCGGCCTCGCCATGACGCCTCCGCACCGAGCACCTGGCGGACATCGCCGAGAAGCCCCGGTGACCGGTTGTGTTCCAGGAACACCACGCGCCCGGAGGGCCGCAGCACCCGTCCGATCTCCCGAAGTGCGGCTTCCGGCCGGGCCGTTGTACACAGCGAGAACGAGCACACGACCACGTCGAAGGCGGCCTTCGGATACGGCAGCCGGTCGAGCGACGCGTCGACGTGCACGTCGTCCTCGACACCGCTGCCCGGGCTCCCGACCCTGGCCAGGAACCGCACGTGCGGGTGTGGCACTGCCTCGGCGAGATCGTGCACACCCGCGAGCAGCACGCTTCCGGTCACGTTCCGTTCCAACAGGTGGCGGTAACGCTCCCGGCACGTTCTCCGAATCGCGGATTCACCGAACCGGCAACGCCCGGAAGCGGTAGTGCCGATACCCGCCTCGGACCGGATTCCCGACTTCACCATGCGAGCATGGGCCCACCACGAGATCCCCTGAAGAGCCTTCCGACCCGCGAGGGGCGAGGCGTTCCCGCGAGCGGGCGAGCCCATCTGCCGGGTGACGTTCGAAAAGCCCGGGCAGGATCCTCATCGCCGATGCGGCACGAGCGCCTAATCCGCCCGGTTCTTCGGGCGGACGGAGGCGACGAACTCCTGGAACCCGGCCACGACGGAGTCGAACACGTCCGCGGTCGCGGTGAGCACCAGCCGGACGACCGCACGCCTACCGGGATCGTCCACATCCGGCATGGAGAGGTACACCTGACACTGGACCAGGTCGAGCGTGTTCTCCCCGCTGGGGGCCGAAACCTTCAACACCTGGGTGAGGCCGGGTGCCTCGACCGAGCCGAACTCCGAACGTTGCGACAACGACACCGTCCGCGACACCTGGTGCAGGTTGTTGACCGACTCGTCGGCGATCGTGGCCAACGACGCGTCGTCCGAACGCTGCTCACCGTCGACCGTGATGTTCGTGGTGAACCCCGGGCGGTTGGTGGCCGGGTGCAGGGCGACGAATGCCGCTCCGGGCGCGCCTACCTCCTCGGGCGGTGCTGGTTGCCATCCCGCGGGTAGCCGGAACTCGACCGGCACGGGCATCGACGTGGCCAATTGCTCCTCATCTCCGTTCCAGCTGCAAGGCGGTCTCTCGGTCGTCTCGACAAGTTTGTTCCCGAGCCCGGATGAGCAGCACGCGAGCTTCCTCCCGGGGCTTCTCCCCCGGGTCGGTGAACGGCACGGCAGTCGATCCCCGCTAGCCGGCCTCCGCCGGAGCCCCTTCGTGCTCCTCCGCAGCTCGCGTCGCTTTCCGCTTCGCCATTTTCCCAGAGCTCGATCGCGGTTTCCGCGGACTCACAGTTCCGTACCAGCATTTCGATACCCATCTCGAAGGCCGAAACCGGAACCACCCTCGACCGCCTCCGGAAGTTCGCCGACGTTCACCTTACGGACGGATTCTCGAATGTCGGCAGCAGCCCTTCGCAAGCAGTCGACGTCAACGTCGACCCATTAGCGTCGCACTCTCCAACCTCGTCAAGGCTTCCCGAAAACGACACCGCGCCAGGTCCAGCCGGCACTGGTCACGACCTCCCGGAGGACCGGTTTGAATTCGCCCGTCGGAAAGCTCTGGTCGGACTCGGTTACCATCTTTCCTTCGGAGTTCCGCCCGAAAGTAATCCTGCGGGATGATTTGTTGATCTGTCCGCGACCGTACTCTCGGACCGGGGAGAGTTCTGGTACACCGTTGTGCCACACCACCGACCATTCCTGATCGAGCGCCCGGACCTCATTCTTCTCCAAGTCCAACCGCATCAAGGTCTGATTAGCCTTCTGCACACGCGCCCGGACAAAGAAGTCGTACCAGGCAAAATCGACGATCCGCCACTCCGCGACCAAGTCCACCCCTTCCGGAGTTCCGTCGCGAATGACGAACGGAGCATCCTCCCGGTTCGCTGCCAGCAACGCCGCGTGAACAGCACCGGGGGACTGGGCCACAACTCCTCGTTCGGGCCGCGTGGTTCCGGTGAACCAGTCGAACATACCCATGGTCGCGCGCCTTTCTCGGAGTCGACGCTGCGACGCACGCTAGCAGTCGATATCGACCCGCCCGACTTGGTCGACTTCAGCACGACCACCGTCATGATCGAATTCGGCGAAACGGGACAATCGAGTGCGAGCCGGACACCTCCCCGCAGGGAGTCGGCTCCACGAGGAATTCCACGCACCCATCGAGTTCTCGGCCTCCGCCGCTACGGCGAACCGAAGGCGATCGGGCGGAGTCCGCCATGTGAGACGTCCGGACGCTCGGAATAATCCGCGATCACGTTCGGTCGATACCGCACGTGAGTCAACTATTCGAACCGATCAAGATCCGTGACGCCGCGATCCGGAACCGGGTCTGGGTGGCACCGATGTGCCAGTACTCGGCGACGAACGGGGTACCCGACGACTGGCATCTGGTGCATCTCGGCCAATTCGCGACCGGAGGTGCGGGACTGGTCATCGCCGAAGCCACCGCCGTATCCCCGGAAGGACGCATCAGCCCCGCCGACACCGGTCTGTGGAACGACGAGCAGGTGGCGGCCTGGAGCCGCATCACCGGCTTCCTCCACGAGCAGGGCGCCACCGCCGGGGTTCAGCTCGCACACGCCGGGCGCAAGGCCTCGACCGCTCCCCCGTGGGACGGCGACGCGAGCCTGACCGAGGCGGAAGGCGGATGGGAGACGGTCAGCTCCACGAACGCTCCGTTCGGGAGCCTGACCGCCCCTCGTCCGCTCGACGAGGACGAGGTCGCCGCGTTTCCGGAGCGGTTCGCGGCTGCCGCTCGCCGCGCCACCGACGCCGGGTTCGACGTGATCGAACTGCACTTCGCCCACGGCTACCTCGCGCACCAGTTCTACTCGCCGCTGGTCAACGACCGCACCGACCGATACGGCGGGGAGTTCGACAACCGCGTCCGCCTGCTCTTGGAGATCACGGACGCGGTGCGCGAGGTGTGGCCCGAAGGTCGTCCGCTGTTCGCGCGCATCTCGGCGACCGACTGGGTCGAAGGTGGCTGGACGGGCGATGACTCGGTCCGCCTGGCCGGCTTGCTCGCCGATCGCGGCGTGGACCTGATCGACGCCTCGACGGGCGGCGCGGTGCCGGACGCGTCGATCCCGGTCGGGCCCGGTTACCAGGTTCCGTTCGCCCGTCGGATCCGTGCGGAGACAGGCGTGCCGACCGGCGCGGTGGGCATGATCACCGCGCCGGAGCAGGCCGAGGAGGTCGTGGCCTCCGGTTCGGCGGACGCCGTGTTGCTGGCACGGGAGCTGCTGCGGGATCCGCACTGGCCGTTGCACGCCGCCGACCGGCTCCGGGCCGACAGCCTGTGGCCGCGCCAGTACGAACGCGCGCGCCGGGCGTGAACTCGACCGGGCGCGTCGATCCCTCGACGGATCGGCGTGCCCGGCCGGTGCTGCTAAGCGGCGCCCGTCATGACTCGACGGTCTGCGCCTGCCACATCCAGTGCGACTTCTCCAGCTCCGAGGAGATGGTGATCAGCAGGTCCTGGGTGACCAGGTCGGTCTTGTCCGTCTCGTCGATGCGCGACCGCAGACGCCGGATCAGCTCCCCCAGCGCGGACACGATGGCTTCGATGACCTCCCGGTCGTTCTTCCACCCCTTGCCCATGTCCGGAATCCCCGAGCCTTCCGCCACGGTGGAGGACCTGCCGTCCGGGGAGGCTCCTATGGTGGCGATCCGCTCGGCGACGTCATCGGCGAAGTTCCGGGCGGCGGTGACGAGCTCGTCGAGCTGCAAGTGGACGTCCCGGAACTGCTTGCCGACGACGTTCCAGTGCGCCTGCTTGGCCATGAGGTGCAGATCCACCAGATCGAGCAGGGTGCCCTGCAGTGTCTTGGCGGTGACGTCGCGATCGGAGTTCGTCAAGGGACTGTTGATCGGAGCCTTCTGGCTCATGGTCTTCCCCGCTTTCGTCGACCGTTGATCTCGCTCCCCGATGTGTACCCAGCGGGGCGGAGAACCATGCACGCGCGGGGCGCGGTGCTCCTCGGCGGTGACTTCAGACCCGGCTGTTGGCGAAGTCCACGACCTGGCGGCCGATGGTGCGCAGGGTTTGCTCCGTCTTGGGGTCTTCGCAGGTGCCACCTGGTCCGAACCGGGTTTCGGCCGAGTTGACGGTGCCACCGAGCGGTGTGGGCCAACCGCGCAGCGCGTGCACGACCGAGCGGAGCGCTTGCATGGTGGTCACGGACGCCTGCCAGCCGTAGGCGAGTCCGATACATCCGACGGCCCGACCGTCGAAGTAGGTGTTCTCGTCGCCCCGGAGGTCCTCGACGTAGTCCAGCGCGTTCTTGATCAGCCCGGAGATCGTGCCGTGGTAGCCGGGCGAAGCGAGGATGATGCCGTCGGCGGTGCGCAACGCGTCAATGAGCTCCACAGCGACGTTGCTGCGGTGGGTCACTTCCGGGTCGTAGAACGGCAGCACTCCGAGCCTGCTCCCGGCTATCCCGTGGACTTTGGCGCCCGCTTCCTGCGCGCCCGCCAGGGCCATCTGCATCGCGCGCTCGGATTGCGAGTCCGGACGCACGGACCCTCCGATTCCCACCACGGTCACCGTCATGCGTCGATCCTTTCATTTTGGTGCGCACCGCGACCCTCGTGTCCGCGCTCGTCCGTTTCAGCTGCGCACGCACCAGGAAGACACGTTATGACTTCGAGTTTGGTGGAGGTCAATACGCGGGGCGGGGCCTCGCGCCACAACCTACCAACAAGTAACCTCGAGGTAATTGTCGTCACTCCCGCGGAGGTTCCCGCTCATGTCGCCAGCTTTCGAGCTGCCACCACAGGTCAAGAACGGCGCGCAGGCCACCGCGCTCCGCGCGATGTTCGCGCTCCCCCAGCCCGTCCGGCGGGCGATTGCGGGTCGACCCATCCAGCTCGACGGTCAGGAACTCGCGCTCGACGCGCAGCTGCTGCTCAAGATGCAACACCTCACCGGCAAGACGAGCCTGGCCGCGTCCACCGCCGAGCTGGCCAGGGCGGGCATGCGGGAGGCCACCGCCCTCGTCGACGCCAAACCGATCCCCGGCATCTCGATCGGCAACCGGCGCATCCCCACCTCGTCCGGAGAGCTCGCCGCCCGCCTGTACCGGCCGCAGGAACTCACCGGGACCAGCGAACTGCTCGTCTTCTACCACGGCGGCGGCTGGGTCATCGGCGACCTGGACAGCCACGACGACCTGTGCCGGTTCCTGGCCAAGCACGCCGGTGTGCGCGTGCTGTCGGTCGATTACCGGCTGGCTCCGGAGAGTCCCTTCCCCGCCGGGTTCGAGGACGCGGTCGACGCCTACCGGTTCGCCGTGGACAACGCCGTCGACCTGGGCACCCGTCCAGAACTGGTCGCGGTGGGCGGGGACAGCGCGGGCGGCAACTTCGCCGCCAGCGTCGCGCACCAGGCCGTGCGCGAGGGGACGACCACACCGCTGTTCCAGCTGCTGCTCTACCCCGCTGTGGACGCCACGGAGCGACGTCGCTCGCGGGAACTGTTCAGCGACGGATTCCTGCTCACCGATGGGGACATGGACTGGTTCATGGACCACTACGTCCCCGACCCCGACGTCCGCTACGACCCCCGGGTGTCGGTCGCGCTCTCCGACGACCTCAGCGGTCTTCCGCCCGCGCACGTGGTCACGGCCGGGTTCGACCCGCTCCGGGACGAGGGCGAAACGTTCGCCGAGCTGCTGGAGAAGGCCGGTGTCCCGGTCGTCGCCCGCCGGTTCCCGGACCTGATCCACGGTTTCGCCAACCTGCGACAGGCCGGAACCCGGTTCCACGAAGCGCTGCTGGAGGTCGCGGGCGCGCTGCGCGCCGGGCTGTCCCTGGCCGCCGGTCCACGGCAAGCCGCCGACGAGAAGCCGACCGGACGCGGTGCCACCGCCAAGAAGGCCAAGAACGGTTCGAAGAGCATCTCCACCAAGACCAAGCGCACCGCCAAGAACGGTTCGGCGAAGCAGCCCACCGCCTCCGCATCGGCAGCCGAAACCGGTTCCGACGCGACGGCGGCCCATGCCGACTCCGGTTCCACCGCACCGACCGAGCTCACCGACCGCGGCTGATCACACCGCCGGCCGACCACACCCCTGTCCGGGTGGTGATCACCTGGACAGGGGTTTCCGGGCAGGAGGTGTCCGGATAGGGGTGTCCGGAACGGGTGTGTGGCGGGAACGGGCAGTCGGCGCGCCGGGTCAGTCGCGTCCGAGGATCTCGCGCAGGCGGGTGAGCAGTTCCTCCCGGGTCGTGCTGCCGAGGCGCTGCTTGATGCGGCCGATGTGGTGCTCGACGGTCTTGGCCGAGATGAACAGCCGCTTGCCGACCTGCTTGTAGGTGAGCCCGGAGAGCACCAGCTCGGCGACTTCCTTCTCCCGTTCGCTGAGCACCTCGGAGAGCCCCGCGGAGTCCGGCCGCCCGGCCCCGCCCGCGATCGACCGCGGACGGGGCGGCTTGCCCTGCAACGCCCGCGCGCACTCCAGCAGCGCCATCATCGCCCGCCGGTCACTGGTTCGAAGCGCGGCCTGACCCGCCAGCCGAGCTCCGTCCCAGGCCAACCCGGCCGCGTCCAGCGCACGAGCCGCCTGCTCGGTCTCGGCCTGCTCGACTTCACCAGCGAGGATCCGCTGCCACACCGCGGCCGCCGAGGCAGTCGCGGCTGACAGCGGGTTGTGCCAGGCCATCCGTTCCAGCTCCGCGGTGCGTTGCCGGACGCCGTCCAGGTCGTCGAGCACGACCGCGGCCTGCAAGCACTTCCACCGCAGCAGCGAACTCCACAGTGGCGGGTCGCCGAGGTTGGCGAGCAGGGCGAACGCCGCGTCCACGTGCGGCCTCAGCCACTCCTGATCACGGAGCCGAGCCGCACCGACCACCAACTCGCCCAGCGGCAGCAGCGCGAACAGGTCCACCGGGTGTTCGGCGACGGCCTGTCTCGCGTGCCCCCGCACAGCGGTCAGCGCGGTCGTGTCGTTCTCCCGGTCGGCGATGCCGGACTCGATCGCCGTGGCCAGCATCCGGTCCCGAACCTGCAGTTCGGAATGGTCACCGACGGCTTCGACGAGTTGTTCGCGAGCCGCGCTGGTGTCCCCGCGCATGAGCGGGAGCCAGGCGGCCAGCAATCGGTGCCGGGTCCGCAGCAATGGACCGCCCGCTCCGGCGGCGACCGATTTGTCCAGCATGGACTTCGCGACGTCGGATTCGCCGCACTGCAGCGCGACCACAGCCGCCAGCGAAGCGGGCGCGTCGGGCACGAGCATCTCACCGGCCAACGGTTCCGACAGCGAGGCGGCACGGACCAGGGTGGACATCGAGTCGGCCGAGGTACCGACCACCGAAGTGCGGATCCCGTCCGCGAGCTGACCGGCGACCCCGGACATCGCGGTGGGCGGTCCCGCCTCCCGAGGGACGTTCATGATCTCTTCGGCCTCGTCCATGCGGCCGGTCCCGATCAGCCCGACCGCCGCATACGCGGAATCGCCGGGCCACCGCAGGTTCCACACCGACCACTGGCACAGCTCGGCCGAACGTTCGAGCAGCCCGCGGTGCGCCAGCACGCTCGCCGCGACCTGCACGCCCAACTGCCGGTCCGGTACCGATTCGTCCACGATGGCCTGATCGGCCAGCCGGAGGGCCTCGTCCAGGTCGCCGGACACGGCGGCGGCACGTGCTCGCCTGGCGAGCACCGTCGCAGGCGGCGCTCCGGCCGAGACGGCGGCCGCGAACAGCTTCGAGGCGAGCCCGGACTGCTCCTGCAGTGCTTCGTCCGCGCCCTTCTCGAACGCGGTCGCCAACGTGGATTCGGGGGCCAGCGCCACTTCCGCGTCCACCAGCGGACGCACCAGCGGCAGGACCCTGCCGTTGCGCGCGAGGCGGGTTTCGATCAGGCAGCGCACGAGTTCGAGTCGGCGTTCGGACGGTGTCAGCATGAGCACCGCTCGCCGCGCCACCGGCGGTAGGCCGTCCTCGGAGTCGACCAGCCCGCTCGCCCGGATCTGGCTCATCGCGGCGACGACTTCATCCGGTTCCCGAACGAGCAGGGAGGCGAGCACGTCCGGATGCGGGGTCGCGCCGACCGCCATCGCGGTGACGCAGTCCCGAGCGGTGGCTCCGAGCCGGTCCAGGTCGTGGTGGAACTGTTCGAGCACGATCTGCGGGAACTGCCGCCTGCCCACGTCCGCGGGCCCGAGCGCGGTCAACACGCGCTCCACGTAGCGGGGGACTCCACCGGTCTGCTCCAGGAGCCAGTCCAGCCAGTCCTCGGACGGGGTCACCGCGAGCCTGCGTTCGACCCGCTCGGCCAGTTCCTCCTCCCCGAGACTGCCGAGGAGCACGGGAGGTGAGGTACGTCCGAGCACGGAGATGAGTTCGCTCAGCGCCTCGGGACGCGGCCACGGGCGGTAGGCGACGATCAGCCGGGCACCTCGGAACTCGGCCAGTGCCCGCAGGTCGCGGAGGACCGAGTCGGAGCACTCGTGCGCGTCGTCGATCAGCACCGCCTTGTCCACGGCGTCGTCACTCCCGGCGTCGGCGGTCACCCGCACGCCTGCGGCGCGATAGGTCTCGGCGAGCTGACCGAGCAACGTGGTCTTGCCGTGACCACCGACGCCCTGGATGCCGACGACCACGGGTGCGGTGGGCTCCGTTGCGATCGCGGCCCGCAACCGCTCCGCGTTCGCTCCCGCCGCCAAGGCGGGGTGTCCCACTGTCGGGTGATTCACGGGTCGTCCTTGTCCAAGCTGGGTCATCGGATGAGGCGGGATGCGTCGGTGCGGGGCCGAGCGGTTCGATCCGGAGTCCGGCCCGCCGTCCGGAAAACCGGCGGTGCCTCTTGTAGGTACGAGATCGCTCCCTCGATGTCGAGGGTTCGTGCGTCACGTCCGTGATGTTTCACTTCTGCACGACTCCCATCGGCGTGGAGGCCCCGCCCCCGTCGAACCCTTGAACGATCGTCAGGACCAAACCGCCCAGGATCAACAGGGCGGCCAGCGTGAGTTTCAGGATTTTCAGCTTTCGTTCCCGAGCCTCGTCCGGCGGTTCGATGTACATCGGATCCACGTCGATCGAGGGACGCGGAGCCTCCAACGGGACGTCGTCATCGTCGTCGAAGTTGCCGTACCCGGCCGTGTCCGAGTTCTCGAGGCGCATCAGGACGCTGGTCTCGGCGACCGAGGCCTTGTTGTCCGAATCGGTGGACACCGCGCTGACCGCGGATAGCGCCGCGCCGCGCGCCGCGACCAGTTCTGGTGCGGCGTCGGCCAGTGGCAGCTGGTCCATCCGCTGGCCCACGAGCTGCTTGAGCAGCGGGGTGCGGCCGACACCGCCCGCCAGGACGATCGCGTCGAGGTCCTCAGTGGCGAGGTTGGCCGACTGGGCGGCCTGCAACAGCAGTTCCGGAACGCGTTCCAGGTGAGCGCGGACGAGCTGTTCGTACCGCGCCCGCGACAGGCCCAGCTCGGTTCTGCCCTGCGGCAGTTCGATGCGCAGCGTGGTGCCCGGGTGGTGCGAGAGCGCCTCCCGGCCCCTGGCGCATTCGGCGCGAAGCTGGGCGAGCGCGGCACGAGCGTTGATGTCCGAGGGATCCAGTCCGGCCAGGCGGTCTCCGAGTTCGCCGCGCACGTGTGCGAAGACCTCGTCGTCGAGTTGCTGTCCGCTCGGCTCGGACGAGTCCAGCGGCTGGCCGATCACCTCGAAGCCGGGTGCGTGGCGGCGCAGCAGCGTGGCGTCGAACCCGCTGCCGCCGAGGTTGCCGACCGCGAGGGTGGCGTTGTCCTCGACGTGCTGCTTGCTCGCGTAGTCCCGGGCCACCGAAACCGGTTCGGGCACCAACGTCACGGCGGGCAATCCGATCCGCGACACGGCCTGGCGCACCAGGTGGGTCCGGTAGGGCCCCCAGCCCGCGGTGTGGGCGACCGCGATGTGTTCCGGCGGGTGCCCGAGGCGGTGTGCCACGACATCGGCGACCCACTCGATCATCGCGGCGACCAGCTGCTGAGCCGGGGTGAACTCGCTGCCGACCAACAATGGGGCGTCGTCTCCGACGTGCCGGATGAAGTCCCGCACCACCCACTCGTGGTGGGTCAGTTCCTGTTGGCGGGCGGGCTCGCCCGCTACGAACGAACCGTCCTGGACCTTGCAGAGGACCGTCGGAACGGTGGGACTCGCCTGCCCGAGCGGAATGGGCGCTGCCGGTCCCCACCGGCTGCTCTCCCGGCGGGATACGGCGGCGGAAGTCGCGGTGGCTCCCAGGTGGATCCCCAGGACGTAAGGCATGCAACCCCTTCCCGTGTCACCCGTCCGACGTCGAAAAAATCTCATTCGACCGTGGCATCGACCCGGGGGCGACGCCACGGGCCGGACACAATTTAGCGCGTGCTCGACTACGGAGAGCCGTCGCATCCCCCCAGCAACCCCCTAACAGGGCACCTCCCTTATCCCCTAACAGAGTTTTCCCCGACTAGGAGTCCGACCCGATTCCGACAGCGCCTGCTCGCCCTAGAGTGATCTTCGGGAGTGAGGGAGAAGCCAACGCCTCACTCGGTAACACGTAACCGAGTTCAGCTGAGTGGAGGAGTAAGTGATGCCGAACTCTCAGCAAGAGGGCGACCTTTCAGGTCACGCGGACACCCGCACTTCCGACCCCGGGACGGGCTCCGCCCCCGGGCTGTCCGACGAACCGACGCTCTACGAGTTCCTCACACGACTCTCGAGCAACCCGGACGCTCGGGCGGCTTTCGAGGCCGATCCACGTGCCTCACTGGATCAGGCCGGACTCGGGGACATGACCGCGACAGACGTGCTGCACGCCACGTCACTGGTCTTCGACTACGCGCCGGTCGAGGTCGTGGAGAACAACGGACGTGTGCTGCAGGACAGCGCCGACAAGTTCGCCACGAGCAGCCAGTACGCCGCGATCAACCATTTGCATCCCGCACATCCACACGAGCAGGAAGTTACGGAACTCAGCATGCTGAACAACACCCCGGAATCCAACCCCGACTTCTCCGACGGCGGGGACGCTGACGAGCAGACTCCTGCTCCGAACAACAACGTCGAGCACGGCGACACCAACGTCGAGATCGAGCACACCGACTCGCACAACCTCATCAGCGTGCACGACGTGGTCAGCGACAACAACGTCGCCAACGTCGCGGCCGTGGGCAACACCGTGGGTGGCGGCGCAGTGAACGAGGTCACCAACACGGTCGACAACACCGTTTCCAGCGTCGGCGACCTGACCGCCAACGTCGGCGACGTTGCCAGTGTCGCGGGTGGCGTGTCCGGCATCGCGGGCGACGTGACCGGCGTGGCCGGCGACGCCAACGCCGTCGGTGGCGTGACCAACACGGTCGGCGGCACCCTCGACACCGCCACCGAGCCGGTCGGCGGCGTGCTGGACACCGCCACCGCCCCGGTCGAGCCGGTTGTGGACACCGCCACCGCCCCGGTCGAGCCGGTGCTGGACACCGCCACCGCCCCGGTCGGCGAGGCCGTGCCCGCCCCGAGCGACCTGCCGATCGTCGGCGACGTCGCCGGTGGCGCAGTGGAGAACGTGGCCGGCGGCCTGCCGGTGGACGGCCTGCTCTGATCTGATCAGCGCCCGGAATGCCGGGTCCGCGAGAACACCTCGCGGACCCGGCATTCTGCATTACCACACCCTTCTACGGCGAAGACTTCCCCCGATCAGGTTTCTCTTCTGCCTCCGGCGCGCGACAATCATTCGCGTGATCGAGACGGCTATGGTGGAACTGATCGATCGCGCGACTGCCGAATGTGCCGAGCAGCGCCGCGCTGATCTGCACAATCGACTCCGGCAGATCCGAACGCGCGTCCTCGACCCCGCACAGCTCGTACTGGTCGTGGGCGAGTCGAAACAGGGCAAAAGCGAACTGGTCAACGCGATGGTGAACGCGCCGGTGTGCAACGCCGGCGACGAGACCAGCACAGTGGTCCCCACCATTGTCCGCCATTCGGACCAACCTTCGGCGGTTCTCGTGGAGCACGAGCCCGCACACGGCCCGGCCGCGCTCGAACGACAGCCCGTCCCCATCGAAGAGGTCCGCGAACGCATCCAGCACGCGGTCACCATCGGACGCCCCCTCATGCGCGGTGAGGTCGGTCTCCCCCGCGCGGTCCTCAAAGACGGACTCGTCCTGATGGACACCCCCGGTGTCGGAGGCGTGTCCGCGTCCCTGACCTCCACGACGATGGCGGTGGTCAACGAGGCCGACGCGCTGCTGATGGTCTCCGACTCCACACAGGAACTGACCACCAACGAAATCAGTTTCCTCAAGCAGGTCACCAAGTTGTGCCCCAACGTGGCGCTCGTGCAACCGAAGACGGACATCTCGCCGAACTGGCGCAAGGTCCTTGAGGTCAACCGCAAGCACCTGACCAACGCGGGCATCAACGCCCAGGTATTCCCGGTTTCCTCGCCGATCAGGACACGCGGGATGCAGGCGCGGGACACCGACCTCAACACCGAGTCCGGTTTCCCGCCGCTGATCGAGTTCCTCCGCAACGAGGCCGTCGGCAAGCACGACCAGCTCACCCGGCGACTGGTGGCCCACAACGTCGCCGACGCCGTCGACCAGATCACCACCGCATTGCGCTCCGAGCTAGCCGGTCAGAACCCGCGAACCGCCGCCGAGACGCTCGTGGAGCTGGAAACCGCTCAACGCAAGTCCGAAGACCTGCGGCGGATCACCACTCGGTGGCAGAAAACTCTCTCCGACGGCATCGCGGAACTGTTCACCGACATCGAGTTCGACTTCCGCGAACGCACCTGGGCCATCCTGCACGAAGCCAACGAGACCTTCGACGAAGCCGACCCCAAGCTCGTGTGGGACGACTTCTCGGAATGGCTCGCGGATCGGCTCACCGACGCGATCGACGAAACGTTCGGCTGGCTCGAACAACGCCGCGAACGGCTCCTGGATCAGGTTTCCGACGAGCTGCTGAGCGAACACGCGGCCGTTCTGCCGCACATGGAGGAGATCCGCAGGCCCGAACCGCTGGACAAAGTCCCCGAGCTGAAGACGCCCAAGGGCGAGTACAAGCGGGGAGACCAGATTCTGACCGGTCTGCGCGGCTCCTACGGCGGTGTCCTGATGTTCGGTCTCATCACGAGCATGGCCGGGCTCCCGCTGATGAACGTGGTGTCCATTTCGGCCGGTCTGGTGCTGGGCAGCAAGAGCCTCAACGAGGAGAAGGACTCCCGGTTGCAACGCCGCCAGGCCGAAGCACGCGCCTCGGCGCAGCGATACGTCGAACAGGTGGTGTTCCAGGTCAACAAGGAAGCCAAGGACACCATCCGCGGCGTTCACCGCACACTGCACGAGCACTTCACCAAGATCACCGAGGACGCCCAGATGGAGATCAGCCAAGCCATCCAGGACATCAAGCGCTCCGCCGAGCGCAGTGCCGTCGACCGCGATCAGCGCGCTCGGGAGATCAAGCAGAAGCTCGAAGAGCTGGCGGTCCTGCGCAAGCGGGTCTCGCTGTTGGCCAACAACCGCCTCACCGCCGCATGAACGCTCCGCAGAGCGCCGAAGGTCCACCGAGCCTGCTGGAACGTGCGCGCGGCCTGCTGATCCGCGCCATGACCTTCTACCGGGACGATCCCCGCACCGCCAGCTGGCTGCGGGAACGCCTGGAACGGCTCGACCAACCGCTGCGGATCGCGGTGACCGGGCGGGTCAAGTCCGGCAAGTCCACGCTGATCAACGCCCTGGTCGGCGGCGAGCTCGCCCCGACCGACGCGGAGGAGCGGACACAGGTCAACACGTTCTTCCAGTACGGACCGGAACCGAAGATCACCGTGCACACCCCGCACGGCACGGTGCAGAACGTGCCGGTGACCACACTGGACATCGGCACGATCCGCGATCTGCAGCGCTGGCGTCCCGACGAGGTGGCCAAGCTCGTGATCGAAGCTCCCGTGCCGGGTCTGCAGGCGATCACGCTCATCGAAACGCCGGGGGTGTCCTCCTCCGCCGTGCAGGAGACCGGCCGTTCGGCGCTGGCGCAGATCCTGTCCGAGGCCGACGCCGTCCTCTACCTCACCCGGTATCCACACCAGACGGACATCCAGTTCCTGCAGTCCGTGCACGAGCTCCAGGTGGCGCGCTGCGCGCCGATCAACACCATCGTCGCGTTCTCCAGGGCCGATGAGACCGCCAGCGGTGGCGGCGATGCGCTGCCGGCCGCGGGCCGGATCGCCGAGCGATACCGCAACGACCCGACGGTGCAGTCCTTCGCCCAGCACGTCGTCCCGGTCGCCGGGCTGCTCGGGCACGCGGCCGCGTCGCTGACCACCGACGAATTCACCGCGCTCCGCACCCTCGCCGAGCTGCCCCGCGACGTGCTCGAAGCGCTGATGCTCTCGGCCGACCGGTTCGCGAACAACCCGAAGCCCGAGTCCGTTCCGCCCGCCACCCGGCAGCAACTGCTGCAACGGCTCGGCAGGTACGGCGTGGACTTCGCCCTCAGCAGTCTGCTGGAGGGGACCGCGGATCCGAAGCAGCTCAAATCCGCGTTGCTCGAAGCCAGTTGTTTGGCGGATCTGCAGGAAGCGCTGCACCAGCAGTTCATCGAACGGCAGGAAGCGCTACGGGCCCGCTCGATCCTGTTGGCCGTCGAGATGGTGATGCGCGCGAACCCGCGCCAGGGGATGCAGCAGTTGCGCGGCGAGTTCGAGCGCCTCGTGGCCAATGCGCCGGAATGGGACGAGATGCGGCTGCTCTCGGCGCTGAGCTCGGGCCAGGTCCGGTTTCCGCGCGCGCTGCAGGGCGAAGCGCAGCGCCTGCTCGGCGCGCACGGCGACGAGCCGCACCACAAGCTCGGGCAGGTCCCGGACGTGCTCGAATCGGACATGGCCGATGAGGCCGGCGCTGCCCTGGCCCGCTGGCGGGACCAGTTGGTGAATCCGATGCTCGACCGCAAGCACCGCGACGCGGTCCGGATCGTGCTGCGCAGCTGCGAACGGCTCATCGCCCAGCAACTCCAGCGCTGACCCGGCCGCGTTTCGGTCCGCCGGACACTTCGTCCCACCGCACCCCCGGAAAGGGCGCGGAACACCGCGAGCCCCGGAAGCGGGGGCGGATCCGAGCGGTCGTTGCAACACGCTGCTCGTTGCTGCTGACAGCTAGGAGGTTTCCAGCCGAGCGTTTGCGTGGCGGCTGTTGAGTTCGGCAGCGACGTCGTCCAGGTGCTCGCGGCTGTGGCGGGTCAAATCGGTGCTTTTCGGGAGGTATCGGCGTAGCAGGCCGCTACGGTTCTCGTTCGAGCCGCGCTGCCAGGGGTTGGCCGGATCGCCGAAGAAGACGGGGATGTCGGTGGCGATAGTGAAGGCCCCGTGAGCGGCCATCTCGGAGCCTTGGTCCCGAATCAGGGACTTGCGCAGGTGCGGTGGCAGGGTCCGACGACCACCTGACGGTCACTACAGAGTGTTGTCGGGTTTCTGGATGGCTGCTTCGATTCGCATACCGCTTCCCAGTACGGCAAGCAGGATCGCCAACAGATTGGGCCACTGGTCGTAGCCAGTGCCCACGGCCTGTAAGGCGACGATGACGAACGCGGCGAGCAGGGCCACAGTTCCCAGCGTGGCCCTGCCCGTCGCCGCGGTACGGTAGTTCGGTTTCGTGGTCATGGTCGTCGATTATGTCCTAAAGACCTGCGTGGCCTTCTGCAGCGCGGGAGGCGCGCCGGAGGAGTAGCTCAACGCGAACCCTGCGACGCTGATCCCGAAGCTCCAGCCTCCGCCGCCGTCCTGGTTGTGCTCGAAGTAGTAGCGCGCCTGCAACGGTTGGCCATCGCAGCCTGCGGACTGCCGTTTGAAGCTGATCGTGTGGCTGCCGTTGTCCGTCAGCATCTTGAAGTTGGAGGTAGCGTCCTCGACTGCGTACACGCTCGCGGTGAGGCCAGCGTTCTGCAGAAGCAGGGGCCCACCATAGCTGTTGCCCTGGTAGTCGAATGCGCGGATCCACTCACCGTCGTTGACCCAGCAGTTCGGGACGTCGGCTGCGATACCGCTGGCATCTCGGGGGGCGCTGCCGTTGACGTAGTTGTCGCGGAAGTTCCAGGTGCCGGTCGCGTTCCACCACTCGCCGTACTGGTCTTGGATGTGGTACCAACTGCCGCTGACGTTGAAGGCATCCGCGGGCACATCGAATGGTTCGACGTCGCCGGAGCTCTCCGCTGCGGCGGCTTCGTCGTACAGCTCCTGTGCTTCGTGCGCCGAGACGCCGCCGTGTCCGTCGACGGCGATTGTCACGCTGTCACCACCAGCTTCGATAATCGCGCCTTCCAGACCCTCGTAATCGTGAGGGTGCTGGGCCGCGTATTCAGCGGCCACTCTGGCAACCCGCTCGTTTGCAGGCTCCCGCTCCTGCGGTGCCGGTGCCGGTGCCGCGATACCGGCAGTGGAGAGGCTGACGCTCATCGCAATAACGGCGCAGCACAGCAATGCCTTTCGCGCTTTCGATCGCATGGATACCTTCCCAGCGTCCCCAGTCGTCACGAGAACTGCCGTGACGGGTCAACGGTCGCAGCGGACGCTATACGGCACCGATAGGCAATCCTGACCGCCGTTTGGATGAAACAGGAAAATTGTCCACAATGCCCGACTGTGGCGTCGGCCCGTCGAGACGCCACACGGCTCCTGCTCGGCAGCAACCGGCCACCCGTCCGCGCACCGGCCACAGTCGATCCATGACCTACTGCCGCCGTCCGCCCCAGGGGTGGACACCCGCGCCCCCATGGGGCGCCTTCGTGTCGTGTGATGCCCGAATGACTACCCGCGTGGCAAACGGATGGCTTGTACTGCTGCGCCCCGCCCCCACCTGGCGGATTCGAGGGGGCGTTGCAGCGCCGGGTTCTGGCTGATCTTTCCTGGCTTCGGGCAGGGTCGTCGATCCTTGGCCCGCCGGTGCGCAGAATGAGGGCGGTACGCCCATCGACGCTGATCTCCCCGCAGTGGCATGCCGTTCCGGCGCCCCTCGCGGCTGACTGTTGACGGAGCACGGCCCAGTTCACGGGTGATGGCGCGGATAGACGCCTTCTCCGGAAGCCGGTCGACGATGTGAATGCGGTCGTCTTCTCGCAAATTACAGGACGGACCGGCAGAAGCCGGTACCTCCGCGTGGATAGGAGGTACCGGCTTACGGCCGTTGGGGGCGAGTGCCATCCGTTGCGCCAGCGCTTGCCGGTCCGGCGGTTGATGCCCACGATCCGACAGGCTTCTGTGCTGCTATAGCCCTACGCATGAGCCGGAAGCATGCCTCCCGCTCACGAGCCAGACGGCGCCCCTTTCCCGGTCCGGCCCCCGCAGATCTCGAAATCCATCGCACCCCCTGGTCAGGGGTGTTGCGACGACCACTCGAACCCAAGGTGCTTCCGGGGATCGCGGTCGTGGTGGTCGCCGCGGTCAGTCGGCGTCCGTCGGGCTTCGGGTCAGCCCTGGACCTTTTCGGCGATCTTGTCGCCGGCGTCCTTGTCGACGCTGCGCCAGTAGTTCAGCGCACGGTCCAGGACCGGCTGCTGCACACCGCCGGAAAGGTGCCCGGACACGTTGTCGATGAAGCGCGCACGCTCCTCATCGCTGAACACGTTGCGCACCATGTTGCCCGGCTGGGTGAAGTCGTCGTCCTCGGCGTGCAGCTGGTATGCCGAGCGGATGACCTCTTCCTCGACGCCGGTGGCGACGTCCTCGGAGCCGCGCGCGGCGCTGGCGTGCGGACCGCCGTAGGAGTTCGGCGCGTACACCGGGTCCTGCGGGTTGCTGAACCGCATCGGACCGTCCTTGGCGTAGCTGTTGAGCTCCGCGACGGGGCGGTTGACCGGGAGCTCCATGTAGTTGGGGCCGATCCGGTAGCGGTGCGCGTCCGGGTAGGAGAACAGCCGACCCTGCAGCATCTTGTCCGGCGAGGTGCCGATACCCGGAACGAGGTTCGAGGGTTCGAACGCGGCCTGCTCGATCTGCGCGAAGTAGTTCTCCGGGTTCCGGTTGAGCACGAACCGGCCGACCTTGATCAGCGGGTAGTCGCTGTGCGGCCACACCTTGGTCAGGTCGAACGGGTTGAACCGGTAGTCCGCCGCGTCTTCGAACGGCATGACCTGCACGTACAGCTGCCAGCTCGGGTGGTTGCCACCCTCGATGGAGTTCCACAGGTCGCGGATGTGGTGGTCGCCATCGGCGCCGGCGAGGCGGTCGGCCTCGGCCTGGGGCAGGAAGTCGTGGCCCTGGTCGGTCTTGAAGTGGTACTTGACCCAGAACTTCTCGCCGCCCGCGTTCTCCCACAGGTAGGTGTGCGAACCGTAGAGGTTCATGTTCCGCCAGGTCTTCGGCAGCCCGCGGTCACCCATCAACCAGGTCACCTGGTGCGCCGATTCCGGGCACTGGGTCCAGAAGTCCCACTGCATGTTGTGGTCGCGCAGGTGGTTGTCGGCGCGGCGCTTCTGCGAGCGGATGAAGTCCGGGAACTTGATCGCGTCGCGGATGAAGAACACCGGGGTGTTGTTACCGACGAGGTCGTAGTTGCCCTCGCTGGTGTAGAACTTGATCGCGGTGCCGCGCGGGTCGCGCCAGGTGTCGGGGGACCCCAGCTCACCGGCCACCGAAGAGAAGCGGATCAGCGTCTCGGTCGTGGTTCCGGGCTGGAAGACAGCGGCCTTCGTGTACTGGCTGACGTCCTCGGTGACCTCGAAGAAACCGAACGCGCCACCACCCTTGGCGTGCACGACGCGCTCCGGCACGCGCTCCCGGTTGAACTGGGCGTTCTTCTCGATCAGGTAGTGGTCCTGCAGCAGGACCGGCCCGTTGGTGCCCGCGGTCAGCGAGTGGTCGTCGCTGGCCACCGGGATGCCGGCGTTGGTGGTCGTAGGCCGTGGCGTCACGGTCGTCCCTCCTCGTGGTGGTGACGTTGATGCTGTTCGGTGCTCTCCGGCTGGTTCGCCGAGGACCGGCAGGCGGGGCACAGGCCCCAGAAAACGATCTCCGCTTCGTCCACCGTGAACCCCGCGGTGGACGACGGCTCGAGACACGGGGCCGAGCCGTGGACGCAGTCCACGTCGTCGGCCCGGCCGCACTGGCGGCAGACCACGTGGTGGTGGTTGTCGGCGGTACGGGTCTCGAACCGCGCGGGATGTCCGGCAGGCTCGATCCGCCGGAGGAGCCCGGCGTCGGTGCACGCGTTCAACACGTCGTACACGGCCTGCGTGGACACCGAACCCAGTTCGTCCCGCACCGCACGGGTGACCTGGTCGGCCGTGGAGTGCGGGTGTCGCCCCAACCAGTCGAGCGCGGCGAGTCTCGGCTTGGTGACACGCAACCCCGTCGACCGCAGCTGGACGCTCAGGTCGTGTGCGTCGCTACCGCGTTCGGCACCGGATGTCGCGCGTACAGCCATAACGTCCGCAAGTATGCCATCTTTCTGGAATAGGTCAAGAAAAAGCCCCGACCGTGTCGGCGCACCCCACGGTCGACGCGGCAACCCGACGCCACGCCGCCCGGGCAAGGGGCGTGAACCGCACCGGTCCGCGATCCTCTCCCAACATCGGCCTCGCTACCGGGTGAGATCGCGCAGTGCCGAGTGCAGCGCCCCCACCGCCGGGCGGCGCCGGGCCAGCACCTCGACCGCCTCCGGCACCGGACTCACCGTCCGGCCGGGACGCAACAGGGAGCCCGCCTCCGCCAGCGAATCCAGCTCCCCCACCGCCCGCCAACCGAGCAACACCGCCCCGAGCCCCGAGCCACCGGTGCCCTCCGCCAGCCGCAGATCCAGCTCCAGCGCCGATGCGATCGCGTCCGCCCACACCCGGCTACGGAAACCACCGCCGGTCGCACGCACCTCCCGCACCTCGGCACCAGCGTCGTCCACGGCCTCCCGCACCAGGGCCAGCTGCTGGGCCACCCCCTCGACCAACGCCCGCGTGATCTCCGCTCGTCCGTGCACCCGGCGCAACCCGATCAGGGCACCGGTCAAGCCCGGCTCCCACCAGGGCGCCCGCTCCCCCATCAGGTACGGCAACGCGATCAGCCCGTCCGAGCCCGGCGGCACCGCGAGCGCCTCGTCGAGCAGATCGGGGAGCTCGACTCCGAAGGTCTCCGCGGCCCACTGCGCGATCACGGCACCGTTGCTCACCGCGCCACCGACCACCCAGATCCCGTCGGCCAACGCGTAGCAGAAGGTGCGGCACCCTTCGTCGACGCCGGGCCGATCCCGCACCACCCGCAGCGCTCCACTGGTACCCAGCGAGAGGGCCGCCACCCCCGGCCGGATGGCACCGACCCCGAGGTTCGCCAGCGGCCCGTCACCGCCACCCAGCACCACCTGTAACCCCTCGCTCAACCCGGCCGCCCCGGCCACCCGCGAACTCAGCGGCAGGATGTCGGTGGGTGCGGCGATGCGGGGCAGTTGTCCGGCGTCGATACCGGCCACCCGCAGGGCGGGCTCGTACCAGCTCAGGGTCGCCATTTCTTGCAGACCGGTGCCGGATGCCATCGAGTGGTCGGTCACCAGCTCGCCGACGAACGCTCGGAGCACGAAATCCTTCAGTGAGCACCAGGTCTCGACCCCGGCGGTGGAGACATCGCTCGTCTCGCGCAACCAGGCGAGCTTGACCATCACCGACTGGGTGTGCACCGGCGTACCGGTCGCGCGGTGCAGCTCGGCGGCGGTCTCGGTCTCGGCGCGCAGCCGTTCCGCCACCTCGGCGCAACGGCTGTCGGCCCAGTTGAACGCGGGGGTGACGGGTTCGCCGTCGCCGTCGAGCCCGACCAGCGTGTGCATGGCGGAGCAGAACGAGAGGGCTTTCACCCGATGACCGTGGTCAGCCGCCCAGGAGACGCATTCGGCCAGCGCCTCGATAGCCGCGTCCCGCACCGAACCCGCGTCCTGCACGGCCTCGCCCGGCTGCTCGGTGCGCAACGGGTATGCCCGTTCGGTCTGGTGCGACACCACCCCGTCGCTGGTCGCCGCCACGACCTTCGTCGCCGTTGTGCCGAGATCGATGCCGAGTACGACCGTGGAACCCATGCCACGAACCTATCTTCGCGGCGGGCGCCGCCCACCGCCCGCGTCGGTGCGCTGGTTCGACCGCAGCCGTACAGGAGGCGTCGGAATTCAGGCGCGCCGGTCGGCGGGGCGACGCACCAGGCCGTCGAGGTCCAGATCCAGCTCGAACGGCTCGCCGGTGAGGAACCGCCCGGTCCCTTCGAAAAGGGTCTTGTAAACACCGTCGGACACGTGCGCGGCGGTCATCGTGACCTGGTCGGCCAACTCGACGACCCAGTAGGCGGAGATCCCGGCCTTCGCATATTCGTGTCGCTTGATCACCCGGTCGTTCTGGCCGGAACCGGGTGAAACGACCTCGATCGCCAGGACGACGTCCTGGGCGTGCAGCCGATTCGGGTTCTGGTCGATCAGACTGGTGGAGGCCACGACCACGTCGGGGACACGCACCGTGGGCGGCCAAGTTTGGACGAGCACGACCTCGACGTCCGGCACCGCCTCCCACTCGGCGGGCAGTTGGGAGTTCAACGACTGGACCAGCGCGCCGACCGCGCGCTGGTGCATGATCGCGGCCTTCGGGGTCACGTGCAGGACGCCTTCCTGGAGCTCGTAGCGGCGGGAGTTGTCCTCCGGGAGCTGCTCGAACTCCGTCAGGCTCAACAGGTGATCCGGCCAGGTCATCGCGGACATACCTCCCGATCGCCACATATCGCCGCCGACTGAAGCCCCACACGCGAAGAACTCGCGTTCGAATGAACGTCGCGCTCGCGGGTCACCAGCAACGATATAGCTTCGTCACCTGACCCACCGTGCGCCGAGCGTGATCAGAACCGGTCCAGCGTGATCAGACCCGGTCTTCGGCCACCAGCGCGTTGATCAGTCCCGCGCCGCGTTCGGCGTCGTCCACGCTGATCCCCAACTCGCCGCCGCCCGCGTACCGCAGGATCAGGCACTCCCCGCTGCGAACCATGATCGTCGCGGACCCCGGGAGTCCCCGGTAACCCCAGCCACCGACCGCCGCGGGTCTGCGCTCCTCCGAGCGAGCGGTGTCGATCCGGCTCAGCGCCACCCGCCGGACCGGCCAGCGCAGCGGGCCGAACGCGATCGCGACCCCCGCCTCGTCGACCTGCACGCGGACGGCCGAGAAGAGCAGCACGGCCAGCCCGCCGAAAACGAACACGCTCCCGGAGAGCCACGGGCCCAAGCCCGACCCGACGACCGCGAAGCCCAGCAGAACCAACCCGACCAGCAGGAATCCCAAGCCCGGCGCCAGCATCCCGGAATTCGACGTGGCCGATACCCAGACGGCGCGCTGACCGGGGCGCAACGTCATGACCGGCGCCGGAACGTCGTCGGAAGAATCCGCCACGAACCGGTTGCACAGGAACGCGCCCGCAAACCCGGCCGCGATCGCGACAACGCTGACGAGGAGCACCTGCCAACCCAGCGACCGCGCCTGCTGCCAGGAACCGGCGTCCAGGTTCGCCCAGACCGTCGAGGCCGTGATACCGACGGAGAACAGCGACCCGAACAGCAGCGCGGCCACCGGCCAGGCGTACCGGGCCGTCCGCTTCGGGGCGCGCGTCGCGAGCATGCCGCCGCCGGCCAGCGCCAGCCACAGCACGAGGCCCAGCCCGGTCACCAGCCACAGGGAGCCCGCTCCGTCCGGCTCTCCCGAGGGACCCCAGTGCATGGCGATCGGGTCCGGCAGCCGGTCGCTCAACAGCAGCGGGATGGCGAGGTGCACGGCGGAGACGAGCACGACCCACAGCCCGGCGACGAGCAGGAAGGTCTTCCGGAAGGTCATCGCGACTCCTTGATCCACTCGACGAGGTCCTGCGCCCGAAACCCGTGCTGCCGCGCCTCGTCCACCAGGTCCTGGACCTTTTCGCGCAACTGCGCTCCGACGTCGGGACGCCGCAGGACCGTGATCCCGCGCCCCCTGCGGAACTCCAGCAGCTGCTCGTCGCGGAGTTCTCGCAGCGCGCGCAGGACGGTGTTGGCGTTGACGTCCAGCGCGGCCGCGAGGTCCCGAGCGGACGGCAACCGCTCCCCGGGGGCGACCTCGCCGGTGGTGATCGCCCGGCGCACCACGTCCGCCACCTGTTCATGGAGCGGTCGCGGGTCGTTGAGATCCAAAGTCAGCAGCATGGTGCTAATGAGACTAGCACCATTCACTTCCGGGTGGGTCCCCCGGAACACGAAAAGCGCCGGTGCCCACCCGCTCCTGCGAGTGGGCACCGGCGCTTCGACGAATTCCTGGCGAGGTGCGCTGACCGAGAACCCCGGCAGGCCCCTCCACCCCGAGCGGCGGTTCGGTCAGCGACCGCTGCCCGCGTGGACGACCGCCTCCTCGTCACCACCGAGTCCGAAAGCCGAGTGCAGCGCGGCGACGGCATCGTTGAGCTGGGTGTCCCGGATCAGCACGGAGATCCGGATCTCCGAGGTGTTGATGATCTCGATGTTCACCCCCGCGTTGGTCAGCGCCTCGCAGAAGGTCGCCGTCACGCCCGGGTGCGAACGCATCCCGGCACCGACCAGCGAGACCTTGCCGACGTGGTCGTCGTAGACGATCTCCTCGAAGCCGACCTCGCTCTGGACCTTCTCCAGCTCGGACACGGCCTGACCACCATTGGTGTGGGAGACGGTGAACGTGATGTCGGTGCGACCCGACGCGACGCTGGAGACGTTCTGCAGCACCATGTCGATGTCAACCTCGGCGTCCGCGACCGCGCGGAAGATCTGTCCCGCGACACCGGGCTTGTCGGGCACACCACGAACGGTGACCTTGGCTTCCGACCGGTCGTGCGCGACGCCGGTGATCATCGCCTGTTCCACGGAAAGATCCTCCACTGAGCCGGACACGAGCGTTCCGGACTTGGGTGAGTACGAAGAGCGGACGTGCAGCGCGACGCCGTAGCGGCGGGCGTACTCCACTGCCCGCAGGTGCAGCACCTTCGCGCCGGTGGCGGCCAGCTCGAGCATCTCCTCGTAGGTGACGCGGTCGAGACGCTGCGCGTCGGGCGCGATTCGCGGGTCCGCCGTGTACACGCCGTCGACATCGGTGTAGATCTCGCACACGTCGGCGTTCATCGCGGCGGCAACCGCCACCGCCGTCGTGTCCGAACCACCGCGGCCGAGCGTGGTGATGTCCTTGGTGTCCTGCGCGACGCCCTGGAAACCGGCGACGAGCACGACCTGCCCCTCGGCGAGCGCCTCCTGCACTCGACCGGGAGTGACGTCTATGATCCTGGCGTTCTGATGCGCCGAGGTGGTGATCACACCGGCCTGGGAGCCGGAGAACGAGCGGGCTTCCGCACCGAGGGACTCGACCGCCATCGCGACCAGCGCGTTGGAGATCCGTTCACCGGCGGTGAGCAGCATGTCGAGTTCACGCTCGGGCGGACCACCCGGGTTGACCTGCTGAGCCAGGTCGAGAAGCTCGTCGGTGGTGTCGCCCATCGCCGAGCACACCACCACCACGTCGTTGCCGGCCTTGCGAGTCTCAACGATGCGTTCAGCGACCCGTTTGATTCGATCAGCACTCTCGAGCGAGGAACCGCCGTACTTCTGGACGACGAGCGCCACGTGAAACAAACCTCCTCGGGCCGCGCGGACGTCCAGGGTGCGGGTTGTGACCGCACTGACGCCTGGGGACGAAAGGCCCCGAGCCGGCACGCCCCTCGGACGGCGATCGGATACCCCGCGACCAGCGAGGAGCAGCATCGACCCCGATCGGGCCGAGCGCCCTGCAGGTCGCTCCGCTGCCCGAACAGCCTACCGAACGACTACCGCCCGTACCCACCGCAGTGACCGACGACTAACCTGTGGGGCCGGTTTGTCGACAGGAGCGGAGGAGCTGGTTGTCCACCACTCCCGGGGCAGTCGAACCGCCACGCGCGGATCCCGGCGACAGTGCACGTGCGCAGTACAAACACCCGCTGTCCGGATTGTTCGATCGAGCCCGTCCGATGGCCGTCCGGCACCGGCGAACGCTGCTCGCACTGGCTCCCGGTGTGGTTTACCTCGCAGTTCGCCTGGTCGGGCTGCTCGTGCTCGCCTGGCTGTCCGCGGCCAACGACGAGGCCCTGCTGGACAACCTCCGTGCCTGGGACGGCGAGTGGTACCTGGAGATCGCCGCCCATGGCTACGGCGGAGTCGACCCCGGCATGGTCGACGGGTTCGGCAACCGCCATCCCGAGACTCCCCTCGCGTTCTTCCCCGGCTACCCGCTGGTGGTCCGCGCGTTCGCGTGGCTGCCCGGCTTGGGCACCACCGGAGCCGCGGTGACGGCCAGCTTCGTCGCGGGCGTGGTCGCCGCCTACGGGCTCGCCCGGCTGGGTTCCCGGTTCGGCGATTCGAACCGGGTCGGCCTGTTGCTGGTGGCGCTGTTCGCCGCCTCCCCCATGTCTGTCGTGCTGTCGATGGCCTACTCGGAAGCGCTGTTCTGCGCGCTCGCGGTCTGGGCGCTGGTCGGCGTGCTCGAACGCAACTGGCCGCTGGCGGGGCTGTGCTGCGCCGCCGCCGGCCTCATCCGACCGACGGCGGCGGCACTGATCGCGGTGGTGGGACTGGCGGCGCTGATCTCGATCGTGCGGCGCAAGGAGACCTGGCGCCCGTGGCTCGCGCTGCTGCTCGCCCCGGCGGGGATGCTGCTCTACATCGGCTGGGTGGCGCTGCAGACCGGAAAGCTGAACGGCTACTTCGAGCTGCAGCAACGCGGCTGGTCGTCGGCGTTCGACGGCGGGGTCGCGACCACCGGGTTCGCCATCGAGGCACTGACCACCGACAAATCGGTGCTGGAGACCCTCACGGTCTGGATCGTGCTGACCGCGCTCGTCCTGGTGCTGCTGTGCCTGCGCGCGAGGTTGCCGTGGCCGCTGGTGGTCTTCGCGGTCGCCGTGCTCGCCCTCGACCTCGGTTCGGACGGGTTGATGTACTCGAAGGTGCGATTGCTGCTGCCCGCATTCCCCCTGCTGATACCGGTGGCGATCGGGCTGGCGCGTCGGCGCGTGTCCACCGCCGTCTGCTGCACCGCGCTGGCGGTGTTCTTCGGTTCGTGGTTCGGCGCCTACTCGCTGACCGCGTGGCAGTACGCGATTTAGCGGCACGCGATCCAGCAGCACCTGATCTGCGCTTTTCGCCCGAGGATGGGCGAAAACGGATGGTACGTTCGCGGTGATCGCGCACAGCAGGTCGACCCTTCGCGGAGGTGCCCATGACCGCGAGAACAGACGCCGGAACGGATCCGGGAACAGACGCTGGAACGACCGACCGGGGCGCGTCGAAACCCGCGCTCTCCTCCGTTCCGCTGCACCCGTTGCTGGCCGCGCGCTGGAGCCCCCGCGCGCTCGACCCGCACACCGAGATCGACGACGAGCGGTTCACCGCCCTGTTCGAGGCAGCGCGTTGGGCTCCGTCCTGGGGCAATACCCAACCGGCCCGCTACATCGCGGGCAGGCGCGGTGCGGAGACCTTCGAGCGGATTCACGCGACGCTCTCCCGCGGCAACCACGGCTGGACAATGTCCGCGGCGGCGTTGGCGATCGGCGTGGCGAAGACTGCCGACGAAGACGGCGAGCCGCTGCCGTACGGCGAGTACGGACTCGGGCTGGCCACCGAGAACCTCGTGCTGCAGGCGGTGGGTGACGGGTTGGTCGCGCACCAGATGGCCGGATTCGACCGGGAGGCCGCCCGGGCCGCGTTCGACATCCCACCGGGTTTCGAACCGCTGGTGGCGATCGCCGTCGGCGGTCCGGGGTCGGACGAGGACCTGCCGGAGAAGCTGCGGGACAAGGAGCGGGCGCCCCGATCCCGGCTGCCGCTGTCCGAGTTGGTGTTCGGCACCGGCTGGGGGTCGGCCGCGTTCTGATCGCGGTCCCCAGTGGCCCGGCGGGAGCTCTTCCAGCGGCCGGTCGGCCCCGGATTTTGCACGGTGTCCCACAAAGCGGTTACCTACCGTGCAGTAATCGGGTAAACCTTCACTCGTGTGGACGAGCACAAGATTGGCCGCAGCGGATCGTGACGATGCCGACCCGCTCTCCGGACTGCGCCCCCGCTACAAGCTGCCCACCGGACTGATCCGACTCGACGGCAGCAGCGGGGGCGCGTTCCCCAGAACGACGCCCGCCCGGCTGCGGAAGTTCGTCGAACACCGCTGGGACCCCAACACCGCCCGCCCCCGGATCGACCACGACACGCGCGGCGAGGCGCGGCGCGCGGCAGCCGGGGTGGCTTCGCTGATCGGTGCAGTCGCCGACGAGATCACGGTCGCCGAATCCAGCTCGATGAACCTGTTCAAAACCGTGCTCGCCGCCACCCGCCTGCGGGCCCGCCCCATCGTGGTGATCGAGCACGACTGCTTCACCATCGACCACCTCGTGGCCCGGTCGGCCGCCGACTTCGCGGGGGTGGAACTGCGGCTGCTGCACGACCTGGACGAGCTTCCCTCCATACTGGACGAACGCGTTGCGGTCGTCGCCCTCTCGCACAGCGACCCGTCCTCCGGCGGGCTGCGCGACCTGTCCGCGATCACCGCCGAGGTGCACCGGCACGGCGCATTGACCCTGTGGGACCTCGCCCACACGGCAGGCGCGGTCCGGATCGACCTGCGCGATGCCGGCGCCGACTTCGCCATCGGATGTGGTGATCGCTACCTCGGCGGCGGCTCCGGCGCCCCCGGCTACTGCTTCATCGCCGAACGCCACCACACCGAGCTGGCCTCGACGCTGTCGCAGGAATCCGTGTGCGGCCCGCTCATGTTGAACCCGCTGGCCAAGGGCTTCCTCGGCGCGCCCTCGACGCTGTCGACCGCGGGCCTGCGTTCCGGCGTGTCCATCTTGGACGGTGTTCCGGTCGGCGCGCTCGAAGCGAAGACGACCGGACTCGCCGAGCTGTTCCGGTCGCGGTTGCGGCAGGCAGACCTGCCCGTCGACATCGTCGAACCACCGGACGGAACGATCTGGGGAACGCAGCTCATCCTGCGCCACCAGCACGCCCAACGCCTCGCGCAGGAGCTGCTGGCCCAGGGAGTGCTCGTGGAGAGCATCGAGCCCGATTCACTGCGCCTGAACTTCGGGCCGGCGTGGCTACGCTACCTCGATGTCTGGGAGGCCGCCGACCTGCTGCAGGCCAGCTTCCACGAGATCCTCCACCACAGCTGAGGGCTTTTCCCTGGTCTCCGGCCGGGTACCGGGTGCAGCGGCGACGGTGCAGGTTGAGGTGGATGGTGGAAACAGCCGGCGCCGCTAGGAGGGGATGCCCGGTTCCAGGCAGGGTTGCAAGATTCCCTTGCCGGGGCCACAGCCTCAGCTGACCACGTCGGCATAGACGTTCTCCAAGCGTGCTCGGACGGAACGGGGCGGCACCTCGGTCGAGCGGCGCAGCTGGCGAGCGGCCATGCGCATCATCGACACGATCCGCTGGGTGTGCTGGAGGCTGATCTCGTCTGCTCCACCGCCGCGCATCGCGCGTTCGGTGGCGCCGTCGACGACCCGCTCCAGCACGATGACCAACGGCCACCACTGCTCGGCGTCCCGACCGACGCCCCCCGGCTCCATGAGGTTCTGCTGCAGCGCGGCGCGGAGGCCGGAAAGCTCGCGGTAGGTCCGTCGACGCAGCGCCGACCGACCGTCCGACTCCCCTGCGAGCGAAAGCGCCACGTATTCGGCGACGGTGTCCATCGCGTCGGCGAACCTCGTCCGAAGCCCGTCCCGCCGACCGGCGGGCCAGACCAGATAGCCCAGCACCAGCGCGATCGCGCACCCGAGCACCGAATCGACCAGGCGAACGACCGGCAGCTGCGGCCCGAACAGGTCCGTGTGGCTCATCTTCAGCAGCACCACAGCCGTGACCATCATGGTGAACAGGCCGTAGTTGCGCACCAACGCCTCGGGAATCAGCGCGGCGAACACGAGCGTCGCCGCCACCACCCACCAGCCATCCGGCATCACCGCGAGCAGCAGAGCGGCCACCACCACCCCGAGCACCGTCCCGAGTGCGCGGAGCACGATGCGCGCGAACACCGATCCGGAGTTCGGTTTGAGCACCAGCGCAACGGTCATCGCGATCCAGTACGACTGCTCGAACCCGAGCGCGGAGCCGACCACCTCGGCAACGGCCACGCACAGCACCATGCGGGACAGCCGCAACAACCCGGCACGCCCCAGCGCCGCGTTGCCGAGACCGATCCGCACCCGGACGCGGGGTTCCCGCCCGGGACCCGCGACGCGCGGATCGGCGAGCTTCGTCCGCCGCCAGTCCGCGACGAGCTCGGCGATGGCCTGTTCCAGGGCCCGCACGCTCGCGTCCGCCGAACCGGTCGGAACGTAGGGCGCGGGCAAGTCGCCTGCGCGGACGCAGCGCGCGATCTCGGCGAGCGCGGCCCCCGCGTGCTCGGGCGGTCGCACCCCGGCGTGCGCCAGCGCCACCGATGCCTCCACCACTCCTGCCGCCCGGGACAGCACCACGTAGAGCCGGTCGTGCACCCGGCTGCGGCTGACCGAGATGCCGCTGATCAGCAGGTCGTGCGCCTGGTTCAGGGCGGTGGTCAGGGCGTGCCGCGCGGGGAGGACTCCGCTGCCGGACGCTTCGAACAGGAGCGGGGCGGCGTCGAACACCCGCGCCACCGCTGCGCGGGCGGGCGCGGTCCGCCGGAACGGCCAGGTGGTCGCGACGAAGGCCAGCAGCAGCAGCTCGCCCGCCACGAAGTACCCGATCTGGGTGGTCACCGGCAGCGAGGTGACGGCGTGGCCGGTGGCCACGATGCAGAAGGTCAGCATCTGGGCGCCCGCGGCGCCCCAGAGGTCTCCCCACTCGCTGAACACCACCGACAGGGCGGCGACGGTGACGGCGACGAGGCCCACTCGGACCGGACCCGTCGCCAGCGCGCCCACCGCGAAACCGAACCCACCGGTCAGCACGGTGAGACCGACCCGGCGAATCCGGTATCGGTAGGAACTGGTCACGTCGGAGAAGGTGGCGCACAGCGCACCCATCGATACGATGACGGCCTCGTCGACCCGCCCGACCATCAGCCCGACCAGCTGCGGGAGCCCCATCCCGACCAGTGCCGCGACCGTCCGGGTCCAGTCGAGCGGGACCGGAGCGGGTCGCAGCATCCGCAGCAGCCATGGCGGGCAGAGCGGTTTGCGGGGCGCTGACGGAACCTTCGGAATCGTCGTCACCGGAAGCCCTCCGGACGCCCTTCCCGCACTGAACGACGCGGATTCCGGCTGGATACGCGCTCCGCGCGAGCGACGTTCGATCATGGCTCGGTCAGTTTGGCGCGGCGGAGGCGCGGATCCAACGGAGGAGACCGCGAGTCACCCCTTGGAGGTGCTCGGATCAGCCGGTGGTGATCACCGGAGGGCTTGCAGGATGCGCACCGCGAGCGAGGTGACCACGAGCCAGAACACCGCGGCGATGCCGTAGTTGACCAACACGTGCAGTGCGGGGTCGGCGGGCTGGAAGAGGTTGGAGAAGCCCAGCGCGAGTGGCTCCGCCCAGCGGGTCACGAACTGGGTGATGCCGTTGTCCGGGTTGGCCCCACCGATGGTGAGGACGACGTGGAGCGTGAGCAGGAGCGCGGCGAGAGTTCCGGCCCAGCGGACCGCTGTGCTGAGCACGCCGACGATCCGCGCGCGGGCCTGTGCCCCGTCGAAAGACCTGCGCCTGCGCCGCCGTCCACCGTTGGGCGCGTCGCTCTGTGCGCCCGCGCCGAGACCACCGTCGTTCTCCGACATGTGTGAAAGTCTGTCACGTGCCGGCTCGCACGACTACTGGCCGGTAGATCTCGGTTCGGCCACATGGCCGTCGGCGGGCCGGGCATGTCTCCCGGCCCCTCCGACCCGGCACTCGCGGGCGACCGGTTCAGCCGAACACCTTGCCCAGCAATCCGGCCACCAGCATCCAGAAGACCGCCGCCAGGCCGAAGTCAGCGATCACCTGCAGCGTCGGATCGGGCGCATCGACCAGGCCGGGGAAGAACAGCGCCAACGGCTCGGCTGCCTGCCGCACCGAGTTCACCAGTCCGTTCTCGGACGGGATGTCGATCAGCGAGAACAGGATGTGCATCACCAGCATCGCGGCCAGCAGGAATCCGACTCCGTTGAACAGCGTCGCGACCCCGGACGGGCCCTTCTTGGCAGCCATGGGGATGAAGTCTGCCCGGTGACGGTCGACACCAAATCCACCACCCGGCCCCGGTCAGCCGCGACACGCGACCACCATGTGAAACGGGTGGGTTGCGCGCAGTACGGCGGATGCGGTTAACCTGGCACCGTGGCACGCGTTCTCCTGCTTCGCCGCCGCGACGGGGTCTGACAGACCGGCCCCTCGTCGCGGGGTTCGAACGCGCCGGTCGTCTGGTGACCAAGACCCGGTACAGAGCAGGAGCGAACACGACGATGACCACTTCCGAAGAACCGCAGGCACCTTTCAACGGCAACGTGCGGACGCCGTCCCGGCCCGCCCCGGCCGACCAGCAGCCCTGGAATCCGCAGCGCGGCAGTTCGATGCCGTTCCACCGCTACCGCCCGTTCCACGAGCTGGTCGAGGACGTTTCGCTGCCGGACCGCACCTGGCCGGACAAGCGCATCGACCGCGCCCCGCTGTGGTGCGCCGTGGACCTGCGCGACGGCAACCAGGCGTTGATCGACCCGATGTCGCCCGCTCGCAAGCGCCGCATGTTCGAGCTGCTGGTGAACATGGGCTACAAGGAGATCGAGGTCGGGTTCCCGGCGGCCAGCCAGACGGACTTCGACTTCGTCCGCGAGATCATCGAGGACGGTGCGGTACCCGACGACGTGCGGATCCAGGTGCTGACCCAGTGCAGGCCGGACCTGATCGAGCGCACGTTCGCCGCGCTGGAGGGCGCGAACAAGGCGGTCGTGCACTTCTACAACTCCACTTCGATCGTTCAGCGCCGGGTGGTGTTCCGCGAGGAGCGCGAGGGCATCAAGAAGATCGCCACCACGGCCGCCGAGCTGGTCGTGGAGTACGCGGCCAAGTACCCGGACACGGATTTCCGGTTCCAGTACTCGCCGGAGTCCTACACCGGCACCGAGCTGGACTACGCGGTCGAGATCTGCGACGCGGTCACCGAGATCCTGCAGCCCACTCCGGAACGCCCGGTGATCCTGAACCTGCCCGCGACGGTCGAGATGGCCACGCCCAACGTCTACGCCGACTCGATCGAGTGGATGGACCGCAACCTGGCGCGGCGGGACTCGGTGCTGCTGTCGCTGCACCCGCACAACGACCGGGGCACGGGCGTCGCCGCCGCCGAGCTGGGCTACCAGGCGGGCGCGGACCGCATCGAGGGCTGCCTGTTCGGCAACGGCGAGCGCACCGGCAACGTCGACCTGGTGGCGCTGGGCATGAACCTGTTCAGCCAGGGAATCGATCCGCAGATCGACTTCTCCGACATCGACTACGTCAAGCGCACGGTGGAGCACTGCAACCAGCTGCCCGTACCGGAACGCCAGCCGTGGGGCGGTGAGCTGGTGTACACGGCGTTCTCGGGCAGCCACCAGGACGCGATCAACAAGGGTCTGGACGCGGTGCGCGTCGAAGCCGAACGCGCGGGCGCGAACGTCGACGACCACCCGTGGGAGGTCCCGTACCTGCCGATCGACCCGAAGGACGTCGGCCGCACCTACGAGGCCGTGATCCGGGTGAACTCGCAGTCCGGCAAGGGCGGCGTCGCCTACATCATGAAGTCCGAGCACCAGCTGGAGCTGCCGCGCAAGCTGCAGATCGAGTTCTCCAAGGTGGTGCAGCAGCGCACCGACTCGGAGGGCGGCGAGGTCGACCCGAACGAGATGTGGCGGGCGTTCTCGGAGGAGTACCTGATCCCGCAGGCTCCGCTGCAGCTGGTGCGCCAGCGACTGTCCGGTGAGGACGGCAACGAGTCGATCAGCGCCGATGTGGTCGTCGACGGCGAGAAGCACGAGATCACCGGCAACGGCAACGGTCCGATCGCCGCGTTCGTCGACGCTCTGAGCACCGTCGGATACGACACGCGGGTGATGGACTACAACGAGCACGCACTGACCTCCGGTGACGACGCGCTCGCGGCCGCCTACCTGGAGGTGGCGGTCGGTGACGAGATCTTCTGGGGCGTCGGCATCGACACCTCCACTGTCACCGCGTCCCTGAAGGCCGTCGTCTCGGCCGTCAACCGCGCCCACCGCTGAGCCTGCACGGCTCGCTGTTCCACTCGACCAGGGGTCCTCGGCCGTGCGGCCGAGGACCCCTGGTCGTTCCAGCCGGGAGGCTTGCACGAGGGCGACCTACAACGGGTCCAGGCAACATCGAAAGCCTGGACGAGTTGTTTGCTCGGCGGCCGCAAGCCAACGGACCCAGCTTCGAGGAACGCTTTCTACACACTTAGAACGCGGGGCTCGAAGCCCGGCCCGACGAACTGCCAGTCGAACCCGCCCCTCCGTGAGAAGCTGCTCCGTCGGTTGGTTTCGGCAGATTCAGCGACTACCCCTTCTGAGTGAGCCAGATGCCACCGATCCATTCGGGGCGATCCACTGCACATACGTGTGGAGTAGTTACGTGCGATCAAGGGGTTATGCTGCTCCGATCGGGCGTAGGGGCCCGAAAACGGCCACGACGGACCATCCGCGCCAATTACGCTCGCGCATCATGAGATTGGTACGAACCACGATCCTGACCCTGGCAGCTGTCATGCTCCCAATAGTGGCAACGTCGACTGCGGCGGCTAAGCCACCTGCCAGTGATGAGCCCGTGCATCTGCAGTTTCTGGCGTTACAGGAGTACGAGTCCACGTTCGGACCGGCAGGTGGACTTGAGCAAGTCCGTCCGGTGCCGAACAATGCCACTCCGCCTCGGCAGCAGACCGCCTCGGCTCCTATTGCAGCACCACCGGTCAACTGGCACTACGTGAGGTGGACGTCGATCGACCATGACGGCCACGACCTGCCAGTGCGGCAGGGCGGCCCGGACATCGCCTACGAACACTACTCCAAGAAACATCAGCTGTTCTCGGACAAACCGATCCGGGCGGCCGTGGACGGACAGCACCCCGTGTGGTTCGACGGTCCGCGACGGGAGTACGAGTCGGTCCTGACTGACTCCTGGGGCACCGTCTACGCCCGTATCCGTGTCATAAACTGGGATTCCCCGGTCACGTTGGACGGAGTGTACGTGACCCCCGATGGGCGACCCATCGGCACTATTACCGCATGGTGTCGCGGCGTCACCATCTGCCCCTCCGAGGTCAACGGATGACACCAGAGAACACATCAGATCGACCGATTGCGGACACCCTTTACCGCAGCCTCCTGACCAGCCTGGTGCGCGACATTTCCTGCCTCGATCCAAACCAGGGGGCCATACTCTGCGGTGTCGTTCGCGAGACCGCGGATCGCGTCCTGGTCCACGTCGCCATCGACGGGGATCTGGACGGGCGATACGCCGTCACCATGCCGCTGATCACCCCCGGCGGTGACACGGTCAGCCACCGACACGTCATCGATTGTCTCCGCGAGCTGGAGGTCGCGCGGCGCGATGGCACCGAACAGTGGAACCGCTCCGGCACTTCGCGGAACGTCCACGGGGCACCGGTCGTCACCGGGGATTCGTTCCTCCACGAACGCACGGAGTTCTCACCTTCGTGGTCGGATGCGTTGCGCGACGCCATGACGGGGATGACATGCTCGGGGATGCCTGGTGAGTCACGCGGGGCAGAACTGGAGACTGCGGGGTTCGTGCAGTACGAGCCGGGTTGGTTCCGGCTCTACGTCTCCTCACCCCGGTTTCCCTCGCCGATCGGCCTGGATCTTCCGGAGCGCCCGAGCGCCGGACTCCACGCCGAACTCGCCGCACTGTTCCGCGAAGGCATCGCACCGGAAGTCCTAGATCACGAGCACGAACCGGATCAGCACAGCACGCGGTGCTTCAGCATGCTGGCCTGGTACAGCAGGAGCTGACCTGTACGGAACGCCCTCCGGAGGGGAAACCGTGGGGCGCCCCTCGAACCTCTTCCGCACCACAATGACGCCGAGTACTTACGACGTAGACCTCTGTCAGAAGAACAGCCATTGCACTTTCGACGTGCTTTCAAATTATGTCGAGTTTCGTGGAAGTTCCGTACTCCGAGTTGATCAACCACCCCAAGGCCACCGTCGCCAAGCTCGGTACCGCTCGGGGGCGAACCGTGCGGCTCCGACGCCGCGACGACGAGGACCTCGTCTTGACCACCGCTCGCACGCGGAAGAGGAGAGCGAACTGGTCTCGGCAACCACTCGCATGTTCATCGCGTTGATGCGGCACGACCGCGTCGCGCTGTCATTGTTGGTTGATGTCGTGGTTGGTCGATGTCGTGCCCGAGGCGTTCCCGTGGGTGCGATTCCTCCCGGCCGAGGACGTGCGGGCGTTCGTGGTCGAATTGGTGGAGATCTTGCGCGCCGCCGACTCGATCGACAACCACGCCCCGGTGGTACAGGTGATCACCGAGTGGCGACACACCGCCGAGGCACACGCCGATCCCGAGCTGGCCGCGCAACTGACCGGCGAGGCGACCGACCACGGTCCGGCGACGATCCCGCCATCCGCGTGAGCCCCACCAAACGCAGGCAGCGACCGTTGTCGCGGCGTGCGCGATCTAGCCGTCGAAGCGGCCGTCCTTGAGCGCCACCAGGAACGATGACCACTGCGCACCGGTCGCCGTCACATGCCCGGCCGCACGATCCTTCGTATCCCGCACCGCAGCACCACCGACTACCCGGCCGACCTCGACGCAGTTTCCGCCACTACCACCGCTGCGGCTGGACTTCTTCCAGTGGATCACGCGCTCGACATTCACTTTTCGATCTCCTGTGCATGCTTGCTGGCGTGGGTCTCTATGTACCGTGCCGAGTCTTCTGGATCGAGTGCCTTCGGCGCCAGTAAGAGCAGCGGCACGCCAGCCTCGATCTCCACCCCGGCGGCGGCTATCCGACCGGTCACCGCGTCCGCACCCTCTGCGGTGCCGAACTCACCGCCGATAACAGCACGCTCGCCTGGTTCTGGCCCACCTGCTTCGACTGCAACCGCAGCGCACACCACATCGCCGCCGAGCACGACGCCCGTTCTCGAAACGTCCTCGGATGATCGGCCGCCGGAAGTCGCACGCGTCCGAACCCGGCCGGGGCATCGCATACGGGCAGGGCATCGCGCCCGGGCAGGCGCACGCCACCGGGCACGGATGGATGGCCGGTGCTTTCGAATCCAGCTGGCACCGCATCACCAACGGCGGCGACACCCCCGTTGCCGACTGCGGACACGAGCTGCGCGGCCCCGTCCACCGTCGCCTCGACACGCCACCACCCGACGACGGCCGCGAACTATGCGCCGGATGCGTGCACGCGCTCGCGTTCAGTCCCGACGCCGACGACGAGCACCACACGCTCTTCGAACACGCCGTCCGCGACCTGCGGAGCCACCGGGCATTCCCGAATGAGCACCACCTCGGGCCACCAACCCGCGCCGCGACGCACCATCCGAATCCGCACCGCAGGCAGCCCACCGGAACCGGCGCAACCCGACCAAGCTCGAACCGGACCGGCCGGCACCGCGCTACGACACCGGGCGGCCGACTCCGCCTTCGGAAGCGGAAATCAATAGACCAAAGACGGTAGTGCGGCCTGCTCCGCGCCATGCACACTGCCGAAGTCGTGGCGTTTTGAGATATCGAACGACACCCGAACGACCCCCTGGGGATGGAAAGAACGGGATGGCGGCCGGTGGTGGGCCGTGGGCCTGTCGGGGCCCGGCCGTCTCCCCGCCGCTGCGGGTGCGCGAACGCACCCGCAGCTCAACACCCCACCGCTAACACCTGTCGTTCCACACCGGACCGGCTCCACACCGGACCGACCGTAGAAAACATCCCTCGGCCACGAACGCAAGCCGACTCACCCGTTCGACCGACGTAACTTGATGAGTTGCTTCCCACGCGGTTCAGTCGTTCCACATGCAAGCGAAACGGCAGTGGGTGGAACATGTGGCCGACCGAGGACCAGACCGACGAACTCGGCTGGTGGATACCCTGCGAGCATCCGCACGGTCCGCAACAGAACATCACCGTCCTGGTCGTCGGCGACCGCGTCGCCGTGGTGCTCCCACCCGGCGACACGCTGATCTTCGACCCCACCGAGGCGACCGAACTCGCCAACGCGCTCGACCGGGGAGCGATCGCCCCACCATCCTGACCAGGGCCGACGTGGCCAAGGCAGACGTGACCGGGGCCGACTGAACACGGCTGTCCTGAACACGGCTGTCCTGAACACGGCTGTCCTGAACACGGGCGCCCTGGCCACGACCGAGCCGGGGTCAGCTCCGCGAATCGTCGACGCCGGCCCCGGTGCGCGCGATGGCCTCGCTTCCCAGCGCATCCAGCACCGCGCGAACGGCCGGGCGGCCCGACGCGCCCCGGCGGGAAACCGCCTCCACGTTGCGCCCCGCCCTGGCGCCCGACAGCGGTCGCAGCACCAGCCCCGAACTGTCCACCGTGTACCTCGGCAGCAGCGCCACGCCCTGACCATCCGCCACCAGCGCCTCGGTCACCCGAAAATCGTTGATCCGCTGCACCACCGTGGGACGCACGCCCGTGCGCATCACCAGCGAACGCAGCACATCGTCCACCGGGAACCCCACGTCCACGCCGATCCACGGTTCCGAAGCAAGCTCCGTCAACTCCACCTTCTCCCGCTCGGCGAGCCGATGCCCCGGCGGCAACGCGACATCCAGCGGCTCCCGCAGCAGCGGGGTCACCTCCAGGCGGTCGCTGTCGAACGGTTCGGCCTGATCATCGCGGTGGGTCACCACGATGTCGAAATCCGCCGTCAGCCCGGGCACCTCCGAAGTCGCCATGTCGACGTCCCGGCACACCAGCCCCAACTCCCGCTGATCCGCCATCCGCCGCAACAACCCCGGCAGCAGCAACAACGCTCCCGACGGGAACAACGCCACCCGCACCGTCCCCCTCGGCACCGAGCGGAAACTGTTGACCTCCGCCTCCGCCCGATCCAACGCGGACAGCACGTCATCGGCCCGCGCCGCGAGCGCCCGACCGGCATCGGTGAGCCGCAACCCCCGCCCGGACGGCTCCGTCAACCGCACCCCCACCTCGGTCTGCAACGCCCTGATCTGCTGAGACACCGCCGATGGCGTGTAGGCCATGGCCTCCGCGACAGCCGACACCGTTCCGCGGTCCGCCAGCTCACGCAGCAACCGCAACCTCCGCACATCCACAGCACCAGCCTACGTCATCCATAAAGGACTACTACATGGATGATGAAAACAGCCTCGCTTGTGCTTCACTAAAATCGGCCGCACGCTCGACCACGTGAATCCTCGTGACCGGCTGCTCGCCGCCTTCGTCGCGGTGCTGTGGGGCTGCAACTTCATCGCCGTCGACTTCGGGCTGCGACACTTTCCACCACTGTTCATGGCAGGCGCTCGATACGCCGTCGTCGCGCTGGTCACCGTCCTGTTCATCCCGCTGCCGCGGGTGAAGTGGCGGTGGCTCGTCGGCTACGGGATCGGCTTCGGCATCCTGCAGTTCGCGTTCCTGTTCGTCGCGATCGACATCGGCATGCCCGCCGGGCTGGCCTCCCTCGTGCTGCAGGCGTCCGCACCGCTGACCGTGCTGCTCGGCGGCCTGCTGCTGCGCGAACGGATCAGCTCCGTGCAACTGCTCGGCATCGGCATCGCCGTGCTCGGCATGTGCGTGATCGGCTGGCACCGCGCCCAGAACGCCGCGTTCCTGCCCGTCGCCCTCACGCTGTGCGGGGCGCTCGGCTGGGCACTGGGCAACCTGTGCAACCGCCGCGCCAACCCGGCCAACCCACTGCACTTCTCGCTGTGGATGTCGATCGTGCCGCCGCTGCCGATGTTCACCGTCTCCTGGGCGATGGAAGGCCCCCGAGCGGGCTGGCAGGCCATGACCACCGCGTTCTCCTCCACCGAAGGGCTGGTCGCGCTCGGTGGGCTGGCCTACGTCGTACTGCTCGGCACGGTGCTGGGGCCCGCGATCTGGACGATGCTCATGTCCAGGAATCCGGCCAGCGTCGTGGCACCCTTCTCGCTGCTCATTCCCGTCGTCGGATGCACAACGGCGTGGCTGGTGCTGGACCAGCGCCCCGCCCCCGTCGAGCTCGCGGCGGGCGCCGTGGTCGTAGGCGGAGTGCTGCTCGGCAGCAGCAGCCTCGGAACCCGACGTCGCCGCACCGACCCGACGCCGGAACCGGTGCCCGCATGAGCCTCGACGTCAACTCCGCGAGAAATCCACACCACCGGGCTGCGGAGCCAGCTCACCCGACAGGATCTCCTCGGCATAGTGACAAGCCACCCGGTGCCCCGGCGTGACCTCCCGCAATTCGGGGCGCTCGGTATCGCACCGCTGCTCCTGGCGCCACGGGCAACGGGTGTGGAAGCGACAACCCGACGGCGGCTCCGAAGGCGACGGTAGATCGCCGGACAGCAGGATCTGCTCCCGCTGGTCCTCGATCACCGGGTCCGGCACCGGAACGGCCGACAGCAGCGCCCGCGTGTAAGGGTGCAGCGGCTCCGCGTAGAGCATGCCGGAATCGGACTCCTCCACGATCCCCCCGAGATACATCACCCCGATCCGGTCGGCGATGTGCCGCACCACGGCCAGATCATGGGCGATCACCAGGTAGGTCAGCCCGAACTCCTGCTGCAGGTCCTCCAACAGGTTGATCACCTGCGCCTGCACCGAGACGTCGAGCGCCGACACCGGCTCGTCGGCCACGATCAACTCCGGCCCCAGCGCCAGCGCACGCGCGATACCGATGCGCTGGCGCTGCCCACCGGAGAACTCGTGCGGATACTTGCGCAACGCCGACACCGGCAGTCCCACCGCCGAAAGCAGCTCGTGCAACCGTTCGATGGTGGCCTCGTGCCCCTCGTCGAGCCCGTGCGCGCGCATGCCCTCCACCAGCAGCGACTCCACCGACTGCCGGGGGTCCAGCGACGACAGCGGGTCCTGGAAGATCATCTGCATCCGTTGACGCATCCGGCGCAGCGGCTCGCCCCGCATCCGGGACAGGTCCGTGCCGTCGAACACGACCTGCCCGCCGGTCGGTCGTTCCAGCCGCAACAACGCCTTGCCCAGCGTCGACTTTCCGCAGCCGGACTCGCCCACCAGACCGTAGGTTTCGCCCCGCCGCACCCGCAGCGACACACCGTCGACCGCGTACACGTGTCCCACCGTGCGGTCGAGCACCACTCCGCGCTTGATCGGGAAGTGCACCTCGAGACCATCCGCCTCCACGAGGATCTCGTCCGAGCTCATGACCCCTCCACCGAAGTCGACGACACCGTCTCCCGAACGGGGTTGTGGCAACGCAGGAACCGACCACCCGCGTCGATGCTCACCTCCGGTGACTGCTGTTCGCAGACCTCGGTGGCGTTCGGGCAGCGCGGACTGAACGCACAACCGGTGTCCCACGGGATGTTGTCGCTGACCGAGCCCCGGATCGGCCGCAGCCGCTGCCCGCTCGGCGCGTCCAACCGGGGCACCGACGCCAGCAGACCCGCCGTGTAGGGGTGCCGCGGCCGGGCGAACAACTCGTGTCGCGCCGCCCGCTCGACGACCCGCCCGCCGTAGAGCACGTTCACCTCGTCGCACAATCCGGCCACCACCCCCAGATCGTGCGTGATCATGATCAAGGCTGTGTCGGTGTCCGCGACGAGCTTGGTGAGCAGGTGCAGGATCTGCGCCTGGATCGTCACGTCCAGCGCGGTCGTCGGCTCGTCGGCGATCAGCAACCGCGGCCGGCACGCCAGCGCCATCGCGATCAGCGCGCGCTGGCGCATACCCCCCGAAAGCTGGTGCGGATACTCCTTGAGCCGCCTGCGCGGATCCGGGATCCCGACCCGGTGCAGCAGGTCCGCCGCCTCGGAATCGGCCTGCTTGCGGGACAGCCCGCGATGCCGCTGGATGACCTCCGCGACCTGCAGCCCGATCGAGACCACCGGATTCAGCGAGGTCAACGGATCCTGGAACACCATGCTCAGATCGCGGCCACGCCGCTGATCCAGCTCGCGACGCGGCAACCGCAACAGGTCGGTGCCGTCGAAGGACACCGACCCCGACACCTCCACCCCCCGCGCGGGCAGCAGTCCGGTGATCGCCAACGATGTGACCGACTTGCCGCAACCGGACTCGCCGACCAGGCCGACCGTGCGGCCAGGCTCGACATCGAAGGAAATCCCGTCCACGGCGGTCACCGGCGGCTCGCCCTTGGAGGCGAACACGACCGAGAGATCGCGGACTTCCAGCAGTGCCATGTTCGTCGTTCCTCTGCACATCGGGTGACGGGAAAGCGAAGCGCGTCAGCGTCGTCTCTTCGGATCGAGCGCGTCCCGCAACGACTCACCGATCAAGGTGAACCCGAGAGCGACGACGATGATGCAGGCAGCGGGCCAGAAAGCCAGCTGCGGATGCGAGTCGATGTGAGCCTGGGCGCCACCGAGCATCTGCCCCCATTCCGGGACCGAATCGTCCGCGGCCCCCAGGCCGAGGAAGGACAGCGCCGCGGCGTCGATGATGGCGACCGCCAACACCAGAGTCGCCTGGACGACGACCGGACCGATCGCGTTGGGCAACATGTGCCGGAACACGATCGCACGCTCCCGCACCCCCAACGCCCGAGCCGCCAACACGTGATCGCTGACGCGCTGGGCCAGCATCGTGCCGCGCAACAACCGGCCGAAAATGGGTATCTGCACGATGGCCACCGCGAGGATCACCGTGAACCGGGTCTGCTCGGTGAACAGCGCGCCGATCGACACGGCCAGCAGCAGCGACGGCACCGACAGCATCACGTCGACGACCCGCATCACCGCGGAATCGACCCAACCGCCCAACGCGCCCGCGAGGATGCCCAGCACCAAGCCACCGCCCAGGCCGATCACCGTGGCCAGCACCGCCACCAGCAGCGTCTGCTGCGAACCCAGCAGCAACCGGGAGAACAGGTCGCGTCCGTACTGGTCACCGCCCAGCGGAAAACCGGCCTGCGGCGGCGGAATCGTGTTGTCCGCGCGCGACACCTGATCTTCGAGCAGGTGCAGCCCCGGATCGTTCGGCGCCAGCAGCGGCGCCAGCAACGCCAGCAGCACGAACCCGCCGATGATCGAGGCGCCGACCACGAACACCGGGTTGCGGCGCAACCGGCGCCACGCGGAGACGGCGAGGCTGACCCCCACCTCGGGTGCGGACTCGGCGAGCTCGTCGATGCGCGCCTTGCGTTGGGTCATCACCATGATCGGCCTCTTCCCGCATCGTGCCGGACGCCTGCGCTGTCGAACCTCGTGGCCCCGGGCATCAGCGGGCACGCAATCTCGGGTCGATCAGCGCGTACGACAGGTCGACCAGCAGGTTGACGACCACGTACATCATCGCCGACGACAGGATCACCACCTGCAGCACGGGAAAGTCCTTGCGTTCGAACCCCACGGCCACCGCCTGGCCCACGCCGGAAATGTTGAACACCCGCTCGGTCAGCACCGCCCCCGCCAGCAACGCACCCGTTTGCAAGCCGATGGTGGTGACCACCGGAAGCATCGCGTTGTGCAGGATGTGCCGCCGCCGGACCACCATCGCCGTCAGCCCCTTCGACCGGGCCGTGCGCACGTAGTCCTCGTCCATCACGTCCAACACCGCCGCCCGGGTGATCCGGAAGATCACCGCGAACGGAATCGTCGACAAGGCGATCGCGGGCAGCACGAGGTGCACCAACGCGTTCCAAGCCGCATCCCACTCCCTGGTGAGCAGGCCGTCGAGAATGTAGAACCCCGTCACCCTCGTGGCGTCGATCCCGATGTCCTGCCGCCCCGAAGCGGGCAGTATCCCCAACTCCACCGCGAATACGTACTTCAGCAGGAACGCCAGGAAGAACACCGGAACCGCCACGCCGATCAACGACCACGTGATGCTCAGGTTGTCCAGCCAGCTACCCCGCCTGCGCGCGGCCAGGTATCCGACCGGCACACCCACCAGGACCGCCAGCAGCAGTGCCAGCACCGACAGCTCCACCGTCGCGGGCAACCGCGTCAGCAGCACCTCCAGTGCGGGCTCGCCGCGCTGCACCCCCGTCGACGTGCCGAAGTCACCACCGACCGCACGCTGCAGGAACTTCCAGTACTGGACGTAGATCGGCTGGTCGAGACCGAGCTGCGACTCCAGCATCGCCCGGGACTCCGGTGTTGCCCGATCGCCCAGCAACGCCGATACCGGTCCGCCCGGCAACGAACGCAACCAGGCGAACAACAGCATCGACAGCACCACGACGACCAGCGCCATCTGAGCCAGTCGCCGAATCGTGTAGCGAAGCAACTTTCCCCCGTATCGATCTCGCCGTGTGGTTCTCCGACCGGTCGGCGCGGTGGGCGATCCGAGGTCGACCTCGGATCGCCCACCGATTCACCGGTCCGGACCGGAACGCGCCGAACACGGCAACCCGCCTGCACCAATCCCATTCGGACGGACGTGTTCGCGCGGTCAGTCGGCCAGGCTCACCCCGGCGAACTCCTCCGCGGTCAACGGTGAAGGAACCAACCCCTCAACCCGGTCGCTGGTCACGATCGCGGGCGGCGAATGGGACAGTGGAATCGCGGGCAGGTACTCGGCGAGCAACTTGCGGTTGATCTCCTCGTAGCGCCGGATTCGCTCCGCCTCGTTCGGCTCGCTGTCGGCCGCGCGGAGCTCCGCCGCCAACGGTTCGCCCCACGGCGACGAAGCGGTGTGGAACCGGTTGGTCGGAGTACCGAAGAACGTCCCGATGAAGTTGTCCGGCGTGTTGAAATCGCCGGTCCAGCCCAGCAGGAACAGATCCGCCTTCGCGTTGTCGATCTCGTTGAGGTAGCCGCCGTTCCACGGCTTGCTGATCGCGTTGACCTCGATACTCGCCTTGCCGAGATCCTCCGCGACCGCGTTGAAGATGCCCCTCGGGTCCGGCATGTACGGGCGCGTCACCTCGGTCGGCCAGTAGAAGTCCACCGACAGCCCCGAAGCTCCCGCCTCGGCGAGCAGGTCCCGGGCACGCTGCGGATCGTGGTCGTACTTGACCACGTCCTCGGCGTAACCGTCGACGCTCTCCGGGTAGAACTGGCTCGCGACCTCGGCCCCGTCCGGCATGTTCGCCTTCACCAGGGTTTCCCGATCGACCGCGTACGCGAGCGCCTTGCGCACCCGCGGATCCTGCAACTTCGGGTTGTTCATCTGCGTGATCCCCAAGTACAGGATGTTGAACGGATCGCGCACCTCGACGTTGTGCCCGCTGTCCCGCAACGACTGCAGATCGGCGGCGTTCGGGAAGTCGTAGGCGTCGATGCTGCCGGACGACAGCTCCTGCTTGCGGACCGTCTCGTCCGGGATGATCCGGAAAACCACCCCGTCGAGCTTCGCCTTCGTACCCCAGTACTCGTCGTTGCGGGACAACCTGATCGTCCCGTTGCCCTGGTCGTAGGACTCGAACCGGAACGGTCCCGTGCCCGTCGGATGCTTCTGCGCGTACTCGGAGTACACGAAGCTGTCCCCGCGGGCCTCCACCTCGTTGGCCCCGTACTTCTGCATCGCCGTCGGCGACTGCATGCTGAACGACGGAAGACCGAGCAGGTCCGGGAACTTCGAGGTCGCCCGCGTCAGGTGCACGACCGCCGTCGTCGGATCGGGGCTCTCGCAGGATTCGTACAACGAAGGCTTCTCGCCATCGGCGAACCCGCCGAAGTTCTCCACCCAGTAGTACGACAACGCCTGGTTCTGCCCCGCGCCCGTCTGGTTGTACCAGCGTTCGAAGTTCGCGCAGACCGCGTCCGCGTTGAAGTCCGTACCGTCGTGGAACTTCACGCCCTCCTGGAGCTCGAACGTCCACGTCTTGCCATCGGCGGACTGCTCCCAGCCGGTCGCCAGCTCACCCTCGACCTCGGCCGTGCCCGGTTTGAAACCGACAAGCCCCTCCATGATCTGCCTGGTCACCCGGAAGGTCTCCCCGTCGGAGGCGTAGAACGGGTCGAAGAGGTCAGGCGCGCCCGCCGCGCCGAAACGAAGGACGTTCCCCTGCCCACCGGCCCCATCACGCTGCGACTCGGCACACGCGGCCAGCGACGTCGCCAACGCGGCGACCATCCCGGCCGTCACGAATCGACGCGCGGTGAACCTGGGTTTCGAAGGAGGCTTTCTCATCAAGCACCTCGGTATCTGACGGTCTCAGAGTGAACGAGAGATTAACCCGTCAACAATCCGCGGTGGAGAAAACAAGATTACGATCGGAATACCCGTGACCACGAAAAATCACCGTTCGGGCCGCGGAAAAATGGGAAAAAACGCCGAACCCGGACTCAACCGATCAAGATGTCGGCTCGCGACATCGGATCGTCCGCGGCGAACCAGGACCGCTCGAACTCCTGCCAACGCACCAGCTCCGGGCGACTGGCCGCACCGTCCCGCGCCACCGCCCGCTCCAGCCGGACGTCCGCATCGACGTGCTCGACCCACACCACCAGCGACGCCCACTCCGCCACCGACCGGCGCGCGGCGGACACCCCCTCCAGCACCAGCACGTCCGGAACATCCACGGTGACCAGGGCACCCGGCTCGGGACGCCCCTCCGGCCACTCCACGCGCCGGTATTCCCCGGGAACACCGCCACGCAGCGGCCGCAGAACCCCCTCGACCAACCGGGGCCACCATCCCACCGGGTCGTCCCAGGTGGCGAAGTCGTCGGTACGCACCAACCCGACGACCACGCCCTCCGCGCGCAACCGGTCGACCAGACCATCGGCGAACGTGGACTTGCCCGAACCCGACGGACCGTCCACGGCCACCAACCGCACCGGACCGAGCCGCGCGGGTGCCGCCACAACCCGCGCGGCAGTCTCCGCCAGGCCGCTCACATCTCGCGTCGGCCGGACAGAGCCCGACCCAACGTCAACTCGTCGGCGAACTCGAGATCGCCACCCATCGGCAACCCCGACGCGAGCCGAGTGACGTTCAACCCGGGGAAGTCCCGCAACATCCGCACCAAATAGGTCGCGGTCGCCTCCCCTTCGGTGTTCGGATCCGTGGCGATGATGACCTCGGTGATCTCGTCCTTCCCGATCCGGGCCAACAGCTCCCGGACCCGGAGCTGATCCGGACCGACACCCGACAACGGATCCAGGGCGCCACCGAGCACGTGGTAACGACCGCGGAACTCCCTGGTGCGCTCGACGGCCAGCACATCCTTCGGTTCCTCCACCACGCAGACCAACGTCGGGTCACGCCGCGGATCACGGCAGATCCGGCACGTCTCCTCCTCGGAGACGTTGCCGCAGACCTCGCAGAACACCACGCCTTCCTTGACCCGCTGCAACACCTCCTGCAAACGGGTCACATCCGCCGGTTCAGCGGCCAGCAGATGGAACGCGATGCGCTGCGCGCTCTTCGGACCGACACCGGGCAACCTGCCGAGCTCGTCGATCAGGTCCTGAACGGGGCCTTCATACACCGCGAGACCCCGTCACATACCCGGCAGGCCGAGGCCACCCAGGCCACCGCCGCCCAGCGAACCGGTAACCGGTCCCATCTTCTCCGCCTGCAACTCCTGCGCGGCCCGATTCGCGTCGCGCACGGCCGCCACGACCAGATCGGACAAGGTGTCGGTGTCCTCCGGGTCCACCGCCTTCGGGTCGATCGAAACGGACTGGAGTTCGCCACTTCCGTTGACCTTCGCGGTCACCAGACCGCCCCCGGCACTGCCGGAAACCTCGGTCTCGGCGAGTTCCTGCTGCGCAGACATCAGCTGTTCCTGCATCTTCTGCGCCTGTTCCATGATCTGCTGCATGTTCGGCTGCTGGCCACCAGGTTGCACCGGGGCTCCTTTCGGACTGCGGTAGTACGACAGTCTGCGGTAGTACGGCAGTGGATGCGCGCGCCGGCTCGTGCCGGCCCACGCATCTCGTCGGGCTCCCTCCCAGCCTAGCCGCGCATCGCCACGTGTCCCCGGGGGTACACCGGGGTGTCCGAACAGGCACGAAACGGACGCTGCCCGCCGGCGCCACTTCCGCCACGAGACCGCCTCGCACGCCCCCTAGGACGGGCGGCTTGGCCGTGAAAAGGTGATCGAATGACGCTGGACATTGTGCGGTTGTTGGAGCTGCCCACCTGGCGAGCATTCGACGTCGACCCCGCAGGACGCGTGCTCGCCGGGTCCGACGAGAGCGGCTCGACGCAGCTCGTGGAACTGGCCGACGGCACGCCCACTCCGCTCACCGACCTGCCCGGCGCGGTCAGCGGGCGCTACCTACCCGGTCACCGCATCGCCGTCGTCCAGCACGACGCAGGCGGCGACGAACGCGGCCAACTGTCCCTGCTGCACCTCGACGAGCAGCGGGCCGCACCCGCGACCCTCGAAGACCTCGAACCGGTCGTGCGCGACCCCGAATCCGTCCACCGGCTGCTCGACGTACTGCCCGGTCGCATCGTTTACGCCACCAACCGCCGCAACGGGGTGGATTTCGACGTGCTGATCCGCAGCGTCGTCACCGGCGAGGAACAACTCGTCTACGACGGCGGCGGCATGGTGATGGACGTGGCCGTCTCCCCGGACAGCCGCTACGTGGCCGTCACACTGCCCGGCGAGCCCGCTCTCTCCGACCGGATCGTGCTGGTCGACATGATGCCCGGAAGCCCCGACGAACAGATCAGTGACCTGACCGACCCGACCGAACCGGCCCGTTACCTGCACGCCGGCTGGCTCCCCGACGCGACCGGCCTGATCGTGGCGACGAACTCGGGGCGGGAGCACACCGGCATCGCGCGGATCGACCCGCGCACCGGCGCCAAGAGCTGGCTGGTCACCTCCGAGGACCACGACCTCACCGCCCACCCGTCCCCGGACGGCGCCACCCTTCTCGTACAGACCAACGACAACGGCGCGAGCAGGGCGGCCCTGCACGAGGCCACCAGCGGCGCGAAGATCAGCGAACTACCGCTGCCCGCCGACGGCTGGAGCGCGGCCCCGCTCCCGGTCCCGGTATGGTCCCCGGACTCGCGATTCGCGGCGTTGAGTTTCACCGCACCGGCCATTCCCGGTGACGTCCTGCTCGCCGACGCGGGCCACGGTTCGGTGCGGACGCTGACAGCCTCGGCGGCACCGCTCGACGACGACGCGCTTCCCGGGCCGGTCACCCACTCGGTCCCCACCTCCGACGGCGAGCGGGTCCCCTGTTTCGTCTACCGCCCGACCGGGGACGGCGGCGACCCCGCCCTCACCGGCTCCGCGGTGCTGATCATCCACGGCGGCCCGGAAGGGCAGTCGGTGCTGTCCTTCAGCCCCATCACGCAGGCACTCGTCGCACAGGGACACACCGTCGTGGTGCCAAACGTGCGCGGCTCGGTGGGCTACGGAAAGCGCTGGTATTCGGCCGATGACCGGCGTAAGCGCCTCGACTCCGTCGACGACCTCGCCGCGCTGCACGACTGGTTGCCTGCCATCGGCGTCGACCCCCGGCGGGTCGCGCTCTGGGGCGGGTCCTACGGCGGGTACATGGTGCTCGCCGGGCTGGCGTTCCAGCCGGGCCGATGGGCAGCCGGGGTCGACATCGTGGGTATCTCGTCGCTGACGACATTCCTGGAGAACACCGCTGCCTACCGCCGGGCACACCGCGAACGCGAATACGGCTCGTTGCAGGACGATGCGGACTTTCTCCGCGACGCCTCCCCGCTGACCCGCGTCGACGACATCTCGGCCCCACTGTTCGTCATCCACGGAGCGAACGATCCGCGAGTGCCGCTGTCCGAGGCCGAGCAACTCGCCGCTTCGGTCCGCGCGAAGAACCTGGAATGCGAGATGCTGGTCTACTCGGACGAAGGCCACGGTCTCGCCAAGCGGGCGAACCGACTCGACGCCTACCCCCGCGCGACCGCCTTTCTGGCCCGACACTTGGCGAGCTGAGGGCGGGATCCGGCCCGGTCGGGCCTGGCCCGGTCGGGCCTGGCTGGCTGCGCCGGCTGGCCGGGTCGGGCCGGCGCCTGGCTGTGCTGACTGGGCCGGCCCGGGGTTGGGGTGGTGTCGTTCAGCGCCTCAAACACAAAAAGAGGGTGGACGAGGCCATAGATATGGCCTCGTCCACCCTTCTTTTTTATGTGAAGGTCGG
>NZ_BAAGYS010000006.1:0-701588 GCF_054779195.1 Parasphingorhabdus pacifica
GCCGGGTGGAGACCGCGCTCAAGGGCAAGGACATGTCCCTGGAGCTGACCGACAACGCCAAGAAGTTGTTGGCCAAGCGTGGTTTCGATCCCGTGCTGGGTGCCCGTCCGCTGCGGCGCACGATCCAGCGGGAGGTCGAGGACAAGCTCTCCGAGAAGATCCTGTTCGGCGAGGTCGAGCCGGGTCAGATCATCATCGTCGATGTCGAGGGCTGGGACGGCGAAGGCCCCGACGACCAGGCCCAGTTCGTCTTCCGAGGCGAAACCAAGCCGTCGTTGGTGCCGGACTCCCCGCCCGTCGACCTCGCGGGCTCCTCCCGCGACGAGAACCAGAACCAGGAAGGCGGCAACTCCGAGCAGGAGTGACCGGCTGACAGAGTTCGAGAATGCCCCCGCACCCGGCGTTGGTGCGGGGGTTTTCTTCTGCGCGGGGGCGCCCACCGAACCGTCCGGTAGGCCGAAGCCGGGCTGCGGCCGCCGCGTCTCTTGGCGTCACTCCACTGATCGACTAGCGTCCCGGTTTGCTCGCTATCCCGAATTCGGGAAGTGTGCTCAGTCGGATATCAACGACGATAACCGGGGTGCGGCAGCGATGGCTGACACGAACGAAGACGGCGCCACGAACGACGACAACACGAGACGCGTCGGTACTCCCGAGATCGGTGAACGCGAGGAGCCGACCAGGATCTCGCTGCGCGCGTGGATCGGCCGATTCCTGGGTCCGATCCTGGCGATCATCACCTATTTCGTGCTGCCCACCGAAGGGCTCAGTCCGGAAGGACGCGGGGCCGCCGCCGTCGGTGTGCTGATGGCGGTCTGGTGGGTCTGCGAGGCACTGCCGTTGGCCGCGACCGCGCTCCTGCCGATCGTGCTGTTCCCGCTGCTCGGCGTCAGCGATGTCGAAGAAGCCACCGCGCCCTACGCGAATGACATCGTCTTCCTCTTCATGGGCGGGTTCATGCTCGCCCTGGGTATGCAGCGCTGGGGGCTGCATCGGCGGATCGCACTTCGCACCGTGCTGGCGGTGGGTACCAGACCGATCCGCGTGGTCGGTGGTTTCATGGTGGCGACCGGCTTCCTGTCGATGTGGGTCAGCAACACCGCCACCACCGTGCTGATGCTGCCCATCGGCATGTCGGTGCTGACCCTGGTCTTCGAGCACCTGCGTGGCGAGGGCTCCGCGGACGAGTCCGGGGCCAGGACGTTCTCCACCTGCCTGATGCTGGCGATCGCCTACTCGGCAAGCATCGGTTCGCTCGCGACGCTGATCGGCACCCCGCCCAACCTGTTCATGGCCGGATTCCTGTCCGAGACGTACGGCATCGAGATCGGCTTCGGCCAGTGGATGCTGTTCGGACTGCCGTTGGCCATCGTGCTGATGCTGGTGGCGTGGTTCCTGCTGACCCGCGTGATCTTCCGGACCACGCTCACCGACATCCCCGGTGGCCGGGAGCTGTTCCGCGGCGAACTCGCGAAGCTCGGCCCGATGGGGCGCGGGGAGCGGACCGTGCTGATCGTCTTCGTCTGCACCGCGCTGCTGTGGATCGTGCGCAAACCGCTCAGCGACCTCCTGCCCGCCCTGAACCTGTCGGACGCGGGCATCGGCATCCTGGCCGCGCTCGTGCTGTTCGCGATCCCGATCCATCCCCGCGAGGGCGTGTTCGCCCTGGACTGGGCTGCGATGAAGAATCTGCCGTGGGGCGTGCTGCTGCTCTTCGGCGGTGGGCTCTCGCTGGCTTCGGCGATCCAGTCGAGCGGACTGGATCAGTTCATCGGTAACCAGGTCGGGGCACTGAGCTGGGTGCCGGTCGTGGTGCTGGTGGTCGTCGCGGTCATCGCCGTGATCCTGCTGACCGAACTGACCAGCAACACCGCCACAGCCGCGACGTTCCTGCCGATCCTGGCCGGGGTGGCGCTCGGGCTGAACATCGACGTGCTGCTGCTCGTCGTACCGGCAGCCGTCGCCGCGACCTGCGCGTTCATGCTTCCGGTGGCTACGCCGCCCAACGCGATCGTTTTCGGTTCGGGCTACGTCACCATCCCGCAGATGGTCAAGGCGGGCTGGACCCTCAACCTGACGGCGCTCGTGCTGATCCCGGTGAGCGTGTACGGATTGGGCGTGTGGGTTCTGGGCATCGCGCTCGGGTGAGCGTCAGCGCAGTCGTTCGAACCGTTCGGTGGGTGCGTCGTCCGAGCTGATCCGCCCGATCAGCTCGGTGGGCGCGTCGTCGGAGTCGACCTGCCCGATCAGTTCGGTGGGCGCTTCGGCGTGCGCGGCCCGCCGGTTCGCCCGCACCCGGACGAGGACGAAGTAGCCGAGCGCGACGACCACCGTGGCCAGGACGGCTTTGGAGAACACGCCCGCGTATTGCTCGACCAGGTGCCAGTTCTGTCCGAGCAGATAACCGGCGACTACGAATCCGGTGTTCCAGAAGAGGCTGCCGACCGTGGTGAGCAGGGCGAACGCGCCGATCGGCATGCGTTCGACCCCGGCGGGAATCGAGATGAAGCTGCGGAACAACGGCAACATCCGTCCGAAGAACACCGCCTTGGTGCCGTGCTTGACGAACCAGGCTTCGGTCCGGTCGATGTCGGACAGCTTCACCAGCGGGATCCGGGCGGCCAGCGCGTACGTGCGGTCGCGTCCGAGGCCGGCACCGACGCCGTAGAGGGCGAGAGCGCCGACCAGCGAACCGAGGGTGGTCCAGAAGATGGCGCTGATCAGCCCCATACCGCCCTGGCTGGCGGTGAACCCGGCCAGCGGCAGGATGAGTTCGCTGGGCAACGGTGGGAACACGTTCTCCAGCGCGATGATCAGACCGGCGCCGGGGCCACCGAGAGCCTCCATCACGCCCACCACCCAGCCGGTGAATCCGGTGGGTTCGGCCGAGGTGGTTGCTTCCGCGAGGTTCATGCTGCTCCAAGGCGGGCCGGGGCCTGCGTATGTCTGTTGTCGGCATACTCGTGATGCACCCGCTGGAGTGGTCCTCCGGGGTGTTGTCCGCGGGGCCGGGACGCACGCTGTGGCAGCGTTGCTCCCGTCCCAGCGGAAGTGGCAGGACTGCCTCCACCGAAGGTACACACGCAAGGGGACTGCGATTCGCGCTCCCCGAACCGACGAACGTGAAGTGAGGCGGAGTGGGGCTGACACGAGCAGGTGAGGCCGAAGAATTCGACGACCCCCACCCGTCCCGCAGGCCGCCCGGCGGAACGCCGGTCACCGTGCTGCTCGTGCTGCTCGCGCTGGGGTTCCTGGGGTGGGCCTGCCATCCGATCCTCGACCTCGACACGTATCGCTTCGGTGCGGCGCTGGTCGCGCTCACCCAGTACGCCATGGCGACTGGTGTGATGATCGCCACAGGTGCGCTGCTGCTGCGCCGCTGGCTCACCACCGCGGCCGTCGTGGTGATCACGGTCGCGCTGGGCACCTCGGTGGTGCCGAGAGCCGTTCCGGACCCGGACGTCCCTGCACCAGCGCAGGGGACGCCGCTGCGGGTGCTGTCGATCAATACGCACTACGGCGATGCGAACGCGGAGCGGATCGTCGACCTCGTGCGCGCGAACCGGGTCGATGTGCTCAGCTTGCAGGAACTGACCCCCGAGATGGCGGTCGCGCTGGATCGTGCCGGTCTGAACCGGCAACTGCCGCACCGGGTGTTCGAGGCGGTCCCAGGGGCAGCAGGCAGCGGTCTGGCCGCGCGCCACCCGCTCAGGGAGCTGTCACTGGTGCCCCCGAGCACGATGCACCAACCCTCGGCGCACGTCGGTGTGCCGGGCGGCGGTGACGTCGAGGTCGTCGCCGCGCATCCGATCATCCCGGTCGGGGCGGACACCACCGACGAGTGGCGACGCGAGATCGGCGATCTCCCCGCTCCTGCGCGGGACGGTGACACGCCCAGGGTCATCGCGGGTGACTTCAACGCGACGTTGGACCACACCCCGATGCGCCGGATGCTCGGGCAGGGCTACCTCGACGCGGCGGAGGTCACCGGCGGAGGTCTCGCCCCGACCTGGCCGATGCGGCGATGGTGGCGGTCACCACCGGTGACCATCGACCACGTCCTGATCAGCGGTGAGATCGTGGCGCGCGACTACCGGACGTTCGACGTCGCGGGAACCGATCACCGCGCGGTGCTCGCCCACCTAGTGGTGCCGTGACCGTGGTGCCGTGACCCGGCCGGGTCACGGCAGCCGCGCGTCGATTCCGTGAAGGGCATCGAGTCCGCCCATGGGCAACGACACTCCGCGTTCGTGCCGCACCTCCGGTTCGCGAGGGTTGATGCGGATCAACGCACCCGTGCTGGCGCTCGCCAACTCGGCGTAGCGGCGGACCGTCGGCAGGGCGGATCCCGCCCCGATCTCGACGACCACCAGCTGCGCGTCGCGGTGCTCGCGCCGCCACGTGTTCACCGCGTCCAGCGTGGGCTGGGTGTCGATGGCGACCCAGCTGGAGTCCCCGAACATGCAGATGTTCGGTCGCGCCAGTTGACCGCAGACCTTGCAGGTCGGCAACGGCGAGGTGGCCCGCATCGTGGTGGTGTCGACCTCCACGGCGACGTCCTCGGCCGACCACACGTCGTCGGTGCACGGCTCGGTGCACTGCATGCGGTGGATCGAACCGTGGCACTCGGCGACGTGGTCCGCGTCGAAACCGGCGGCCTGGAATTGACCGTCGACATTGGACGTGAAGACCCGAACGCCACCCGGAGTGCGTTCGCCCCAGGTGCGCAACAGTTCGAAGCCGGGGTGTGGCCGGGTGCGGCGGTACAGGTCCAGCCGGTGGCCGTAGAAGCCCCAGGCCAGCTCGGGATCCTCCGCGAAGTGCACGGGATCCGCGACGTCGGCGAAGTTCAGGCCGAGGCGTTCGTAGGGCGGGTAGGCGCGCCAGAAACCGGATTCGCCCCGGAAGTCCGGCAGCCCGGAGTCGATTCCCATGCCGGCGCCCGCGCAGACCAGGAGCGCGTCCGCGCCGGAGATCAGCCCGGCTGCTTGGTCGAGAGCGTTCATCGTCACTTGGAGGGGTGCGACTCCTGCACGAGCTCGAACTCCAACAAGCTCGAGCCGGTCGCCACCGGGTTGCTGTTCTCGCGGGAGTGGGCTTCCTTCGCCGGGCCCTGCGCCCACGCCTGGAACGCCTCTTCGCTCTCCCATTTGGTGTAGACGAAGTACCTGGTCTCACCGTTGGTCGGGCGAAGCAGCTCGAAGCCGAGGAAACCGGGGGAGTCCTCCACACTGCCGTGCCTGCCTGCGAACCGCTTTTCGAGTTCGGGCCCCTGACCTTCGGGAACCTCGATCGCGTTGATCTTCACGACTGCCATGCGACCAGAGTACGGGTGCCCCGGCCGGTGCCGCTACAGCGCGACCTGTGGCCGTAGTCGCCGCATCGACCAGGTTCGATGTGCCTGCGCCACGATCGTCGTCATGATCAGGAACGCCAGCAGGACGCCGCCCAGCACCACCGCGTCGTGCAGGAGGTGCTGGGCCTCGCCCCCGGAGATCGTCACCCGCAGCCCGTCCACTAGGTAGGTCATCGGCAGGAACGGGTGCACCGCCTGGAACGCCACCGGAGTGGTCTCCATCGGGAAGATCCCGCCGCTGGCGGTGAGCTGCACGACCAGCAGCACCATCGACAGCAGGGCGCCGATCGCCCCGAGGGAGGCCCGCAGGAACTGGTCGATGGCCACGAAAGCGGATACGCCCAGCGCGATCAATCCGACCGTCCACAACAGGTGTTCGGGGTCGAGCCCGAGAGCGAGGTCGGCTACTCCGAGCAGAACCAGGCCGCCGATCACCCCGAGCGCGGCCGCGGGCAGGAACCCCGCCATCATGATCGAGCCGGCGTTGACCCTGCTGCCCAGCGCGCGTTCGTTGATCGGTTTGAGCAGCAGGTAGGCCAGCAGCCCGAAGACCCACAACGCGATGGCGAAGAAGAACGGCGCCAGACCTCTGCCGTAGACCTCGGCCGGGTTGAGGTTGCTCGTTCTGATCTCGGAGGGCGACCCGAGCACATCGGAAGCGCGGGCGACCTCGGTGGGATTGGTGGGCGGTATCCGATTGAGGGAGTCGTCGACCAGGTCGTTCAGCCTTCGGGCGCCGTCGTTGAGCTGTCCGGCGCTGGTCTCCAGCACCCCGCTGCCCGCCGCGAGCGAACTCAGGCCGCCGGTGACCTCGCGGGTGCCCGCCGCCAGTTCGGCGGTGCCGGAGCGCAGGTTGTTCAGCGGCGCGTCGATGGTTCGCACGCGGTCCTGCAGCGATCCGACCTCGCTACGCAGCGCGAGCGCGCGATCGTTGGCGTCCTGGGCGGTGCGCAGCGCTCGCTGTGCCTCGCGGTCGGAGGTGGCGGTGGCCGACGCCAGGCCACGGGCGTCGTCGAGAGCCCGACGGTAGGCCGGGGCCTGGAGCAGATCCGGGTGCTGTTCGCCGAGTTCGGTGAGCGCGGTCGCGCTCCGGTTCGCTTGGACGCGGGTGAACTCGGTGGTGGTGGCGATCGTGCCGAGGCTGTTCACCGCCCCGTTGCTCTCATCGACGAGCGAGTCGACCGCGCCGGGCAGTTCCCGCGCGGCGAACCCGGTGACGGAGGAGAGCTGGTCGTCGAGCCGTGCTGTCGCGTCGGAGACGTCCTGAACTCCGCGCGTGATGCGTCCCGAGCCGTCCCGGATGCCGTTGAGTCCGCCGGTGAGCGCGGCGGTCGCCTGCTTGCTCAGCTCGGTGCCCTCGACCAGTTGGTGCGAGGTTTCCGAGGCGACCAGCAGTGTGTCCCTGGCCCTGCCGAGCTCGCCGTAGAGGGCTCTGGCGTATGCCGTGTGCGCGGCGGCGTTGACCTGGTTCTGCAGCCGGTACTTCGCGGTGTCGGCCATGATTCCGGCGATGTAGCCGTTGGCGTCGTTCTTGGTCACCTCGATCGCCGCGCGTTCCGGCATGTTCTGCGTCGCGGCGGCGAGTTTGGCACTGAAATCGGATGGGACGGACACCGTGAAGTAGTAGTTGCCTTCGACCAGGCCACGATGCGCTTCGCGTTCGTCGACGAAGTGCCAGTCGAACGTGTCGGTGGCCTTGAGTTGCTGCACGAGCTGTTCACCGGCGTTGACCCGTTCGCCGTTGGAGCTGACCGGCCGGTCGGAGTTGACCACGGCGACCGGGATCCGATTCATCCGTCCGTAGGGGTCCCAATTGGCCCACAGGTAGAGGGCGCCGTAGAGCGTGGGGACGAGGATGAGCACGACGGGCACGAGGCGGCGGACCGGTCCGCGGAACCGTCGGAGCTCTTGCCACGCCAGTCGGATCGCCTTCAACGTTGGTCCTCGGTGATCGGTTTGGTGCGGTCGAACAGCGGAAAGTCATCGTTGGCCTCGTCGAAGTCCGGTTGGCCGTAAGGCAGCCGAATGAGTACGGCGCCACCGCCGAATGGTGGGTCCACCGAACTGGCCAGCACGGTCATCCCGGTTTCGGTGATCGCGCGCAACGCGGACCATGCGCGGCTGCGGGCCGGGAGGGGGAGTCCGAGGTCCACGTCGTCGACCAGGATTCCGGCCGGTCGCGCGGCGACGGCCAGGGATACCGCCAGCAGCAGCTGGTCGGCGGGATGCAGCAGGGTTACCGGGCAGTCGGGGTCGGGGTCGATGCCGACCAGCGCGAAGGCATCGTGGATGTCCTGGTTGGACACGCGGCTCAGCATCCGGCGTTCGGCGATCGCCTCGCGGACCCGCTGCTTCGGTTCGAGCTCGAACCCGGGACGCAGTCTTGCGGGTGCGATGAGTCGGCGCACCGCCCGAGCTTCTGGTGGAAGTACGAATCCAGAAACTTCCAGATGGCCCGAAATCGTCCGCAGCCGACCACCGAGGGCGAACAGCAACGAAGTCCGCCCGGTTTGGCCGGACCCCACCACCACCCCGAGCTCGCCGGGCTCCACGCGCACGTCGACGTACTCGAACACGACGCCTTCCGGGCCGAGCGCGGTGATTCCACGGGCGAGAACGTCTGCCCCGTCTATTTCCATCGGACTCCTCACCAGGGGTGCGTCCGGTCCAAAGTGGCTGCTTGTGCGCAGCGGGGCAACTCGTGCAGGACCGGCCCCATCGCGTATCCACAATGGATGATTCCCCCGAACGCGTGGGTGCGCGCGCGTGCGTGGCGCAGTGGCGTGAACATCGAACCGTCGTTCACCACAACGCACGGCAGGAGAGCCACACAATGGAGCGATCTTCGCGGTGGAAAACGATCACGATGCTGCTCGTGCTGGTTGCCGGTGGGTTTCCCGGCACAACCGCGTCAGCGGCCGGAACACCGCCCGAGCAGGGCGAACCGGCGGCAGCGGTGCCCCCGACAGCAGGTGACCGCCACCCGGCCGGTGCGCCGCGCATCGCAGCGGGCGAATGCACCGGACACGACTCGGACCTGACACCACCGTCCGAGATCCGAGTACTCATACACGCCGAACACGACTCCGACGGATGGGGCGTGGACGGGACCGAAATCGGTGTTCGCACCGTGCCGTTCCGGGAGTACGTCCAGGACGTGCTCCCCAGTGAATGGCCCGCCACCTGGCCCGGTGAGTCCCTCCGGGCCGGAGCCATCGCGGTCAAGAACTACGCCTGGTACTGGACGCAGAACTGGCGGGGCGGCGAGTACGAGGGCGAGTGCTACGACGTCGACGACAGCATCGCCTACCAACGCTACATTCCGGGCAACAACGCCCTGACCTCGAACATCGCCATCACGAGCACCTGGAATCTCGCGGCCCGCAAGGACGGGGAAATCTTCTCGACCGGTTACCGCGCCACCCTGACCGGCAACACCGACGAAGCATGCGGCGCAGGTCGGGAGGATCGCCCCGACCTGCTCAGCCAGTGGGGCTCCCGCGCCTGCGCGCGCGAAGGACGCACCGCCCAGGAGATCGTGCGGATGTACTACCCCGGATCAGAGGTGCGCTGAACCGGCGGTGGGGTCTCGGAGCGCTGAACCGGCGGTGGGGTTCCGTTCAACCGAGCAGTGACTCCACCGATCCGGTTCGAGTGTCGGTGATCCCCACCTCGGTGATCGACGCCCGGATCGAACCGGTCGGCCCCAGAGCGGCGAAGCCGGTCGAGAGCTGCTCACCGGTCAGCCCCCGGGCCAGGGTGCAATGCGGGATCCAAGCACCGGGGAAATGGTAGGCCGACGGCTGGCTCACCTTGCCGGCCAACACGTCGTGCACAGCCGAGTGCACCGCCAGCAGCTCGGTGTCCACCACCGCACCCAACAACAAGGACGGGCTCTCGGCGGGGAACGTGCCCAGGGTGTAGAACCACAGCTCCGGGACCGACAGCAGCCGAAGCTCGGACCGCAGCGCCCCGCGAACCCCCGGAGGCACCGTTCCCGCCTGAGCCAGCGTGACGTGCGGACGTTCCCCACGAGCGGCCGGACTCGGCACACCGGCATCGTCGAGCAGCCGCCACAGCGCGCGGATCTCCGCTTCGGCGGAGTCGTCGAAGAAGAGATCCAGCGCGTGCGCCATCAGTTCTCACCGGGCAAGGCGAACAAGCCATCGTCGGTCTGCTCGATCAACCCGTCCACCAGCAGCGAATCCAGACAGCGGTCCCGCTGTCCCGCCTCGTTCCACGCCGCGTCGAGCTGGGACCGGGTCACCGCACCGGGCGCGCCGCGCAACACGTCCAGCAGCCGCCCGCGCACCTGCCGATCGGTACCCGCGAACTTCTGCACCTTCTTCGCCGGTCCCGCGTAGGCGGGGCGACCCGCGTGCTGCCACGCGCAGTCGTGCGCGATCGGACAGGAATCGCAAGCCGGGGTGCGCACGGTGCACACCACCTGGCCGAGCTCCATCAACGCAGCCGACAGCTTCGCCGCCGTAGCGTCATCGGCGGGCAGCAGCGCGTCCACGTCCGCCAGATCCCGCTTCGGCGACGGCGGGCCCGCATCACCCGCGGCGTGCACCGCACGGGCGACCACCCGGCGCACGTTGGTGTCGACAACGGGGGCGCGCTTGCCGTAGGCGAACGCGGCAACCGCGCGGGCGGTGTAGGTGCCGATCCCCGGCAGCTCGAGCAGGGTGTCCACATCGGCCGGAACGACGTCGTCGTGCTGCTCGGCGATGGCGGTCGCCGCCTGGTGCAACCGCAGAGCGCGACGCGGGTAACCGAGCTTGCCCCATGCGCGCAGCACATCGGCCTGGCTGGCGGCCGCGAGGTCGGAGGGGAGCGGCCACCGAGCCATCCACTCCTCCCAGATCGGCTGTACCCGGCCCACCGGGGTCTGTTGCAGCATGGTCTCGCTGACCAGCACACCCCACCCAGTGGTGCCCGGTGCGCGCCAGGGCAGCGCTCGTGCGGAGGTGTCGAACCAGTCGATCAGCTCAGTGGGATCCAACGCGGAAGTCTTCATGGCGTTCCCGATACTGCCAGGCACCGTCGCGGAACCCGGCACCGGTGGCGCCACCGGTGCCGGGCCGCGGGGCCCGTTCGCGGGCAGACCTCACGCCGTCGTCGTGACCTCGGTGAGCGCGCCGGTGTCGATGTCCTTGACGAAACCCCGGATGCTCGTGGTCGCGGTCAGGAAGGGGCTGCGCCGGAGCCGTTCCATCGACTGCCGCACATCCTGGGCCGTGTCCGCGAACGTCTCCACCGACCAGTGCGGGCGCTGCCCGGTCTCGCGCTCGAGGTCGTCCTTGAAGTCGCCCTCGGTGAACGTCGCCATGCCGCAGCGGGTGTGGTGCATCAGCATGATCTCGCGGGTGCCGAGCTTGCGTTGGCTGACGGACAGCGAGCGGATCACGTCGTCGGTGACCGCGCCGCCCGCGTTCCGGATGATGTGGGCCTCGCCGGTGTGCAAGCCGAGCGTCTCGAACAGGTCGATCCGACTGTCCATGCAGGTCACGATGGCCAGCCGAAGAGAAGGCTCGGCAGGCAGGTTGCGATCCTCGGGACCACGGGTGTGCCTGGAATTACGCTCCACGATGTCGTCGCTGGCTGTCACTCGTCCTCCACCGTTAACCCCTGATCGAGCGAGGGTTGATTCCTCGGTTCGGCCGCTCCGTCGCGCTAATGTCGGTCCGTGCTTGATCCGAGCGGTCCATTGCCGACGGCAGTGTACTGGCGCCGCCGTGCGGTGGCTCTCGCCACGGGTGTGTTGGCCGTGCTGTTCATCGTGTGGTTGGCGTTCCTGCTGTTCGCCGGTGCCCCCGAACCGGCGCCCGCCGAGCAGCCGCGGCCACCGGTGGCGGTATCCGCGCCACCGCCGGAACCGAAACCCTGCGCGGAGGGAGCCGTCCGCGTGACGGCCGAACCGGTTCGCCAGGAGGTGCCCATCGGCGAGCGGATTCCACTGCGGATCGCCGTGGCCAATGGCGGCGAAGTGGAATGCGTGCAGGACACCGATGGAATGCTGCGCGAGCTGGTCGTCTCCGCGGCCGACGGCCGGCGGCTGTGGTCCAGCAACGACTGCTACGGCGAGACGACGAACCAATCGGCGATCCTGCAACCTGGCGAAGTCAGGTACACCGAAGTCCTCTGGTCCGGGCACACCTCACTTCCCGGCTGCCCCACCGAACGCCGTGCGGTGAACGCGGGCGAGTACCAGCTCGTGGCCAAGCTCGGTGACCTCACCAGCGCGCCCGTTCCGTTCCGGCTCACCGGTGGCGCCTGATTCTCCCGTTGTGGACGGAAGTTCGAACGTTCGACTCATCAGCCCTTCGCGCGGAGCTTGCGCAGTGCCGACTTGACGTCCCGCACCTCGCTGACCTCGAGACCTTTCGGGAACGAGCCGGAGTCGGGCGGCACGAGTGCCCTGTCGAACCCGAGCCGGGCCGCCTCGGCCAGCCGCCGTTCCACCCCGCTGACCCGACGGATCTCCCCGGCGAGCCCCACTTCACCGATCGCGATCATGTTCGGCGGCAACGGCACGTCCATCCGCGAAGAGGCCACCGCCAGCGCGACCGCCAGGTCCGCAGCGGGCTCGGTGACCTTCATCCCGCCCACCGTGGCGGCGAAGACCTCCTGGTCGCCGGTCTTGACGCCGCCGCGCTTGTCCAGCACCGCCAGCATCATCGAAACCCGTGCCGAGTCGAGACCGCTGACCGCGCGGCGCGGCATGGTCATCTGCGTCGGCGTCACCAGCGCCTGGACCTCGGCCAGCAGCGGTCGTTTGCCCTCGACCATCACGGTCACGGCGGTTCCCGGGACCGCTGCCTCCTGCCGGTTGAGGAAGAGGCCGGAGGGGTCGGCGACCTCGGCGATCCCGTCGTCCCGCTGCTCGAAGCAGCCGACTTCGTCGGCCGGGCCGAATCGGTTCTTGATCCCGCGCAACATGCGCAGCGAGGAGTGCCGATCGCCCTCGAAGTTGAGCACCACGTCCACCAGGTGCTCCAACGAGCGCGGCCCCGCCACCGCTCCGTCCTTGGTCACGTGACCCACGAGCAGCACCGGCAACCCGCGCTCCTTGGCCAACGCGACCAGTGCGGTCGTCACCGCCCGGACCTGGGTGACACCACCGGGGATGCCATCGGCCTCGGACGATTGCACGGTCTGGACCGAGTCGACGATCAACAGACCGGGCTTGACCGAATCGACCTGTCCCAGCACGGCCGAGAGGTCGCTCTCGGCGCCGAGGAAGAGCTCGGAATGCACCGAATCGGTGCGTTCGGCCCGGAGGCGGACCTGGCCCGCCGACTCCTCGCCGGTGACGTACAGCGACGGTCCGCTGGCTTCCTCCTTCGCCCATCGGAAGGCCACTTCGAGCAGCAGCGTCGACTTGCCGACGCCCGGTTCGCCCGCGAGCAGCACCACCGCACCCGGCACCACGCCACCGCCGAGCACCCGGTCCAGCTCGGCGATCCCGGTGGAGACAGCGCGTGCCGAATCGAGGTCCACCTCGGCGATCGGCCGCGCGGGGGTGCTGGGTGCGCCCGCGGAGACGCCGGAGCGCGCCGAGCGGGCGGGTGTGGCCTCCTCGACGGTTCCCCATGCCTGGCAGCCGGGGCAGCAACCGACCCACTTCGCGACCTCGTGGCCGCAGTCGGCGCAGCGGAATCCGGGGCGGGCGGTACGCGCGTTCTTCGGTGGCACGGCGCGAGGCTATCCGCAGGCACCGACGAAGCCCGCAGGCACCGGCGAAGACACGTGGGCACCGACGAAGACACGCGGCGCGTGGTGGGTGAGGGTGGACGGGGAAAGCGTGGCGCGGGATCCGCACGTGCCGGAAAGCGCAGAGCGGGCGCCGGTAACCGGAGGTCCGGTTACCGGCGCCCGCTCTGCGAAGCCTCGATCACCGGGGCGCACACCCCGGCTTCCTGAGCCGCCCGATCGCGGGCGGATGGCAGGTCAGTGACCGCCGTGCTCGCCCTCCGGGCGGGGGTGCGGGTCGGCGCCGATCGGCACCTGCACCGTCACCTCGCCTGCGTGCTGGAACTTGAAGGTCACCGGAATCGTGACGCCGGGGCCGATCTCCCGGGTCAAGCCCTGCACCGTGAGTTTGATTTCGCGCTGGCCGCTTTCCGCTGTGGCCGGCTGGGGGGCCTGCCCGGCAGTGCCGGGCACATCGGGCTGGGCGTGCAGCGCGCTCTCGCCCGGCAGGTCGGTCTTGCCGCCGAGCTCCACCGACTGGGCGTAGGGGCTGTTGACCCCGACGAGTCGATCGGCTTCGAGGTTCGCGTTGACCAGGACGAGCTGCATCGGTGCGGATGCGCCCTTGGGGTAGGTCCTGCCGTGCGACGGGAAGGTCAGCTGGGCGTCCCGGACGGCGATCCCGTTGGTCTCACCGCTCGCGCCGTCGACGGCTGCGACTTGGGTATCGGTCTCGGTGACCTGGCCTGCGCTGCAGCCGGTCAGTGCGATGGCGGCGCCGATTCCGAGTGCGGCAGAAGCCAACCGCAGGCGAACGGCCTTGTGGTGCTGGGGGCGGCTCACGGTTGCAGTGTCCTTCCTGATTGCCGGACAACCGTGTGGAGCTTAATGGTCCCGCCCGCGCGGGCCACCCCCAGGTCCCGGACCGGGCTCGGGCCGGCGTGCCGGGAGCCGCGTGTGCGGTGGCGCGGACCAGGACCTCGAGGCCCCGGTTCGTGATCACCGAGGGAGTTCGCCCAGTCGCTCCATGCACGGGAAACGGTTGTTTGTCAACCCCATCCTAGCTTCTGACCTGCGAATACGGACAGCTAGGTGGTCGAGGTCGCCATCTCGTACGTGCTAAACTAGGCTGAGCGAAAGGGGCAGAGGACACATGGTTTTCAAGGTCGGAGAGACCGTCGTCTACCCGCATCACGGTGCCGCGCTCATCGAAGCAATCGAGACTCGTGTGATCAAGGGCGAGGAGAAGCAGTACCTCGTCCTCAAGGTCGCGCAGGGTGACTTGACCGTGCGTGTTCCCGCGGACAACGCCGAGATCGTCGGCGTTCGGGACGTAGTCGGCCAGGAGGGTCTCGATCATGTCTTCGACGTGCTGCGTGCTCCCCACACCGAGGAACCAACCAACTGGTCCCGACGGTACAAGGCCAACCTGGAGAAGCTCGCCTCCGGCGATGTGAACAAGGTGGCCGAAGTGGTGCGCGACCTCTGGCGACGCGAAAAAGATCGTGGCCTGTCGGCGGGCGAGAAGCGGATGATGGCGAAAGCTCGTCAAATACTGGTCAGCGAATTGGCGCTCGCGGAAGGCACTGACGAAGGCAAGGCCGAGACTTTGCTGGACGAAGTACTCACCACAGCGGTGTGACCACCGCGAATTCGCACGGTGTGAAGGTCGTCGCACTCGTACCCGCAGCCGGGAGTGGTGTTCGCCTGGGGGCGGGGATGCCCAAAGCCCTGGTTCGAGTCCAGGGTGAGTCGTTGTTGCTGCGCGCGGTCCGGGGTCTGCTCGATTCCGGCCGCGTGGAGCGCGTCGTGGTGGCGGCTCCGGTCGACCAGGTGAACGTGGTCGAGGTCGAGCTCGCCTCGCTCGCGCCCCGGGTGCTCGTCGTGCCGGGCGGTGCTGACCGCACCGACTCCGTGCGGCGAGCCCTCTCCGAAGCCGAACGTGTCATCCCCGAAGCCCGCATCGTGCTCGTGCACGACGCGGCGCGCGCATTCACGCCCGTTTCGGTCGTCCGTGATGTGGTCCGGGCGGTCGAGCGGGGAGCCCCGGCGGTGGTGCCGGTGCTGCCCGTCGCGGACACGATCAAAGAAGTCGACGGCACGGGTGCGGTGTCGGCGACGGTGGACCGTTCCCGGCTCAGGGCGGTGCAGACCCCGCAGGGGTTCGCCGTAGACGTCCTCCGCGCGGCGTACGCGGCGGCCGAGGACGCCACCACGGACGACGCCGGGCTGGTGGAACGGCTGGGTGAGCCGGTCTCCACGGTTGCAGGCCACACCGATTCGTTGAAGGTCACGACAGCGTTCGACCTCGCCGTGGCCGAGGCCGTGCTGGCCGAGCGCGTGCCCGATGAGCTCGTGTCCGATGAGGAACCGACGGGAGAGCACGCGTGACCGAGTTCGGGGTGCCGAGGATCGGGCAGGGCGTCGATGTTCATCCGATCGAACGCGGCCGCGAGTGCCGGGTCGCGGGGCTGCTGTGGCCGGAATCCGACGGCTGTGCGGGCCATTCGGACGGTGACGTCGCCGCGCACGCGGTGTGCGATGCGGTGCTCTCCGCCGCGGGCCTCGGAGATCTCGGCACGGTGTTCGGCACCGACGACGACCGCTGGTCCGGCGCGCTCGGCACCGAGCTACTCGTGGAGGTGCGGCAGCGGGTCATCGCGGCCGGATTCCGGGTCGGCAACGCATCGGTCCAGGTGATCGGCAATGCACCCCGCATCGGCAAGCGCCGCGAAGAGGCGCAGCGGGTGCTGTCGCAAGCGATCGGGTCGCCGGTATCGGTATCGGGAACGACCACCGACGGGCTGGGGCTCACCGGCCGTGGTGAAGGAATCGCCGCCATCGCGACCGCGCTCGTCTTCCCGGCGGCCTGACCCGGCGGCCTCGACCTGGTGGGCTCGACCCGGCGGGCTCGACCTGCGGGCTCGACCTGGCGGAAGCTGGACTGGGACGATCACCGACGGGGTCCCCGGAGTGCCCGGTTAACCCATTGCGACCAGGGGAAGAAGTCCGGGAAAGCTCGGGGCGGGCTCCCTAGGCGCAACCCCGCACCACAGGTCATCATGCACACATGGTGATCGATCAGAAACGGTGGGTACGCGGCCTGCTGCTCGCGCAACCGGTGATCGCGTGGCCGGGAGCGTGGTGGGTGTGGTCTCCGGGTGGGGGCATCGGCCTCGCCCTCGCGGTCCTGGTGCTCTGGGTGAGCACTCTGCTGTGCGTCTTCGCGATCGTGGCGCCGTTGCGCCGGGAGACGAGCCGGTGCTGATGCCCTACCACGGGTCCTCGCTCCGCGGCGGAGTCGAGATCGGGGGTGTCGGGAGGTGTGCGCGGACGCGAGTGCCGTCGTGGTGACGGCCTTTAATACAGTGTGCCGGTGACCGTGCGCGCAGTGCTCTTCGACTTCTCCGGCACCCTGTTCCGCCTCGAACAGGACGAGTCGTGGCTGACAGGCATCACCGACGAGAACGGCCGTCCGCTGGACGTGTCCGCGCAGGCCGAGCTGATGCGCCGGATGACGGCGCCGGTCGGCCAGGTCGTCGACTTGGACGCCGAGTACCAGCACGCGTGGGTCAACCGCGATCTCGACCAGCGGCTGCACCGCAAGGTTTACCTGGAAGTGCTGCGCCAGTCCGGCATCACGGTCCCCGAGCAGGCCCTCGGGCTGTACGAACGGCTCGTCGATCCGTCCTGCTGGACGCCCTACCCCGACACCGTCGAAGCGCTGCGCCGGTTGCGCGCGGCGGACGTCCGGGTCGCGGTGGTCAGCAACATCGCGTTCGACATCCGGCCCGCCTTCGACCGGATCGGCGTCGGGGACCTGGTCGACGAGTACGTGCTCTCCTACGTCGAGGGCATGATCAAGCCTGAGCCTGCGCTGTTCCTCAACACCTGCCACAGGCTGGGTGTGGAGCCCGAGGAAGCACTCATGGTGGGTGACAGCCCGGAGGCGGACGGCGGCGCGGCGGGCGTCGGTTGCGAGTTCGCGATGGTCCGTCCGGACCCCACGACCGAGCGCCCGGACTCCTTGCTGACCGTTCTCGCCGACCACGGCGTCGCCGCGAGCCTTGACCAACCGCCCCTGTTGTGATTCACGGTCGGGGTATCCCCGTACCATCGCGGTGTGAGCCTGCAGCTACATGACACCGCGACCCGCACGATGCGCGAATTCCACCCGCGCTGCGACGGAGTGGCGTCGATCTACGTCTGTGGTGCCACGGTGCAGGGCGTCCCGCACATCGGCCACGTGCGCAGTGGGCTGAACTTCGACGTGTTGCGACGGTGGCTCCAGCACACCGGCTACGACGTCCGCCTCGTCCGAAACGTCACCGACATCGACGACAAGATCCTCACCAAGGCCGCCGAAGCGGGCAGGCCGTGGTGGGAATGGGCGGCCACCCACGAGCGAGCCTTCGAGCGGGCCTACGACCAGCTCGGCTGTCTGCCGCCGTCGGCGCTGCCGCGCGCGACCGGGCACATCCCGCAGATGATCGAGTTGATCACGCGGCTCATCGACCGCGGCCACGCCTACCCGGTCGTCGGTGGAGACGTCTATTTCTCGGTGGGCTCCATCGACCAGTACGGCGCACTCTCCGGTCAGCGGCCCGAAGAGGTGCAGCAGGGCGAGAGCTCGATCGAGGGCAAGCGCGACGCCCGGGACTTCACGCTGTGGAAGAGCGCCAAGCCCGACGAGCCGAGCTGGGCGACGCCCTGGGGAGCCGGACGGCCCGGCTGGCACCTGGAGTGCTCTGCGATGGCGACCTACTACCTCGGCAGCGAGTTCGACATCCACGGTGGGGGGCTCGACCTGGTCTTCCCCCACCACGAGAACGAGCTCGCCCAGTCGACCGCGGCGGGCGACGGGTTCGCGCGGTACTGGATGCACAACGCGTGGGTCACCATGAGCGGCGAGAAGATGTCCAAATCGCTCGGGAACACCCTGAACATTCCGGCCGTGCTGCAGCGCGCTCGGGCGGCCGAGGTCCGCTACTACCTGGTCACTCCGCACTACCGCTCGACGCTCGAGTTCTCCGAGCCCGCGCTGGCCGAAGCGGTGGCCACCTACCGGCGCATCGAATCGTTCGTGCGGCGGGTTTCGCAGCGTGCGGGCAGCGTCGGACATGGCCCGTTGCCCGCGGAGTTCACCTCGGCGATGGACGACGACCTGTCGACCCCGCAGGCGATGGCCGCGGTGCACAACCTCGTTCGCGAGGGCAACGCCGCGCTGGATCGGGGTGAGGACGAGGTGGCCCGGAACGCGGCCGCCTCCGTGCGGGCCATGACCGACGTGTTCGGTCTCGACCCGCTCTCCGAGCAGTGGGCCGACGATTCGGGGGCCGACGACGCCGCGTACCGCGCGCTGGACGAGCTGGTCGGGAACATGCTGGAACAGCGGAAGCAAGCCAGGGCGGAGCGCGATTTCGCCACCGCCGACCTGGTGCGCGACCGGCTGCAGGCCAGCGGTATTGCCGTCGAGGACACACCCGACGGCCCGATGTGGACATTGAAAGACGGGTAACACGTGGCAGGCAACGACAAGCGCCGCGGAGCGAAGCGCAAGCCCGGGACGAAGAAGGGCATGGTCGTCGGCTCCGGTGGTCAACGGCGGAAGGGCCTCGAGGGCAAGGGGCCGACGCCGAAGGCGGAGAACCGGGTCACTCACCCGGCCAAGCGTCGCGCCGACGCGCAGAAGGCCCAGCAGAACCGCCGCGAGAAGTCGGTCGAGGCGCCGGAGATGATCGCGGGCCGGAATCCGGTCGCGGAGTGCGTCCGCGCCGGTGTTCCCGCGACCGGGCTCTACGTCGCGTACGGCATCGACACCGACGATCGGGTGAAGGAGGCCGTGCAGGGCGCGGCCGACCGCGGGATCTCGGTGGTCGAGGTGCAGCGCAACGAGCTGGACCGGATGACCGGCGGGGCGCTGCACCAGGGCATGGCGCTGAAGGTGCCACCCTACGACTACGCGCACCCCGGCGACGCGTTGAACGCCGCCCGTGATTCGGGACGGGCGCCGCTGCTGGTCGCGCTGGACGGGGTGACCGATCCGCGCAACCTCGGTGCGGTGATCCGTTCCGCGGCGGCTTTCGGCGCGCACGGTGTGATCCTGCCGCAGCGGCGCAGCGCCGGGCTGACGGCGGTCGCGTGGCGCAGCAGCGCGGGTACCGCGGCGCAGATCCCGGTGGCCCGGGCGGCCAACCTCACCAGGACGCTGAAGGAGCTCAAGTCCGAGGGACTCATGGTGGTGGGTCTGGATGCGGATGCGGACATCACTTCGGACGACCTGGAACTGGCCACCGAGCCGTTGGTGGTCGTGGTCGGTTCGGAAGGCCGCGGGTTGTCGCGGTTGGTGCGGGAAACCTGCGATCAGACGGTGTCGATTCCGATGAACGGGATGGTCGAATCGCTCAACGCGTCGGTGGCGGCCGGAGTGGTTCTTTCCGAGGTCGCTCGTCGGCGCCGGTTGCGCTGACCTCGCTCCGGCCGGGTCGGTTCCGCGCGGATTCGTCCCGGCGTGGATTCGTCCCGGCGTGGATTCGTCCCCGCGCGGATTCGATACCGCGCGGCACCATCAGCAGCCGCAGTGCATGATCGACCGCAGTGCATGATCGACCGCAGTGCATGATCATGCGCCGGCAGCGGTATCAGCGTCGCACGATCGATAGTCGAGTACGAGAGGTTGTCATGATCTTCATTACCGCCAAGTTCCAGGTGCGTCCGGAAGACGCCGACCGCTGGCCGGAGATCGCCGCCGAGTTCACCGAGGCCACACGCGCCGAAGCCGGTTGCCTCTGGTTCGACTGGTCGCGCAGCATCGAGGACCCGAACGAGTACGTGCTGGTCGAGGCCTTCCGGGACGGGGATGCCGGCGCGGCGCACGTGCAGTCGGATCACTTCAAGAAGGCGCAGCAGACGCTGCCGCCGCACCTCGTCGAGACACCTCGGGTCGTCAACACGACCGTCGACCAGGACGACTGGTCGCTGCTCGGCGAGATGGAGGTTCCGGCGGGCAACTGAGCCCGTCGACCGGTGTGACGCCGGTGCCCCGCGGACGGCACCGGGCGTCGCAACGGGTTTTCCGGTCCGTTCCCGCGACCGGCCGCTACGCCCGGCGACCGGCTACTGCTCCCGTTGCTGCCTACTGCTGCTGTTGCAGCACCGTGTCGACGGTCAGTGCCGAGGCGACGACCATGCTCGCCAGCGGGTCGGGCAGTGGCCGGTGGAGCTGCAGGACGTAGTTGTCGGCGGTGGTGAACGCCTTCGCCAGCCCCTGCCAGGTCTTGGTGATCCGCCCGAGCTCGGTTTCCTGGTGGTCGACGAGGCTGAGTTCCCGTGCGCGCAGGTTCAGGGCGTTCATGCCGCCGATGCGCTGACCACCCACCTCGTACGCGAACCGGACCTTGCCCCAGATCTTCTCCATGCGGATGTCGCCGATGGGGGAACCGTCCGGCCGCTGCACGTGCACGGTGGATTTCCACATCGTCGCGGGGCGGGTCAGCTTCAGCAGCGGGTTCCCCGCGATGTCGCGGATCTCCAGCTGCACGGTCATCATCGAGTCCATCTTGGAGAACAGGCGCAGCGCCTTCTGCGCCCCGCTCTGGTTGGTCTGCAGGACCGAACCGAGCTGGTTGCCGCTCTGGTCGTAGACGGCGTACTCGTTGGACATCTCGATGAGCTTGGCCTGCTGGTTGATCACCAGGACGGGTTCGGTGAACAGCGTGCCCCCGCCGCCGGCGACCGGACCGCCGACACCGGCACGTTGCTGCACCTGCTGCTGGATCTGCGCGGCGTCGCCGGTTCCGCCCATCGCCAGCTCGATGTCCGAAACGCCGCCACTACCCGCCGGTTCCGCCTGAGCTGGTCCCGCCTGCGCCGGGTGCTGCTGCGCCGGATATTGCTGAGCCGGGTGCTGTTGGCCGGGCTGTGGATGGCCGGGCTGCTGCTGTGCAGGTCCCGCCTGTTGCTGGGAATGGCCCGCCTGTTGCTGGGAATGGCCCGCCTGCTGGGGGTGACCGGGCTGCGGTGGCGGCGGCCGTTGCTGAGCTGCCGGCTGCACGTGCTGGCTCCATTGCATGCCGTCCCACCAGCGAACGTACCGCTGATCCGCTTGGTCGGGATACCAGCCGGGCGGGGGCGAGGCGTTCATGGACCCCAGGGTAGATCGCCTGGCGACCCTCCGTCCGGGGAAATGGCAAGCGTGCGAATATCAACCGTTCGGGGGATGTAGCGGCGTTCGCTCGGCTAGAGTTCCGCTGGAGAACAGGGGAGGCACGGGCCTCCCGCACAGCCTGAGGCCCCGCACACATGTCCTTCGCAAGTCCGCTCTTCCTCTGGTACTTCCTGCCCGCACTACTGGTGGTCGTGCTGATCGCGCCGCGCGCCGCGCGCAACACCGTGGTCGCGGTGGCGAGCTTGCTCTTCTACGCCAGCGGCGCGGGCGGAACCACCGCACTGCTGTTGTGCTGCATCGTGGTGAACTTCTTCGCCGGCCGACATCTGGAACCGGACGAGTGGCGAGCCGCCAACGATCGGCGCAGGTATCTGCTGATCGGCGTGGTCGGGTTCAACGTGTCGATCCTGGCGGTGTGGAAGTACGCCGGGTTCGCCACCGAGCAGATCGCGGTCCTGGCGGGTTGGTTCGGCGGGAGCAGCCCGGTGCTGCAGATGGCAGTGCCGATCGGGATCTCGTTCTACACGTTCCACCACATCTCCTATGTGGTGGACATCTATCGGGGAGAACGCCCGGCCCTGCGCGACCCGGTCTCGTTCGTCACCTACATCTCGATGTTTCCCCAGCTGGTGGCGGGACCGATCGTCCGGTACCGGGAGATCGCCGATCAGTTGCCGCAACGGCGGACCCATCGGCTCGACGACATCGCGTCCGGATTTCCCCGGTTCGCGTGGGGGCTGACGAAGAAGGTCGTGGTCGCCGACAGCCTGGCTCCGCTGGTCGCCGCGTGCTTCGGGACTCCCGCCGACGACATGAGCTTCGCGATCGCCTGGCTCGGTGCGATCGCGTTCACGGCGCAGCTGTACTTCGACTTCTCCGGATACTCGGACATGGCGATCGGGCTGGGGCGCATGTTGGGGTTCCGCCTGCCGGAGAACTTCGCACGCCCGTATTCCTCGGTGACGGTCACGGAGTTCTGGCGGCGCTGGCACATGTCGCTGTCCCGTTGGTTCCGCGACTACGTCTACATCCCGCTCGGCGGCAACCGGAACGGACTCGCCCGCACGTACCTCAACCTGGCGATCATCTTCGCGCTCACCGGTTTCTGGCACGGTGCCGAATGGCACTACCTGGTGTGGGGGTTGTTCCACGGCGCGCTGCTGGTGGTCGAGCGCGCGTTCGGCCTCGCCGGGGCACCGTCGGAACCGCTGGCCGTGCTCGGGCGCCGGGTGTTGACGCTGCTGCTGGTCGTCATCGGCTGGGTGTTCTTCCGCGCGGCCGACATGGGTGCGGCGTTCACGATGTTCGGCCACATGCTCGTGCCGGACCTGTCCGGGCTGACCGACATCGTGGCGGCTTCGCTGTCCAACCAGCGCCTGTTCCTGTTGCTGCTCGCGATGGCGGTCGTGGTGTTGCCCGCCAACGCGGGCACCGGCGCGTTCCTGGAGTCGGCCCGCGGCCGCTACGCCAACGCGCTCCGGATCGGAACCATGACCGCGGGCCTGGCCTATTCCGGCCTCCTCGTCGCCACCGGCTCCTTCAGCCCCTTCCTGTACTACCAGTTCTAGGGGTGGCCGCTGGACCATCCGGGGGGCCGGGACTCGGCACGCGCTGACTCAGATGCGTCCTGCGGGGTGACGGCCTTCCCCCAAATACTCCTTATTGGATAGACACCGCGCCCGGTTGGCGATGGTGGTGCCGGTCGAGTGGACGCGATGGATATGCTGCGAGGGTTCAAACAACGAATTGGTCTGGCAAGGAGCAGCGCGCATGACGGATCAGGGGCGCGAGCAGTGGGGTAGCCGCTTGGGTTTTCTCCTCGCTGCGGTCGGCTCGGCGATCGGTCTCGGTAACATCTGGCGGTTCCCGTATGTGGCCTACGACAACGGTGGCGGCGCCTTCCTCATCCCGTACCTCGTCGCGCTGCTGACCGCGGGTATCCCGATGCTGATCATGATGTACAGCATCGGGCACCGGTTCCGCAGCTCACCGCCGCTGGCCTTTCGCAAGCTTGCCCGCCCTGCCGAAGCGCTCGGTTGGTGGCAGGTACTGATCAGCTTCGTCATCGCGACCTACTACGCGGTCATCATCGCGTGGGCGGTGCGCTACGTCGGGTTCTCCTTCGGCACCCAGTGGGGACAGGAGCCCGATTCGTTCCTGTTCAACGACTTCCTGGGCCGAGCAGCGGAACCGGGCATGGTGTCGGGGTATGTCGACAACGTGGTGTGGCCGCTGATCGCCGTATGGGTCATCACTCTCGGCGTGCTCGCGTTCGGAGTCCGCAAGGGCATCGAGCGGGCGAACAAGGTATTCATCCCGCTGCTCGTCGTGCTGTTCCTGATCATGGTGGTGCGAGCACTGTTCCTGCCCGGTGCCGCGGTCGGCCTGAACGCGCTGTTCACACCGGACTGGTCGGCCATCACCGACGGCAGCGTCTGGGTCGCGGCGTACGGCCAGATCTTCTTCTCGCTGTCGATCGGCTTCGGGATCATGATCACCTACTCCTCGTACCTGCCGAGGCGGGCCGATCTGACCGGAACCGGTTTGGTCGCCGGCTTCGCCAACAGCTCCTTCGAGTTGCTGTCGGGTATCGGCGTGTTCGCGACGGTCGGGTTCATGGCCGCCGCTACGGGAGTTCCGGTCGGCGAGGTCGCCACCGACGGGATCGGCCTGGCTTTCGTCGCCTTCCCGACGATCATCTCCAGCATGCCCGGCGGCAGCCTCTTCGGCGTGCTGTTCTTCCTTTCGCTCGTACTCGCCGGACTGTCGTCGCTGATCAGCATCGTTCAGGTCGTCATCTCCGCCGTGCAGGACAAGACCGGGATGCGTAGGTTGCCCGCCGTCCTCACCGTGGGTGGAGTGACCGCGCTGGTCTCGCTGCTGCTGTTCCCGACCGCGGAAGGGCTGTACCTGCTGGATACGATGGATCACTTCATCAACGCCTACGGTGTCGCGCTTGCCGCTCTGGTCGCACTGATCACGGTCGCGTGGCTGCTGCGGAAGCTGCCCATGCTGCAAGCGCACGCCAACGAAACCTCCATCGTCCGTCTCGGGGTGTGGTGGCAGGTGCTGCTCGGCGTGGTCACGCCGATCGTGCTGGGCTGGATGATGTGGGACAGCCTGCGCGCCGAACTGGCCAGCAATTACGAGGACTACCCGACATCGTTCCTGATCAGTTCGGGCTGGGGGGTGGCGATCGGCACGATCGTCCTCGGCATCGTGTTCGCGCTGACGCCGTGGCGGCGCGGTGCCGAAGCTGCCACGGATGAGGACGCCGGAACAGGAGTGACGCAGTAATGTCGCCAGCTGCCATCATCATGATGATCATCGCGATCGTGCTGTTGTGGGGTGGGTTGCTCGCCTCGGCCATACATCTGCGTCGCCACCCCGAGCCGCGCGAGGACGACGCGGCCGATTAGTTGCACCACTGTGTTGTTCATCGCCGCAGGTGGTCGTGATCACGGCCGGGCCAGTGGGAGGCCGCTGCTTCCGGCGATGAGGTCTGCGGCGCCAGAGTCAGAGCCCAAGCTGAGTCCGACCGTCCGCTTCCAGCGGCAGCGTTCGGTCTCAGTTCTGAGCGATCAGCAGGCAGAAGGTCGCGACCTCGTCCTCAGAATTCTTCACTGCCGTCCACCAGCAGGTTTCCTTCCTCGTCGATCACGAGGACCGAATCGGAATTCACCCCACCGGCGTGGAACAACTCGAAGAACTCCATGGTCGGAACCTCCAGGTGACGCGGAGACCCGTCCGGCAGAATCAGTGGGTACAGCACGGCTATCCGCTGATCAGGGCTCGAAAGAAAGTCTTGCACGGTTCGCGGAATCGGCGCTATTCTAATGATGACCTTTGCTGTCAATTCGTCGATTCGCGAGACGGCGTAGATGTAGTTCTTCCATGTCCGGTCCGGGGCGTTATCAAGTTCTTTTTCGTCTTTGGCTGAATCCTCGATCAGTTCGTCTCGCAGTCGGTCGAATGATTCATCGGCCGCGATTTTTTGTGAAAACTCCGAGTCGCTGCGTGCATTTTCCATTCTTCGTCCTAGGTCGACGGCGGTCGGTTCAGGGGATCAGCAGGGACTTGCCGATGGTGTTGCGTTCCGCGAGTGCCGTGTGCGCGTCGCGGGCCCGGTCCAACGGATAGCTCGCGCTGATGATGGGCCGGATCCGTCCCCGCGCCGTGAGTTCGAGCGCCTCCGCGAGCCGGTCTCGGACGGTGGCTCGGCCCGGTGGTTCCGCTTCGAGCGCGTTGGTGACGCTGACCTGTCGTTGCTCGGCCACCTGCGGGTCGATGTCGGCGAAGGTGCCGTTGGCTGCGCCGTAGGTGATGAACCGGCCACCCCGGGACGCGGTCTCGAATGCCGCCTTGCCGAGTTCGCCGCCCGCACCGTCGAAAACGAGGTCGACCCCGCCGCCGGTCAGCTCGCGCACCCGTTGGCTCCAGTCCGCTTCGGAGTAGTCGACCGTGATCTCGGTGCCCAGCTCCCGGGCAAGCCAGAGCTTTCGCTCACCGCGGGCCGCCGCGACGACTCGGGCGCCCGCATCGCGCGCCAACTGCACCAGCAGCGAACCGGCTCCGCCCGCGGCGGCTGCGACCAGCACCCATTCACCTTCCTCGATCCGCGCCGTGCGGGCGAATTGGAGGGCGGTGACGCCGTCGTGCAGCACGGCAGCGGCCGCCGGATCGTCCACGCTGTCGGGCACTTCCACCAGGTCCGCCGCGTCGGCGACGACCTGCTCGGCGTAACCGCTGGACGCCCTGGACAGGACGCGCCGCCCGACCCAGGCGGGATCCACGTCCGCACCGACGGAGGACACGCGTCCCGCACCGCCACCGCCGGGCACGTACGGAAGCCGCAGCGGGAAGGTGTCCCCGCCCCAACCGGAACGCAGCAGCGTGTGCAGATAGATGATGTCGGCGGCTGCCAGTTCCAGCACCACCTCTCCCGGACCCGCGACCGGGTTGGGCACCTCCTCGGGCACCAACACCTCGGGTCCACCGAACTCCCGCACCTGGATTGCGCGCACCACGACCACACTCCCAACGTCGACCGATCTCGTGTACGCAACCTAGAACTTCAAGTTAAGTAGAGGTCAACCTCCACTCGCGGATCTCGTGCGCGACCGCCGTGCGCCGGTGGGAGAACGCCGCGTCCTGGTGGAAACTCCGCGACCCGGTGGGAGAACGTCGGCACGCCGAGATCAACGAAGCGATAGGCTCGCGCCCGGAAGCCGGGAACCGGAGAACGTCCAGGGAGTGTCGCGGTGCGCGTCGATCCGTCCAACGTCGAGCAATTGCGCGCCTGGGACGGTGATGGCGGCGACTTCTGGGCGAAGCGCGCGGAGCGCTTCGACGAAGGGATCGCCGGCTACCACGGCAGCCTTCTCGAAGCGGCATCGATCACTCCGACCGCCAAGGTGCTCGACATCGGGTGCGGCAGCGGAAAGACGAGTCGGGACGCCGCCCGGTACGCCGTCGACGGATCGGTGCTCGGGATGGACCTGTCCACGAGCATGATCGAACTCGCCCGTCGCGCAGCGGCGAACGAGCGCATCCCGAACGCCACGTTCCAACAAGCCGACGCCCAGATCCATCCGTTCCAAGAAGCGCACTTCGACATCGCCATCAGCCGCAACGGCGCGATGTTCTTCGGCGATCCGCCTGCCGCGTTCACGAATATCGCGCGGGCCGTGCGAGCTGGTGGGCGGCTCGCACTCCTGACCTGGCAACCTTTCGAGCGCAACGAGCACATCAGGGCATTCCGCGCCGCGCTCGCGGCGGGCCGCGAATTGCCCGCGCCGCCGCAGGACGGGCCGGGGCCGTTCTCGCTGAGCGATCCCGATCGGGTGCGAACGCTGCTGACCTCGGCCGGGTTCGATGGCGTGCGGCTGGAAGCCCTCAGTGAGCCCATGTATTTCGGCCGTGACGTCGACGACGCCTGCCGGTTCGTCTCCGGCCAGTTCGCCGGGATGCTCGACGAGCTCGACGCCGACGCCCGGGCGCGTGCGCTCGACGAACTCCGGGCCAGCATGGCCGATCACCGAACCGAGCGGGGCGTGTACTACGACTCGGCGGCCTGGCTCATCGAGGCGACCCGCAGCTGACCAACGACCGCGCCGAGGCGCGGCGAGAGTCCCCACGCTGCCCGGGGACACGGCTGGCTCGGCCCGCCGGTGGACCGTCACCGTACTCGCGTGCCGACTCGGGCCGGATCCCGGCCGGGGAGTGCTCATCCGGCCGCTCCGTGGTGCGGCGAACGGAGTATGCGGTGTGGCCGTTCAGTCGGTTCGCCCGGCATGATCGCGGCACTAGCGTGACGAACGTGCCATTTCGGTCACCGTGCAACGGGGCCTGGCTGAATCCGACTGGGGCACAACAGAAAACTGCTCGAAACAAGGAGTGTTCATGCGCGTTCGTAGGTTTGCCGTCGCCGCGGCGTCCGCCGGAGCTCTGCTGGTGGCCATGGCCCCCGCGGCGTTCGCCGACCACATCGGCGATCGGTGCTCCACCCCGGACTGTGCGGGATCGGCCTCGTTCGTCAAGAACGGCGATCACCTCTACGTCTGGGACAACAAGGCCGACGGGCACTCGGCGGTGGCCGAATACACCCGCTCGGACGTCGGCCAGTTCAACCGGGCATGGAACTACTCGGGCAACAACACCAGGATCGACCACAACATGAACATGCCCGAGAACGGGACGATCCGGTACCGAGTGTGCATCGGCGAGTACAGCTCGAATGCCGACGAACGGTACGTCATCGACGGGTCGTGCTCGGACTGGAAGGAAGAACGCGCCAGCTGAGAATCGGGCCGTTTTCGAGCAGGTGCCCTCCGCGACAGCGGGGGCACCTGCCTTTCGAAAAGCAGGGTGTCCGGCTACTCCGGCGATTTGCGAGGTTCCGGCACGGGAGCCGACTCGCTGCGGCTAACGTGAAACCGTGTCCAGGACTGATTCGACGGGGTTGCCCGCGGTGCACGAGGCATGGTTGCCGAGGGAACATCCGCTGCATCGGCCCCGCCACGGCCGACGCCAGCTGACGGCGCTGGTGTGCGCGCTGTTGTTCTTCTCGGCGCCGCTGGTGACGTGGATGTTCGGGGCGCGGGCCGAACCGCTGGAGAACCGTCCGAGGACCGAGTTTCCCGGCGTCACCGATGGGTGGGGATTCTTCACCGGCTTGCACCCGTGGGCGACCGACAGTCTCCCGTTCCGCACGGAGGCGGTGCGGTCGGTCGACGCGTTCAGCCGTGGCGTTTTCGGCGAACCGGCGCAGCGGCAGGGCGGCGGCGAACCGTCCGCACCGGTCGGCGGCGATGACGACGCGAACGACACGCCGTTGCGCGAGAGCATGTTCCCGGACGTCATCGAGGGCGAGAACGGCTGGTTGTACCTGGGGCACGACGTCTCCTACCAGTGCGTCCCCCGGATGGAACTGTCCGGGGTGATGGCGTCGCTGCGCCGTTGGCGGTCGGTGGTGGAAGCGTCCGGGCGGGAATTCGAGCTGGTCATCGCCCCCGACAAGTCCAGCGTGTACCCGGAGCACCTGCCCGCGGAATACGCGGGGGAGGAGTGTTCGACCCGGCACCGCGAGCGGTTCTGGCAGAGCTTGCCGGATACCGGCGCGCTTGACCTGCGGGCTCGGTTACGGGAGTTGGCCGAACGCAACGGCAGGCCGATCTACCACGAGATCGACACGCATTGGACGCACGAGGGTGGGGTGGCGATGGTGTACCAGCTGGCCGAACAGCTGGAATCCGGCACGACCGGCACCTGGGAGCTGCGGCCGAGCCGCCGCTACGAACACAGCGCCGACATCCCCGACCTGCTCGGGCAGGACCGGACCGTCCAGATCCAGGCGTATTCACTGGCACCGGACGGCGGTGCCGACAACACCCGGTTCCGGCCGAGCGACTTCGCCGAACCGCTGCGCTTCGAGTCCTCGCCGAAGGAGGGCACGGTCGATGAGCCGGTCCGGATGGTGGGGGATTCGTTCAGCCAGTTCGCCAGCCCGTACCTGGCGGCCGCGTTCAGCGACATCGCCGTTGTGCACCCCGACACGGTTTCCGAGCAGCCGGAACGCATGGGCGAGCTGCTCGCCGAAGGTGAGTCGGTGGTCTTCGAACTGTCCGAACGGTTCGTGGCCGGCGGGCGCTACGACCTCCTCGACCCGGCCGTGATCGACCGGGTGGGAGAGGTCCTGGCAGCCCACCCGGTCGAATGAGGACGCGTCGACTCGTCGAAGCCGACTCACCTGCCTACGCGGTGCGGCTGCGGAGGCGGACGGAGCCGACCCAGCGGCACAACAGGTAGATCACGAAGGAGATCGTCGTGACGAAGGCGCTCACCGGAGCGCCCGGTGCCAGCGAGAGCAGGATCCCGCCGAGTACGGCGGCTTCCGCGAACACCACCGCCAGCAGCGTGGCCTTCACCGGGCTGGCCGTGATCCGCGCGGCAGCCGCGCCGGGCGTGACCATCAACGCCAGCACCAGCAACGCGCCGACCGTGTGTACGCCCAGGGCGGTGGCGATGCCGACGAGCACGGCGAACAACGGGGTCAGGAACCGGGTCGGAACTCCCCGCGCCGCCGCCACGTCCGGATCGATGCTGGCGAACAGCAGCGGTCGGTAGACGAACGCGAGAACGACCAGCACGACCGCGGCCGCGCCGGTCAGCAACGCGACGTCTGCCGAGTCGACACCGACGATCTGCCCGACGAGCAGGCTGAACTTGTTCGCGGTGCGCTCCGGGTTCATCCACAGCAGCAGCACCCCGAGCCCCAGTCCGAACGACAGGATCGCGCCGATCACCGAGTCCCGCTCTCCGCCGCGTTGGCCGAGCAGTCCCAGCAGCAGCGCGGCGACCACCGCGCCTCCCAGCGCGCCGACCCCGACGCTCAACCCGAACAGCAGTGCGGCGGCCGCGCCGGTGAAGGCCAGCTCGGCGGTTCCGTGCACGGCGAAGGACATCTTGCGCATGACGATCAGCGGCGCCAGCACCCCGGACACGAGTCCGAGCGCGGCCGCCGCGATCAGCGCCTGCTGCACGAACGGGTAGCTGAGCAGGTCGATCGTGGTTTCGAAGTCGAACATTTTGCTGAACGCGTCGGCCAGGGTGTTCACGCTTGCTGCTCCGCTTCGTCCACATGGTGGTGCTGATCGACCTCGTCGGTGCCGGCGACGACGAGACGGCCGCCGACCCGTGCGACCTCGATGTCGGTGCCGTACAGCTCCGACAGCGTCGCCGAGTTCATGACCTCCTCGGGGGTGCCGATGCGGAACTGCCCGTTGACGAGGTAGAGCACCCGGTCGACGAGCGGCAGCACTGGATTGATCTCGTGGGTCACGAACAGGACCGCCGCATCGGAGTCGCGTGCCTGGCCGGCGATCAGCTGGCTGACCTTGCGCTGGTAGGAGATGTCCAGGGACAGCAGCGGCTCATCGCACAGCAGCACGTCCGGGTTGCTCACGAGCGCTTGGGCCACGCGGAGCCGTTGCTGCTCGCCGCCGGAGAGCAGCCCCAGCGGCATGTCGGCGTACGCGGTGGCGTCCACCGCACGCAGCGCGTCCCGTACGCGCTGCGTGCGGGTCCGACGCGCCCGGATGCCCATACCCCAGCGGTGCCCGTCCAGGCCGAGCCCGACCAGGTCGCGGCCCCGCACGGTCAGGGTCGCCTCGAGCGAACGCTGCTGCGGGACGTAGCCGATCTTGCCGTTGCCCGCCTGCGCGGGACCACCGGCGATGTCCACCGTGCCGTTGGTCAGCTGTTGCAGGCCCAGCAGCACGCGCAGCAGGCTCGTCTTGCCCGAACCGTTCGGCCCGAGCACGGCGAGAAATTCACCCGGACGGATGTCGAGGTCGAGGCCGTCCCACAGGGTGCGCGCCCCGTAGGAGAGGCGGGCGTCCCGGAGTCGCACGGCCGGGCTGCCGTGCTCGGTGGTGGGGGAGGTGTCGAGGGCGGGTCTCACTTGTTCAGGGCTTCCTGTTCAACGCGTTCTCCAGTGCGGTGATCTGCGCATCCATCCACCGCGTGTAGTCGGTCTCCGGCGGCACCGTCTCGGTCATCTCGACCACCGGGATCCCGTTCTGCTTCGCGGTCTCGCGGACCTGCTCGGTGACCGGGGATTCGGTTTGCGGGTTGTAGACCACCACCGACGCCTCGCCCGACTTCACCGCGTCCTGGATCCGGGCGACGTCGGCGGCCGCGGGGTCGTTCCCGGATTCCACGGAGCGGACGAATCCCTGCGGCGTGACATCGCGCAGGCCCGCCTGCTCGATGAGGTAGTGGGCGATCGGCTCGGTGACGATCACCGGTGCGTCCCGGTGCTCGGCAGCGATCTGCTCGACCCGTCCCTCCAGGGTGCCGACCTGCTCGCTGAAGCGCGCAGCGGAGTCGTGGAACCGCTGGGCCTCGGCGGGACGGAGCTCGGCGAGGCGATCGGCGACCCGCTCGGCGGTTTCGTGCACGACATGCAGGTCGTACCAGACGTGCTCGTTCACCGAGTGGTCATGGCCTTGGTGACCGGTTTCGCCTTCGTGGCTCCCGTGTCCGGCTTCGCCTTGGTGACCGGTTTCGCCTTCGTGGCTCCCGTGTCCGGCTTCGCCTTGGTGACCGGTTTCGCCTTCGTGGCTCCCGTGTCCGGCTTCGCCTTCGTGCCCGCCACCGCTTTCGTGCCCGCCGACCTGGACGGCCTCGACGGATGGTGTGTCCTGGCCGCTTCCGGACATGATCTGCTCGACGAAGCTGTCGTAGCCGCCGCCGTTGAACACGACCAGGTCGGCGTCGCTGACGGTCGCCGCGTCCCGGGGGGTGCTCTCGTAGGAGTGCGGGTCCGACTCGGCGTCCTCGATGATCGATTCGACCTCGACGGACTCGCCGCCCACGGCTTGGGCGACGCTGCCCCACACGCTGGTGGAGGCGACCACGTTGATCTTCTCGCCGTTGCTGTTCTGGCCTGCTTGGTCCGTGCCGCAGGCGCTCAGGGTCAGCGCGGTGGCGGCGATACCGGCCATGGTGGTGGTGGCTCGGCGAGTCCGGAGGCTACGGAGGGTCATGTTCTTGCTGCTCCTCTGGGCGGCGCGCAGTCACGAAAGACTGTCGACGAAACGGTAACGGGAACCGTTGTCATCTGCACTTTACGCGCTGAGTACTCCCATATCCACCGAACGAGGGTCCTCACGATGTGAGCAAGAAGACGCCCCCGCCGTTCGGCGGGGGCGTGCGGATGCGACGGATCAGGCCGTCAGCCGCTCTCCGCTCGTGGGGTGGAACAGGTGCACTTCCTCGGTGTCGCGAAACTCCACGGAAACCCGTTCCCCGAGCGCGGGCGGCGTGCGCCCATCGGTACGCACGACGAAGCGCTCGGTCCGGCCGTCCACGTCGATCGAACCGTGCACCAGCGCGTCGGCGCCCAGTTCCTCCACCAGCTCGACGGTCATGGTCAGGCCGGACTCGTCGGTCGGCACCAGGCGGAGTGCTTCCGGTCGCACACCGAACGTGATCTCACCCAGGCCGTCGGCAGCCGACAGCGCGGCGCGCGGCAGTGGGATCGTGTTGCCGTCGAGGACGGCGCCTTCCGGCGAGAGCGGCACCGTCTTGAGATTCATCGCGGGCGAGCCGATGAACCCGGCGACGAACGCGTTCGCGGGCGATTCGTAGAGTTCACGCGGCGTGGCCACCTGTTGCAGTAGCCCGTCCTTGAGCACCGCGACCCGGTGGCCCATGGTCATGGCCTCGATCTGGTCGTGGGTCACGTAGATCGTGGTGGTGCCGAGGCGCTTCTGCAGGGCGGCGATGTTGGCCCGGGTCTCCACCCGAAGTTTGGCGTCGAGGTTGGACAGCGGTTCGTCCATCAGGAACACGCTGGGCTCGCGCACGATCGCGCGGCCCATCGCCACCCGCTGGCGCTGGCCGCCGGAGAGCGCCTTCGGTTTGCGGTCGAGGTACTTCTCCAGGTCGAGCATCTTCGCCGCGTCGGTGACCTTCTCCTGGATCACCGGCTTGGGGATCTTGCGGAGCTTGAGCGCGAACCCCATGTTCTCGGCGACCGTCATGTGCGGGTAGAGCGCGTAAGACTGGAACACCATCGCGATGTCCCTGGACTTGGGCGGGGCATTGGTGACGTCGTCCCCGCCGATGGTGATCGCGCCCTCGTCGACGTCCTCCAGGCCGGCGAGCATGCGGAGGGCGGTGGACTTTCCCGATCCGGAGGGGCCCACCAGCACCAGGAACTCGCCGTCGGCGACGTCGAGGCCGAGTTCGTCGACCGCTCGAACGGGCGGATTGCCCTGGTAGACGCGGGTTGCGTTGACGTAAGCGACCTCGGACATGTGATTTACCTTTCACCCGAAATCAAAGTTCGCACAACCTAGCGCTAAAACGGTTCAGAGTCAGCCCCTCATCGGAGGCGAACTCGAAGGGTGTTCAGGTAATAACCGGACGTAACCGGTCGGCAGTTGCGAAATGGGATCTGTATCATCCCTTCTTCACCCCCGCCTTCTGAACCGTTACGGTTCCTTCATGGCGCGGTCAACGAATGCCCGACGGCCTGCGACGCTAGCCTCGCTCGCAGCGGAGCTGGGGGTCTCCAGGACCACGGTGTCGAACGCTTACAACCGACCCGACCAGCTCTCGCCCGAGCTGCGCAAGCGGGTCCTCGACACCGCACGCAGGCTCGGATACCCGGGCCCCGACCCGGTTGCGCGGTCGCTCCGCACCCGGAAAGCCGGGGCGGTCGGGCTACTGCTCACCGAAAACCTCTCCTACGCCTTCCGCGATCCGGGTGCGGTCGGATTCCTCGAAGGGCTCGCGCTGGCCTGCGAAGACGCGGGGCAGGGGCTGCAGCTGATCCCGGCCAGTCCCGAACGCGAAGACGTCGCCTCGGTACACCGGGCCGGCGTCGACGGCTTCGTGGTCTACTCCGTTCCCGACGACGACCCGCACCTGGCCGCCGTGCTCGAACGGCCGGTTCCGGTGGTGATCTGCGACCAGCCGCGGATCGAAACCCTCGACTGGGTCGGCCCGGACGACGAAGGCGCGGTCAAGCTGATCGCCGACCACCTGATCAAGTTGGGGCACCGCCGGATCGGCGTGTCCTGCATGCGGTTGGCCCGCGCCCGCAACGACGGGCCCGCGTCGTTGCAGCGGCAGGCCAACGCGAGCTTCCACGTGCAGAAGGCCCGACTGACCGCGCTGGCCGAGGCGTTCAGCGAAGCAGGAGTCGACTGGACGAACGTGCCCGTCGTGGAGCGCTTCGATCACACCTCTGCCTCCGGCGCATCGGCCGCCGCGCAACTGATGGAGATCGACCCCGACATTACCGCGATCGTGTGCACGTCGGACATTCTCGCGCTCGGTGCGCTCAACGAGGCGCGCAGCCGCGGGCTGCACGTCCCGGAGAACATCACGATCACCGGTTTCGACGGCATAGTCGATGCCGAGCGGGCGGGACTGACCACGGTTCGTCAGCCGGTGTTGGAGAAGGGGCGGGCCGCGGGACGGTTGTTGCTGAACACCGCGGAACCGGGCCGCCCCCGCGAGGTCTTCCTCGAAACCCAGCTCATGACCGGGTCGACTTCAGGGCCGCCGCGTTCGGTGGAGGAACGCTGGTTCGGACCGTGAGGCCCCGGGCTCAGCAGCTCAGTAGTTGAGCCACTCGCCGTTGGCATGATCGAGAATCGTCGGATGCATCAGCGTCGAGGGCTCCAAGCCGGGAATCCGAGCCCGATCAGGTGGGAACGATGCGGCCGCCCGCAAGGTGGCCGCATCGACCGACCGGAGCGGCGGGGCGTCCTCGGGCACCCGCAGCCGCGGCGGCTCGCGCACCGTGCCCAGGTGGAAACCCCAGTCGCCGAAACTCGGTACCGACACGTGGTACGGAGTCGTCCGGATGCCCGCCGACCGAATCGTCGACTCGATGCACCAGTACGCGTTCGGCGCGAAGTACGGGGACCCCGCCTGGACGGCGATGCGTCCGTCCTCGGCGGTGCTCTGCCGCACGAGTCCGTAGAACTCCTCCGAGTAGAGCTTGGCAGTCGAGGTCGAATCCGCGTCCGGCATGTCCACCAGAACCACGTCGTAGCGGTCCCGGTTCTCGCGCAACCAGGTGAACGCGTCCGCGGATACCGTCCGAACCCTGGGATCGTCGAACGCATGGTTGTTGAGCTTCGAGATCCGCGGGTCGGTACGGGCCAGGTCGAGTACCGCCGGGTCCATCTCGACCAGCGTGACCTCCTCGACGTCCGGGTAGCGCAGCACCTCGCGCAGGCCGAGGCCGTCCCCGCCACCGAGGATCAGCACTCGTGAGTGCGAACCGGCCATCGCCGGGTGGACCAACGCCTCGTGATAGCGGTACTCGTCCACCGAGCTGAACTGCAGATCGCCGTTGAGGAACATCCGGAGGTCGCTGTTGCCGGTCAACGCGGTGGACTCGGTCAGCACGATGTCCTGGTACGGCGTTCGCTGAGCGTGCACCACGGGATCGGCGTAGAGCGCCTGCCTGGCGCCGACCTCGAAGTCGTCGGCGAACACGAAGGCGCCGCCGAGCAGGGCGCCCACCAGGACCGTCGCCGACAGCAGCGCGTATCTGGCCCGGCTGGACAGTTCGCGGCGGAACACCGTGAGGATCAGACCCAAGCCCGCCGCGGCGTTGATCAGCCCGACCAGCAGCGCACCCTGAATCTGTCCGAACAACGGCAGCAGCAGAAACGGGAACGCCAGTCCGCCGACCAGCCCACCCACGTAGTCCGCGGCGAACATGTCGGCGACCGCCGAACCCGCGTCCTGCCTGCGGATCCGTTGCAGGAGAACCATCAGCAACGGGATCTCCGCGCCGATCAGTACACCCAGCACCAGCGCGGTCACGATCAAGGCGGGCAGGTACAGGCTCAGCCAGGCGAACGCGGCGTAGAGCACGAGCACGCTGAGCCCGCCCAGCAGCGCGAGGAGGATCTCGACGGCCGCGAACGCCGCTGCCGCCCAGCGCTGCAGGGGCTTGGCGGCCAGCGCGCCCACCCCCATCGCGAACACCATCAGCGACAGCACGATCGACGCTTGCCCCACGGTGTCGCCGACCAGGTAGCTGCCGAGCGCGACCAACGCGAGTTCGTAGACGAGGCCACACGCCGCGCACACGAACACGGCCAGCAGCACCGTGACGCGCGCCAGTCTCCCGTGCGGTTCACCGGGATCCCCCGCTTCCACGTCCGGCGTCTCGGCGGTGTCAGTGCTGGTCGACATGCTGGATGGTCCTCAAGAACTCGGTGTTCCCGGTGGGTGCGGTGCGGGTGCCGTCCGGATCACCAGATGGCTGCGGCCATCAGCACCGCGATCACCACGTGCGAAGCCGCCGAGACCCAGGTCCCGGGGTGAATGTCGGTCGAGGACAGTTCGTCGCCGAGCTTGCCCGGGGTGACCGCGTCGATGAGCAGGAAGGCCAAGCTCATCAGCAACAGGCCGAGCAGACCGTAGGCCACGGTGCCGATCAGACCGGCCACCAGGTCGTTGGCGCTGGCGGCGATCGCGGTGGTGAGGATGGCTCCGACACCGATGAGGCCGGAGACCAGCAGCAGTGCCGCGTTCGGGTTGCGCCGCGTCCAGATCAGGTCTCGGAGGCTGCCTGGTGTGGCCGCGTCCACGAGCAGGTAGCCGAGAGCCATCATCAGCAGGCCGATCGCACCGAAGGCAACCGCCGAGAGCAGGCCGGTGAGCAGTTCCTGGAGCAAAGTTCGTGCCCTTCTCGTGTGGTGTTCGGTGCCCGGGACGGTCCGGGCACCGGGTCTGGAACGTCGTTACTTTCCGAAGCCGGGGCCGCGGCCCCGGAAGGTCTCGCCGTAACCACCGATCGGGCCCCAGCGGCCCCCGATGATGGTGCCGTACCGGCGGTATGCCTCGTCGTCATCGAGCACGTGGATCACCGAGCCCGCCGACCGCGGCTTGATCACCACGGCGTCGTCCTCGTACCGCAAATAGATGCTGGCGGCCTCGGTGAACTGCGACCGGGGCCGGAACTTCGCGGTGATCTCCCGCTCCACGACCTGCGGTGGCCGCGGGCTCGTGTAGGCCCGGTTGTCGCTGTCGCCACGCAGGTCCAGATGGGCGGCGCGCTCGTACCGGTCGGCCACGTAGCCACGCGGGCCGGAGTCGAACGACGAGATCGCGACGATGGCGATGATCAGCGCCAGCACGCCCGCGATGCCGGCGATGAGGAACATGAACTTGGGTTTCATCGAGTCTTTCCGCTGTCCTCGTCAGGCCGATGCCGGATAGATGCGCACGTCGTAGCGGCTGAGCGTTTCACCGGTGCTGACCTCCCAGCCGGCGTCGCCGTAGGCTTCGAAGCCGAGCATGGCCCCGTCCGCGCCCTCGTAGTCGTGGTAGCGGACGGTGCCCTGTTCGGACAGTCCGGTGGTGGCTTCGCTGCGGTAATCCGCCGACCCGGATTCGTCCGAGCGGTAGGTGCGGCCGTCGTACTCGACCTCCTTCGGCCCCGGGGACAGCTCGTCGGCCTCGACCGGTGTCCACAGTGACAGGATCAGGTCGGGATCCTCCTCGACGCTCAACCAGGCCTGTTCGCCCTTGGCGTCGTCGAGTAGGTGCTCGGACCAGGTCCAGCCGCCTTCGGAGAGTCGGACGGTGCCGCGCACCGTGTAGGACAGACCCCGTACCTCGACGATGTCCCCGGCGGTCAGCTCGCGCGGATCACCGCGGAGCGAGTCCACGTCGCCGGTGTGGAACGGGTCGGTGGGGCCGCCCGCGTCACCGGCGGGTTGCTTCTGCTTCCTGGTGCGGAGCCACATCGCGATGGCCGCGCCCAGGACCGCGAGGATGACCACCACCAGGACGACGAGCGTCGCGCCGACGATCCAGTTCATGCCCCAGCCTCTCGCGTGACAATCAGGTTCGGGCAGAGGCTATGCGGTTGACCCGAACGCCATCCGGCAATCGGGTCAAATCGTGATGCACTTCCCTCGACTCAGTGTGTTTCGAATCCCGAACGGGTTGCGAGTGCCGACCGAACGTGACAAGTCGGTCACAACGCGTCGCAACGTCTCGGCGTCGAGGCCGTGCGGCGCCCGCCGAGCCCATCCGCACGCGCATACCCCCACACGCATACCCCCACACGCATACCCCCACACGCATACCCCCAGGCGCATACCTCCGGGCGCACATCTCCGGGCGTGCCACGCCGAAACGCGTCAGGGCCGCCGGTTCGAAAACCGGCGGCCCTGATGTGGACTCGTGCGCGTCCCGTCGAACGGCGCCTCGGTCAGGCCGAGAGCAGCTGGGCGCAGCGGATCAGACCGAGGTGCGAGTACGCCTGCGGGTGGTTGCCCAGCGAGCGCTCGGCGATCGGGTCGTACTCCTCGGCGAGCAGTCCCGTCGGCCCCGCGGTGTCGACGATCTGCTGGAACAACTCCTCGGCCTGGGTACGCCTGCCGATCAGCAGGTACGCCTCGATCAGCCAAGCGGCGCACAGGTGGAAACCGCCCTCGTCACCGGGCAGTCCGTCATCGCGCCGGTAGCGGTAGACCGTCGAACCGCTGCGCAGCTCCGACTCGATCGCGTTGACCGTGGCGGTAAACCGCTCGTCGCTCGGATCGATCAGCCCGGACAGGCCCACGTGCAACGAAGCGGCGTCGAGGTCCGACCCCTCGTAGGCGGTGGTGAACGCGCGCACGTCGTCGTGCCAGCCGTTCTTGATCACGTCCTGGGAGATCTGGTCCCGCAACGGTTCCCATGTGGGGTCGGCCTCCCGGCCGAAGGTCTCGGCCAGCCGCAGCGCTCGATCCAGCGTCACCCAGCACATCACCTTGGAGTACACGTGGTGGCGCGGTTGTTCGCGCTCTTCCCAGATGCCGTGGTCGGGCTCGAACCAGCGGTGCGAGACGGCCGTGGCCATCGCCTTGATCAGGTCCCAGTCCGCATCGCGAACGTAGCCCGTGGAGTCGGCCAGGTGTGCGATCAACTCCACCACCGGGCCGAATACGTCGAGCTGCACCTGCTGGTCGGCGAGGTTGCCGACGCGGACCGGTCGGGAACCGGCATAACCGGGCAGGCTGTCGATGACAGCCTCCGGGCCGAGGCTGGTGCCCCGCAGCGTGTAGAGCGGGTGCAACCGCTCCGGTCCCGGCAGAGTGTCCAGAACCCGGTGCAACCAGTCCAGGAATCCCTCGGCCTCGTCGGTCGACCCGAGCGTGACCAGGGCCTGCGCGCTCATCGCCCCGTCGCGCAGCCAGCAGTAGCGGTAGTCCCAGTTCCGGACACCGCCGATCTCCTCGGGTAGCGAGGTGGTGGCAGCGGCCATGATGCCGCCCGTGTCCGAATTGCACAGTCCGCGCAAGGTCAGCGCCGAACGGGCCACCAAATCGGTTTCCAGCGACGGCATCGTCAGCGTGGACACCCATTCCGACCAGTACTTGTCGGCCAGCGCCCGGCGCTGGGGCTCGGTGTTCGGCGCCGGTGCCAGGTCCTCGGTTCCGCAGCGCAGCTCCAGCACGACCGGAGCGCCCTCGGAGACCTCGATCATCGCCTGCGCCGACTCGTGCATGCCGTCGGAGGTGATCTCCCACTGCACGCCGGGTGAGTGCAGGACCATCGGCTCGGACGTGCCCATGACGCGCAACCCACCGGCTTCCGGAACCAGCCGCACGGGGACCTGCCCGAACTCGGGCCGGGGAGCGAACTCCACGAGCGCCGGGTGGTTGCCGCTGATCGTGCGGATCAGGTCGGTGCGATGCGAGTCGACCCCGTGTTCGAGGTAGTCGGTCACCAGCAGTCCCGCCCAGCGGGTCTCGACGGTCATGGTGCCGGGCACGTAGCGCTGACCCAACGGTAGCGGGCTGCGCGGGGCGCCGTTGACCGTGCCGGCGGGCCGCAGGGAGAAGTGCCCCGCACCGGTGCCGCCGAGCAGATCGGCGAACACCGCCGCCGAGTCCGGACCCGGATGGCACATCCACGTCAGCCGCGCGTCGGGCGTGAGCAACGCGACGGTGCGCTCGTTGGACAGCATCGTCAGCCGCTCGATCGGTGGAGCCTGCTCACCGTAGAGCCAGGTGCGGCGCTCCTCCATCATGAACGCGAGCGCGGTGGCCACGTCCGTGGTCTCCGGCACCCGGTAGTGGGCCAGGCTTTCCTCGTCTCCGACCTTGATTCCCAGGTCGGGACCGTGCAGCCGGGCGAACGCCTTCTCGTCGGTCACGTCGTCGCCGAGGAACACCGCGGCGGTCGCGCTCACCTGGTGGCGCAGCGCCTCCAACGCGTTGCCCTTGTCGGTCTGTACCACCGACAGCTCGATCACGGCCTTGCCTTCGGTGACTTCGACGCCTTCCCAGGTGGCCGGGCCGGAGCGGATCGCGTCGAGCACCTGCTCGGCCACGTCGGTCTCGGCGCGCCGGACGTGTACGGCGACGCTGGCGGGCTTGTTCTCGAGCGTGACTCCGAGCTTGCCCTGGGTAACCTCCTGAAGCGAACGCTGCAGGCTGGTGCGCAGCTGCGTGGCTTCGGGTTCGAGTTGGTGGACGAATCCGACGTCGAACTCCGAGCCGTGGCTGCCGACCAGATGCACCTCGGCGGGAAGCCGTGACAGCGTGGCGAGATCGCGTAGCGCCCGGCCGGAGATCACGGCGGTGGTGGTGCCCGGCAACGCGGCCAGCGAACGCAGGGCGTGCACCGACTCGGGCAGTGGTTTGGCCTGGGTCGGGTCAGCCACGATCGGCGCGAGAGTGCCGTCGTAATCGCAGGCGACCAGCAGTCGAGGCGTGCGCGCGAGCTGCACCAGTACACGGCGGAGCTCGGCGGGGAGGGCTTCGGCGGTCAAAGCCATACTCCTCTGGGCGGGGTCGGGTCGGGTTCGGTATCGATCATGATCGTGGGTTCGTGTTGGTGACCGCGAACGGCGGCACCGGTGGACGTCCCCATGTTCGATCAGTGTGTCCGCGCGCGCATTATTCCCGTATCGGGGATGCGCGGTTGCTCGCACTAGTCCGCGAGGGAGGTGCCCAACGCTTCGAGGAACGACCGCGCCCAGCGGTCGACATCGTGCGTGAGCACTTGCCTACGCAATGCACGCATCCTACGGCGCCCCTCGGCTTGTTCGATGTCGAGGGCCGAGAGCAATGCTTCTTTGACACCGTTCAGGTTATGCGGATTCACGAGGAACGCGCTCGTGAGTTCCGCGGCGGCGCCGGCGAACTCGCTGAGCACCAGTGCGCCGCCGAGATCGTTCCTGCAGGCCACGTACTCCTTGCAGACGAGGTTCATGCCGTCGCGGACCGGTGTCACGACCATGACGTCGGCCGCGCAGTAGAACGCGACCAGATCTTTTCGGTCCACGGACGTGTGCAGGTAGTGCACGGCCGGATGGCCGACGCGTCCGAACTCACCGTTGATCCGGCCCACGTCGCGCTCGATGCCTTCGCGCATCTGCTTGTAGTGCTCCACGCGTTCCCGGCTGGGGGTGGCGATCTGGACCATGGCGACGTCCTCGGCCTGGAGTTGGTCCTCAGCCATCAGTTCGTGCAGCGCGTGCAGCCGCACGTCGATGCCCTTGGTGTAGTCGAGCCGGTCCACTCCGAGCATGATCTTGCGCGGGTTGCCCAGCTCCGCGCGGATCTCCTTGGCCCGCTGCTGGACCTCCTTGGTGCGCGCGAGCTGGTCCAGTTCGGACGAAGCGATCGAGATCGGGAACGCGCCCACCCGCACGGTGCGATCACCGACCTGCACCACGCCGGGGCGGGAACGCACGCCGACCTGCCCGCGGCTGGGTTCGAAGCCGGCGAGCCGCCTGGCGAGCCACAGGAAGTTCTGCGCGCCGCCCGGCCGGTGGAAGCCGACCAGGTCGGCGCCGAGCAGGCCGCGGACGATCTCGGTGCGCCACGGCAACTGCATGAACAGTTCGACCGGCGGGAAGGGGATGTGCAGGAAGAAGCCGATGCGCAGGTCCGGGCGCAGTTCCCGCAGCATCGCGGGCACGAGCTGCAGTTGGTAATCCTGCACCCACACCGTCGCGCCCTCGGCGCTGACCTCCGCGGCGGCTTCGGCGAACCGTTGGTTGACCCGCTGGTACGCCTCCCACCAGGAGCGGTCGAACACCGGCGAGACGACCACGTCGTGGTAGAGCGGCCACAGCGTCGCGTTCGAGAAACCTTCGTAGTACTCCCGGAACTCCTCGGACGAGAGCCGTACGGGGTGCAGGTGCAGGTCGTCGTCCATGAACGGTTCGACATCGATGTCGGCAACCCCGGGCCAGCCCACCCACGCGCCCTGGCGGGCCCGCAAGAACGGTTCCAGGGCGGTGACGAGCCCGCCCGGGCTGTGCTTCCAGCGCTGGGTGCCGTCGTCGAGACGTTCCAGATCCACCGGCAGCCGGTTGGCCACGACGACGAAATCCGCTCGGTCGGGCTTGCTGCCCCTACTCACCGGTGTGCCTCCTCGATAGCCGGGCCGATGCGCGGAGTCCACGACCGAACCCCGTCTCGCCCTGTACCCCGTCGCGAGGTTAGCCAATCGCGGCTCGGCGTGCGTGCTTCGTGTGCTTCCACACCGAGCCGCCTAGGCCGGTCAGTCGAGCCTGCGTCGCGTGGGGCGTAGTGGCCCCGACATCCGGGGTCCGGCCAGGCGCCGTTCCAAGTGCCCCAGGCTCGTGCGAACGGGTTGGGCGAGGTACTCGCCGAGCACGATCCCGGCACCGAGGGCGAGCCCGGTCGCGACCGCCACCATGAGGGTGGGGATGCCGCCGGGGGTTCCGACGACGGCCAGTTCGTACAGGCCCTGGTACGTGGCCAGACCGGGCAGCAGCGGAGCGACGCCGGACACGGCGATGACCAGAACGGGAATCCGGAGCCGCCGGGCGACGATGCCGCCGATGAGACCGACCACGGTGGTGGACACGGCGCTGGCGAGCACCGAGTTGACGTCGCCGAGCGTCAGCAGCATCGACGACACGGTGGCCGCGATCGCTCCACCGATGCCCGCGGCGATCAGCGGGCGTGGTGGCGCGTAGCTGGCGAGTGCGAAGCATGCGGACGTCGACGCGCCCGCCAGCGTCTGCACCGGCAGGTGCAGCGCGGGAGAACCGATCTGTGCGCTGCCGATGTCCTGCATCATGCTCTCGTGCACGCCGCCACCGACGGCGACGTTGCCGAACAGGCTCAGCCCGCCGTAGAGGGCCAGCAGCACGCCCGCGATCAGTCCTGCCGACATGAGCGCGAGTTCGAGGATGCGGCCGGCGGCCGTGACGTTATAACCGGTGATCGCGTCCTGCATCGAACCGACGACGGTCATTCCCGACAGCAGCACGATGATGCTGGCCGCGACCGCGAGAGCGGCGTCGGGAAGCAGGCCCGTCATGTAGAAGCCCACGGCGATCGTCGTGGCGATCGCACCACCGACCGCCTGCTGGAAGAAGAACGGTAGTGCGCGTTGGTTCAGGAATCTGCCGACCCGGTCGACGAGTGCCGTCGCGGCGGCGGCCACCACCGCGAGTCCGGGGGTGCCACCGAGCAGGACCGACAGCGAAGCCGCCATCCCGGCCCAGGCGAGCGTCGCGACCCAGCGGGGGAACGGGTGCGGTGCGGTGGTGATCCGGTCCAGCTCGGCGTAGGCATCGTTGGCGGAGATGTTGCCCGCGGTGATGTCCCGGACCAGGTCCTCCACCGCCGCCAGCCGTGTGTAGTCCAGCGAGCGGTTCCGGACCACTCGAAGGGAGGTGATCGGCAGCGATTCGGTTCCGCGGTAGCAGGAAACGGTGATCGACGTGTAGATGACGTCGACCTCGCAGTGCGGCAGACCGTAGGCGCTGACGACCCCGATGATCGTTGCGGTGACGTCGGAGGCACCCGCGCCGCTGGCCATCTGGACCTCGCCGATGCGTAAGCCGAGGTCCATGACGAGATGAACAGTTGATTCCTCGGGCAGTTCCGGCCCGTAGACGACGTTGCGAGCACCGACGGTCTCGGCCTGCTCGCGCCGCCGCAGCACACCCCGGGCGCGCTGCGTGATTCCCACCGCGTTCCTACCTTCCTGCTTCACCGCCGCATGATCGGCGGGCGTTTTTCGCTGATCTTCCCCTCGGCCATCGGCACAGCCGTGCAGACCGTTGCACCCCGGACGGGTGGTGTCCATCACGATGCTCCCGGACGGCCGAAATCCACCTGGTGGACAGTGGAAACGGGTGTTTGTCGGGGCACCGTTCGGGCGGTGTATGCCGGATGCTTACGATGTGCACGCGCCTTTCCGGCGCGTGCCGCTGTAGCTCAGTTGGTAGAGCACCCGCCTTGTAAGCGGACGGTCAGGGGTTCGATTCCCCTCAGCGGCTCCCAGAGTAGCTGACCAGCGTAAACGCGATCTCAGTGGGCAGGACGACGCTACCCGGCGGTTCTCGGGTGGGTTCGCGGCGATCCGACCTCGCCCGGTCGCGTCCACGGGGTCGCGTCCACCGGGCGAGGTCGGGGGCGTTCAGTCGTGTTCCATGCCCTTGCCGGTCGGTCCTCGGGTCCCGTGCGGTGTCGGCCTGCCCGGCTCGCGCGGTCCTTGTGGGCTCACCGGCGAGTCCGCCCGCGAGTGCTGGGGCGTGTCGGAGGGTTCGTGCTCGGCCCCCGGCGAGGGGGTGGCGCCCTGTTCGAGCTCTTCCAGGCGGTGCCGGAGCACCTCGACGACCGGTAGCCGATTCCCGTGGGCGTGTTCGTGGTTGAGGACTTCGCGGAGTTCGTCGCTGGTGAGTGAGCGAATACGATGCCGCAACGTGGTGAGCGGGAGTTCGTCGTAGCCTGCCAGCGGAAGGGGCTGCTCCGACATCACACTGTCCTTTCTGCCGAACCGGCTGTTCGTTCGGATGGCGGGCAATTGTGCGCTCAATCCGCGGAGGTCACGACGGGAGCCAGCCACCCGTCCGAAGCGGTGCTCCAGTCGGCGCTTCGCTCCCACCCGGCGGCGCGGAGTTCGTCGTCGGCCGCGGTCGCTTCCTCATTCGCCGGGAGTTGCAACTCGGTGACCGTTGCGCCCCGGTCGTCTCGAACGACGATGACCGGGCCCTGATCTTTCCCAGCGGACAGGACGTGCGCGGTGTGAGCCATTGGTGACGCCTTTCGCCTCGGCCCTCGCCCTGAGGGCAACTTCTCGGTGCCGTCCGGCTACCCGTGTGCGCCCGCGGTCAATCGTGGTCCGGCGGATCGCTGCCGAGCGCGGTGGTCGAGCCCCGCGTGCCGCACCGCCCGCGGCACGGCCCGGGATCGGCGTGTCGGACGCCGAACGGAAATCCGTTCCGGTCCGAGCACAGCACCGGGTTCTCGGCGGCGGTGTCCTGCGGTTCCTCGATCACCGCGCCACCGCCTGCCCGGACCTCCGCAACGCAGCGCCTGATGTCCGTGCTGGGAAAGTGGGCCAGCCACGACGACCGCCGATCGGATGGAGCGGAGCCGGTTGTCGGGAGCGTGGTCACGGCGCCGACGGCCCGGTCGCCCACCAGCCAGTCCGCCCCGCCCGCCGCGCGGACTCGGAGCTCCCAGCCGAAGACGATCGCGTAGAAGTCTTCGGCGCGATGCGGGTCCGGCGTGCGCAGCTCGGGCCACACCGGGCAGGTGCCCGCTCGCGCCGGTGGTCCATGGCCGCGCGGCGGTTGCCACGCCGCGATCCCCGCTCCGTCCGGGTCGGTGAGCACCACGCGACGTCCCCGGTCGGGGAGCTCCGTCGGTGCCACGAGCACGCGGGCGCCGAGGTCGGTGGCAACCGTGGCGATCCCGTCGACGTCGTGGACGGCGATGTGGGTGAGCCACCCTCCGGGGCCCCCGGTCCAGCGCGGTTCGATCACGCCGACGATCTCGTCCCGAGCTAAGCACACTCGACTACCGTCCGTGTCGGGTTCGCTGATCGTCCACCCGGGCAGATGACCGTAGAAGTCTGCGGTCGCCGCAGGCCCGGGGGTGCCGAGCGCGGCCCAGCACGGTGTTCCGGGTGGGGTGCGTGGAAAGTCGGATTCGCCGCTCATGAGCTCTCGCCAGCGGTCGTTCGGACCAGTGGAGTACGTCGATCGGAATGCTGGCCAGCCTGCGGTGGGCCTAGCGGGTGTGCATCTCGATCTGCGAACCGGAAATGGGCGAACCGGGCGAATGGTGGCGAATAGTGACCATTCGATTGATTTCTAACTCTTTCGAGTGAAGTTTGTGCGAGTCGGGTCCTACCGGATCCACAGCGTCTCTACTCCCGATCCAGAGGAGATCAGCGTGTCGCTCGCACGAACCCTCTCCGGTGCCGTCGGCGTCGCCCTGGCGGCCGCCACGTTCGCTGCCCCGGCCCAGGCAGCGCCGACCCAGGAAGCACCCGCCCAGACGCCGCCTGCTCAGGGCGCGGCTGTCCAGGCCGCCCAGCCGACGGACTGGCAGCCGTACATCATCGACGGCGAGGTCGCGGAGAACGCTCCGTGGGCGGCCCGCCTGTTCAACCAGGGGCAGGAGGCATGCACCGCCTCGGTGATCGCTCCGGAATGGGTGCTCACCGCCGAGCACTGCGTGGCCGGGTCGGGCGGGGATATCAGCTTCAATGTGGGCAGTCTCAACCAGCACGAGGGGGAGACCTTCAACGCGAAGCCCGGCGGCGTGCACGTGCACGACACCGCCGACCTCGCGCTGGTCAACGTCGAGGGCACGATGAACGTCGAAGCCGCCCCGCTCGGCGAAGCGGGAGATGTCGCGGTCGGGGATACCGTGCGGACCTATGGCTGGGGAGCCACCTGCACCGACCAGCCCGAGATCGACTGCCAGTCCGACGTGCTGAAGGTCGCCGAGGTCGATGTCACCGCCATCGACTGCGCGGACTACCGGGGCGGAACGGCGGTCTGCGCGGACCGGAACAACGGCATCCCGGCGGGCGGCGACTCCGGTGGGCCGATGTTCGCGGGTGACGTGCAGGTCGGTGTCGCTTCGACCAGCGACCGGGTCAGCCGGACCGCCTACACCAACATCACCGAGTACCGGGACTGGATCAGCTCCCTCGCGGGCGTCTGAGGCACGATCTCAGCAGCGGTGACCCAACAGCAGTACCCCCCCGTGGGGCCGGGAGCCATTCCCCGGCCCCACGGGCTGGTTCGGAGCGGGGCCCGGCTCGTACCGAGCGGGGTCCGCCGGGGTGCGCGTGCACCCCGGGTGACCGGATGTGGTCAAGAGCACAGCAAGATCGAGCTGATCGGGGGGTGCGAGATCGGCGGCGTCGCACGGCCGATTCCGGCCCGGTCGGCGCGCGTCTGGGCAGTCTGGGGCCCGGGGGTGTTTTCCCAGGTCACGCCCCGTGTCCGAAAAAATATCGATCAAAGTGGTATGTAGATCGTTAGCATTATCGTTGCCGAATGTGCAACGTTCATGTCGTGCTCGTCACGTGAAAAAACGCGAAATCCCTGGTGAGGAAGTCCGGAAACGAGCGTAAGCCTGACGCGTTTCGGATGTTCTGTTAAGTTGGCAAAGCATGACCGGCGACAAACCCAGCCATAACGGCGAGAAGCGGAATGGCGGAAGCGGTTCTACCGGGCGATTGGAGATCGACAACCCAGTCGTCGCGGACGGTCCAGCGCTCTTTCGGATCACGAGTGATTCGCAAGTGCTCGATGTGAACTCATCCTATGCGTATCTTATGTGGTGTCGGGACTTCGCGGACACCTCCGTGGTGGCGCGCGTCGACGGCGCGGTCGTGGGCTTTGTGACCGGATACATCCGACCGGATGCGCCGGACACGATCATGGTCTGGCAGGTGGCCGTCGACGCTTCCCAGCGCGGTGGTGGTGTCGCGGGCAAGCTTCTGAACCATCTGCTGGATCAGGTGCTGGCGCGCGGCGTGCGTTTCCTGGAAACGACCATTACCGCCGATAACACCGCATCGATCAAGCTCTTCTCGGGATTGGCCCGGGATCGGTCTGCGGAGCTCGTGTCCAGCGAGTTGTTCACGCCGGACCTGTTCCCGGATGCGCACGAGGGAGAGGACCTCTATCGCATCGGCCCCTTCGCGCAGCAGCCGGCCGAGGCCGCGCGGCCCCCGGGTGGGCGCTGATCCGGCGTCGGGGATGCATCCGCCGCAACCTGCCCGCGGGCCTGTCGAAGCCCCGTGGAACCCAGACCTATGGAGCCGGCCGCCGCGAGACGTGCTGACGGCGGCCAGGCCGAACGGAGGATCGTGAACGACATCTTCGCAAGCTTGGAATCCGAGGTTCGAAGCTACAGCCGCACTTGGCCGACGACTTTCGATCGAGCGGTGGGGAGTTGGCTCTACGGCGAGGACGGCACCCCGTACCTTGATTTCTTCGCCGGTGCGGGTGCGCTGAATTACGGTCACAACAACCCGGTGCTGAAGCGCAAACTGATCGAGTACATCGAGCGGGACGGCGTGACGCACGGGCTGGATCAGGCCACGGCGGCCAAACGAGAGTTTCTCGAAACTATGAACGAGAAACTGCTCAAACCTCGCGGCCTCGATTACAAGGTCCAGTTCCCCGGACCGACCGGAACCAACTCGGTCGAGTCGGCGCTGAAGCTCGCCCGCAAGATCACCGGCCGTGAATCGATCATCAGTTTCACCAACGCGTTCCACGGCATGACGCTGGGTTCGCTCTCGGTGACCGGTAACTCCATGAAGCGCGGTGGGGCGGGCATCCCGCTGGTGCACGCCACGCCGATGCCCTACGACAACTACTTCGAGGGGCAGTACCCCGACTTCCTGTACTTCGAGCGGTTGCTCGAGGACAGCGGCAGCGGACTCAACGAGCCGGCCGCGGTGATCGTCGAGACGTTGCAGGGTGAGGGCGGCATCAACTCCTCCCGTGCCGAGTGGCTGCGCGGCCTCTACGAGCTCTGCCAGAAGCACGGCATCCTGCTGATCGTCGACGACGTGCAGATGGGCTGCGGTCGTACCGGCCCGTTCTTCAGCTTCGAGGAAGCAGGCATCACGCCGGACATCGTCTGCATGTCCAAGTCGATCGGTGGCTACGGCCTGCCGATGGCGCTGACGCTCGTCAAGTCGGAGCACGACGTGTGGGAGCCCGGCGAGCACAACGGCACCTTCCGCGGCAACAACCCCTCGTTCGTCACGGCAACCGAGGCGCTCAAGGAGTACTGGTCCGACGACAAGCTGGAGAAGGCCACCATCGCCAAGGGCGAGCGCGTCGGCCAGGTGCTCCAGGAGATCACCGAGAAGCATGCGGGCACGCTCGCCAAGGGTCGTGGACTCGCACGCGGGCTCGGCTTCGACGATCCCGATCTCGCGGGCAAGGTCTCGAAGGCCGCGTTCGACCGCAAGCTGATCCTGGAGACCTCCGGGCCGCAGAGCGAGGTCATCAAGATCATGCCGCCGCTGACCATCACCGAAGATGAGCTCGAACAGGGACTTCAGATCCTGGTCGAATCGGTGCAAGCTGTGCTGGCCTGACCCGAACACCGCTTGAATCTCGGCCGGCCCCGGTAGTTCACGAGGTCGGCCGAGTCACGTTGAACACACGAGGAGGAAGAACTTGATCGTCCGTACTCTCGACGAGGTCGAGGACACCGACGCCGACATCAAGACTGAGGGCTGGCGCAGCAAGCGGATCATCCTCGCCAAGGAGAAGGCGGGATTCTCGGTACACGAGACCACGCTGTACGCGGGAACCGTGAACGACTTCTGGTACGCGAACCACATCGAAGCGGTGTTCGTCTTCGAAGGCGAGGGTGAGATCACGGACAAGGAGACCGGAGAGACCCACCTGCTCAAGCCCGGCTCGCTGTACCTGCTGAACAACCACGACAAGCACCAGGTGCGGCCGAAGACCGACATGCGCACGGTTTGCGTGTTCAACCCGCCGGTGACCGGTCGTGAGGTGCACGACGAGGACGGCGTGTACCCGCTGGTCGTGGAGGACGAGGACTCCGCGGCGAGTTGATCGACAACCCGCCCCGCCGACCCCGTCGGCCCGGGCGGGACGCATAGCAGTCCGCCGCGGCGGGTAGCCGGGAAGTGGCCGGTTACCCGCCGCGGTGCGCAATACGACTGGTCTTCCCCGCGTGAGGGGAATTGCCCACCCAACGAGGAACCGAGAAATGGCGGCGGTGCCGACGGCACCAGTCGCTCCGGCGGTAATTCGAGAAGGAGGCGCAACTCATGACCGTCGCCGACGTGAGTACTCAGGACCGCTACCCGACCAGGGGTACGACGGAGTCCGCTCGTATCGAACGCAAGGACCCCTGCGTCTGGTCCGGATCCGGCGGGGGCCCCGCGACCGCGCGGGAGCTGTCGACGCACGACACAACGGGATTTCACACCGTGGCGGGCCTGCTTTCGCCCGCGGAGGTGCAGGAGTACTGGACCGAACTGGAACGACTGACCAATTCCCCGACGATCCGTGCGGATGAGCGCACCGTCGTGGAGAAGCAGTCCGACGAGGTCCGGTCGATCTTCGACGTGCATCGGAGCAGTTCGAAGATCGCCGCACTGGTGCGGGATCCCAGGCTGTTGGACCGCGCGCGGCAGATCCTCGGATCCGACGTCTACGTGCACCAGAGCCGGATCAATTACATGCCCGGCTTCAAGGGCAACGGATTCTACTGGCACTCCGACTTCGAGACCTGGCACGCGGAGGACGGCATGCCCGCCATGCGTGCTGTGAGCATCTCGATCGCGTTGACCGACAACTACCCGTTCAACGGCGGTCTCATGCTCATGCCGGGCGCGCATCGCACGTTCGTGCCGTGCCTCGGGGAGACGCCGCGGAACAACTACCAGTCCTCCCTGAAGGAACAGCGGACCGGGGTGCCCACGGAGGACGACATCGCGCAGCTGGCGTACGAACACGGGATCGAGCAGTTCACCGGTCCGGCAGGTTCGGCGCTGTGGTTCGATTCGAACTGCATGCACGGTTCGGGAAACAACATCACGCCGTTCCCCCGCTCGAACATCTTCATCGTGTTCAACAGCGTGGAGAACGCGTTGACCGAGCCGTTCGCCGCGGAACGCCCACGGCCGGAGTTCGTCGCCTCGCGTGATTTCACGCCGGTGACCAGGACCGGCGACCCCGGCCCCGTGCCCAAGGCCCGGTGAGCCCACGTCCGGCGCCCGATACCCGCACGGCGGTTCCGCCACCGCCGCTGCGCGCGAAACCCGGCGTGCGGGCGGCGCTCGGGCAGCCGGAGCGCCGGACGTCAGCCGACGCTGAGGTAGCGGCGTTCGTTGAACTTCGCCCCGGAACATGAAGCTCCGAGGTCGTGCCCAACGCGTTCGATGACGTCGGCCAGTTCGAGTCGGCCCAGCCAGGACCGGGGCAACACCGCCGTTCCGTGGCGAGCTCCGAGCAGGCTACCGGTGATGGCGGCCGTGGAGTCGCTGTGACCGGAATGGTTGGCCGCCAACCGGACCGCGGAGGTGAACTGCTCCGGTTTCGGTAGGGCAAGCGCGCAGTAGGCTCCGATCGCCAACGCCTCCGGGCCGATCCAGCCCTGCCCGAGCCGTTCGACATGTTCGAGGTCGGCACCGAACCTGGCGAGCATGGCGGCTTCGGCAAGCGCGTTGGCGGTCTCACTGTCTTCGCGCAGCACCCTGCCGGTCGCCTGGTCCACTGCGGCGGGCAGCCGTCGGCCCTGGACTCCGACCAGGTGCACCAGCAGCGCCAGCGCGCCGGACGACGCCCAGCCGCCGGGGCCGCCGTGGGTGAGCGCGGCGAACTGGCATCCGAGCGCATAGGACATCTCGGAGGTGGGGGAGAACCCGGCGGGACTCGCGCGATCGACGCCACCGCAGCCCTTGGAGCTGTTCCGGGGGCGGTCCGGTGTGCCCAGCTGGGTCTCCTGCAGCGCACGCAGGCTGGTCAGCCCGGGCGCGCGGTTGGCGTAGAGCTCCTTCTCCGCGATGAGGCCGGTCGCACCCGCCGGCGGACCGTGGTCCTGCTGGGTGGTCAGCCAGCGGCGGTACGCCGATGCGACCGATTCGACCGGTTTCCATGGTCCGCCGCTGTTCCCGCGGGTCCAAGCCTGCAGGTATCCCTCGCCGGTGAACAGTGTCATCTGCGTCGCGTCCCCGAGCAGGGCCTGCGGTGGCGGTTCGAGGATCCCCTCGGGTCCGTGCTCGGCTCGGATGTCGGCCAGCTGCCGGAATTCGACCGGCAATCCGAGCGAGTCTCCGAGCGCGCCGCCGAGCAGGCAGGCGACCGCTCGGTCGGCCACTGTGGACGAATCGGACACGCTGGCAGGCTCCTTCCACAGTGGTCCGGTTGATCGGCAGTCGTTGACTTTACTTCCCGGCCCCGGCGGCGCGGTGGCGTTGTCCCTCACCGCAGCCGCAGCCGCGGCCGCAGCCGCGCCGCACATCACGCCGACGGTCGTCGGCGGCAACGGCCGATGGACGGAGCGGGTGCCGCCATTGGGGTGAAACGTGTGGTGGTCCCCGAACCCCGCGCGAGCGCAGCTGGTTACGGTATGTCCGCCTGGCGGGCGCGGAATTCGCGCTTCGCCGGTTCGCGGGGATCGCAGGGACCGAACAGTGCGGTCGGCGCCGGGCAGGTCGGGTCAACGACGCAGCTTCCCGGAGCTGACCGAGTCAGGTATTTAGGGGACTATGCCGCCGCAGGACAGCCCACCCGGCGGGCCGAGCTCGCACATGGAGTTCCGCGTGCTCGGTCCTCTGGAAGTGCTCGTCGACGGGGCGCCCCAGCCACTCGGCAGCGCGTCCACGCGGAGCGTGCTGGCCTGCCTGCTGCTCGAACCGAACCAGGTCGTGTCGATGGATCGGCTGATCGACACGCTCTGGGGCGAGTCCCCGCCCGCGACGGCCAGGACGATCCTGCACGGCTACATCTCGCGGCTGCGCAAGCTCTTCGCGGACTGCGCCGGGGCCGGAGGTGACGAAGGACACCCGCAGATCGTCACCCGCTCTCCCGGCTACCTGCTGCGCGTCGACGGTGACCGGGTGGACGCGCACCGCGCGCGGTCGCTGGTCAACCACGCGCACGGCCTCGAACCCGCCGAGCGCTCCGCGGTGCTGGCGGAGGCGATCGCGCTCTGGCGCGGCCCGGTGCTGTCCGACGTGCCCTCCGGCCTCCTGCACCGGATGGTCGTGCCCAATCTCGACGAGCTCCGTCTGGTGGCGCTGGAAGAGCGGGTCGATGCCGACCTGGAGCTGGGACGCCACCAGCAGCTGCTCGTCGAACTGTCCACACTGGTCGACCAGAACCCCCTGCGGGAGCGGCTGATCGCCCAGCTGATGCTGGCCGGCTACCGAGCCGGGCACCGCGCGGACGTGCAAGCGCGCTTTCACGCCGCCAGGCAGCGGCTCGCCGACGAACTCGGCATCGACCCCGGGCCGGAACTGCGCGGTCTCTACGAGCGGATGCTGCGGGACGACGAATCGCTGCTGGCCCCCGCGCCCGCCGAACCCGAGCAGGACTCCGTGCCGGACGGTGGTTTCGCCCGCCCCGTGCCTGCCGAGCTCCCTCCCGCCCCGGCCGGATTCGTCGGCCGATCCCGTGAGATCAGCGCCCTCGATCGAATGCTCGACGAGCGCGAACGTGGCTCGGCGAACCTGCTCGCCGTGCTCACCGGTACCGCCGGTGTCGGCAAGAGCGCGCTCGCGGTGGTCTGGTCGCGGCGTGTCGCGCAGTGGTTCCCGGACGGCCAGCTCTACGCCTCGCTGCGCGGCTTCGACTCGGAACGGGCACCGTTGTCCCCGGGCGAGGCGTTGACCAGCATGCTCAAGACGCTCGGGGTGGCCGCCGATGCCATCCCGATCGACCTCGACGACCGCACGGCGCTCTACCGGTCGCTGCTCGCGCAGCGCCGGGTGCTGGTCCTGCTCGACAACGCCAGGGACTCGGAGCAGGTTCGGCCACTGCTGCCGGGCAGTTCCGAATCGCTGGTGGTGGTCACCAGCAGACGTCGCCTCGACGGTCTCGTCGTGCGGAGCGGTGCTCGCGTGCTGCCCATGGAGACGTTGCCCACCGAGACGGCACTGGAGCTGCTCGACCGGGCCGGGTCTCCCGGTCGGTCCGCATCGGAACCGGCCGCTGCCAGGGAACTCGCCGAACTCTGCGGCGGGCTCCCGCTGGCCCTGCGCATCGCCGCCGCACGACTGGCGGCGAACCCGGCTCGGGGAGTGTCCGACCTGGTCGACGAGTTGCACGATGAGAGCAACCGGTTGCACGCGTTCGACATCGACGACGCCGACACCAGCGTCCGGCGGGCCTTCGACATCTCATACCGCAGTCTGCACCCCACCCAGGCGGCGACGTTCCGCCTGCTCGGCCTGGTCCCGGGCCACACGTTCACCGTGCACGCGGTGGCCGCGCTCTGCGACACCGACCAGGCAACCGCCCGCCGCAGGCTGCGAGCACTCGCGTTGGCGCACCTGGTGACCGAACCGGAGTCGGACCGGTTCGGCATGCACGATCTGCTCCGGCTCTACGCCAGGGACCTCCTCGCCGCGTCCGGCGAGGAGTCGCCGACCGCGGCCGGACCGTCCGAAGAGGACTGGCAGGCCCTCCGCAGGCTTTTGCACTACTACCTCGTCGTCGCGGACCACGCTCGGCGGTTCCTCCGGCCCGCCCGCGACGAGCTCGACTTCTCCGCCGAATCCACGGGCACCGCCAGGCCATCCATCGAGAACCGCATCGAGGCTCTCGAATGGTTCGACGCGGAATGGCCGAACGTGGTGGCGGCCGTCCGCGCGGCCAACAGCGACGGGCTGCACGAGTACGCGTGGCCCCTGGTGCGACTGCAGTTCAACTACCTCGCCGTGCGGTGCCCGTGGGAGGACTGGATCCAGATCTACACCGATGGCCTGGACTCGGCCCGCGCCGTCGGCGACTCGGCGGGCAAGGTGCTGATGTCGGCCGGTCTCGGGGTCGCGTACGCCAGGTCCGGGATGCTGGACGAAGCGCTCGCGCACTACGCCGAGTCGTACCGGGGCGCGGTCGCCACCGGTGATCCGAGTTGGCTGGCGATGACCCAGGTGAACATGGGAAGCATCCTGTTCCGGTTGGAGCGCTACGCGGAAGCGCAGATGCACTGCCGGGACGCGCTGCGCGTCTACCGCACCATGGGGGATCGGTATCGGGAGGCGGGTGCGCTGAACAACCTGGCGCAGGTCGAGCAGGTCAACGGGCAGCTGGAAGCCGCCCTGCGGCACCTGCGCGAGGCCGAGGGGATGTATCGGGAGGCCGATGATCTCGACACCTTGGCCATGGTGCTGAACAATTGTGGTGAGGTCAGCGTCGAGCTGGGGTGCGTCGAACAGGGCGAGCACTACCACCACGAGGCGCTGGACGTCGCGCAGCGCTGCGGTTCCGCGATGCGGCAGGCGGCCGCCCACCTGGGGTTGGGGGACGTCGCGAACTCCCGCGGTGATCAGGCGACGGCGCGGGAACACTGGGAGACGGCACTGGGGATCTTCGAAACGGGCGGGTCGCCTCGCACGGACGAGGTGCGCGAACGGCTGGGGACGGCCTCCGAGACGGCTTAGGCGTGCTCTCCGCGCGGTGACCGCACGTGCGGCCGGACCGGTCCGGCCGGTGGTGCGAGCGGGTTGTGACCGCATCGCCGCAGATCAGCAGCAGCGTTTAGTCGGCGCTTAGCGATCGTCTAGCGGCGGTTGCGAAGTTGTCATCGTGCGGATCACGGGGAGGTGGTCCACATCCGGGTGGCGTTGGGGACGTCCTAGGGGGTGTTGTCACCCGGTGGATCCGTTCCGGCCTCCGTTGCAGGGGGCAACCGGGAGCCGGAACCGGTGGGGGGAGCATTCGGGGAAGCGCACGTCCCGAATGGACGTGGGGGTGAGTGCGGGCCTTCGCTCGACTGTCGAGGGCCCGCACTTCGTCTTTCCGGCCAGTCTCGCCCCTTTTCCGGCCAGTCTCGCCTGTTTCGGTGAGACCTGTTCCGGTCAGCGCTGCGTCCCGCAGATCGTTTCGAGATCCGGCCGCTTCGCCACGCGGCCGTCACCGTTCGAACGTCCGCGGAGTCGTCGTCCGACCCATGGCGCGAGGTATTCGCGGGCCCACTGGATGTCCTGAGCTCGTTGCACCCGCCAGGAACGGGTGGGGATTTCGGGCCACGGCTCCCGCCAGTCCTCGGTGACGGTCAACCCGAGAACCTCGGCGGCCCGCAGGGCTACTCGCCGATGCCCTTCGGCGCACAGGTGCAGGCGATCGGTGCTCCAGGCCCGCGCGTCCTGCAGGGTGTGCATCGACCAGAGATCGAGGACCGAGCAATCGTGCTTGTCGCCGATGGCGCGCAGGTGCGCGTTGTAGGTGGCCACCTTGCCGCGGACGTGTCGCAGGACCGGCGTGGTCCTGGTGTCGAACCCGGTGCTGATCAGCACGTGCGTGCCGACGGCCCGCAGGTCGCGCACCGCGCGGTCGAAGATGTCGGCGAGGGTGTCCGGATCGCTGCCGGGACGGATGATGTCGTTGCCCCCGGCGCTGAACGACACGAGCGCGGGCCGCAACGCGATGGCCTGCGGAACCTGGTCGTCGACGATCTGCTGGATCAACTTGCCGCGGACCGCGAGGTTGGCGTAGCGGAGGTCCGCGTTGCGGGTGGCCAGCGCTTCCGCCAGCCGGTCGGCCCATCCCCTGTACTGACCGTCGGGCCGGGGGTCCTCAAGCCCCTCGGTGAAGCTGTCGCCGAGAGCCACGTAGCTGTCCCACCCGTGTTCGACGCCGGTCCGGCTGGCGTGCTGCTCCCATCTGCCTTGCATGAAGGTCCTTTCCCCGCAGTGCCGTCGCCCGAGATGCGCTGCGAATTCCGGAGCACTGCGCTCTTTCGCGCGCGCGTGGTGTGGTGAACAGACCCCACCCTGTCCTTCGGATGTCGACCTACGCCACCGTCGGTTTCGGAGAACGTGATTAACGGCACTGGGCGGTCCAGTATTTGTGGTTGTCGGTCCTCGTTCGTGATCCGGTTGCTGCGCAGCGAGTTCTCCTCACTCGGCGCGCCGACCGCATGATCCGCTCGCAGCTTGGTGGGCATCGGCTCCTCCCGCCCGGTGTACTTGCCGGAAACACCGATGAGGGTGAGGGGCAACTGCTAATGTCGATCGGCGGTAGCAGAGGTGATGAGGGGACTCACGATGTCGCGATCGCAGGTGACAGGCCGGTGTGCGTCGGGGGACGTGGCTGTCGCGGGTTCGATCGCCTCGCCGGCGATGACGAGACCGGTCACCGGTGTCCAAGGTCTGGACGCCAGACGCTCGTGCGAACCGGGAACCACGCGATGATCGCTCGCGTCGATCTGGATGCGGCCTGGAGGACGGGCTCGCACAACGGAACGCGGTCCGGTGCCGACGTGCCGCACCGGGCGGTGGAAGCGGCACGCACGGGCGGTCGACCGGACCGCCTCGATGATCTGGGGGAACTGTGACAACACCGCAGAATCCGGCGAGTACGCCGGGGCCCGCGGGTTTCGATCCACCTGGACGGCCACAGCGTCCCGGTGGCGGTGGTGGACGCAGGCGGGCCGACGAGCCGATGCGTGGCACCCTGCACCCGGGTGAACCGGCTACCGGACACCAGGGCTCGCAGCCACAGCCGCAGCCACAGCCGCCGGGACAGCCGCCGCAGGGGCGGAACGGCAGTCCGGTACCAGGCTCCGATGGGCCTACCGATGCCGCCGGCGAGCACGCCCCGCGTCCGCAGGCGCGTCCGGCGCGGTTCGACCTTCGCTCGGAGTTCGCGGCGCTGGTGGCCGAGCAGCACCCCTTCGCGATCTGGGAGCGCTTCGAGCAGCTCGTAGATCGCTTCGAACACGAGCACCACCGCGCGCCGCAGCCTGCCAGGCCGTCGGCAGCCGGCGACCGTCCGGACCCCGCGGGCGCGCAGCCGACCGCGGGGCTCTCCCCGTTTTCCGGTGACTTGGGTGGCTCGGGAGATCTGAGTGGCTCGGGGGGCTCCGGAACGCTCGCAGGCGGCGGTGACCCGGGTTCTGCCACCGGAGACGGCTTCGCGAAGGAAGCACCTCGCCAGGAGGGGCGTTCCGGCTCGCTCATGGGCTCCGGCGACCTCATGAGCGGGGAACTCGTCGCCGCGGGCGATCTGACCGGAGCACCGGAGGTTCTCGAACCGGAGACGTTCGAGGACTCGCCCGAACCCGAAACAGCAGGTGGTCCGAACGACGGTCGGGTGGCCTCCTCCGAAACGGTGGGGCCGGCACAACACGGTTCAGTGGTCGAGCAGCAGGTCACAGCCACCTCCGCCTGGTTCGGTGGAACCCCACCGCCGCCGCCACCACCGGGACCCGGCTCTCCCGTCGCGACCGGGGAGCCGCCCGCGAGCGCCTCCGGGTCTCGGATGCCCGCACCCCCGCCGACCACGCCCGGGCAAGCTGGTCTGAGGCCGGAGCCCGGTCGGGCCGAGCCGGTGCCGGCCGCGGAAGGAATCACTCGCTCACCTGAACCGCTGTCGATGACACCGCGTCCGCCGCGCGGCGAGCAGCCCACCGCGTCCGAACAGACACCGGAAATGCCGGGAGCTCCCGCGCCGGAGGCAGTCGACCACAGGCCTTCCGCCCCGCAAGGTGCGCAGTCGGCACCCGCCCCGGAGGTGCCCGCTTCGCAACCCCCCGCCACTTCGCCGCAGGACGAGCCCGCACCGGCGACCGAGGAGCTCGAGCGTCTCCCAGCGGATGACCCGGTTCCTGGCCCCGCCTCTCCACCCGGGGGAACGCGGGCGCCGATGCAGCAGGCCGACGGTGGACCGGCCGGGCCGCCTTCGCAGCCGGAGGGGATGGAACGCCCTGCGATGGGGCCGCCCAGCGGACCGCCGTCACCCGCACAGGGCATGCCGCGTCCACCTGCCGGGCACGGTCCGCAAGGACCGCCGTCACCGCCACGCGGAACGGACCGGTCCGCGCTCGACCCGTCGCCCGGGACTCCACCGCCTGCTCCCGGGGCGCGCCCTGGTCCGCAACAGCCGGAGGGGCCGCCGCCCGGAGCTCAGCAGCACCAGGGGACCTCCCAGCCCTACTCCCCGCAGGCACCGGCCCAGCCGCCGCCCCCGCAGGCACCGGCTACGCAGGCACCGTCCCCGCAGCCGCCGGCTCCCCAGCAAGCTCCCAGCCCGCCGCACGCGGCACCGGGGCAGCAGGCCGCGCAGCAACCAGGCCCCCCACCCGGCCCGCCGGGACCACCCGGCCCGGCTCAACAGGCGGGACCCCAGCAAGGTCCACCGGCTCCGCAGCGGGCCGGACCCCAGCAAGCAGGTTCCCCGCAGGCTGATCCGCAGCAGGCCGATCCCAGGCCAGTAGCACCGGGGCCGCGAGGTGCGTCCGAAACCGGCTCCGTGCCCGTGCGCGGGCCCAAGTTCGAGCCGCGGCCCGACGGTGGTTTCGGCCCGATGGGATCGGGTGGTGGGAGAACTCCCAGCAGGTCGTCCTACTCCAACCGCCACGTGAATCCCTGGTTGCTCACGACCGAAGAGGAGAAGGGGTCCGAGGAGCGCCACGAACTGAGCACCGGTGCCGCTCGCCCGGCCGACGCCGAGGCCGGGCCGCCGCAGTACCTGGTCGAAGCCGACGACCTCTACGACGAAGACTACGGAGAAGGTCGGCTGGTCGCCCCGCCCGTGCTGGGCGAGGCCCCTCCGAGCTATCGGGACTTCTGATCGCTCGCTCGTGTCTTTCGAACTCGCACGCCGGGGACGTCTGTTCGCGAGGATTCAAGCCGGACCGCCGGAGGCGCGCGGGGCCGAGTAGTTCGACTCGCCCCGCGCGAAACGATCCTGTTGGAAGTTCTTAGGAGTTTGTCATGGTCGAGACGATCACACTGTCCATCCCGGCAGTGGACGTGCTTGGTGAACAGCTCAACCTCAACGTCCGGCAGTACCCGTTCGAGATCCCGCAGCCGGGGCAACCGCCGGAAGAACGCGGCCGGATGGCCGAGCAGGTGTGGGAAGAGTTGGAGGCGGCGGAGCTGGCCTCCGGCGGCAGGCCCGAGCCCGAGGTAGAGGACGCGCTCTACCTGCTGTGCAGCTCCGAGGTCTCGATCGCGGCAGCCGGGCTCCTCGATGTGCGGGCGGGGCACCGGCTGGCCGCCCGCGTGGTCGCCACCGGAGAGGTCGGGGTCGTCGGTCTGATCGATGGCCGCGGACTGAACATGAGCTTCATGGCACCGGACGACCTACCGGGGGTGTGCGCGGACCTGCTGCCCGACGCCCGGCCGGGCGCGGGCGGGACCGTGCGGGCGATCGCGGAACGCACCGGCGGTCAGGCCCCGCCCGACGAGGCCATCGAGGGGCTCCGGGAGATGAGTGCGTTCACCGCTCGTCCGAAGTCCCGCCTCGGGCACTTCGTGCTCACCGGCGCCGGCCGGAACCGCCGTCGCGGCCGGCTGCCCGGGCTGACCTGGTTCGATACCGATCAGGGGCGCTACCTGCTGATGGGTGAACGCTCGCCGGATGGGCAGGACGTGATCACCTGCGGTCCGGCGGACAAGCCACGACTCGCCGAGCAGCTCGCCGGTTTGCTGGACCGCGCGCGAGATGTGTGACACCGCTCAGGCCAATCACTTCGGCCGTGGTGGTGCACGGCCGAAGCCGAGTCAGGCAGGCTTGCACGTGTGACGGAGGATCGGCAGACCCAGAGCGCCCCGGATGACGCGCGCGATCGGGACTCGTTGATGGAGCTGCTCGGCGGACGCACGAGCGCCGTCGACGCCAGTGTGCCACCGGTCGCGTTCGGTGCAGGTTGGTTCGCCGCCGGAGAATCGATCGCGGTCGGCGGTGCGGCGGCTGTCGGGGTGGGCGCGCTGATCGCCCTGTGGCGCTGGCGCAAGGGTGCCCGGCCGTTGGCGGTGCTGGTGAGCCTGCTCGCCGTGATGCTGGGCGCGGTCATCGCCCTGCGAACCGGGCACGCGGCCGACTTCTTCCTGATCAGGTTGGTGACCAACGCGGCGAGCGCGCTCGCGTGGATGAGCAGCATCGTCGTCCGCTGGCCGTTCCTCGGACTGGTCGTGGGCACTGTGCTGGGGCAGGGGAGGAGCTGGCGTCGCGATCCCGACCTGCTGCGCGCCTACAACCGGGCGAGCTGGGTGTGGGTGGCGCAGTATCTGATCCGGCTGGTGGTGTTCGTCCCGCTGTGGATGGCGGGCTCGGTGGTCGGCCTCAGCATCGCGCAGGTCGTTCTGACCTGGCCGCTGGTCGCGGCCTGCGTGGCCGTGAGCTGGTGGGTGCTGCGGCGGGCGTTGCCCACGGATCATCCGGGCTTGCGTCACCCCAGGGGCTGAGACGGCATCACTGGCCGGCCGACCTCGCGCCCGTGAGGTAGCGCTCGTGCAGTTCCGGGTCGCGGTGGCCGAGCAGTTCGGTCGCGGCCAGCCAGGCAGCTCCGGCGGTGCCGGGTCCGGCGGTTCGGGGCTCGACGGGGAATCTGGTGGTGAGTTCGCCGCGGAGCGCGTCGCCCAGCGGGTTTCCCGCGCCGACCAGACCGCCCGCCAGCACGATCGGTGTGGTGTCGGAGGTCGTACGGGTGGGTTCCGCGGTGTCGGCCAGCAGCGAGGCCGCCCGGTGCACGATGCAGCCCGCCGCGTCTTCTCCTGCCGCGGCTGCCGTGGTGACCAGTGGGGCGAGTTCGGCCAGCCGGATCGGTGCCGCGGCGTTCACGGTGCTGATCAGCTCGTTCCGGAGCCGCTCGGTGTCTTCGGTGTCGCTCTCGGGCACGAGTGCGGCCAGTACCGCGTTCACCAGGTCTTCTCGAACCGCGCGGTGATCGAGGACACGAAGGGTTTCCCGGACCGCTTCGCGCCCCAGCCAGAACGCCGAGCCTTCGTCACCGAGCAGCCACCCGTGTCCCCCGAAGGTCGCCACCGCGCGGTGCCGTTCGATCCTCGTCGCGATCGCGCCCGTCCCGGCGATGAGCACGCTTCCGTCCGGCGAGGCCGTTCCGGCGGCGAAGGCGACCTCGGAGTCGCTGATCACCCGCATCGGAACGGTCAAGCCCAGTTCGGACCAGGTGCGTTCGAAGAGGTCGGCCACGGTGGGATCGGTCATCTTGCTGATGCCCGCCATGCCCAGCACGCCTCGCCGTACCCGCTCGGCTGGAAGCGCACCGAGCGCGTGCCGGACGGCGGTGCCGATCTGGGCGACCGCGCTCTCCGGCGGGTGGGAGTTCGGGTTGCCGCCCCCGGCCCGTCCGGTGCCGAGGACTCGTCCGGTGACATCGGCCACCAGGGCGCGGCTGCTGGTTCCGCCGGTGTCCAGGCCGAGGACGAGGTCCGCTGCGTCGCTGTGCATGGTGCCCATTCTGTTCGGATGCGCGGGTTTGGGGCCGGTTGTCGGGTTTTCGACGGCGTGCTTCGTCCGCGATTTTCCGGATGGAACGAGCGGACGAAGGGGTGGTGGCAACAACCCCGGAATGCGAGAGGATGCTGGTTCGGTCGTGGGCGGTCACCTGATCGGGACCGCCCGGTTTTGAAGCGCTTCGGCGTCGTGTGGAGGAGCGAATGACCGTAGATACCCACCACCACCTGTGGGATCTGGATGTTCGCGAACAGGCGTGGCTCAACGGCCCCGGGATGGAGGTGCTGCGCAGGGATTTCGGTCCTACTGACCTGCGAGACTGCCTCTTCGGGTCTACAGTGGACTCCACGGTGCTGATGCAGACCGTGGCCGATCCGGACGAGACCCCGGAGCTGCTGGTGCTCGCGGACACCGTCAACCGGGTCGCCGGGGTCATCGGCTGGGTCGACCTGACCGCGCGTGACGTTCGCGAACAGCTCGGCAAGCTGCAGATCCACCCGTCGGGACGTTGGCTCAAGGGCATTCGCCACCGGGTCGAGCTCGAACCGGAACGGGACTGGCTCCTCCGTTCCGATGTCCTCTCGGGGATGGCCGCGGTGGAGGATGCGGGACTGATCTACGAGCTGCTCGTTCGTCCCGACCAGCTCGACGCCGCGACCAGGATGGCCGCCCGGTTCCCGCAGCTGACCTTCGTGCTCGACCACTGCGGAAAGCCCCCGGTGGCCTCGGGTGAGCTCGAACCGTGGGCGGGCTCCCTCCGTGGACTCGCCGCGTTGCCCAACACCGTGTGCAAGCTCTCCGGACTGGTCACCGAGGACAGCTGGCCGGCGGTGACCCCGGAACGACTCCGCCCCTACGTCGACGTGGTCCTCGAATCGTTCGGCCCTCGGCGACTGATGTTCGGGTCGGACTGGCCGGTGTGCCTGCTCGCCGCGACCTACCGCGAAGTCCTGGAACTGGCGCACGAGCTGACTTCCGGACTCACCGAATCCGAGCGGGCGGCGATCTTCGACACCACGGCGCGCGAGGTCTACGAGCTCTGAACCCGCCGACCGGCGTGGCCGGTCGCCGGCTGGTCGCCGAGATCTCGTGCGCATTCAGCGAGTGCGGGTGACCTTGTTCAGGCCACGCGGATTGTCGGGGTCCCCGCCACGCGCGAGCGCGAGCTTCAACGCGAGCCGCTGGACCGGCAGGATCTCCAGTATCGGCGCCAGCTCTTCCGGGCACGCCGGTACGTCGATCCGGTGCGCGGCGGGTACGTCCGCGGCGGCCGAGCCGATCGCGCAGACGTCGGCACCGCGCCGGTCGACCGCGTCGAGCACGTCGTGCATGGCCGCACCCCCGTGCCCCTGGCTGCACAGCGCCAGCACCGCCGTGTGCGTGCCGACCGCCGCGATCGGGCCGTGCAGCAGATCGGCCCCGCTGTAGGACCGCGCGGCGAGGTAGCTGGTCTCGGCGAGTTTGAGCGCGGCTTCGGCGGCGGTCGCCGAGGAGTAGCCACGCCCGGTGGCGACAACGTGGTCGGCGAACCGGTAGCGCCGCACGGCCTCGTCGATCCCGGCGGCGCTGTCGCCGAGGGTTCGGGTGGCGAGGGCCGGGATGTCGGTCGCCCGGCTCCCTGTCCCGCCGCGCACGGCGTCGATGAGCAGGTACAGCGCGAGCAGGGTGGCGCTGTAGCTCTTGGTGGCGGCGACCGCCTGCTCCTGGCCGGCTCGGACGTCCACCGCGAACTCGGCGGCAGAGTTCAACGGCGAATCGGTGGTGTTGGTGACCGCCACGGTCGTCGCCCCGCACCTGCGTCCGACTTCGGTCACCTCGACGAGGTCGGGCGAGCCCCCGCTCTGGCTGATCGACAGCAACAGCACATCGGTGAGGTCGGGCCGAGCCTCGTAGAGCGTCGTGGTGGATGGGGAAACGAAGCCGACCGGCAGTCCGAGCAGTACTTCGATCAGATACTTGGCGTACATCGCCGCGTGGTCGCTGGAGCCCCGCGCGGCGAGCAACGCGAACCTGGGACGCCGTTTGGCCAGTCGACCGGCGACGCGGTGGATTTCGGCCTGTTCCGCGATCAGGTCGCCGAACACCCCGGGTTGTTCGTCGATCTCGGCGGCCATCCGCGCGCCGGGCGACGCAGCAGTATCGGGAGCGGCAGCAGTATTGGGAGGGGCAGCGGCGCCGGACGGGTCAGGGGCGCCGGACGGGGCAGCGGTGCCGGGAGTGGGGCGTTGGGGCATACCGGGCTCCTCGAATTAGGTCTAGACCAACCTGACCCAGTGTGACTCAACCTCGCACGCGCCAGGAAGGTGGCGCGGATGTGATTCCGTCCGGGAAAGTGATCCCCGAACCCGTCCAGTCCGCCGACTTTCGGGCATGCTGAAGTGTCAGGCCTCGGCAGGCGTGCTCGCGCGGTGACCACTCGGTGTAGGAGGAACGATGCTCGAAACGTCGGCGACCGGGGGTGCCGACACCCCGGCACGAGCACAGCGCGAGCCCAAGTACTGGGGTCTCAAACAGCACCTCCTGGACATGCTTCGCTCGATGCCGCCGGGGTCGCCGATTCCCACCGAACGCACGCTCGCCACGGAGTTCGACGTCTCCCGCACCACCGTGCGCCAGGCGCTGGCCGAACTCACCGTCGAAGGCCGCCTGCTCCGGGTACAGGGAAAGGGCACCTTCGTCGCGAAACCCAAGGTCGCCCAGCGGCTGCAGCTGAGCAGCTACACCGAGGACATGCGGGCGCAGGGCCGCCAGCCCACGTCCCGCCTGCTGGAGGTGGTGGAGGAGCCCTCCGGTCACGAGCTGGCGGCCCTGCTGGGGTCCCGGCCCGGGGAGACGGCGCTGCGGCTGCGACGGCTGCGGATGGCCGACGGCGAACCGATGGCGATCGAAACCACCCACTTGTCGCTGTCCCGCTTCAAAGGCCTGACCACCAAGCTCGAACGGGGTGGTTCCCTCTACCAGATCCTGCGCGAGCACTTCGGGGTCGAACTCGGCCACGCGGAGGAAACCATCGAGACAGCGCTGGCCAGCCCGGAAGAGGCCGATCTGCTCGGCGCCGACGTCGGATTGCCCATGCTGCTGCTCTCCAGGCACTCGTTCGACACCGAAGGGCATCCCGTGGAGTGGGTGCGGTCGATCTATCGGGGGGACCGGTACAAATTCGTAGCCGGCCTCAACCCGCCTTCTTGAGGGTTTCTGGTTGCGGCTGGGTGGTGGGTTCCGTGGCGGAACCGCGGCGGGACAGGAATTGTGCGTGGTGAAAAGCGGCTGGCGCCGCTTGAAAGTGCAACCTGACCGGTCGGGGTTATTGCACCGTGGCTGCGTGCTCAGGTGGGGTTTATGAGGGTGGTCAGGGTTGTGGCGTCGATGTTCCCTCCCGAGACCACCGCCACCGTCCGGCCCGGCGGTAGTGGCAGGTTCAACGCGGCTGCCGTGGTCACAGCACCGCTCGGCTCCGCGACCATGCGGCAGTCCAGAGCCAGGAAGCGAACGGCGTCGGCGATCTGTGCCTCGTCGACGGTGACCATGTCGTCGACCACCTCGGTCAGGTGCCGGAACGTCAGCTCCGAAGGTTCGGCGGTGAGTCCGTCGGCCATCGTCCGGGTGCGCGCCTCGGTCGGCCAGCCACGGCGGTGACCGGCGAGCCAGCTTTCGCGCGCGTCGGCCGCGAGCTCCGGTTCGACCCCGATCACCCGAGCCTCCGGCCGGAGCGCTTTGACGGCCACGCCGACTCCGGAGATCAACCCGCCGCCGCTGACCGGCACCAGCACCACGTCGACGTCCAGGTCCTCAGCCAGCTCCAACCCCACCGTTCCCTGGCCGGCGATCACGTGCGGATCGTCGAAGGGAGCGATGAGGTGCGCGCCGCGATCCTCGGCGATCCGGTACGCGCGGGCCTCCCGCTCGTGCACCTCGACCGGCACGATCTCGGCACCCAGCGCCTGTGCCGCCGCGACCTTCGCCTCGGGGGCACTGTGCGGCACGACGACCGTGGCGGGCACCCCGAACGCGCGCCCCGCGTACGCGATCGCACGGGCGTGGTTTCCACTGGAATAAGCCACGATCCCGCGTGATCGGGCGGCATCGTCGAGCATGGCGGTCGCGAACATCGCGCCCCGGATCTTGAACGCACCGGTCGGTTGCAGACCTTCGGGCTTCAACCACAGCGGCCGGGCGGGATCGCCGCCGGTCACCGGAATCAGCGGTGTCCGCACCGGCCCGGCCCGCACCGAGCGGAGCGTGCGCTGCGCCGCCGTGATGTCGGCTGCGGTTACTTGTGGAGGAGCGGGCACCGGATTCACGCCGTCGAGCTTGCCCCGGAATCCGCCGGTTCGGTACCCGCCGGGCCGAGGAGTGGTCGGCACCAGAGGCGGAAGACCTGGCATGTTGATCATTTTCGTGATCCGGGCGTTACATGTCGTGGGGGTTCTCACCGGGAGGTGACTTTCCGGAGAACGGCGGCGATCCCGCACGTTGAGGGGTTGGGGCAATCAGCATCGTGATGGGTGGGAGCCGTGGCAGCGGAGAAAAAGCCGGAAGTCGCGAAAGACGGGGCGACCGAGACCGACAAGAAAATGGACATCTCCGGTGCTCAGGTCGCGGGCGGTGCGCTCGCTTCGGCGACGGCGGCCTTTCTGGGATCCCAGCTCGGCGTCATGGGCACGGTGTGGGGCGCTGGACTGACGAGCGTGGTCATCACCGTAGGGGGTGCCCTGTACCAGCGTTCGTTGGAGAACACGAAGAAGAAGGCCAACGTTGCTGCGGCCAAGGCCAACGCCGCCGCGGCGAAGGCCGCGTTGAAGCGCGCCACCAGGCAGACGCCGGCGGTTCCGTTGAAAACGCCGACACAGGGGATCCGGGTGTACGACCGGACGGGGCAGGGCATTTCGGACGCCGCCCCCACGCGGGCGTTCGAGGGGAACGCTCCGGAGTTCCCGCCCGCGACGCGGCGCCTGTCGGTGTCCGGCGAACAGAGTGCGGCCGAGTCGACCGGGGAGCGGGCCGACCCGGCGCGTACCCGCTGGATCCGGCAAAGCCCCTCCGGGATGCAGTGGCCCGGTGGTGAACAGGTGCAGGAAGGATCGGAGACGACCGGTGATCAGCCGGACGACGCCCGCACCGCGCGCATCGTGGTCGCCGAGCGGGAAACCGAACCGCACGCGGCCCCGCCCCCGACCGGCTCCCGCCGGACGATCCGCTGGGGCATGTTGGCCGTCACCAGTTCCATGGTCTTCGGCCTCGGCATGCTCGCGGTGACCGGCTTCGAGGGCCTCGCCGGAAAGCCCGTCTCCGGCGGCAAGTCGGGGACCACGGTCGGCCACCTCGTCCGGCCCGCCCCGCAGCCGGCCGCGCGAACGGAACCGGTCAAACCGGCGGAACCGGAGCAATCGGAGCAACCGGACCACGGGCACTCGGTCCAACCCGAACCCGCGCCGGACGAGCACCCGGAATCGGCCACGAGCGAGCAAGTGCCCGCCTCGGAACCCTCCGAAATGCCGACACCAGCATCGGAGGATCCCGCGACGACGGATGAAACGTCGACGGCGGAACCGGAAATTACCGAGTCGATAGATCCGGAAAATGGGATAACTGGCGAAAACCAGGAGTTCGGCGGGTAATAGAAGTAGTAACCCGGATGCCGTCCGGTGCCGAAAAGTTTTCGTCGCCAAATGCAACGAAAGGAGGATGAAACGGACACACGGTCACCTCGATACTGGCTCACCGACGGGGGTCGGAGATCCATCACGACGAGGGAGACCGCAATGAAACGTAGATTCACGGCGCGAATGACCGGAGCCGTGGTATTGGCAGCGGGAACTTTCGCCGCGTTCACCGCGCCGGCGACCGCTTCCGAACCCGCACCCCGCACGGCCGAAGCGGAAACCATGCTGGAGGCCATGCAGCGGGACCTCGGCGTCACCGCTGACCAGGCACGGCAACGGTTGGCCTCGGAAGCCCGCGCCAGTGGAGCGGACCAGAAGCTGCGGGAGGACCTCGCGGGCTCCTTCGGTGGATCGCACTACGACGCCGGGTCGGGCAAACTCGTCGTCGGGGTCACCGACCAGGCCGCCGCGAACCGGGCCGAAGCAGTCGGCGCCGAAGCCCGGATGGTCGAACACACCAGTCGGGAATTGGCCTCGATCGCCGAGGAACTGAATGCGAACACCGGCGATCTGCCCCAATCGGTCAGCGGCTGGTACGTGGACAGCCGCAGCAATTCGGTGATCGTCACGACCGCTCCGGGAACGTCCGCGGAAGCTACCGAGTTCGTCCGCGAATCGGACGTGAACACCGCTGCGGTTGACGTGGTCGAGTCGACCGAATCCCCGCGAACGCTCGCCGATGTGATCGGCGGCAACGCCTTCTACATCGGTGGCGCGCGCTGTTCGGTCGGATTCTCCGTGCAGGGCGGTTTCGTGACGGCCGGGCACTGCGGGGACACCGGCGACAGCACCAGCCAACCGAGCGGCACCTTCGCCGGCTCCTCGTTCCCGGGCAACGACTACGGCTACGTCCAGGTCTCCTCGGGTGAGACACCGCAGCCGCTGGTCAACAACTACTCCGGCGGCACCGAAGCCGTCGCGGGATCCAGTGAAGCCCCCGTGGGCGCGTCGATCTGCCGGTCGGGTTCGACCACCGGCTGGCACTGCGGCACCGTGCAGGCCAAGAACCAGACCGTCAGCTACCCGCAGGGCACCGTCAACGGTTTGACCCGTACCGACGTCTGCGCCGAGCCCGGTGACTCCGGTGGATCCTGGCTGTCCGGCGACCAGGCGCAGGGCGTCACCTCCGGCGGATCGGGCAACTGCACCAGCGGTGGCACGACGTACTTCCAGCCGGTCAACGAGATTCTCAGCACCTACGGGCTCACCCTGCTCACCCGCTGACCGGATTCGGATCCGACCGGGCGATCGAACCGGGCAACGGAGCCGGCCGAACGAGGAATTCGCGCGGAACCGCACCGATGCGGTTCCGCGCGAAACCGCGTGCGGACCATCAGTAGAGCAGGCGCGCCCGGAGGGACTCGGCGGCCGCTTGTGGATCGTCCGCCTCGGTGATGGCCCGGACCACCACGACCCGTTCCGCTCCCGCGGCCAGCACGTCGTCGAGGTTGCCCGCCCCGATGCCGCCGATCGCGAACCACGGGCGCCCGTGCCCCCGGTGTTCGGCCGCGTGCCGCACCAGTTCGAGGCCCGCGGCTTCTCGGCCCGGTTTCGTCGGCGTCGTCCACACCGGTCCGGTGCAGAAGTAGTCGACCCCCAGCTCCGTGGCGGCCGAATCGGCCTGGACGAGATCGTGTGTCGACCGGCCGACCGCGACCTGGTCACCCACGATCCGCCTGGCGAGTTCCACCGGGATGTCGTCCTGCCCCAGGTGCAGCACGTCCGCCTCGGCCGCCAGCGCGATATCGGCCCGGTCGTTGACCGCGAGCAACGCTCCGTGCCGCACGCACGCCTCCGCCAGGACCTCCAGCGCGGCCAACTCCTGTCGCGCCTCCATCGGAGCCCCGTCCGGGCTCTTGTCGCGGAGCTGGATGATGTCGACGCCGCCGGACAGCGCCGCTTCCGCGAAGTCCGCGAGATCGTCCTGCGCGGTACGCGCATCAGTGCAGAGGTATAGCCGTGCGTCGTCGAGCCGTGCGCGGATACCGAAGCCGTCCAATCCAGGCATGTCACCAGCCTAGCCGTCGAGTAGCGCTCCGCCCGTTCGGAGAGATCGTGGTGGTCCGCCGGGTGGGAGCGGTAGTGTGGTTGCTGGTCCGCACGGGAGTCCGGCAAGCCCGGACTGAGAGGGGGCGGGACGCCCCGACCGTCGTACCTGATCCGGGTCATGCCGGCGCAGGGAGCGTGAAATGCCCGAACAACGTGCCGAGCGCGTCGCCGTCATCGGCGGCGGCGTCATCGGCTTGTCCGTCGCCTGGCGAGCCGCCGACGCCGGATTCGAAGTCGTGCTGATCGACGACCAGCCGGCCTCCGGTGCCTCCTGGGTCGCGGGCGGCATGCTGGCGCCGATCGCCGAGGCGTGGCCCGGGGAGGAGGCCCTGCTCGACCTGGGCGCGGTGTCGCTCCACCGGTGGCCCGCCTTCGCCGAGCGACTGGCGCGTGCCTCCGGTCTTCCCGCGGGGCTGCGCGAGGAGGGCACGCTGGTGGTCGGCGTGGACAGCGCCGACCGCGCCGACCTCCGCAGGCTCGCCGAGCACCTGGCCGGCCTGGGGCGATCGGTCACCGAATTGTCCGGGCGCGAACTGCGCAGGGAAGAGCCCGCGCTGGACCCTTCGATCCGTGCGGGACTCGCGGTTCCGGGGGACCTCGCGGTGGACAACCGGGTGGCGCTGGCCGCCCTGCGCGCGGCGGCGACCGCCTCGGGTGTGGAGTTCGTCCAGCGGCGCGCGGTGGCGGCCCGCACCGGAAAGGTGGCGCTGGCCGATTCGGAAATCCGGTGCGACCAGGTCGTCGTGGCCGCCGGGGCGCACTCCGCGGCCCTGCACCCGGCGCTGCACGGCCGAATCCGACCGATCAAGGGGGAAGTACTCCGGTTGCGCGCCCGGCAGCTCGCGATGCCGCCACCTCGGCGCACCATCCGCGGACCGGTTCGCGGGCGGCAGGCGTACCTGGTGCCCAGGGATGACGGCCTGGTGGTCGGGGCGACCCAGTACGAGGTCGGTTTCGACACCGAGGTCACCGCGGGCGGGGTTCGGGACCTGCTCGCCGACGCCGAACGGCTGATGCCGGGAATCGCCGAATACGCGCTGGTCGAGTCGGCAGCGGGACTGCGGCCGGGCACCGACGACAACCTTCCGCTGGTGGGGTGGCTGGCTCCCGGTGTGCTCGCCGCGACCGGGCACCACCGCAACGGTTTCCTGCTCGCGCCGGTGACCGCCGATTCCGTGCTCGCACTGCTACGAGGTGAATCACCGCCGGTCGAAGCGAAGGCGGCCCAGCCGGCGAGAGGAGAGGACAGGGCATGAACGTCGTGATCAACGGGACGCAGCGGGAGTTCCCCGAGGAGACCACGGTGGCCGCCGCACTGGCGGAACTGGAGATGCCGGAGCAGGGGATCGCCGTCGCCATCGACGGCAACCTGGTGCCGAAGGGGCAGTGGGCGGAGACGCCGCTGCGGCCTGGTGGCACCGTCGAGGTCCTCAGTGCAGTGCAAGGAGGTTGAGCTCATGGACGACCCGCTGATTGTCGCGGGCCGCGAGTTCGGGTCCCGGTTGATCACCGGAACCGGAGGCGCGTCGAACCTGTCGGTGTTGGAACGAGCCCTGGTGGCTTCGGGTACCGAGTTGACGACCGTCGCGATGAGGCGGGCCGACGCCGGTGGCGGTCCGGGGGTGCTCGACCTGCTTCGGAAACTGGGTATCGAGGCGTTGCCGAACACCGCGGGCTGCCGCACGGCGGCGGAGGCGGTGCTCACCGCGCGGATGGCCCGCGAGGCGCTCGGAACGAACTGGGTCAAGCTCGAAGTGGTCGCCGACGACGACACGCTGCTGCCCGATCCGGTGGAGCTGCTCGACGCCGCCGAGCAGCTCGTCGACGACGACTTCGTCGTGCTGGCCTACACCAACGACGATCCGGTGCTGGCGGCGAAGCTGGAGCAAGCCGGGTGCGCGGCGGTGATGCCGCTCGGCTCGCCGATCGGCACCGGACTGGGCATCCGGAACCCGCACAACATCGAGATGATCGTGGCCCGGGCCTCGGTACCGATCGTGCTCGACGCGGGCATCGGAACGGCTTCCGACGCCGCGCTCGCGATGGAGCTGGGTTGTGACGCCGTGCTGCTGGCTACGGCCGTGACCAGGGCGAACGACCCTGAACGGATGGCGGCGGCGATGCGGGCGGCGGTCGAAGCTGGGCGCTTGGCCTCCCAAGCGGGGCGTGTTCCCGAGCGCTTCTGGGCGCACGCTTCCAGCCCGGCCCGCCTGCCGAACTGACCCGCCGCCCCCGGGCGGGGAGACCCCACCGGGGGCGGCGGCGTCAGCGGATGTGGAGTCGTTCGGGACGCACGAACGAGATCGTGTAACTCTTCCACGGGCTGTCGTAGCCGAAGGTCTGGTCGATCGCGGACCGCGCGTGCAGCGCGTTCTCCACCAGCGAGCTCGCCAGTAGTTCGGTCGCCGGCGCGCTGCCGTTCGGTACGTCCGGGATCGACGCAGTGGTGCGACCGCCCAACAGGTCGTCCACGGCCTGCAGCGCGGGCACCGCCACCGCCTGCTCGTTCTCGGGCCGAAACGCGAGGGTGGCGACATCCTGGCGCAGTGAGTCGAGCGCGACGGCCGCCGCCCGGGTGGCGCGTTCACCCTCGTCCTGCTCGCCGGTGCCGTCGAGCAGGGCCGGATATCCGAGGAGATCCTGGGTGCGGCGCAACGCGAGCACGTGTGCGGCCTGCATCGCATCGGCGAGGTGGGCACCGCGCCCGGCGGCACGCACGCTGCGCAGCAGTTCGGAGACCGACCAGACCGTGGTCCGCACGGCTCCGCGCACGTCCGGGGTCACGCTGCTGGGCAGCACCAGGTAGCTGACGTAACCGATGCACAGCGCGATGGCCGCACCGACGGCGGTGTTGGACGCGAAGCTGATCGCCACGTTGACCAGCGGTCGGTCGAGCCGCATCGCCTGGTCGACGACGGTCACCGCGATCAGCGAACCGAGCAGGACCTGGTAGTCGGCCCGCAGCCGGTCGATGCTCAGCAGCATTCCGGCGAGCACCAGCGGCACCAGCAGGTAGGCGCCGGGCAGCAGCGTGATCAGCGTCGCCAGCGCCACCACCCCGAGCACCGCGCCACCGGTGCGTTCGAGCGCACCGGTCATGCTGTCCCGCGCGGCCGGGGCGAGCACCACGTACAGACCGAGCAACAGGCTGGACGCGGACGGATCGTGCAGCAGCAGCACGATCACCATGCCCGGCACGACGGCGAGCGTGCAGCGCAGCGCGTGCCGGAACAACGACGAGCGCAACGACAGGTGGGCTCGCGCGGCACCGATCGCGCGCTGGCGACGGCCGCCGGGCGCGGGGGGAGTGGTGCTGCTCTCGTCGCGCTGGACGACGGCGTTGCGGACGCGGTCGAAACCTTGGTTGATGCTGCGGGCGGCGTCCGGCAGGTCCTGGCGGCCGCCGCGCCGGAGCACGGCGTCGGCGGGATCGCGGCGGGCCACGGCGGGCAGGCCGGTGCACGCCTTGGAACGCACCGCGATCGCCAGCTCCCCGGCGACGAGGTCGGCTTCGGCGACGATCTGTCGCAGGCGCGAGGCTTCGGTTCGATCCGCGCGTTGCGCTTGCGCGAGCAGCGTTTCCCGAGCGGCGCGGAAGCGGGTCGCGCCCGCGAGCACCTGGCCGAGCCAGGTCGTCGAACCGTCCGCGCGCCAGGCGGTCGCCGCCTGCTCGACGATGCCCGCCCCGGGTTCGGTCAGCGTGCGGGCGACCGTCCCGCGGGTGGCCCGGGTGCTGTCGCCCAGTCCCAGCAGGATCCGCAGCAGCAGCGCGAACGCCGTACCCACCACGGTGGCCGCGAGCAGCACGGGCGCGGGCTGTTCGTGGGCGATCCCGGTCGTCGTGGCCACGAGGGTGGCGGCGGCGAAGGTCTGCCCGCCCACCCGGTACTGGTCACCGAGAGCGGGCAGCATTCCGGTGCCGAACACCACGATCGCCACCAGCAGTCCGGCGAGGACCGGAATGTTGATCAGTAGGGGTCCGCAGGTCATGACGGCGACGAGCGCCGGTGCGAACCAGACGAACCGTCGCAGGTCCGAGCGCAGTGACTGGCCACCGGTCGCGATGAGCGCGAACACGGTGGTCAGGCCGGCCAGCACTGCGACGCTGCCCAGGTCGAAGAGCCAGCCGAAACCGGTCGCGGTGATCACCGCGAGAATCACGAGCGTGGCGAACTGGCGTTGTCGCGGGTCCGGTGCCCCGGATTCGGTAGCCAGCTGTGCTCGTAGTCGTTGCCACACCGATCCAGCCACGCCTGTGATGACCCCTGTCCTTGTTGCCGAGCGTCGAATTCCCGCGCGCTCTCCACTGCCTCGAACACGAAAAGGAAGCAGCGCAGAAGGAGTACGCGCGTCTCACTGGGTATGTCGACGAGACACGCCATTCGAGTTACGACCGGGGACCGAAATCACTCGCTCAGGTGGGATGCGGCAACCGCGAGTACGAGGTGGCGGCCGGAACCGGTCAGAACGGTTGCTGGTCGATCCGCCAGAACGTCGAGACCGGGCCGATGCCGGCTCCGAGCGGGTAGGCGTGCTCCACGCTGCGGGTCACGAACCGTTTGCCGTACCGGACGGCCTCCGGCATCGGCATGCCCTTGGCCAGTGCCGAGGTGATCGCCGAAGCGAACACGTCGCCTGCCCCGTGGGTGTGCACGGTGGAGTAGCGGGGGCCGGGCAGCTGCTCGGCGGTCTCGCCGTCGAAGAGGAGGTCGACGCATTCCGGATCGTCGGGCAGGTGGCCGCTCTTGATCAGCACCCACTCCGGACCGAAGTCGTGCACGGCCTTGGCCGCGTCCAGCAGGTCCGCGCGGGTGCGCGCGTCCACACCGGTCAGCAACCGGACCTCGTCCAGGTTCGGCGTGACCAACGTGGCACGGGGGAACATCCGGTTGCGCAGGGCGTCCAGCGCCTCCGGGTGCAGCAGCGGCTCGCCGCTGCGCGAGGCCGCGACCGGATCCACCACGAACGGTGTGCGACCGCGGCGGCCGATCCCGTGGACGTCGCAGACGTCGACCACGGCGTCGATGGTCGCCGCCGAGGCCAGCACACCCGTCTTGACCGCGTCGACGCCGATGTCACCGGCCACGGCGTCGACCTGAGCGGCGACGGTCTCCGCCGGGATCTCCACCAGGCCGGTGACACCGACCGTGTTCTGCACGGTCACCGCGGTCACGGCCGTCATACCGTGGACGCCGCAGGAGAAGAACGCGCGGAGGTCCGCGTGCATGCCCGCGCTACCGCCCGAGTCCGAACCGGCGATGGTCAGGACCCGGGGCGGAGCGGTGTCGTCGGCGGGCTGGACCGGCTGCCCGGCGGGAGACTCATACATCGGGGTTCATGTTACGGCGTGCCGGTGGTGATCTCCGCTCACGCCGCCGGGGCACGCGTCACTCGGCCACGGGGAGGTAGACCCGCCCCCCGGATCCGGTGAACTCCTCGGACTTCTCCCGCATCCCGGCGTCGATGGCTTCGACGCTGGTCAGCCCGTGCTCTTCGGCGTACTTGCGCACGTCCTGGGTGATCTTCATCGAGCAGAACTTCGGTCCGCACATCGAGCAGAAGTGCGCGCTCTTCGCTGGCTCGGCGGGCAGGGTCTCGTCGTGGTACGCCTTGGCCGTGTCCGGATCCAGCGCAAGGTGGAACTGGTCCGTCCAGCGGAACTCGAACCGCGCCTTCGACAAGGCGTCGTCCCACTCCTGCGCCCGCGGATGCCCCTTCGCGAGATCACCGGCGTGGGCGGCGATCTTGTAGGTGATCACGCCGGTCTTGACGTCGTCCCGGTTCGGCAGCCCGAGGTGCTCCTTGGGAGTCACGTAGCAGAGCATCGCGGTACCGGCCTGGGCGATCACCGCCGCTCCGATGCCGGAGGTGATGTGGTCGTACGCGGGCGCGATGTCAGTGGTCAACGGGCCGAGCGTGTAGAACGGTGCCTCGCCGCACAGCTCCTCTTCGAGCCGCACGTTCTCGGCGATCTTGTGCATGGGCACGTGGCCGGGCCCCTCGATCATCACCTGCACGTCGTGTTCGCGGGCGATGTGCGTGAGTTCGCCGAGGGTTTCCAGTTCGGCGAACTGGGCCCGGTCGTTGGCGTCCGCGATCGAACCGGGACGCAGGCCGTCACCGAGGGAGAAGGTGACGTCGTAGTCCCGCAGGATCTCGCACAGCTCGGAGAAGTGGGTGTAGAGGAAGCTCTCCTGGTGGTGCGCGAGGCACCAGGCCGCCATGATCGAGCCGCCGCGGGAGACGATCCCGGTGACGCGCTGCGCGGTCAACGGGACGTAGCGCAGCAGCACGCCCGCATGCACCGTCATGTAGTCGACGCCCTGCTCGCACTGTTCGATAACCGTGTCCCGGTACATCTCCCAGGTCAGCTTCGCGGGATCGCCGTCGACCTTCTCCAGTGCCTGGTAGATCGGGACGGTGCCGATGGGCACCGGCGAGTTGCGCAGGATCCGCTCCCGCGTCTGGTGGATCCGCTTGCCGGTGGACAGGTCCATGACCGTGTCGGCACCCCAGCGGGTCGCCCAGACCATCTTCTCGACCTCTTCGGCGACCGAGGAGGTGACCGCCGAGTTGCCGATGTTGGCGTTGACCTTGACCAGGAAGTTCTTGCCGATGATCATCGGCTCGCTCTCCGGGTGGTACCGGTTGACCGGGATCACCGCTCGTCCCGACGCGACCTCGTCACGGACGAACTCCGGGGTCATGTCCTCGCGCGCGGCGATGAACTCCATCTCTCTGGTCACGACGCCGGCTTTGGCCCAGCCGAGCTGGGTGCGGTTCTCCCGCCCGTCGTGCCAGTGCGAACGGGTGCGGTCGAGTCCGGTGTGGACATCGATGGTCGCGTCGTCGTCGGTGTACGGACCGGAGGTGTCGTAGACGTCGAGGTGCTCGCCGTTGGACAGGTCGATCCGGCGGGCGGGCACGCGCAGGCCGGATTCGGTGGTGTGGTGGACTTTTCGGGAACCGCTGATGGAACCGGTGGTCACGTTGCCGGAGACTTCGGCGTCGTTCTCGGTGGTGCCGTTCTGGCTGTCTCCGGGCAGTACTGGACGCACGTCGGCCATGGCCGTTCACTCCCTACGCCGGCATTATCCGGTCAGGTTCTGCGGTCGGCGGCCCCGGACCCGATCGTCCAGCCGCCCTCTCAGCTCGCTTCCGGTGCGAGCTCCCGCGGATGTGTTGGTGGTGGGCCGCGAACGGCCCGCCGCACACCCTAGTGGTTCGGCGCCGCGACGCAAGACCGCGATCAAGTGGACGGGCGGCGGGCCAGCTCGATGGCTGAGGCGGTGCGTGCTTTCGCGCTAAGCTGCCGGCGGAGAAGGCGCTGCTGGTCGTGGAGATCACGTCGAAGGGCAATGCCGACACGGACCGCAAGACCAAGCTGCGCACGCGGGAGTGCCGCTCTACCTGCTGATCGACCGGTTCGCCGAGGGCGGCCCGGAGGTGGCGCTGCATTCGGACCCGGCCGATGGCTTCCGCGAGACCACGCGCGCGCCGTTCGGCGAGCCCGTGTGGGTAGCCGAAGCCCTTCGACCTGGAACTGGAGGACGCAGCTCGATCCGGGTTCCGCTACTGGACCGCTGCGAAACCGGGACGAGCCAAAACGACTACGCGAAGGGGTCGCCGAATTCGGTGGGGTCCCAGGAAAGCCCGGGCACGCCCCAACCGTTGCGCTTGACGGTCTTCTTCGCCGCGCGGGCGTTTCGCCCGAGCAAGCGGTTCAGGTAGAGGAATCCGTCCAGGTGGTCGGTCTCGTGCTGCAGGCAGCGGGCGAAGAAGCCGGTGCCCTCCACCTCCACCGGCTTTCCGTCCGCGTCGGACCCGGTCACCTTGGCCCAGTGCGCCCTGCCGGTGGGGAACGCTTCGCCGGGAACGGAGAGGCAGCCTTCCCAGTCGTCATCGGGGTCGGGCATGGTCTGCGGAACGGAGGATGTTTCCAGCACGGGGTTGACCACGACGCCGCGGTGCCGCACCCCATCGTCGTCATCGCAGTCGTAGACGAACACCCGCAGGTCGAAGCCGATCTGGTTGGCCGCCAGCCCGGCGCCGTTGGCGGCGGTGTTGGTCTCGAACATGTCCTCGACGAGTCTGCGCAACTCCTCGTCGAACTCCCGAACCGGGCGGGTCGGGTTGTGCAGCACGGGGTCGCCGACGATGCGGATCGGGTGTACGGCCATGGGCCGGACCTTATCGCTCGGTGTCGATTTCCGGCGCGTCGCGTCGGACGGTCACGGGCCGTGCCCGAGTGGCTGCGACGCGCGGTGTGATCGCCTCCCCGTGTTGATCGGCGCATGGTGTAATGGTGTCCGGCAATGCCAGGACTGTGATGAGTGCGGAACGCGGGACACCCGTATCGCGAGGCGAGGAGCGAGATGGACGCCGCCCAGATGCTGACCGCGCAGGAGATCGCCCGCGAGTGCGAGCGGATGGCGAACCTCGCGGACCGACCCGAGCATCGGTCGGGTTCGGCGCCGGGCACGTCCGAGAACGAGGTGGGTCACCGTCCACACGTCAGCCTCGTCGATCCGATCACCCAGCCGATCCCGCGCATCACGGAGCCGCGGCAGCCGGAACACGATGCGGTGCCCGATGACGGCGCCCTCACCGACCGGGAGCGCGGCATCCTCGCTTTCGAGCGGCAGTGGTGGAAGCGCTCGGGTTCCAAGGAGAACACGGTCCGGGAGCTCTTCGGCATGTCGGTGTCCCGGTACTACCAGGTACTCAACGCCATTGTGGACAAACCCGAGGCGTATCGGGCCGACCCGATGCTGATCAAACGTCTGCGCAAGGTGCGGGCGAGCCGGCAGCGCGCCCGGGCCGCTCGCCGACTGGGAATCGAGTTGCACTGATGACTTCTGGGGAGACACCCACCGGTTCGTCCGCGACCAAGCTCGGTGGCTACGCGCTGATCGGCGTCGGTGCGCTCGCCGCCGTCTTCGGCGTGGCCACGCTGTTCACGGGAGGCGGGCAGGACAGTGCCGCGCCGCCACCCGGCGACGTGGGGAACTCGCCGTCCTCGTCGGTCGTGACGGAACAACCGCAGCAACCGCCGCAGGAGCAGTCGCCCGGGCAGAACGAGTCCGAGAAGCCTTCCGAACCGGCGGGTTCGCCGGATCCCGCGGAGCCGCCGTCCGACGGGCAGGCGGGCGAGCGGCCGGGGTCCGCGCCGCAGCCACCTGCTCCGGGCAGGCCGCACGCCTCGCCGCAGAACAGCCCGGACAAGCCCGACGGCATCAGCAAGCCGGTCGTGCGCGTCTACAACAACAGCACGATCAAGGGACTGGCCCATCGTGCGGCCGACGACTTCCGCGGGGCCGGTTACGAGGTGCCGGAGATCGGCAACTACTCGGACGGGCGGATCTACACCACGACGGTCTACTTCCGTCCGGACACGCGGGAGGAAGCCACTGCGCGCGAGATCGGTAAGCATTTCCGGGCGAGGGTCGAGCCGCGCTTCGGTGGGATCGAGGACGCGAGCGCCGGTCTGATCGTGATCGTCACCAACGACTACCAGGGTGCTCCCGCTTCGAAGTGACGGACCGGCCGCCGCTGGTGGTGTGGGCAACCGCAGCCCACCACCCCGGCCGGCCCTCACCCGTGCGGCGCGGTCAGGGGCGGCTGCTCGCGTACGACTCGAGGGCGGCCAGCTGCTCGGGGTCCAGCGACGGGTGGATCGCTTCGCGTGCGGCGTCCAGGTGCCTGGCCGACACCTCGGCCGCCGACAGCGATTCGCGCATCGCCGTGAGCGCGGCCTCTCGGAGGAGGGCGGCGCAGTCGGCGGCGGAATAGTCCTCCAGCGACTCGGCCAGCGCCCGGAGGTCCACATCGGACTCCAGGGGAGTGTTGGCGGCTGCCGAGCTAAGGATCTCGAAGCGGGCTTCGGCGTCGGGTGGCGGCACGTAGACGACGCGCTCCAGCCTGCCCGGTCGAAGCAGTGCGGGATCGACGAGATCGGGGCGGTTGGTGGCGCCGAGGATCACGACATCCCGCATCGGTTCGACCCCGTCGAGTTCGGTCAGCAGCGCGGCCACCACCCGGTCGCCGACGCCGGAGTCGGAGGACTGCCCTCGTCGGGGCGCGAGCGCGTCGACCTCGTCGAGGAACACCAGCGTGGGCGCGGCGTTCGAGGCGCGGAGGAACAACTCCCGCACGGCGCGTTCGGACTCGCCGACGAACTTGTCCATCAGCTCGCCGCCCTTGACCGAGAGCACGTTGAGTCGTCCGCTGCCCGCGAGCGCCCGTACCAGGAAGGTCTTGCCGCAACCCGGCGGCCCGTACAGCAGCACGCCGCGTACCGGGTCGACGCCGAGGCGGGTGAACGAGTCGGGGTACTGCAACGGCCACAGCACCGCCTCGGTGAGGGCTTGCTTGACCTCGGTCATGTCGCCCACGTCGTCCAGCGTCAGGCCGCCGGTACGCAGTTTGTCCGAAGTGGACATGGAAATCGGGCGAACCGAGGAGAGCGCTTCGGTCAGGTCCTGCTGGGTGATCCTGGGTTCCCCTGCGGTGTCCGCGGTCGAGCCGCCGCTCTCCAACGGGGGAGCTCCGGAGGCCGGATCGGCGTTCGCGCTCTGGTGCCGCAGCGCGGCGCGCACGCTCGACTCCCGGCACAGCGCGACGAGGTCCGCGGCGACGAATCCGGGAGTGCGCTCCGCGACCTCACCCAGGTCGATGCCGGTTTCCAGCGGGGTGTCCCGCAGCAGCACGCGCAACAGCCCGGTCCGGTCGCCGGTGTCGGGCGCACCGATCGTGAGTTCGCGGTCGGCTAGCCCGGGCTCGCGCAGCCGCGGGTCGACCGATTCCGGTTGTGCGCTGGTGACGATCACGGCCAGCCCGCGGGTATCGAGCGCCTCGTCGAGCGCGTCGAGCACCACGGTCGCGAGCGGCGGCGCGTCCGTGGCCGGGAGCAGCGCTTCCACATCGGTGAGGAGCACTACCGCTCTGCCGCCACCGGCGGCGATGCCGATCGCCCGGTCGAGCGGTTCCCGGAATCGCTGGGAGGCGGTGCGGGGTTCGAGGGCGGCGATGCTGGGGGCGGCGACTTCGACGAGGGCGGCGCCGACGTGGTGGGTCACCGCCCGGACGACGGTGGCCTTGCCCGCGCCGTCCGGGCCACTGACCACGACCCCGAGCCGGGAGTGCGTGCCCAGGCGTTCGAGCAGCTCGGGGTGGTCGAACGACAGGCGAAGCCATTCGGTGAGCCGGTCGGCGCTCCGGCGGGAGCCGATCAGGTCGGCGAGTGGAAGCGGTGCTTCGGCGGGGGAACCGGTGGGTGCTTCGGTGGTGCCGTTTTGCCCAGCGGGTTCGGGTGGCCGGGTGCCGGGAGCGGTCGGACTTGCGGGGGCGACCGGGCCGGAGGGTGTGCCGGGTGAACCGTACGAGCCAGGCGAGGCGAGAAGCTCCGGGGGCTCGTCCCGCCATTCGACGACGGTGGACGGCCGGACCGCCACGGCACCGTCCGGGTCGGTACCCGTGATCGTGAGGAGCTCGTTGGTCCAGGTGCGGCCGATCGCTCCGGACATCTTCCGCCGCACCTCACCCGCGTCCGAGGCGGGCGTGGGGGCGAGGTCCTGCGGGAGCAGCGACACCGTGTCACCGGTGTGGAAGACCTTTCCGGTCAACGCCAGCCGAACCGTTCCGGGCGTCACGGTGGCGGTCGCCATCCGCGAGCCCGCGACGGTCACGCGCCGAGCCGGAGTGACTTCGACCGGGCTGACCCCGATCTCGGCGCCCTCCACGAGTCCGAGGTTGGTCAGCACGATGTCGTCGACGAACGCGAGCCCGGTTGGCTGCTTGTGCTCGGCCACGGCCGCGAGCGCGACGGTGACGCGGCTGCCGGTGAGCCGAACGGCGTCCCACGGTCGCAGGCCGAGTGCGTCGAACACTTCGGGATGCAGCCGGACGACACCCCGTCGGGTGTCGGTAGCCGAAGTGGACATGCGGGCGGTCAGCGCGATGGACGGCACCCGCGCAGCCTAGGACACCACGGGTTCCGCGGGCACGCGGTGCGGTCGCCCGCGAGCGTCGCCCGCGTCAGTTCGGGGGCGCGGGTGCCTGCCAGCCCAGCAACGACAGCCCGGCGTCGCCGTTCCGGTAGGCGTGCAGGCCGGCCGCCGGGTAGTCGATGATGCGGCTGGGCAGGCGGTCCAGGTCGAACCATTCGAGTCGGTGGCACTTGGCCGGTTCCCGGTTGATGGGGTCGCCGCGCCAGCGGGTCGCGGTGAAGAAGTGGCCGATCCTGGGTTCGAGGCCGGAACCAATGGCGTGGACGACGTGCACGTGGGCGAGGTCGCCGGGATCGATCGAAACACCGGTCTCCTCGGCGGCTTCCCGCACCGCTGCCGACACCAGGTCCTCGCCGGCGTCGACCTTGCCGGCGGGCAGGTGCCACATGCCGTCGAACTCGTCGCCGCGACGTTCGCTGAGCAGCACTCGCCGATCGCGGATCAGCAGGACGTGCACGTCCACGAGGTGGCGGTCGGTCACGGTGGTTCCCTCCCTACCGGTGCGGAGCCCGAGCCGCCGTGGACCGGGTGGTCACGGACGGCCCGACCGGTTGCGCCGCAGACCCAGCCTGCGCCAGCTGCGCCTCGGCTCGGCCGGTGTGACGTTGCGGCCGAGTTTCCGCACCCGGAGCCGACCACCGGCGACGCTGCGACGCAGCGGTGGGCGCAGCCCCAGGCGGCGCTGGGTCCGGCGGCGGATCGCCCGCCGTTCGCGCGGTGCGGCTTCCCACGCTTCCGGGTGGTTGGCCAACCACGAGTACCGGAAGACGGCGTAGGGCACGTGCGCAACGTAGATGATCATGCCGATGGCGAGCGATACCAGCGGGAACACGATGACTCCGGCGGCCAGCAGTGCGACCAGCACCAACAACGGAGCGACCAGCTTCGGCGCGACCTTGATCGTCTTCAGCGAGAGCGTGGGTACCCGGCTGACGGCCAGCGCCGCGATCGCCACCATCCACCCGATGACCACCGGCTGCTGCGCCCACCAGCCCGTGTCGCCGAACCGCGCGGTCGTGATCAGCGGGAGGAGCGTCAGCAGGCCCGCTGCGGGGGCGGGCACCCCGATGAAGAACTCCTTGGCGAACGCCGGTTGCTCGGCGTCCTCCAGCAGGGTGTTGAACCGAGCCAGGCGCAGCACCATGCACACGGCGAACAGCAGGGACACCACCCAGCCGACCCGGTTGTCCTGCAGGGTCCACACGTAGAGGGTCAGCGCCGGAGCGACTCCGAACGACATGGCGTCGGCCAGCGAGTCCAGCTCGGCGCCCATCTTGCTGGTCGCGTCCAGCATCCGGGCGATCCGGCCGTCGAGGCCGTCGAGGACGGCTGCCACGGCGATCGACGCGATCGCGCCCTCGAGCTGTGCGTTCAGCGCGAACTGAATGGCCGACAGGCCCGCGCACATCGCCAGCACGGTGATGGCGTTGGGCAGCAGCCGGACGGCTGGGGTGGTTCGGGAAACACTCATGAGCCTGCACCGGCCAGCTCGGCGACCGTTGTCTCACCGCCGATGGTTCGCTGACCCGGCTCGACCAGGACGCGGCTTCCGGCGGGAACGTAGAGATCGACTCTGGAGCCGAACCGGATCAACCCGTAGGTGTGGCCCGCCACGACCTGGTCGCCCTCGTTCACCGAGCACACGATGCGCCGAGCCACCAGCCCGGCGATCTGCACCACCGCCACCTCGTGGCCGCCACCCCGGATGACCATCGAGTTGCGCTCGTTGTCCTCGCTCGCCTTGTCCAGATCGGCGGACAGGAACGCACCCGGCCGGTAGGCGACCTGGGTGATCTCGCCGTCGAGTGGAATCCGTTGAACGTGGACGTCGAAGACGGTGAGGAAGACGCTGATGCGGGTCATCGTCCGCTCGCCCAGCCCCAGCTCGACAGGTGGCGCGGCTGGTTCGACGCGCGAAACGGTCCCGTCGGCGGGCGCCACCGCGATGCCGCTGCGCGTGGGCGTGGTCCGTCGGGGCTCGCGGAAGAACCAGGCGCACCATGCGGTGGCGACCGCACCGAGAACACCCGCCGCGCGCCAGCGGCGGCGCAGCAGCAGGGTGGCGACGGCGGCGCCGAGCACGAACGGTCGGCCAGCCGGGTGCATCGGCGGGACGGTGTCCCTCGCGAGTTCGATCAAGTGGGTCAGCGGGTTGCCGCTCGGTTGCTGCTCGGTTGTCATCGCGGTACTAGGCCCCTGGTCGGCAGTCATGATGCGGTCGGCGCCGAGCGCCGTCGCCATGGCGGCCGTTGTCCGGCCGTCATCGCACAGCATCGCCGACGCGTCTCGGCCGCCGACGGCAGGGGGCATTGTGGATCTTCATCGGCGTGCGTGCCAGCGGAAACGCGATGCGATGGCTCCGAGGCGTCCGGGCTGCCGATCGGGGCGGGCAAGGTGCACCGCAAAGCGACCTCGCGGGGCGAATCGGGCGAAAGCCGCGCGCGTGCGCGTTGAGCAGGAGTCGGGACGGCACTGGCACCCCCGAAGCGCCGGTGCCGTCCCGACACCACGGTCGCCGGCTACCTCCCCGACGGTGCCGACGGCCTCCCCGAATGGGGCCCGTGCACCCCCCGACGGCACACGGTCCCGTATCGGCCGCCCGATCGCCCTTCAGGGTGGAGCGAACGAGCAGACGTCATTCGAGACGTATCTGATCGACGGGTTGTTACGCACTTACCAGTGTAATAGACATCACACGATGTCCGTAGCCGCTATTGGAGGACATCAGTATTCAGTTTAGTAACGGACCGTAGTCATTTTGGTCAGGGTGAGATCATTCCTCCGTGGGGACGCGCTGATCGTCGATCCGCATCCGGGCACCCATCAGCTCGCCGAGACCCTGGTAAGGCATGCCGCGCTCCTCGCAGTCCGGCATGCTGCTCACCTCCAGCCGCGCGAGGTCGTCGCCGTCCCGAGTCACGCTCGCCGGGTCCACCGTCGACACCGACTGGTCGTCCAGGTAGAAGTCGAACATCAACGACCACGAGGCCGCGCCCTGCACCAACCGCGCCTCGGCGACGTCGATGTTGTCCAGCCACTGCGAGTCCGAGCGCTCCCGGAGCTCGTCGATGTCGGCGGTCTCCAGCCGCGCGAGCTGCTCGAGCTCCGACCGGCGCACCCGAGCCGACACCCCCGCCAGCAGCCGCTTGCCTGCGGTCGACCGGCTCGGAACCAGCAACAGCCCCCGGTCGGTGACCAGCAGCTCGAACTTGCCCGAGGCGCACTGCACCGGCCCCACGATCCCGGACAGCTTCGGTGCTTCCTCCGGCGCCGGTGGACGGGCGTGCTGCAGCGGCGCACCCAGATCGACCAGTGCGCGATGCAGTCCGGGAACGTGTCGCGGATCCGCCACCGCAGGCCGAACGAGCCGGTCCGGATCGAGCGGCTGTCCGCTGGCCAGCCGGACCGCCGGTGGTCCGTCCCAGTCCAGCACGTGCTGAGCCCGCCCCGCACAGATGAGGGCGTCGACGACCGCGCCGCCGAGCAGTTCCGTCAGCGTGTCGATCGCCGCATCGGCGACCCGATCGTGCTCCAAGCCCGGGTCGAGCACCGGGTTGACCAGATCCTTGCCCTGCTCCCGGTGTATGACGCCCAGGACCGAGCCGATCGCCGGGGACGATTCCAATCCGCTCCGCTCCACGGCGGTTGCCAACCGGCCGGCTTGGCGCTCCGCGCGCACCTGGCCGGCCACCTTCGCCAGTTCCGGCCACGGCATGCGCGGGCCGAGCCCGTCGGCCAGCAGTCGGTCCTCCAGCTCGGGGACCGCTTTGCGCGGATTGCGCAGCAGCGCGAATCCGGGACGCTCGTCCTGCTCCCGCTCGCTGTCGCTCATGCGCTTCATGCCCGCGATCCGCTCGCGCGTGGTGACCTGACCGTCGTCGGACTCATCGGCGATCGCCTGCTTCGCACGGTCGGCCAATCGCCGCTTGCGCTCCGGCTGATCCATGAACGAGCGGAACCCCAGCAGCACGTCCGGCGTGTGCTCGGCGTCGACGGCCATGCTCAGGTACTCGTCGCGGTAGTCCTGCCAACCGAGCTCGATCGCCACCGACTTGCGGACCGCGGTCACCGCGGCCCGCTTGCCCGCCAGGTCGACCGACACGGCATCCGCCTTCCGATCCAGGTCGGCGGCCAACGGCTCGGCAACCGCCTGGTAGAGCCGCGCGTAGTGGAGGAAGAGCCACTTCGTCGGGCCGCCGGTGAGCTGTCCGGCGGCGCGTTCCACCGCGACGGAGATCCGCCGCGCGGTGGCGGTCTGCTTGTCCGGGCCGCCCGTTCTCGCCGATTCCCGGGCGACGACCGCCCGCAGCTCGCTCACGGTCATCCCCGCGAGCAGCGGCAGACCGAGCTCCACGGAGCGGGCACGGGTTCGAAAACCGAGGAGGGCGGTGTCCTCGTGCACGCCCGCCCGCGGCTCCGAAACGATGCGGATCTCGTCCGGAGCGCGCGAACCGGCGGCACTCGAGATCGCCTCGACCATCTTCCACAGTTGTGGCTGCTCGGATTTGCCGAGTGGGACACCGCGAGAGGGGACGGGCGTGCCGAGCACCGCCCGCATGCCGATTCCGAGCACGCCCGCCACCAACCCGGCGGCGAGCAGGGCACGCAGTCCGCTTCCCAGGTCGTAGCGGATCGTGTAGGCGCCGACCGCGAGCAGGCCGAGCACCAGGGCGATGGGTACGGCGAAGAAGCCGATGTGCAGCGCCAGCGCCAGGGCGGCGCGCCAGGGGCCACGCAATGTGAAGAACTCCAGGTTGAAGGTCGGCTGCCGTCCAACGACGGGACCGACGGAGCGGGGCTACCGATTGCCTGGTGTGGGGAGCACGCGTCGCGTCGGTGCCCCGTTCCGTGGTGCGGCAGTCTTCGTTGATTTGCTCGAACCGTCAATCCAGCAGCCATACCTCCACAGTGGATCCGGCATCCACTCGCGTGGTGTCCTCCGGGATCTCCAGCAGGCAGTTGGCGCCTGCCAGCGCGGCGAGGAGGTGCGAACCGGTGCCGCCGTGTGGTGTCACCTTTCCGGTGATCGGGTCGAACCGGGCGCGGCGGAATTGGCGCTTGCCCGCGGGTGCGGACAGCGACTCGTCGACGACCGCCTCGCGGACGGTCCGTTGACGGCGCAGGTGCCCGGCAGCTCCCCGGAGCGCCGGGCGGACGAACACCTCGAACGAGACCATCGCGCTGACCGGGTTGCCCGGCAGCGTCACGACCGGGACGGCGTTTCGGTAGCGACCCGCTCCCTGCGGCATACCGGGTTGCATCGCGACCTTCGTGAAGGTGACCCCGTTGCCGGCCAGCGCGTCCTTGACCACCTCGTACGCGCCCGCGCTGACCCCGCCGGAGGTGATGATCAGGTCCGTGTCGTCCAGATGCGGTTCCAGCGCCGAGTGGAACGCCGCGACGTCGTCCGCCACGAAGCGGAGCAGCCGCGCCTCACCGCCCGCGTCGCGCACCGCGGAAGCCAGCATCAGCCCGTTCGACTCGTAGATCTGCCCGGGCTGCAGCGGTTGTCCCGGCTCGACCAGTTCCGAGCCGGTGGACAGCACGAGGACCCGGACCGGCCGGTGCACCTGCAGCCGAGCGGCGCCGACGGCCGCGGCGAGCCCCAGCTGCGGCGCGCCCAGCGACGTGCCACGGGTCAGCACGGTCTCGTCGGCGGCGACGTCCTCCCCGGCCCGTCGGACGTGCGCCCCTGGCTGCACTCCGGCGTGCACCGACACCTCCGTGGTGCCGCCGTCCGTCCGTTCGACCGGAACGACCGCGTCCGCGCCCTGCGGCATCTGGGCGCCGGTCATGATCCGATGGGCCGTCCCCGGCAGCAGCGGTGGACTGTCCACCCGGCCCGCGGGGACGTCGGCGGCGACCGGGAGGACCACCGGCTCCCGCTCGTTCGCCTCCACGAGATCCACCGAGCGGATCGCGTATCCGTCCATCGCCGAGTTGTCGAACGGCGGCAGCGGTAGCGGCGATCCGAGGTCGTCGGCGAGCGCAAGCCCGAGGCAATCGTCGAGCGGTCGGGATTCGACCGAGGTGGCCGAGAGTAGTTCGGCGACCTTCGCTTGGTGTTCGGGTACCGGAGTGGGGCCGGTTCCAGTTCCGTTCGGCACCCCACGATCATCGTTCATGAGGTGGTGGTCTGTCGCTACGGGCGTGAGGAACTCGTTGCGCGGGCGTGCGTGGCAGACTTCGTCCCCGGTGCGGGCCGGGCTGCCGAGACCCGTCGCCCGTTGTCGCGGTCGGCTGTGGACGGTCCCGGCGTGGTGGGCCGACCGGAGTTGCGAGGAGAAGATTCATGCAGGTGCGTACCCGCCACACGCCGTCCTACGGGGTGGCCCGGCTGATGCTCGCTCCGGGCGAGCCCGCGCAGGTCGAGGCCGGCGCGATGCTGGCCACCAGCTACGGGGTGGCGGTGGCCGCGCAGGCGCAGAGCGGACTGCTGAAATCTCTCGCACGGGCCGCGTTCGGCGGGGAGTCGACGCACGTGGCCACCTACACCGCCCCGCAACAGGGCGGCTGGGTCGACGTCGCACCGGGCCTGCCCGGTGATCTCAACGTCCTCGAACTCGAAGACCAAACCGGGTGGTGCGTGGCCAAAGGGGCCTGGCTCGCGTCGGCGAGCACGGTGCGGCTGGACGGGCAGTGGGCTGGATTCAAGAGCCTCTTCGGCGGTGAGGGCGGATTCCTGACCCACGTGACCGGGCAGGGGCCGGTGGTCCTGTCCTGTTACGGAGCGCTGGACACCATGACGCTGCAGCCCGGTGAGTTCGTCACCGTCGACACCGGTCACGTGGTGGCGTACGCGGACACCGTGCAATCGCGGCTGCGGCAGCTCAGCCAGGGAGCCGCCCAGTCGTTGCGCACCGGCGAGGGGCTGGTGTTCGACTTCGCGGGGCCGGGGACGGTGCTCGTCCAGACCAGGCCCCCGCGCGGACTGGTTTCGTGGTTGCAGGCGAATGGATCCGCTTCCCGTTCCTGACGCGGATTCTCCGGTGTTGCATTGTCGTGGTCCGGCGCTGTTGCGGGTCGATTCGCGACGCCGGAACGGGGAATCGTGAACCGATTGCTCCATCGAGGTGATTGTTTTTTTCGCCGCGAACCGGATCGCCGGTGAATTGCCTCGCGAGTTCGAGTGGTCGCTCGGACTTTTCGTTCCTCGGGTCGCGCGTCTCGATTCTCGGTTCGAATACTGTCCGTACTGATCGGCAACACCCGTTCGGCCCAGTATTTCGCGGAAAAGTCGCAAAGCCGAAGGCGGGACGAACTCCAGTGGTCTGCGGTAGCGTGACGCTTGCTCCATTGGCGCTCAAGGCGCCGCGCACCACATTTCCATGAGGAGGACGCCGTGGCTGTTGGCACGGTCAAGTGGTTCAATTCGGAGAAGGGCTACGGCTTCATCGCCACCGAGGGTGGATCCGATGTTTTCGTGCATTACTCCGCGATCAATATGTCCGGTTTCCGGACCCTCTCCGAAGGTGACCAGGTCGAATTCGAGGTCAAGGCGGGTCGCGACGGTCGCAGCCAGGCTGACGGCGTCCGCAAGGTCTGATTCCCGCTTTTCTCGGCCCGATTCGGCAGCACCGAATCGGGCCGAGGAAGTGGGCCGCGACACCGGGGGTGCTTCCGCGGAGTGGCTCCGGTGGAAGCCGATCCGCCCGGCAAGATCAACGGTCGGTTACGGTGTGGTCGAACCTGCGTACGAACGAAACGGCGAAACGTTAGGCTGCGCTGCGTGTCGGAAGACCTCACCGGGCGCCGTCTCGGTCATTACAAGATCGAGGGAGTGCTCGGCCGCGGCGGGATGAGCGTGATGTACCGCGCCACCGACGTCCGGCTGGGGCGCAAGGTCGCTCTCAAGGTCATGGGTGAGCACATCACCGGTGACGCCGAGTTCCGCGAACGCTTCGTCGACGAAGCCCGCAACACCTCGGCGATCGACCACGCCAACATCGTCCCGCTCTACGACTTCGGTGAAGTCGACGGGATGCTCTACATCGCGATGCGGCTGGTGGACGGATCCGACTTGGCGAGCCTCGTCAAGGACGGCCCGATATCGCCGCAGCGGGCACTGGACCTGCTTGGTCAGATCGCCGAGGCGCTCGATCTGCTGCACGAACGAGGGCTGGTGCATCTCGACCTCAAGCCCGCGAACGTGCTGGTCACCAGTCGCGAGTCCGTTCATGAGCACGTGTACCTCGCTGATTTCGGCCTCACTCGCCGCGGGGCCACCGGACACCGCACCACCAGCGGGGACTTCCTCGGGTCGCCCACCTACGCCGCTCCGGAGCACCTGCGTGGCGAGCCGGTCGACGGGCGCACCGACCTGTACGCGCTCGCCTGCATGCTGTTCGCCTGCCTCACCGGGCGTCCGCCCTTCCAGGGGCCGGTGCATGAGGTGATCCAGGGACACCTGTCTGGCGCGCCGCCCGCGGTGACTTCGCTGACCGTGCTGCCACCGGCCATCGACGACGTGCTGCGGTGCGGGATGGCGAAGAGCGCCGATCAGCGCTACGACGACTGCAAGGAACTGGTCGCCGCCGCAAGAACCGCCCTCGCGCCGGCAACCGGGCAGAGCGGGGAGACCCCGGCCGGCCCGCCCTCCGGGTCGTTGCCCGCGCAGCCGTACCCGAGTTCCGGGCAGTTCCAGCAGCAGGTGTCCCAACCGGGTCATGGGCAGCTCGGTCAACCCCAGCCCGGTCAACTCCAGCCCGGTCAAGTGCAACCCGGTCAGGTGCCGCCGGGCCCGCACGGACAGCAGCCGTCACCGGGGTCGGGGTTTCCGGCGCCGCAGCCTCCGCAAGCGTCGCCTCCGCAGGGTTTTCCGCACCAGGGCCCACCGCAACCGGGCCCACCGCAACCGGGCCCACCGCAGCAGGGCTTTCCGTCGCGGGGTCAACCGCCGCAAGGACATCCGCAGCAGCCGCTGCCGCAGCACGGTGGCGATCCGGTGCGGTTGCGCCCGCCGATGCCCGCGCAGTCTTCGTCGTTCCGGCAGCAGTCCGGTGGTGCGGCGCGCTGGGTGGTGCCGTTGCTGGTCGTGGCCGCGGTGACCGCGATCGTGATCATGTTCATCCTGATGTTCTCCGCGGCCTCCGGCGCTACCGGCGCTACCGGCGCTTCTGGTACTTCCGGCGCCACCACCGAAAGCACGTCCTCGTACAACGAGAACGAGTTGCCCAGCGAAGTCCCCACGGTCGGTGGCCGGTAGTCCCCGCCGGGAGCCGTCGGTCGCCCTCACGGGCCGGCCGGGGGCGTTCGCGGGGCCGGAGTAGCCCGCCGGGCCCGCCACGGCCTCGGCGGGGTTCGGTCGTCGCCGGCTGCCGCGGATTCCTGCCATCGGGTCTGCCTGTTCGCGGGCCGTTCGGCCGTCGGGTCGCTAAGCTGGGGTGCGAACGTCGGGTATCGGCGCCCCGGACACTCCGGGACACCACATCCGGCATCACCACGTCCGGCATCACCACGTCCGGCATCACCATGTCGGCTGGGTCTTGGCGCTGGTTGGGGCCGGGTTCGCGCGGGTGCTCTCGGCGCCCGGTTTCGCGGCGCGCGTCGTTCGTGGCATCGCCGAGCAGGCGCTTTTCCGGCCCGGATGGACCTTCACCGGTGGGAATCGGGACGCGTTGGCTTGCACTCGGCTCCCGGGAGTGCTAAACACGGAACTGGCACTCAGCGACGTTGAGTGCCAGGTCGGGACGGTGAGGCCGTTCTCGGCGCACCACACGACGGTGCGTCGGGCCGGTCGTCCGTCGCGGGCACCGAGCCTGGCCGAGCACGAGTCCTGCCGTGGGTGTGGAACCGAATCCCACGGCGTCCGGATAGGTGGAGGACCACACCGCAATGGCCAAAATGATCGCGTTCGACGAGGAAGCCCGCCGCGGTCTTGAGCGTGGCATGAACACCCTCGCCGACGCCGTCAAGGTGACGCTCGGGCCGAAGGGCCGCAACGTCGTGCTCGAAAAAAAGTGGGGCGCGCCGACCATCACCAACGACGGCGTATCCATCGCCAAGGAAATCGAGCTCGAGGACGCCTGGGAAAAGATCGGCGCCGAGCTCGTCAAGGAAGTTGCGAAGAAGACCGACGACGTCGCGGGTGACGGAACCACCACCGCCACCGTGCTGGCTCAGGCACTCGTCCGCGAGGGTCTGCGCAACGTCGCGGCAGGCGCCAGCCCGATCGCCCTCAAGCGGGGCATCGAGAAGGCCACCGAGGCGATCGCCGAGCAGCTGCTCAAGAACGCCAAGGAGATCGAGACCAAGGACCAGATCGCTTCCACCGCGGCGATCTCGGCCGGTGACCGTCAGATCGGTGAGCTGATCGCCGAGTCGATGGACAAGGTCGGCAAGGAAGGCGTCATCACCGTCGAGGAGAGCAACACCTTCGGGCTCGAACTCGAGCTCACCGAGGGTATGCGCTTCGACAAGGGCTACATCTCGCCTTACTTCGTCACCGACTCGGAGCGGATGGAGGCAAGCCTGGATGACCCGTACATCCTGCTGCTCAGCTCCAAGGTCTCCAACATCAAGGACCTTCTCCCGCTGCTGGAGAAGGTCATGCAGTCCAACAAGCCGCTGCTGATCATCTGCGAGGACGTCGAGGGCGAAGCGCTGTCGACCCTGGTGGTCAACAAGATCCGCGGCACCTTCAAGTCCGTTGCGGTCAAGGCTCCCGGCTTCGGTGACCGCCGCAAGGCGATGCTGCAGGACATGGCCGTCCTCACCGGCGGTCAGGTCATCAGCGAGGAGGTCGGCCTCAAGCTGGAGACCGCCGACCTGCCGCTGCTGGGGCAGGCCCGCAAGGTCGTCGTCACCAAGGACGAGACGACGATCGTCGAGGGCGCCGGGGACGACGAGCAGATCGCGGGCCGGGTCAACGAGATCCGTGCCGAGATCGAGCGCTCGGACTCCGACTACGACCGCGAGAAGCTGCAGGAGCGGCTGGCCAAGCTGGCCGGCGGCGTGGCCGTCATCAAGGCCGGTGCGGCGACCGAGGTCGAGCTCAAGGAGCGCAAGCACCGCATCGAGGACGCGGTCCGCAACGCCAAGGCCGCCGTCGAAGAGGGCGTCGTCGCTGGTGGTGGCGTGTCCCTGCTGCAGGCAGCGGTTTCCGCGTTCGACGGCCTCAAGCTCGAGGGCGACGAGGCGACCGGTGCCAACAGCGTGAAGCTGGCCGTCGAGGCCCCGCTGAAGCAGATCGCCATCAACGCCGGCCTCGAAGGCGGCGTCGTGGCGGAGAAGGTCCGCGGCCTGCCCACCGGACACGGCCTCAACGCCGCGAGCGGCGAGTACGAGGACCTGCTGTCCGCGGGCATCATCGACCCGGCCAAGGTCACGCGCTCGGCGCTGCAGAACGCCGCGTCGATCGCCGGCCTCTTCTTGACGACCGAGGCCGTCGTCGCCGACAAGCCGGAGAAGGGTGGCGACGCCGGCGCGGCGGCCGCCGACCCGACCGGCGGCATGGGCGGCATGGGCATGATGTGATTTCCCCCTGACGGGCTCGCGCGTTCGCGCGTGGTCCCAACTGGTGGAGTCGCTCGCGAAGGGCCGTCCCCGGGAATCCCGGGGGCGGCCCTTCGTGCCGTTTCCCGCTTTCCGCGTCCACACTGACCCCCGCATGGTGCACATCGCGGTGTGTCGGAGCACGTCAACGAAAGACCGGCTGCCGCATGTGATCTCCTGGCACCGGGAATGGTCGAGTGAGGAGGCGCGGCGCGATGTCGCTTCGAAAGTCGTTCGCCGGACAGGGTGCGCGGGGACGCCTCGGCATGCTGGCGGCGCTGTTGAGCGTGGCCCTGGCTGCCGGTTGCGCGAACGAACCGCCACCGCCGCCGCCCGGTCCCGCTCCGTCGACCATGCCGACGCAGGAAGACGCCGAACCCGTGCCGCAGGTGACGCCGCAGCCCCGCAAGGTGGTTCGGCTCGGTGACGACATCCCGGTGCGCGGCAAGGTCGAGGTCGTGGTCGATCCGCTCGTCGACCAACCCACCCGCGACCTCGCGGCGCGAGTGCTGCGGACGGCAGGGGCCGAAGAGGTCCGGGTGCGCGAACCCGGCCCACCGGACGAAGACACCTCACTGCGGGTACGCATCGGACACCGCACCGCGCCCGGGGTCGTGAAGGGGCTGCAGGACCTCGGATTCGGTGCGCCTTCTCCGCTGGAGCCCGAGGGCTACGTGCTGGCTGGACGGGACGGTTCCGACCTCGTTCTGGGGGCCAACGACTCGGCGGGCGCGTACTACGCGGTGCAGACGCTGCGACAGCTGACCTCGCCCGGCCGCATCGCAGGTGCGGGCATCGTCGACGAACCGCTGATGCCGTTGCGCGGCAGCATCGAAGGCTTCTACGGGAGTCCGTGGACCCACGCGGAGCGGATGGACCAGCTCGCGTTCTACGGCGCCTTCAAGCTGAACACCTACATCTACGCGCCCAAGGACGATCCGTTCCACCGGGAGCGGTGGCGGGATCCGTACCCGCCGGAGAAACTCGCCGAGCTCCGCGAACTCATGGCGCAGGCAGGCAGCCACCATGTGCGGTTCACGTTCGCGCTCTCGCCGGGCACGTCGATCTGCTACAGCGATCCGGCCGATGTCGACGCGCTGATCGCCAAGATGCGCTCGATGTACGACGCGGGTGTCCGGGACTTCTCGGTACCGCTGGACGACATTTCCTACACCCGCTGGAACTGCTCGGGTGACCAGGACGTCTACGGTCCGCCCGACGAGGGAGCGGCCGGGCAGGCGCAGGCCGACCTGCTCAACCGGGTGCAGCACGAGTTCATCGCCACTCACGACGACGTGGCGCCGTTGCAGATGGTGCCCACCGAGTACTCCGACATGGACGACTCCGCCTACAAGACGGCCCTGCGGACCGGACTCGACCCGAACATCCGGGTGATGTGGACCGGTGACGGCGTGATTCCCGAGCAGATCACCGTCGCCGACGGCAGGCAGGCAGCGGAGGTCTGGGGTCGAAAGCTGTTCCTGTGGGACAACTACCCGGTCAACGACTTCGACGGTTCGGTGGGCGCGTTGCTGCTCGGACCGTACGACAAGCGGGAACCGGGTCTCCACGAGCAGCTCGACGGTGTCGTGGTCAACCCGATGAACCAGGCCGCGGCGAGCAAGGTCGTGGAGATCGGCGCCGCCGACTTCGCCTGGAACGACGAGGCCTACGACCCGATGCGTGCATGGCGGGCGGCCGCCGAGCACCTCGCCGGTGATCGTTTCGACGCGCGGACGGCGAGCTTCTCGGCCGATCCCGCGACGGTCGAAGCGTTGCTGCTGTTCTTCGACCTGGAGTACTACTCGCCGCTGCCCAGCGAGGAACCTTGGCAGGGGCCCGCTCCGGGACTGGCCGCGAAGCTGGACGAGTTCCGGACGCAGTGGGACGCGGGCGATCGCACGGCCGCGCTGGCCGGGCTGCGCGAGCACGCGCAGGCGATCGCGAACGCACCGGAGCGCATCCGCGAAGGCGCGGCAGCCGATTTCACCTCGGACGCGGGGCCGTGGCTGCGGGCCACGGATCTGTGGGGCGATGCGCTGCTGGCGACGGTCGATGCCCTGGAGGCCCGTGAAGCGGGCGACCAGGTTCGAGCGGACGAGCGGTTCGCCGCCGCCGACCGGCTCGCCGACCGGGCGAGCCGGGTGCGCACCACTCCCGGCGAGACCCGCCCGCAGGGACCGGTCAAGGTCGCCGAAGGTGTGCTGGACGTCTTCATCCGGGAGGCGCCCGAACTGCGGTGATCCGGCTCGGGCGAGCTCTGCGCGGGATCGTCGTTGCCGGGGAGATCAATCCTCTTCCGGGACGACGATCCAGCAGGCGATGTAGAGCACTATTCCGAGGCCGAAGCCCAGCAGCGTCGCGGCGATGAGCAGGATCCGCAGGAGAGCGGCGTCGACGCCGAGGAACTCGGCGCCGCCACTGCAGACCCCGCCGAGCATCCTGCCGGAATGGCTGCGGCGGAGCTTTCGGATGTTGGCTTGCGCTCCCGCACCGACGGTCGTGTTCCGGTCGGTGCCATTTTCGAAGCCCGCGTGCTCGTTGACGTGGTCGGTGGCGTGGGTCCGGTCGGTGCGGCCGGCGGGGTCGGTGTGCTGCGTGGCGTTCTCCATCATGACCCCAGCCTGCTCGCCGCGAGGGCCGCCGGGATCCGGAACTTCCCTGATCCGTCCACCCCATCTCCCCTGAGAGAGCGTCTGTGAAGGTCAGCGGGTGAGGTGGTTGCTGAGTTGCCAGCTGGCGGCGGTCCGGATCATGGCTTCGTGGGTGGCTGGGAGGCGTAGTCCGGACGAGGCAGCGGAACGTGGTCAGCCAGGCGAGGGAGCGTTCCACGACCCAGCGGCGGTGGAGCAGGACAAAGCCCTTGGCCTTCGGTGTGGATTGCGACCTCAACGCCGATCACCAGGAGGCCCTCGTGGTCACATCCCGTCATCAACGACTGGATCCTGACCTCACTGGGAGACAGGTCCTGGTCAGTCTCGGACCGTGCGGTGGATGTCGAGGAGGTTGCTCTCCTGCTCCTCCCAGCGGTCGTAGAGCGCGTCACTCCCCGAGCGGGCCATCAGCTGGGCTTCACCACGGGTGATCGGCAGCAACGTGATCAGCTGCAGCACCGGCCGCCCCTCGGCGTCGAGCAGCACGTCGAAATCGTCCCCGAGGTACGGGTGCGGGGCGGCCAGTGCTCCCGCGATCTCGGTGTCCGGTAGGAGCACCCGGTCGTTCATGATCAGTGCGCCGTAGCCGACCCGGCTGTTCGATTCGGTCAGCAGCTCCGCGACCACCCCGGTCAGGTGCCGCGCGTGGAGTTCCTGGTCGGCCCGCAGCGTGCAGATGAGTTCCTGCGGGAGCGGGGCGCCCGCTGTGCGCATGCGCAACCCGCTGGTCAGCACCGAGACGTGCTCGCCGTCCCGATGGTCGCAGTAGACGAGGTGGTAATCGCGTTCGCGCTCTCCGGCCGCACTGCTCTCCGCCCCCCGGACCGGGCCCACGTGTTTCTCGACGTGCGCGGGGAAGTCACTGAACCGGTTCAAGATCTCCTCGTCCTTTCGGTTTCTTCGGATCTTCTCACGGTCGCCGGGTTGCCTGGGGTGACCCGGGACGGAGCGGTTCCGAACGCGCGCGGCGAGCTTTGGCGCTGGAGCAAATCACCGACGACCAATACGCTCGCGGAATGGCGGACGACGACGTGCTCGACATGAAGTCACCGGACATGGTCGCCGATGCCCTCGATCGGACCGGTTACCTGCCGGACGAGGGCATCGCGACGGCGGCGTTCCTCGCCATGCGCATGCGGCGGCCCCTGCTGTGCGAGGGCGAGCCGGGCACGGGCAAGACCGCGCTCGCCCAGTCGTTGGCGACCGCGCTCGGAGTCGACCTGATCCGGCTGCAGTGCCACGAGGGCATCGACGCGGCCCAAGCCCTCTACGACTGGGACTTCCCCCGGCAGTTGCTGCACCTGCGCACGCTGGAGGCGGCATCGGGCGGATCGTTGGACGCGGAATCGGCGGAGTCCTCGCTGTACACGCCACGATTCCTGTTGGCCCGCCCGCTGTTGCGCGCCTTGCAGGATGCGCCGTGCGTGCTGCTGGTCGACGAGATCGACCGGGCGGACGACGAATTCGAGGCGTTCCTGCTGGAGGTTCTCTCGGAGTACTCGGTGAGCATTCCGGAGTTCGGCGTGGTGCGGGCGGCGGAACCGCCGATCGTGGTGCTCACCTCGAACCGGACCCGGGAGGTGCACGACGCGCTGAAGCGCCGCTGCCTCTACCACTGGCTCGAACACCCGGGTCTCGATCGGGAGGTGGCGATTCTGCGCAGGCGGATGCCCGATCTGGAGTTGCGCCTGGCCGAGCAGATCACCGACGCCGTGCAACGGATGCGGCGGATGGAGTTGCTCAAGCCGCCCGGTGTGGCCGAGGCGTTGGACTGGGCTCGTGCGTTGGCGGAACTCGGCGGCGGCGAGTGGGATCCGGAACGCGCGGCGAGCACGCTCGGCGCGGTGTTGAAGTACCGGGAGGACACCGAACGGGTCCGCGAGGCGGGCGTGCTGACTTCGGAGTGAGCGGGTCGCGGCCGGGAGTGCGGTGGCTCCGGAGCTGAGCGGCCGGGGAGGGGATCCGCGACGACGGTCGATCGATCCGTGCCGATTCTGGCGGGATGGGAGCACAATTCGGATATGGACCATGCGCTGGAAGGCCTGGTGGGTTTCGCACGGGGACTGCGGTATTCCGGCATGGCGTGTGGCCCCGACCGGGTGCAGGCGTTCCTCGCCGCGGTCGAGGAGGTCGGCGTCGAGGATCGGGAAGCCCTGTACTGGGCGGGCCGGTTGACGCTGTGCTCCGATCCCGATGATCTTCCCCGGTTCGACGCCGCGTTCGAGTGCTGGTTCGGGCCCGCCGGGATGCCCGCACCGGTGGAGGGCATCGCGGTGCCCCGCCCGGCGCGGATAGCGGCGTTGTCCCCGCCGGAGGACGAGTCCGGTGATGCGGAGGAGTCCGACCCGTTGTCGGTAGCCGCGAGCCGGACCGAGGTGTTGCGCCGACGGGACGTCTCCGAACTCGGGGATCAGGAACGCGAACACCTGCGCAGGATGCTCGCGACGCTGCGGCCGGACCCGCCGACCCGACCGGCGGTGCGGTACGGCCGGTCCCGTCGCGGGCCGTTGGATTCGCGGTCGACCCTGCGGGAGATGCTGCGCACCGGTGGAGAACCGATGCGGATGCGCCGTCACCAGCGGTCCCGCCGGCCGCGGCGGGTCGTGCTGTTGATCGACGTTTCGGGATCCATGAGTCCCTACGCGGATGCGCTGCTGCGATTCGCCCACGTGGTGGTGCGCCGTTCCCCGGCGAGTACGGAGGTGTTCACGCTCGGAACCCGGATGACCCGGGTGAGCAGGCAGTTGCGGCAGCGCGATCCGGAGCGGGCGCTGGCGGCGGCGTCACGGGCGGTACCGGATTTCTCCGGAGGGACCCGGCTCGGCGACACCCTGCGGGCGTTCCTGGACCGGTGGGGCCAGCGCGGGGTTGCCAGAGGTGCGGTCGTGGTGGTCTTCTCCGACGGCTGGGAGCGCGGTGACGTCACGCAGCTCGGTTCGCAGCTGAACCGGCTGCGGAGATTGTCCCGCGCGGTGGTGTGGGCGAATCCGCACGCGGGGCACGAGGGCTACGAGGCGGTCCAATCCGGGATCGTGGCCGCCCTGCCGCATGTGGATCGTCTCGTCGCCGGGCACAGTCTTCGGTCGTTCGAGGAGCTGTGGGCCTGGGTGTCGAAGCTGTCCCGTTCCCCGGCGGTCGGGTGACGGTGGAATGCGAGGTGCGGTGTGCGTGACGTGTTGGACGACCTGGCCAAGAGGTGGGAGACCGGGGAATCGGTGGGCTTGGGCACGGTAGTGGCGACCTTTCACTCCGCGCCCCGGCCCGCCGGGGCGGCGATGCTGGTGAGTGCGGACGGTGCCGCGGTCGGCAGCGTTTCCGGTGGCTGCGTCGAGGGCGCGGTGTACGAGCGCGCGACCGCCACGCTGGAAGGCGACGACCCCGGTCTGCAGCGTTACGGCGTCAGCGACGACGACGCGTTTTCGGTCGGGTTGACCTGCGGCGGGATTCTCGATGTCTTCGTGGAGCGGATCGACCGGCGGACCTTCCCGGAGCTCGACCAGGTCGTCAGGTCGGTGCGCGCGGAGGAACCGGTCGCGGTGGTCACCGTGGTGGAGCATGCGGGGGCGGAGCCCGACCCGGACCGCCCCGAGCAGCCGGATACCGCACTGGTGGGTACGCATCTCGTTGTGTGGCCGGCTCGTCGTGCGGGCGGAACCGGCTCGCAGCGGATCGACGATGCGGTGATCGATGACGCGCGCGGCATGCTCGCCAGCGGTCGCAGCGGAGTGCTGGAGTACGGGCCGGAGGGGCAGCGCCGTGGTGAAGGACTCCGGGTCTTCGTCAACTCCTTCGAACCCGCCCCCAGGATGCTGGTGTTCGGCGCGATCGATTTCGCCGCGGCGATGGCCCGAATGGGCTCGTTCCTGGGCTACCGGGTGACGGTATGCGACGCGCGTCCGGTGTTCGCCACCCGCAGCAGGTTCCCCGAGGTCGACGAGGTGGTGGTCGATTGGCCGCACCGCTATCTCGCGGCCGAGGTGGCGGCCGGTCGACTGGATCAGCGCAGCGCGGTGATGGTGCTGACCCACGACCCCAAGTTCGACGTGCCGGTGCTGGAGGTGGCGTTGCGCGAACCACTGGCCTACATCGGTGCGATGGGGTCTCGCCGCACGCACGAGGACCGGTTGCGCAGGCTGCGGGAGCAGGGCGTCGAAGAGGCTGTGCTGGCCAAGTTGTCCTCCCCGATCGGGCTCGATCTGGGGGCACGAACACCGGAGGAGACGGCGGTCTCGATCGCCGCCGAGTTGATCTCGTTGCGGTGGGGCGGAGGTGGGGGCCGACTCTCCGAGAGCCAGGGCCCCATTCATCACGACGAGTGATCTTCGGAGTTCGGGAAAACCGGCGTCCGGCACGCCGCGCGTGGGCTTGCCCGCAGCGGCGGCACGTAGCACGCTCATGGGGGTGACCCCCGTCACCTGGACGGAGGGAAAGTCCGGCCGAATGTCCGTGCTCGCGGGTCCGGTCCGCACAAGGGAGGCCCAATGCCGCGCATCACCGTCGACGTCGACGGCTCCCAGTACACCGACGATGTCGAACCTCGAACCCTGCTCGTCCACTACCTCCGGGAAAACCTGGGCAAGGTAGGCACCGTCATCGGTTGCGACACCAGCAACTGCGGCGCATGCACCGTTCATCTGAGCGGTCAGAGCGTCAAGTCCTGCTCGGTGCTCGCGGTCCAGGCCGACGGTCAGGACGTCACCACGGTCGAGGGACTAGCCCAGGATGGCCGACTGCACCCGATGCAGCAGGCGTTCCACGAGAACCACGCTCTGCAGTGCGGGTTCTGCACACCGGGCATGATCATGCAGTCCCTGGACCTGCTGGCCGAGACGCCCGACCCCGACGCCGCACAGGTCCGCGAAGGGCTGGAAGGCAACCTCTGCCGTTGCACCGGCTACCAGAACATCGTCAGTGCTGTTCAGGACGCCGCGCAGCGCATGCGGCCCGGTGCAGGCCCCGAGATCGAACACACCGCCGACACACCGCAGCAGCGGCCGGCGAGCGAGCAGCCGACCGAGACGAGAGTTTCGGGAGGGCAACAGTGACATCCACCGTAGAGCCCGAACTCGGTCGATCCCGTCAGCGCAAGGAGGACGCGCGCCTGGTCGCGGGCCGGACGCGCTGGACCGACAACATGGTGCTGCCGGGGATGCTGCACCTGGCGATCCTGCGCAGCCCGGTGGCGCACGCGCGGATCACCTCCCTGGACACCACCGAGGCCGAACGAATGTCCGGCGTGCAGGCCGTGATCACCGGACGGGACATCGCCGACGAGCAGGGCAGCCTGCCCTGCGCCTGGCCCGTCACCGAGGACCAGAAGGCACCGCCCGCCCCGTCGCTGGCGGTCGACACGGTCAACTTCGCGGGTGAAGCCGTCGCCGTGGTCGCCGCTCGAAGCGCGGCGGAGGCGCGGGACGCGCTGGACATGATCGATGTGGACTACGAGGACCTGCCGGTGGTCCTCGACCTCGAATCGGCGGCCGGGGAGGGAACCGACCTGGTCCACGAGGACCTCGGCACCAACCGGAGCGCGACCTGGACCTTCGACTCCGCCGAGGCGGGCACCGGAACCGATGTCGAAGACGCCCTGTCCGACGCTGAGGTCAAGGTCGAACGCACCTTCCGGCAGCAGCGCCTCATCCCGGCCTTCATGGAACCCCGGTCGGTGCTGGTGGACCCCACCGCCGAGCAGATCACCATGTGGTCGGCCACGCAGGTGCCGCACATCCTCCGGCTGATGCTGGCCATGTCGCTCGGCGTCCCCGAGCAGAAGATCCGGGTCATCGCCCCCGACGTCGGCGGCGGTTTCGGCGGCAAGCTGCAGGTGACGCCCGAGGAGTTCATCACCCTGCTGCTGGCCCGCAAGCTGGGCCGGCCGGTGAAGTGGACGGAGAGCCGCTCCGAGACGATGGTCTCCGCCCACCACGGCAGGGACCAGGTGCAGAAGCTGGCCCTGTCCGCGCGGTCGGACGGCACCGTCACGGGCCTGAAGGTCCAGCTGCTCGCCGACATGGGCGCGTACCTGCGCCTGGTGACGCCGGGTGTGCCGATCCTCGGCGCGTTCATGTTCAACTCGATCTACAAGTTCCCGGCGTACCACTTCTCTTGCACGAACGTGTTCACCAACAAGACCCCCACCGACGCTTACCGGGGCGCGGGACGACCGGAGGCCACGTTCGCCATCGAGCGGATGATGGACGAGCTCGCCGCCGAGCTGGGCATGGACCCGATGGAAGTGCGGCGCAAGAACTGGATCGGCCACGACGAATTCCCGTACGACACCGTCGCCGGGCTCACCTACGACTCCGGTAACTACGAGGCGGCGACCGCCCGCGCGCTGGAGCTCTTCGGGTACGACTCGCTGCGTGCCGAGCAGGCGGAACGGCGGAACCGGGGGGACACGGTGCAGCTGGGCATCGGGATCTCCACGTTCACCGAGATGTGCGGACTCGCGCCCTCACGGCTGCTCGGATCGTTGTCCTACGGCGCGGGCGGCTGGGAGAACGCCTCGATCCGCATGTTGCCGACCGGCAAGGTCGAGGTGGTCACCGGCTCCTCCCCGCACGGCCAGGGACACGTGACGGCGTGGAGCCAGATCGTGGCCGACCGGCTGGGCGTCCCCTTCGACGACGTGGAGGTGTTGCACGGCGACACCCAGAGTTCGCCGAAGGGCATGGACACCTACGGGTCGCGTTCCCTGACCGTGGGCGGGATGGCCGTGGTCGCCGCCGCGGACAAGGTGATCGACAAGGCCAAGCGGATCGCCGCGCACATGATGGAGTGTTCCGAGGACGATCTGGAGTTCAGCGGTGGCCGGTTCGCGGTCCGGGGCACCGACCGCGGAACCGCGATGGCCGACATCGCGTTGGCCGCGTTCACCGCGCACGACCTGCCCGACGGCGTGGAGCCCAGCCTTGACGCCGACGCGACGTTCGATCCGGAGAACTTCTCGTTCCCGCACGGCACGCACCTGTGCGCGACGGAGGTCGACACCGAGACCGGTGCGGTGCGCATCCGCTCGTACGTCTGCGTCGACGACGTGGGCAAGGTCGTCAACCCGATGATCGTGGAAGGCCAGATGCACGGCGGGCTCGCGCAGGGCATCGCGCAGGCCTTGTTCGAGGAGGCGATCCACGACGAGGACGGGACGTTGACGACGGCGACCCTCGCGGACTACCTGGTGCCGTCGGCGACCGACCTGCCGGAGTTCGTCACGGACCGCACCGAGACACCGGCGACGTCGAACGCGCTGGGCGTCAAGGGGGTCGGCGAGGCGGGCACCATCGCCTCCACACCCGCGGTGGTCAACGCGGTGGTGGACGCGGTGCGCCACCTCGGCGTCGACGACGTGGAAATGCCGTGTTCGCCTCAACGGGTCTGGCGCGCCGTCCACGGCGCCGGACGGAGTTCTCAGACGGAATCGGAAGCAGGTGGCGGTTTGGGCTCGATCGACACCGCCGGCGGATTCGCCACCGGCGAGCAGGGAGGTACGCGGTGATCCCCGCATCGTTCGACTACGTGGCACCGACAACGGTGCAGGAGGCGGTGACCGCACTCCGGGAGGCGGGCGAGGAAGCCAAGGTCCTCGCGGGCGGGCAGAGCCTGCTGCCGGTGCTGCGAATGCGGCTCGCCGATCCGCAGATCGTCGTGGATCTCGGCAAGGTGGCCGAGCTCCAGGGCGTGCGCGAAGAGGGCGACACGGTCGTCATCGGTTCGATGACCACCCACCACCAGGTGGTGCGCGAGCAGCTGATCAGGCAGCACGCCGAGCTGATCGCGCTGGCCACCCGCACCGTGGCCGACCCGCAGGTGCGCCACCGGGGGACGTTCGGCGGTTCCCTCGCGCACGCCGACCCGGCGGGAGATCTGCTGGCCCCCGCACTGGCGCTGGACGCGGAGATGGTCGTCGAGGGGCCGTCCGGGAGGCGCACGGTGCCTGCCGAGGACTTCTTCGTCGACTACTTCACGACAGCGCTCGAAATGGACGAGCTGCTCGTCGAAGTGCGGGTGCCCAAGCTGACCGGTTGGAGCGCCCACTACGAGAAGTTCAATCGCGTCGCCCAGGCGTGGTCGATGGTCGGGGTCGCCGCCGCGCTCCGGACTCAGGACGGTGCCATCGCCGAGGCCCGCATCGGTCTGACCAACATGGGGTCGACGCCGATCCGGGCCACCGGTGTGGAGCGGGCGCTGGTGGGGCAGCCTGCGACTGCCGAGACGATTCGCGCCGCCGCGAGTCACGCCGCGGAGGGAACCAGCCCGACCAGCGATGCCAGTGCTGATTCCGATTATCGCGAGCATCTGGCGGAAGTCCTCACCGGGCGAGCGGTCTCGACCGCCGTGGGAATCTAGGACGTCCGCCGGGGTGGCCGGGTCCGGCTGGATCCGGCCACCATCCCAGGGGCGGTGTGGCACCGTCAGAACGTCAGCTCGGAGAACGAGGAGGGTCTTCCCTTGCGGATGCAGCACCAGTTCACCGTTCCGGCCCCGGTCGACGTGGCGTGGTCCGCGCTGCTCGACCCGGAACGGGTGGCACCGTGCATGCCTGGTGCCACCTTGACCAAAGCGGAAGGAAACGACTTCGCCGGATCGGTGAAGGTGCGGCTCGGGCCGATTTCCCTGTTGTACAAGGGCAACGGTTCGTTCAGCGAGATCGACTCCGAGAATCACCAGGTCGTGATCGACGCGAGTGGTAAGGACTCGCGAGGGAACGGGACGGCGGCGGCCACGGTGACGGCCGTCCTCACCGAACACGGTGAGCGGACCTCGGTCACGGTGGATACCGACCTGAAGGTGACGGGCAAGCCGGCTCAGCTCGGTCGTGGCCTGATCTCCGAGGTCGGGGGCAAGATCATCGACCAGTTCGCGGAATGCCTGGCCGGTCGGTTGTCGGTCACCCAGGAGTCGGCCAGCCAGGAATCGGCCAGCCAGGAGTCGGCCACCCAGGAACCGGCTTCCCAAGAGTCCGCCAGCCAGGAATCGGCTCCCCGGGAATCGACTGCCGCCGAGTCCGCGGCGGCGGGTACGGGAGCAGCCGCTCGCGCGGCCGATGGTGATCGCGAACCGGACACCGCCGCCGGTCGCGGCAACGGTGGCCCGGCTGCGGCCCCCGGCACGTCCGGACGGCGCCGTGGTGAACGGCCCGTCGGGCGCCCACCGGCCTGGCGAGTCACCCCGCCGTCGGAGGAGTCGGCGGCGACCGGTACGTCCACCGCGGCACAGGAGCACGCCTCGAACCGGGCCGATGCCGTGGTCACCGGCAAGACGATGCCTTCCGACGAAGCCATCGACCTGCTGGGGACGGCGGGTACTCCGGTACTCAAGCGGATCGTCCCGGTGGCCGGGGCGATCGTGGTGGTCGTGCTGCTGCTGCGGATGCTTCGCCGCCGTCGGCGCTGAATCTCCATGGTGGATCTTGGTGGTGGGTTCCGTGGCGGGTGGTCCGGTTGGGTGCGTGGCGAAAGCGGCCGGCGCCGCTTGAGGGATGCGGATCACCCGTAGTAGGGCGGCTGCTGGGTGCCGGGCGCTCGTGGGGGTAAAAGCGGCTGGCACCGCTTGAAAGATGTGGCTGCCGCGTCGGTGCCGCTGATGGCGTGGGATGCGCCGGGCGAGTGCTTCAGGTGGCGAGTAGGGCGTGCACGCGGCGCAGGCGTTCGAGCCATCGCCGCTGGGTACCGGCGGTGGGCGTCGCTGCCGCCACCCTTGCCGGGTCCGGTTCCGGCGGGCGCCGCAGCACCGACACGCCGCCATCGACGGGCATGAGCGGCTGATCGACCACGTCGCCGTCGAGTAGCGCGGCGGTGCCCAGCCCGCACGCGAACGGCAGATCGGGCAGCGCCCCCGCGAGAGCTGCTTGTGCCGAGAGTCCGATGCTGGTTTCCACGGCCGAGGACACGACGCAGGGGAGACCGGCGGCTTCGGCGACCCGGAGGGACTGCCGCACGCCACCCAGCGGGCTCGCCTTGATCACGGCGATGTCGGCCGCACCGGCCACCGCCACCCGCATCGGGTCGTCGGCGCGGCGGATCGACTCGTCGGCGGCGATGCGCACGTCGACATGCTTGCGGACGGCGGCGAGCTCGTCGAGCGAGGCACAGGGCTGTTCGACGTATTCGAGCCCGCCCGCGACCCGGTCGAGTTCACGGATCCGGGTGACCGCCTCGTCGACGTCCCAGCGTGCGTTGGCGTCCACCCGGATGTTGCCGCTGGAGCCGAGGGCATCGCGCACGGCCGTGACCCGCTCGACGTCCTCGTTCGTGGACTGCCCGGCTTCGGCGACCTTGACCTTGGCGGTGGCGCAGCCGGAGCTGGTGACGATCTCGTGCGCACGTTTGGGAGCCACGGCGGGCACGATGCAGTTGACCGGGACGCGGTCGCGGGTCGGCTCCGGCCAAGGTCGGGTGCAGGCCTCGAGCGCGGCGGCGAGCCAGGGCACCGATTCGTCGTCCGAGTAGTCCTCGAACGGGCAGAAGTCGCCCCAACCGGCCGGGCCACTGAGCAGGACACCTTGGCGGACGGTGACGCCCCGGAATCTCGTGCGCATCGGCAGCGCGTAGACGCGGACCGCATCGAGTTCCGCCAGGTCGATGTACGCCGCGCTCGTGGTCATGCACGTGGTCCTTTCAGCCTCGGTCGACGTGGTGTGCTCGTGCGGGTCGGCAACCGCCGTCCGTACCGTCCGGAGGCCACGGATGCGCCTGTGGCTGGAGAAGCCGCAGGTGAGCGCTATGCGACGCTGGGTCGGCCGAGGTCGAACACGTCCACTTCGAAGCGAGCCCACTGCTGGCGCAGTGCGGTGACCCCATTGTCGAGTATGAAGTTCAGCTCGCCGAGCGTGACGGGCAGCAGGGTGAAGACCTGCAGCTGTTCGACACCGTCGTTGTCGGTGAATCTGGTGAACTCGGGCGGGAACAGGGGATGCCCGCTGGCGAGTACCCCGTGGAACTCGGTGTTGGGCAGCAGTGGCTTCTCGTTGGGCACTATCTGGTCGGGAACCAGATGGGCGCCGGTGCGCACGAGCAGCTCGGAGGTCACGTCGACCAGGTGTCGGGCCGCCTCGCTCTGCTCCTTGTAGACCGTGCACGCCAGTTCCTGGGCGGGCTCGGCGCCCAGCGGCTGGAATCGCAGGCCGCTGCTGATCACAGTGCTGAGGTGGTATTGGGCGAGGTGGAAGAACACCAACCCGTATCCTCGGTTCGCACTGCGAACGTTGGGTGGTTCCGCTGACGTGGGCTCACCCGCATAGCGTTCGAGGTTCTCGGCCAGTCCCACGAACCTGTGCGCACCACCCAGCGCAATGCTTTGCTTCTCGGCGCTCATCCGATCTCCAGTACTGCGTGTACCCGTCGTAACGGTAACCGGTTCGGGGTCAAGGATGGACACTTTCGAGTCACACCGAGGCGAGGTGCCGGACTCCCCCGAATCTTCCGGCCGGCGAAACCCGTGGTTCAACGCTGGCTCCCCGTGCAGAGCCTAAAGAAGGCGCGGAGACTGCTCGCGAGGTGGTCATGAGAGCTCCTCGCATTCAGTGGCTCCAACAGGTGTCACATCGCTCGACAGGAAGATGATCGTACGCATGTCCCGGCACCCGAAGTCACGGGTGCCGGTCTCGGACCTCCTCAGCCGGCGTCCGGAATCGCCGGACCGAGCAGGTCGTCGGCGTCCATGATCCGGTAGGCGTAGCCCTGCTCGGCGAGGAACCGCTGGCGGTGCGCGGCGTACTCGGTGTCCAGGGTGTCCCGCGCTACCACCGAGTAGAAGTGCGCCTGATTGCGTTCGACCTTGGGGCGGAGCAGCCGACCGAGCCGCTGTGCCTCTTCCTGGCGGGATCCGAACGTGCCCGAAACCTGCACCGCCACCGACGCCTCCGGCAGGTCGATGGAGAAGTTCGCGACCTTCGAGACCACCAGTCGGCTGATCTCACCGCGCCGGAACGCTTCGAACAGCGCCTCCCGTTCCTTGTTCTTCGTCGACCCCTCGATGATCGGGGCGTCCAACGCCGCGCCGAGATCGTGCAGCTGCTCCAGGTACGCGCCGATCACCAGGGCGGGTTCGCCGGGGTGTTGATCGAGGATCGCCTGGACCACCGGAGCTTTCGTGCGGGCGGTGGAGCAGAGCTTGTAGCGCTCTTCGGCTTCGGCGGTCGCGTACTGCAGCCGTTCCTCGTCGGTGAGCGTGACCCGGACCTCGACGCATTCGGCCGGGGCGATCCAGCCTTGCGACTGGATGTCCTTCCACGGTGCGTCGAAGCGTTTCGGGCCGATCAGCGAGAAGACGTCGCCCTCCCGGCCGTCCTCGCGCACCAGCGTGGCGGTGAGCCCCAGCCTGCGGCGGGATTGCAGGTCGGCGGTCATGCGGAAGACCGGCGCGGGCAGCAGGTGCACCTCGTCGTAGACGACCAGGCCCCAGTCGCGGGAGTCGAACAGCTCCAGGTGCTTGTACTCGCCCTTGGACTTGCGGGTGATCACCTGATACGTGGCGATCGTGACCGGGCGGATCTCCTTCTTCTCACCCGAGTACTCGCCGATCTCCTCTTCGGTCAGCGAGGTGCGCTCGATCAGCTCGCGCTTCCACTGCCTGCCCGCCACCGTGTTGGTGACCAGGATCAAGGTCGTCGCCCGCGCTTCGGCCATCGCGGCCGCACCGACGAGCGTCTTGCCCGCACCGCACGGCAGCACGACCACACCGGATCCGCCTGCCCAGAAGGATTCCACGGCTTGTCGCTGGTAGTCCCGCAACTCCCAGTCGTCCTGCTCCAGCGAGATCGGGTGTGCCTCGCCGTCGACGTATCCGGCGAGGTCCTCGGCGGGCCAGCCGATCTTGAGCAGCATCTGCTTGAGCCGTCCGCGTTCGACCGGGTGCACCACGACGGTGTCCTCGTCGATGCGCTCGCCGAGCATCGGCGAGATCTTCTTGTTCTTCAGGACCTCTTCCAGCACCGCGCGGTCGAGCGAGATCAGCACGAGTCCGTGGGTCGGATGGTTGGCCAGTTGCAGCCGCCCGAAGCGCTCCATGGTCTCGGCGATGTCGACCAGCAGCGGTTGCGGGACGGGATACCGGGAGTGCCGCACCAAGCCGTCGACCACCTGCTCGGCGTCGTGCCCGGCCGCGCGCGCGTTCCACAACGCCAGCGGGGTGATCCGGTAGGTGTGCACGTGTTCGGGCGCGCGTTCCAGTTCGGCGAACGGTGCGATCGAGGTGCGTGCGGCGTCGGCCTGGGCGTGGTCGACCTCCAGCAGCAAGGTCTTGTCGGACTGGACGATCAGGGGGCCGTCGGTCACGGGGCGGGCTCCTCGCGGTCGGGGTCTCACGCGTCGCCTGCGCGTGGAGCGGCTTTGCGCTGGTGGTCGGCAGCGCCCGGGACAACGGGCGAGCCATCGTCCAGTATTCCAGCGCCGGTCGAATCGGGCGTTGTGCCGTGGGCGTCCGCGCTACCTGATTAGCTGGGAGCCAACGTCGAGAAGGCGTGGTTTGTCCGAGTCGAGTGTCCGACGAAGAGGGATCAGTGAGCTTTCCACCGCAGCAGCCGGGTCCGCAGGGCCCGTGGGAGTCCCAGCAGGGGGCTGGCGACGGGTATTCCGGGCAGGACCCGTCGCAGGACTTCTGGCGCCAGGTGGCTGCCGGCCAGCAGGACCCGAATCAGCAGGCCCAATACCAGCAGGCCCAATACCAGCAGGACCCGTACCAGCAGGCCCAGTATCAGCAGGCCCCGTATCAACATGCGCAATATCAGCAGTCGCCGTACGAGGGTTGGGCGCAGCATCCACCGCCCGCGTCCGGGGGCGGAAAGAATCTCGGCCTGATCGCGGCACTCGTCGCGGTCGGCATCGTCGTCGTGGTCGGTGGCGGGCTGGTCGCGTTCCTGTCCTTCGGGGTGTCTCCGGACTCGGGTGGCGAGGCCGCCCCGGCTACTCAGCAGCAGTCCGATGACCCGGCGCCGCAGGCCGACCCGGTCTTGCCGGGAAGCGTGCGTCCGGGGGACTGCATCGACATCGGAGACTCGGACGACAGTCCGGTCACGACGGCCGAGTGCGGTTCGTTCCAGTCGGACTACGAGGTGGCCGAGGTCATCGACGTGGCCGATCTGAATCGCTGCCCCGATACGTTCGCCATCACGTGGGAGGGCGAGACCTTCTGCGTGCTGCTCGACGCGAAACAGGGGGACTGCCTCGCGGTCTACCAGGACGACCCGTCCTTTGTTCCTTGGAAGGTGGATTGCTCGAGCTCCGATAATCCGGACCAGGTGACGAAGGTCGCCGACGTCGCCAATTATGCGTCCGTCTGCTCCGAGAACGAAGGCTATTACTCGTTCGTCGATCCACCACGCACGGTTTGCTTCGCACCCGTGGAACATGCCTGATTTGCACGTTGAGTGACGAATTGGGCTGGCTAATCTACCCTTCGTGTGATGGTCTTGCGGGCAGGCGTTGAGCAGCAACAACGTGTTGTCCTGCGGTTGTTCCACTTGCGGCGAAGGGTGTGCGATGTGCGCCGATGCGAACACGGTGCGTGATGTTTCCAGGCAGGTAATGCGCGACCTGGGTCTGACCACTGTCTTCGGAAACCCGGGGACGACCGAAGTGTCGTTTCTGACCGATTGGCCGGACGATTTTCACTACGTTCTCGGGCTGCAGGAGTCGGTGGTGGTCGCGATGGCGGACGGCTACGCGCAATCACGCCGCGCGGCCACCCTGGTGAACCTGCACTCGGCAGGAGGTGTCGGTCACGCGCTCGGGGCCATCTTCACCGCTTACCGCAACCGCACACCGCTGATCGTTACTGCCGGGCAGCAGACCCGGACGTTGATGGCCGACGAGCCCTTCCTCGGCGCCACCGACGCGGCCACCTTCCCGAAGCCCTACGTGAAGTGGAGTTGCGAACCGGCGAGTGCGGCGGACGTGCCTGCCGCTCTCGTACGGGCGCATCAACTGGCCACCCAACCACCGGCGGGCCCCGTATTCGTCTCCATTCCGGCCGACGACTGGGACCAGCCTTGCTCGCCGGTGACGGCAGGCCCCCCGATTCCGGGTTTCGCGCCCGACCCGAACGCCGTCGTCGAACTCGCCGAAGCGCTCGCGAACTCCCGGCGGCCGGCATTCGTGGTGGGACCCGCCGTCGACGCCGACGGGGTCGTCGACGAGATGGTCGATCTGGCGGAGACGACCGGGGCGTCGGTGTGGGTGGCACCGATGTCGCCGCGCTGTTCCTTCCCGGAGGATCATCCGAACTTCGCAGGATTCCTGCAGCCCGAGCGACGGGCGCTGGCCGCCGAGCTGGCAGAGCACGACCTCGCCGTGGTGTGGGGTGCGCCCGCGTTCACCTACCACGTCTACCGGGGCGAATCCGACATCGAACCGCCCGAGCTGTTCCTGGTGCACGACGATCCGGAAGTGCTGGCCAGGGCTCGATTCGGACGAGGAGTCCTCGGCACGCTGGCGCACTCGACCCGGCAGGTCGGAGAGCGCGTGCGTGCGCAGGGCTGTTCCATCGAACCGGACAAGCCCCGCGGCTACGTGCGCCCGGAGAAGCCGGAACCCGCCACCCCGATGTCCGCGGCATACGTGTTCGATCGGGTCAACGCGGCGCTGCCCGCGGGGGCGGCCGTCGTGGAGGAGACTCCGAGCCACCGCAACGAGCTGCACGAGCACTTCCCGATCACCTCGCGCGACGGTGGCTTCTTCGCCGGGTTCTCCGGAGCGCTCGGGTACGGCATCGGGGCAGCGGTCGGGGTGGCCATGGCCGATCCGACACGCCGTACCGTCGCGCTGCTCGGCGACGGCAGCAGCATGTACGGCATCCAGGCCGTTTGGTCGGCGGTGCGGGAGAACGCGCCGGTCACCTTCGTGGTGCTGGACAACGCGCGCTACGGGGCGGTGGCGGTGCTCGGGGAGGCAGCGGGCGGCAACGGGCTGCCCGGTGTCGAGCTCGGTGGCATCGACTTCGAGGGGCTCGCCCGCAGCCTGGGGTGCCCGGCCCGACGGGTTCGCACCCCGGACGAGCTTTCCGACGCGCTGGCGGAAGACCTGGCGGCCGCGAATGACGGGCCGCGGCTGTTGCACGTGGAGGTCGACCCGGAACAGCGCTACCTGTACTGAGCGGTGGCCCACACCTGGCGGATTTGCGCGGTCAGGTGTGGGTCATCGCATCTTCCGACTCAGGTACCGGATCCGCTCATCGCGCCGGACGAGTCGCTCGGCGTCTTCAACAGCCGGGCGACCTCGCTGCGCAGGTGCACGAACGTCTCCGACTCGCGCGTGGCGATCTGGTCCCGCTCGGCGCCGAGCGGGACCGGGATGTCGGCCACGATGGAGGCGGGCGAGGACGAGAGCACGAACACCCTGTCGGCGAGGTAGATGCTCTCGTCGATGTCGTGGGTGACCACCAGTACCGTGCTCTCGAACCGTGCTCGCACCTGGAGCAGCAGGTCCTCCAGCTCGAAGCGGGTCTGGGCGTCGACCGACGCGAAGGGTTCGTCCATCAGGAGCAGGGACGGGCGGCAGGCGAGTGCACGGGCGATCGACACCCGCTGCTGCATCCCGCCCGAGAGCTGCCACGGGTACTTCCCGCCCTGCCCCGACAGGCCGACCCATTCGAGGACCTCGTCGGCCCGGCGGCGCCGTTCGGCGCGGTCCACGCCACGCGAGCGCAACGGGAACTCCACGTTGCTCCGCACGGACAACCACGGGAACAGCGAGCGGCCGTAATCCTGGAAGACCACCGCGAGATCCTCCGGCACCCCGTCGACGACGTCACCGTGCAGCAGCACCTGGCCGCTGGTGGGTGCGTGGAGTCCCGAGATCGACCGCAGCAGGGTGGACTTGCCGCAGCCGGAGGGGCCCACGATGCAGGCCAGTTCTCCCGAACGCACCTCGAAGTTGAGGTCCTCGATGGCGACGTGGCCCGTGCCGGCAGCGCCGTAGCGGTGCCCCAGGCCTCGCACATCCAGCATGGTCGCCATTGTCATCCTCCTAGCTTCGCGGCGGTCGCTTGTGGGCTCTGGGACGGTTGCCAGCTCAAAGCCCTGCGCTCCACCGCGAGCAGCAGCGTGTTGAGGGTGTAGCCGAGCACGCCCAGCAGGACGATCCCGGCCCACATGGGTGGGAAGTCGAACTGTCGTTGGCTGAAGACCAGCTGGTAGCCGATGCCGTTGGTCGAGCCGACCAGTTCGGAGATGACCATCAGCACCAGCGCCAGCGACAGGCTCACCCGAAGCCCCGCGAAGATCTTGGGCAGCGCGGCGGGCAGCACCACACCGAACACCCATTGCGGGCGGGAGATGCGGAAGGATCGCGCGGTGTCGACCTTGACCTGGTCCACCGACCGGACACCGTCCACGGTGTTCAGCAGGATCGGCCACACGACGCCGAACACGATGACCGTGATCTGCATGGTGGTCCCGATGCCCAGCAGCACCAGGAACACCGGCACCAGTACCGGCGGTGGGATCGCCCGCATGAACGCCATGAGCGGGCCGAAGTAGTCGAGCGCCGTGCGTGAGCGGCCCATCGCCGTACCCAGTGAGACGCCGATGACCACCGCGATCAGCCAGCCGCCGAGGATGCGTCCGATGCTGGCAAGCACGTCCTCGTACACCGTCGAGGTCAGGAACAACGACGACGGCGGTCCGCTGAACCAGAGCGATACCGCTGTCGCGCCGATCTCGCTGGGTGGTGGGAAGAACGGGCTCTGCGCGATCCGCGTCACGATCTCCCAGACCACGACCGCGCCGATGAACACCAGCCAACGATTGAGGAAGCCGCGTACCTGGTTCACACCGCCTCCCGATCCACCGCACTCCAGCGGAGCCCGCGCTTGTGCAGTTGTTCCAACGCTTCGTTGATCAGGTAGCCGACGAGCCCGGCGACCAGTGTGCCCGCGAGTACCAGGTCCATCCGGCCCGCACCGCTGCTGGCGGTGAGCACGAAGCTGCCGAGGCCGCTGCCGCCGCCTGCGAGGAATTCGGTGCTGACCACCAGGATCAGAGCCACGGCGGCCGACATCCGGATCCCGGTGAGCACGAAGGGCGCCGCGTTGGGCAGTGCCACGGTGAACATGATCCGTCCTCGGCCGAGGCCGAAGGAACGGGCGGTGTCGACCATGACGGGGTCGATCTCGTCCAGCGCGTAGATCGTGTTGAACAGGATCGGCCACACCGCCGCGTAGACCGCGAGCGCGATCTTGGTCTCCGGGCCGCTGCCGACGAGCACGATGGCCAGCGGGATCAGCGCTACGGAAGGGATCGGGCGGAGGAACTCGATGATCGCTCTGGTGGCCCCTCGGACCGCCGGTGCGCTGCCGAGCAGCAGGCCGGCGGGGACCGCTATGAGGACCGACAGGCCGAGCGCGATCGCCCACGCGAGCACGCTGGCGATCAGGTCCAGCAGGAACGCCTGGGTACCGAGCAGCTCGACGAGCCTGGTCAGCACGATTGAGGGTGGTGGGAAGTACTTCATCGCGACGATGCCGGACCTGCTGAACAGTTCCCACAGGAGGAACAGTCCGAGCAGGCCCACCCCGCCCTTGGAGAGCCGTGTCATCAGTTCTTCGGCTGGTCCACGATCATGTTGGCTACCTGGACCTCCTTGTCGAGGAAGCCGAATTCGCGCATCAGGCGGGGGACGCGTTCCAGCCGGGTCGCGTCGGCCCTGGAGTGCATGTTCAGCAGCCCGACGATGGACGCCGTCTTCGGGTCGATCTTGGCGAACTTCGGCAGCAGCGGTTCGATCTTGCTGCGGTCCTGCGCCTCCTTGGTGGCCTTGGCCATGGCCCGCTGGAAGGCGTCGACGGTCTTGGGGTTCTCCTCGACGAACTCGGCGGTCGATCCGTAGCCGGAGAGGGGCAGGTCCTCGGCCGGGCCGGTGGAGACGTCCAGGATCGGCACGGCTCCGCTGCCGCGGGCGGCGAGCGTCACGAACGGCTCCGTGAGCATCGCCGCGTCCACCCGCTGCTGCTGCAGCGCGGCGGGCATGTTCGGGAAGGAGATCGGGGTGAACTCGGCTTCTTCGAAGCTCACGCCGTGTGCGCGCATCGCGACCTTGGTCAGGAGTTCCGAGATCGTTCCCGCGGCGCTGATCGCGATCGTGGCGTCTTCGAGGTCGGCGGGTTCCTTTACCGACGACCCCGGGTAGGTCATGATCATGCTGGTCTCGCGGGACGCCGACGCGCAGTCGGCAACGATCTTCAGGTCGGCGACACCCTTCGCCTGGGCCTGGAAGAACGGCACGTAGCTGCTGTAGGTGATGTCGTAGTCGCCGCCGATCATGCTGTTGAGCGCGGCGGTGCCGTTGGCGGCGTTGACGATCTCCACCTCCAGGCCCTGCTCCTGGAAGGAGCCGTTCTCGCGCGCGAGGTAGAGCGGTGCGTGATCGGTGATCGGCAGCGCGCCGACGCGGATCTTGCTCTTCTCCACCTGCCCGTTGCCCTGGCCGGACGATTGGGATCCACCGAGGAGGCCGCATCCGCTGGCGCCCATCAACGCGCTGGCGGTGGCGACCCCACCGGCGAGTTTCAGCAGGTCGCGTCTGGGGACGCCTCGGTTGGAAATCGGGCTCATCTTCTCTCCTTGCATCGTCTGCCAGGTGGATGCTCGGTCGCCGAGCGCGTGAGGTTGTCCGCCCGACCGTGTCGAGTGTCTACGTGGTGGCGGGAGTGATTCGCGTCTCCGTTAGCTGTCTCGGTGCGCGGCCGAGCCCGTCGACCTCTCGAAGGGGAACCGCCGTTGACCGAGGGGCTGCTGTGAACGCAGTCTGTACGACGGCGCGTCACGGAAGCTCGATGCCCTCGCGACCGGACAGGCATCGCCGGAGCCCGGCAGCGAGGCATGACGTCTCCAGTGGCCATGGGCGGGGTAAGCAAGGCAACTGTAGAAGGTTGAACCACCTACGACAACCAGCAGTAACCGCGACGTTCGCACCGTCACAGCAGATGTGTTGTCTTCGCCACTCGAATGAGTCAACTGGCCCACTGCGGGGGCCTGACTTGTGACGCCCCGTTAAGTATAGTCTCGCCCGTCGAGGTGACCTGCCTCTGCTTCGGGGGAAGTACCAGGTTGTAATCGAGGAGCGTGATGGCAAGCCCGACTGTCAGAGTCAGGGCCTTGGTTGGCCCAGGGGGGTTTGTCGGAGCTCCCACGGACCGTCCGTTCGCGGTCGGTGCCCGTGAGCTCGGCCGCCCAACACAGGGCCGAGGTATGCGTCCGGACACCGCTCTGCGAACGTTGATCCGTACTGTCCCCACACGGAGAGGTCATTAGCTGTGGTGGGGAAGAAAAAGTCCGCCGCTGCGCAGGAAACAGGGATGCTCAACAAGAAACGCAGCACTGGGGGCAATGCTGCCTCGCGCCAATTCGTGGGTAATACGGCTCCCCAGCGCACCCGCAAGTGGTGGCTGCGGAACTGGCGCCTGCGCTACAAGATGGCCGCGGTACTCATCGTGCCCACGCTCGCCGCGCTCGGCGTCGGCGGTGTCCGGATCTACGACGGGATGACCACCTCCGCCCAGCTCAACGAGGTCGTCGAAGAAGTCGAGATCGCCCAGCGCGCCGCGGCTGTCACCCACGAGCTCCAGCGCGAGCGGGACACGGCGGTCGTCCAGCTGGTTGACACCGGAACGCCGCCGGACGCCTACAACAGCCAGGCCCAGCAGGTCGACGAGGCCGCAGCCGAACTGCGCGCCTACGGAGACCGGGTCAGCGACCTGGATCCGTTCGTCGCCGATGCTTACCAGGACGCCGCCCACCGCCTCGACAGCCTCACCGCGCTGCGAGAGGTCGTCAACACCGGGTTCACCGAATCGCAGGCGATGACCGCCTACGGCGACATTGTCGAAACCCTGCTCGAACTCAACGAGCGCATCGCCATCTCGGCCGCCGGTACGAGCGTTGCCGAGAACGCGCACGTCGCCGAGACCGTCGGGAACTCCAAGGAGCAGCTCGCGCAGATGCGCTCGATCCTGCTCGCCGGGACGACGCGGGACACCTTCGAAGCCGGTGAGGCCGATGCCGTGCGAACGGCCGACGCTCGCCTGGAGGCCGCGCGCGAGGAGTTCAACAAGGTCGCCACCCAGCAGCAGCAATCCCGCTACAGCGCCCTCGTGGCAGGTGCGGCGGTCGACGCGACCGAGCAGATGAAGCAGATCGCGCTCATCGCCGACAGTGACGGACGTGACCTGAACATCGACTCGCAGCGGTGGGGCAGTCAGTCGGCTGCCTACGGCGACCTCCTGCGTTCCAGCGAGCAGGAGTTCTACACCGAGTTTCACGACGGCGTCGAAGAACTCGCCGAGTCCACCCAGTGGGCGGCGCTGCGCGACGCCGCCGCCGTGATCGCGGTGCTGTTGCTCGCGTTCGGCATCGCCATCTACATCGCGCGGTCGATGCTGCGGCCGCTGCGCACCCTGCGTTACGGCGCGCTGGAAATCGCGCAGGCCGGCCTGCCGGACGCGATCAAGAAGGTCAACGACAACCCGACCAACGCCGACATGGTGTCGGTCCCGCCGGTTCCGGTGCACAGCCGAGAGGAGATCGGCCAGGTCGCGCGGTCGTTCGACGCGGTGCACCAGCAGGCGCTCCGGCTGGCCTCCGAACAGGCGTTGCTGCGCAACAACGTCAACGACCTGTTCGTGAACCTCGCCCGGCGAAGCCAGACGCTGGTGCAGCGTCAGCTTTCCCTGATCGACCGCCTGGAGCAGGACGAGCAGGACCCCGACCAGCTCAGCAGCCTCTTCGAGCTCGACCACCTCGCCACCCGGATGCGGCGGAACAACGAGAACCTGCTCATTCTCGGTGGTACCGATCTGACCAGGCGCATGATGCGACCGGTCCCGCTGGCCGAAGTCGTCGGCGCCGCCGTGTCCGAGGTCGAGCAGTACGCCCGGATCTCCACGTCGGACACACCGGAACTGGCCATCCAGGGCCGCGTGGTCAACGACTTCGTCCACCTGGTCGCCGAGCTGTTGGAGAACGCCACGGTGTTCTCCAACCCGGACACCGAGGTCAACGTCCGGATGGCGTACCGCAGGCAGGAACTCGTCCTGGAGATCCGGGACCGGGGTGTCGGTATCGACTCGGGCGAGATCGGCGAGATCAACGAGCGGCTCACCAAGCCCCCGGAGATCGACGTCGCCGTGTCGCGGCGGATGGGCCTGTACGTGGTCAGTCAGCTGGCCGCCAGGCACAACATCCGAGTCGTGCTGCAGAACAACAGCGACCTGGAGGGCGGTGCCACCGCGACGGTGCACCTCTCCGGCGAGTACGTGTCGCAGATCACTCCGGACGGCCCCATTCCGATGCCGGACATGCACCGGGTGGCCCCGGAGGATCCGCGCGATCGCGACCCGCTCACCGACACGGGCAACCAGCTCGGTCTGGCGGCGGCCTTCGGCGGGCGTGGCGGCGGGATCACCGACCGCGGGCCGGACAGCGCCGAACAGGCCCCGCTGCCGCCGCTGGATACCGATTCGACGTCGCCCGGGGGTTCGGACCAGGACCGGTGGGAGCACACCAGCGCTCGGGAGCTCGAGGAGTTCGACACCGACGGCCCCGTCCAGGTGGGCCCCGTCGAGACCGAGGAGCCGGTAACCAACTACTCCGTCCAGGTCTCGTCCGGTGACTCCTACGGCGTCAGCGACATTCCCCGCTGGGAAGACGAGCCCGCCGCTCCGGAACCCGAGCCCGAGCGGACGACCGGCGGGGAGTCGCAGTACTGGCCCTCGGAGGTGGGCGAACCCGCCGACGAAACGGAGTACGAGGGGCAGTGCGCCCCGCCGCCCGGACTGGACGGGCCCGCGGACCTCTTCAACAGCCCCTTCGAAGCGGAGAAGACCACGACCATCGAGGCCGTGTCCGACTTCGGTTGGAAGGACGAACCGCCGGAGCCCGAGCCGGAGTCCCCCGCCGAGCAGACGCTGGTGACCGAAGCGGTCCCACCGGTGGTCGACGACGCTCCGCCCGAGGTCGCCCCGTACGGAAGTACCGCGGACGAAGACGTGTCCGAAACGGCTTCGTCGGATGCGGCCGCTCCGCGTGGGGCAGCCGCCGAGATGGACGATGCGCCGACGCAGCGCCTGCCCATCTATGAAGCGGTGCTTTCACAGTGGTTCCGCGAATCCAGCGACCCGGTCGACAACGCGGTGGACACCGCGGCAGGACCCGCGAGCACCCGCGCGCCGAGCAGGAACGATTTCTCGGCGGGTGCCTCGTCCAACGGGAACGGGGCGGCGAAGGCCCCGCTCGGTGCTTTCGGCAACAGCTCGGAGGACGTGCTCTCCGGGGGCGACCCGTTGGGGAACGACCCGGCCGGCAACGACCCGGCCGGTGCCGACCCTGCCGGTAGTGACCCTGCCGGTAGTGACCCTGCCCGTGTCGACCCGGCGAATGGAACTCCGTCCGTTGGTGTGCCGTCCGACAGTTCGGTGGCCGACAAGGCGCCGACCGGTGGCACGCCGTTCGGCGGTGCCTCGTGGGACGGGGCCGGAAGCTCGTTCGACAGCGCCCCGTTCGGTGACCGGGCGGACAGCGGTGAATCCGTTGACGAGCCGTCCGGTGGGCTGCTCCGCGACACCGGCCTGCCGCGCCGTGCACGTCGCGGACAGGCAGAAGAACCTTTCGCGGAAAGCGGAACCGGCGAACCGGCGAGTGAGTCGGCGCTGTCCGATCCGGGATGGGGGTCGGCCGACGTGGGGTGGCAAGCTGCCGAAGCGTTGGTCGAACAGACAAAGCAGGCACAGGAGACCACCTCTGCCGGATTGCCGAAACGCGTGCCGAAGTCGAACCTTGTACCCGGCTCCGCCGCGTCGCAGGCGGCACCGCAGGCTGCTTCCAAGTCTGCGGCGCCCCGTTCGGCGAACGCCGTACGCGGCCGGATGTCCAACTTCCAACAGGGCATCCGTCGCGGTCGGCACGCCAAGGCAGAGCCAGTCTCGACCGAACCGCCCCGCTCGATTCCGAGCCGTCATGAGGAGCAGGAGTGACCGGGTCCGTCCAGCAACCCATGAGCCAGAACAGCTTCAGTTGGCTGATCACCGATTTCGTGCGCCGGGTTCCCGGCGTCGCGCACTCCGTGGTCGTCTCTGCGGACGGCCTGCTCCTCGCAGGCTCGCAGGGGCTGCCGCGCGACCGCGCAGAGCAGCTTTCCGCGGTCGCGTCCGGGCTGGTGAGCCTCACCCAGGGCGCGGCGCGCTGCTTCGAGGCGGGCGATGTCACGCAGACGGTCGTCGAGATGGAGCAGGGCTACCTGTTCCTGATGTCGATCAGCGACGGTTCGTGCCTCGCGGTCTTGGCCGCCCCCAACGCGGACATCGGCTTGGTCGCCTACGAGATGACCTTGTTGGTGGAGCGCGTGGGTCGGCAGCTGACCCCGGAACTGCGCGCGCAGCTGCAGGGCATGAGCCGGCGATGATTTCACCGCATGCGGGTGACGGGGGATTGCCATGAACACCGGTTCCGACCCGAACTGGGACGGTGATCTGTTCCGCCTCTACAACAAGCGGCTCAGCTCCGATTCCTGGCAGGACGATTTCGTCGACGACGCGATGGATGGCGACCGTTCCGGCCAGTCCGGTGGCGGCGACAGCGATTACGGTCGCGCGCTCTTCGGCGGCCCGGGAGCGGACTTGTTCGGGTCCGGTCCGTCGGAGTCGGAGCAACCGCGTGGCGGCCGATCCGATGGTGGCCCTTCTTCTGGGTCCATGCCGGCGATTTCACAGCCGATGGGGCCGATCTCGCAGTCCATGCCATCCATCTCCGACTCGATGCCGGAAATGCCGGGCATGACCAACAGGGAACGCGACGAGATGGACGAACCGGGTTCGCTCGTCCGACCCTATGCCCGGACGAAGGGCCGCACCCGTACCGATTATGATCTTGCTATCGAGACGTTGGTTTCCACCAGCGACAGTGGGCGGACTCAGGCGAGTCCGGCCACGCCGGAGCAACGGTCCATCTGTGGACTGTGCACGGAGGCGCGCTCGGTTGCAGAGGTCGCGGCTCACCTCCGCCTTCCTCTTGGCGTGGTGCGGGTGCTGATCGGCGACATGGCCGGTCTCGGCCTGGTTCTGATTCACGACAGTGGCATGGTCGTCGGTGATCGGCCGTCCATGGAGTTCTTGGAAAGGGTGCTCAGTGGGCTTCGAAGGCTCTGACCCCCGATCAATGATCAAGCAAGGCGCCGACAAGACTTCGACCAAGATCGTCGTTGCCGGTGGTTTCGGGGTAGGGAAAACAACTTTCGTGGGTTCGGTTTCCGAGATCGTTCCGCTCACCACGGAAGCAGTAATGACCGAGGCCAGCGTCGGTGTCGACGACCTGACGGCAACGCCGGGCAAGTCGACGACGACGGTGGCCATGGACTTCGGCCGGGTGTCACTGGATGAGGACCTGATCCTGTATCTGTTCGGCACGCCCGGACAGCACCGGTTCTGGTTCATGTGGGACGACCTGGTCCGCGGTGCGATCGGCGCGATCGTGCTGGTGGACACGCGACGGTTGGCCGACGCGTTCGCCTCGATCGACTTCTTCGACGACCGGCAGCTGCCGTACGTCGTCGCGGTGAACACGTTCGACGGCGTGATGCACCACAGCATGGAGGACGTGCGGGAAGCGCTCACCATCGACGAGTCGGTCCCGATGATCTCGTGCGACGCCCGGAACAAGGAGTCGACCAAGCACGGGCTGATCACGCTGGTCCAGCACGCGATGCGCCAGCGCATGGCTTCGAGCAAGAGCTGATTCCCGGCGGTGGTGAACCGTCGTCGGTCGGCACCGGTCGTGGCGGCAGGACTCGCGAACGCGGATCGTCTCCGCCGGCTCGCCCTCGATTCCGCATGACCGGACGTCTCCTCAGTCCTCGACCACGGCCACCGAGGTGATTCGGTGCAGGGGAAAGCTTCCGACCTCGTTCCGGTCCTGGTCGAGACCCTGCAGCACACCTCCACCGACGCTGACCGGGCGCACCACGCGCTGGCTGCGAACCCCGTGCGAGTCGACGAATCCGAGCCAGACGCTCTGTTCCTGCTGTGCGGCCGTGCGCAGCAGGTTCAGAGTGGCCTCGGCACTCGGCCGCCCGCGCTCGGGTACCACGGCGTTGCCGCGCCTCGCGGTTCCCGCCCGATCGCCCGCCCGGACGTGCCCGATCAACTCCCGCAACTGTTCGTCGTCGGGGGTGGTCGCCGCCGGCGGTGGCGTGGGCCGGTTCTTGCCCCGCACGCGGGGACCGGCCGATCGCAGGTCGAGGACCTGGCCGTCCGGCCCCTCGGCGACCGGGTTGAAGCCCGCTCCGCGCAAGACGTCGACCACGTCGGCGAGCGGGAGGGAACTGACCAGCACAGTCGGGGCGATTCGGCGCAGGTCGAGTTCGTTGGTGGCCGCGTTCGCCGATACTTCCGCGAGCAGCGTCGGATCATCGCAGCGCAGGAACGCGCTCGCGGTACCGGCGCGCAGCTTGCCGTGCTTTCGGGAGACGTCGTCGATCAGGTAGGTCAGCCCCTGCGGTACCGGGGTGCGTGAGCGGTTGCGAAACAGCGCGTGCAGGTCGTCGGCGGTGTGGCCGGAGTCGAGCGCACGCCGGACGCTGCTCTCCGAAACCCGGTAGACGGTCGCGCTGCCCGCCGATTCGACGTCGGCGACGAGCTTCATTTCGCTCGCCAGGTCCGGTTCGAGCCTGCCCGGTGCGACCACCGTGAGGTCCGCCTGCACCAGCACGTGGTCGAGCGGTTCGGGAAGCGCTTCGGTCAGCAGTTTCGCGGCCGCGGCCTGCCCGTCGGCCAGCAGGGCTCGTCCGCTGGTGGTGAGCGCGCCCAGCGCGGTGATCCCGAGGGCGTCGGCCTCGTTCAGCGTCCAGCGCACCAGTTCGTCCCGCAACCGGCCGCCCTTGCGCGGGGTTCGCCAGGCGAGCACGGAGGCCGCGTCCTCCGGGCGCTGCACACCGTGCCCGGACGGGAGCTCGTCGAGGAGTCCGAGCACGCGTAGCCGATCACGGTGGGCGTGCGGATGCCGGATCTCCTCGGAGAGCGGACCGATCAGCCGATCCTTCTCACCGCGGGAACCGATCAGACCGGGGACGCGGGGCAGGTCGAGCCAGGCTCGGACCAGCAGTGCCCAGCGTTGTTCCGGGCCGCTCGCCAGCCAGGTGTCGGACTGGACGGTGGGGACCCACCTCGGTTCGTTCTCCTCGCTGTCGGCGACGAGGTTGGCGGCCACGGCGAGTTCGACGATCAGCGCCAGGCGGCGTTCGTCGGTTTCGAGGACCTTCGCGGTGCGGCGCAGGTCGCGCACCCCCACTCCGCCCGATCGCAGCACGTCGGGCGGGTCGTCGCTCCACGTCCGCAGCAGCAGTTCGGTGTGCCGCAGGAACTCCAGCACCTCTCCGGCCGCTGTGGTGTCGACGGCGTTCTGGCCCGGATCGGTCAGGTCGAGGAACGGTTCCTCCGGCTCGACCGTTCCCATCGGCCGGTCACCGCGCGCGGCCAGGGCGAGCTGCCGTGGGAGCTCAACGGTCTCGTCGTCCCGGCGCAGCAGGAGGTCCTTGGCCAGCAGCCGCTGGATCGGCGTTCTGGATTCTTCCGGTGGCAGTTGCTTCCCGGCGTCCTTCGTCCGGCCGACGGGCGATCCCGCCGCGAGCTTGTCGACGAGCGCGCGCTCGTCTTCGTCGAGTTCGTCGAGGGCGGCCCTCGCCCGCGCATCGGTGAGATCGGGGGAGGGGCGCCCGAGACCGCCGGGAAAACCGGGGAACGCCTCGCGGGTGGCCGGGGTGATCGTCAGCTCGTCGTCCTCGCCCCATATCAGGGCACGAGCGCGTAGCACGGCGAGCGATCTGCGCACGCGGGCAGGAGTGATGCCCTCGCCCAGGAACTCGCCGACCGCTTCCAGCGTCACGGGCTTCTGGTCGGCGTCGAGCACCACCAGGGCTTCGAGGGTGGAGAGCGTGAACGAGTCGAGTTCCTCGCAGGCCCGCGCGACCGAGGAACGGCCCCCCATCCGGGTGGCCAGCACCGACGTGTCGGCCGGCAGCGGGGTGGCGAGATCGGGGCGTGCGCGCAGCAGCTCGACGAGCTCCTCGTCGGTGCGTGCGCGCAACCAGTCGGCGAGTGATGGCATCCCTACCACGATACCGAGTCGATGGGGCGTACCGGCGATTTCGTTGTGAGACGGCCCGGCCGGGGTTCGTTCCCGGGGATCGATCGGGCAAACTGGTGGCGCCGAGAACCTGGATGCTCAGGAGGAATGACGTGGCCGGAAAGACCAAGAAGAACCAGATCGACCCAACGTGGCCGAACGTTCCGGACGGCGATCACCCGGTGAGTGAACTCCTGTCGGATGCGCAGGGTGCGCTCTCGCCGTTCGGGCAGACGACCTTCCCGCTGGACAGCGTTCCCTACAAGCATCCGGTCACCGAAATCAACAAGTGATCGGGAGTTCCTGGGGGCTGCCCCGGACTCGCCGACGGGGAGAGCGTCGACCCCCTTCGTTGTCAAGACGAACCGAGTGGTAACCGGTCGGAGATGGCTCACATGTGCGAAAAGTCTAGGATTTTTCGTGCTGGGTGAAGATCGGTAGCTTTAGGCGTCCGTCCGGGCTTCCGTTCGTGCAGATCGTCTGCTCCGGCGACCCGTCCGGGTCGTCGGAGCGCAGCACCCGGCGCGGTCCGAGAAGACAGCGAGGGGTGTGCCATGCCGGTTCCAGGCCCGGGATATTCGATCACTGTGCGCGTCGAGGCTCCGCCGTCGGCGAGCGCCGCAGGCGACCTCACCGGCGCGATCGGCAGGGCAGGCGGTGTCATCACCGCCTTCGACGTGGTCGAGTCCCATTCCGATCGCATCGTCGTCGACATCACGTGCAACGCGCTGTCGGCCAACCATGCGAACGACATCACCTCGCTGCTCGAGGGGCTGGACGGGGTCGGGGTCCGCAAGGTGTCGGACCGGACGTTCCTCGTGCACCTCGGTGGCAAGATCGAGGTCAACTCGCGGGTCGCGCTGGCCAACCGGGACGATCTCTCCCGCGCCTACACGCCCGGCGTCGCACGGGTCTGCACCGCGATCGCCGAGAACCCGGAGGACGCGCGCCGGTTGACCGTCAAGCGCAACTCGGTCGCCGTGGTCACCGACGGGTCGGCCGTGCTGGGGCTCGGCAACATCGGTCCGGAGGCGTCGCTGCCCGTGATGGAGGGCAAGGCGGCGCTGTTCAAGAAGTTCGCGGGGGTCAACGCGTGGCCGGTGTGCCTGGACACCCAGGACACCGAGGAGATCATCCGCACCGTCGAGCTGATCGCGCCCGTCTACGGTGGCATCAACCTGGAGGACATCGCCGCTCCGCGCTGCTTCGAGATCGAGGCCAGGCTGCGGGACCGGCTGAACATCCCGGTGTTCCACGACGATCAGCACGGCACCGCAATCGTGGTGCTCGGCGCGTTGCGCAACGCGCTGCGCGTGGTCGACAAGAACATCGAGGACTGCCGCGTCGTCGTGTGTGGTGTCGGTGCGGCCGGCTCCGCGATCATCCGGTTGTTGCAGCGCAAACAGCCGAAGGACGTTGTCGCCGTGGACATCGACGGCATCGTGCACGCCGACCGGGGCGACACCGACCCCAACCTGCAATCGATCGCGGCCAACACGAACGTCGAAGGGCGCACCGGTGAGCTGTCCGATGCGATGGTCGACGTGGACGTGTTCATCGGTGTCTCGGCCCCCAACCTGCTCGGCGCCGAAGACGTGGCCGCGATGAACTCCGACGCGATCGTGTTCGCCCTGGCCAACCCCGACCCGGAGATCGACCCGCTGGAGGCGCAGAAGTACGCCAAGGTGGTCGCCACCGGGCGCAGCGACTACCCGAACCAGATCAACAACGTCCTCGCGTTCCCCGGCTTCTTCCGGGGATTGCTCGATGCCCACGCCCACGACATCACCGACGACATGATGCTCGCCGCTTCGAACGCGATCGCCGACGTCGTCGACGGCGAGGAGCGGGTCAACGCCTCGTTCATCGTGCCGAGCGTGTTCGACAGCACGGTGTCCCCGGCCGTGGCCGAAGCGGTGCGCCGGGCGGCCCCGGCCGCACCGTCCAAGCCCGCACCGACCGGCGGCTCGGGCATGTCCTGGACGATGGTGGAGGACGCCGACCTCTGACCGATCCGCCGCTCACCGCGAGGCGGTGAGCTTCGACGGAGGCTTCGATGCCGCGCCAACTCGCACACGACGTGCGTGGGTCGGCGCGGCATTGTTCTAGGCTCGGTGCATGGCCCACGATGAGCTCACACATGTCGACGATGCCGGGGCGGCCCGGATGGTGGACGTGTCCGAAAAGCAGGCGAGTGCCCGCACGGCTGTGGCCACCGGTGTGCTGCGCACGACGGCGGAGGTCATCGCGCTGCTGCGGCAGGACGAGCTGCCCAAGGGCGACGCGCTGGCGACCGCCCGGCTCGCCGGGATCATGGCCGCAAAGCGAACCCCCGACCTGGTTCCGTTGTGCCATCCGATCGCCATCTCCGGCGTCGCTGTGGACCTCGAAGTCGGCGAGGCGGAGGTGGGCATCACGGCCACTGTCCGCACCACCGACCGCACCGGGGTCGAGATGGAAGCTCTCACGTCGGTGACCGGCGCGGGTCTTGCCCTGCACGACATGGTCAAGGCCGTGGATCCGGCCGCCGTGCTCGATGCGGTGCGCGTCGAGCGCAAGGAAGGCGGCAAGACCGGACTGTGGGTCAGGCAGGAATGACCGTCGAGGAGGGACGTATGAGTCCACGCACGGCTCGCGTGGTGGCTGCTTCGAACCGGGCGGCCACCGGCGTCTACGCGGATCGGACCGGACCGGCCATCGTGGCGTGGTTGCGGGACCGCGGGTACGACACGCCGGAACCGGCAGTAGTGCCCGACGGTGAACCGGTCGGTGATGAGCTGCGGCGGGCGGTGGCCGAGCGGGTCGGCGTGGTGATCACGACCGGTGGCACGGGAATCAGCCCGACCGACCGAACGCCCGAGGTGACCGCCGAGGTGCTCGACTATCCGATTCCCGGCTTGGCCGATGCCGTGCGGTGTGCCGGGTTGCCGCAGGTGCCGACCGCCGTGCTCTCGCGCGGGTTGGCCGGGGTCGGCGGGCACACCCTGATCGTGAATCTGCCGGGCTCGCGAGGCGGGGTCGAGGACGGTCTCGGGGTGCTCGACGGGGTGCTCGACCATGCCGTCGAGCAGCTGCACGGGGGTGACCATGCACCGTCCACATCGGAGGCCCCTGCCACACCGGCGCAGCGTTCCCCCGCCTCGGAGCGCTCTGCGGAGGTGTCGCGGGCGGATGTCACCAGTGGACGGATCGATGTGGACGCTTTGGCGCGGTTGGTCGAGAACCAGGCGGCCGGTGCCGTGGTGACGTTCGGCGGAGTGGTGCGGGATCACGACGGCGGACGCGGGGTTCGCGAGCTCGAGTACGTGGGTCATCCCAGTGCCGACGAGGTGATCTCGGAGGTCGCCGCCGATATCGCGAACCGGTTCGAGGGAGTGCGGGCGTTGGCCGCCTCGCACCGGGTGGGCCTGCTGGCCATCGGGGATGTGGCCCTCGGTTGCGCGGTTGCCGCCGAGCACCGCAAGCAGGCGTTCGAAGCTTGCTCGGAGTTGGTGGACGAGGTCAAGCGGCGGCTGCCGATCTGGAAGCGGCAGGTTTTCGCCGACGGTGCCGAAGAGTGGGTCAACTGCCCCTGACGTCCGCTGTCCTGTTTTCGGTGCCGCCGTGGGTGGTGCCGCGACCCGAATGGTGCTGTGCCTGGACGGTGGCGCCGCGCGGATGGACGGCAGGTCGTTTCCGTGGGTGGTGCTGAGCGGCGCTGAGTGCCGCTGAGAAAGCGAATGGGACCCCATCGCTGGGGGAGGCGATGGGGTCCCACGCACGCCCGAGCCGACGGTCGCGGCGCGTATCGACACGCCGGCTCGGTGTCGGCTCGAATCAGCCGACCGGTTCGATCACTGGATGTCGAGCTTCTGACCCGGGAAGATCAGGTTCGGGTCGTTGAGGATGTCGGTGTTGCGCTCGAACACGTTCTGGTAGTCGACCCCGAACTTGTCGGCGATCTTTCCGAGCGTGTCCCCGGCCTGCACCGTGTAGTCGGCGCCGTTGGACGGGACCGAGCTCTCCTGCTTGACCGTGGTCTTCGAGGACGAGGAGGTCTCCTCGCTCGTTTCCTCGGTCGTCACCTCGGTGGAGCCGCTGGTGGAGCCGCTGGTCCAGTTGGTCTTGGCCGTGCAGGCGGGCCAGGCGTTGGGGCCCTGCGCGGCGAGGACCTTCTCGGCGACCGCGATCTGCTCCTCGCGGCTGGCGTCCTTGGCGTTGGACGCGTACTGCGTACCACCGAAGGCGGCCCAGGTGGACGGGGTGAACTGGAGGCCGCCGGAGAAACCGTTGCCCGTGTTGGCGCTCCAGTTTCCACTGCTCTCGCACTGCGCGAGCGTGTCCCAGTCGGCGGCGTTGGCGGGAGCGGTGACCGCCATCGGGGCGGCGATCACGGCGCCGGCTACGGCGAATCGAGCCGCATTCCGGGTCACGTTGGACTGTTTGCGGTGCTTGCCTGTGTAGCGAGCCATGTCCTTCTCTCCTGCCGCGCTTGCGGAGTGGACCGGGCTCGGGCTGGGCCCGTCCGGCTCGTCGTGCTGACGCCTGGCGGGGTTTCGGGGTCCCGCCGGTGGCGCTCCGCCCCTGTCCGGTTTTGTTTCGTTCGGGGATTGGAAGCCCGCCGGACAGGGTTCGGCGCTGCGGACTTCCCACTCCTTGCTGATCGGTTCGGGGCCGACCGGAAAGCGACACTACGTAACCGAGTTCTTGATCGGAAATCAGAACGACTGTGACGCTGGTCACAGTAACGCCACGGAAGGGGCTGCCGATCGGGATCATTTTTGCTGATCAGAGTCTTGTTACCAAGTCGTTTCCGGGCCGATATCGATCACCGTCAGTGAGGCGTGGCTCACGGAGTTTTCGCCTTTGAAACCCGGCAACCAGGCACGTGCCACCCAGATCCGGCGCCTCTCGCCCGCGTTTCGGCGCTCGTCGACTGATCACTTTACGAGTTTGATCTGACGCGGATAGTAATCGCCGCCGTAGGCGATTGGAGCTTGTAGGCGCATCCGGTACTCACCGTCCGCAGCCGGCCCGTGACGGTGTGGATCGACGCCGAAACTTCACCCGGCCGAGTGTGTCCGACACGCTGGCTCATGCGGTATTGCGCGCACGCGCGCACTCGCGTGCAGATGAGTAAGGAATAACCCGGGCGCGGGGAAACGGGCTGTGGTCGCCACCGGAACCGCGCAGAGCGCGACTCAGCGCGGTTGAAGGGCATGTCGCGCGCCGCGTCCGCCGGTGCTTCCGACGGGCTGATCGAATGCGGGAATAACCGGCGTCACTGCTCGACGACGCTCGGTGAGCGACCGGGTTCAGCCGCCCGCGAACGGCGGAAGAACGTCGAGTTCCGCTCCCTCGTGGACCTCGGCGGTCCGGTCGCGCACCACGACGCCGTCGAGCAGGAAACTGCACGAGGCCACGACTTGCTCCAGGCGTTCGCCGTGCTCGGCCAGCACCGCATCGACGATGTCGGCGGCCGTCACCGGTCCTTGTGCGCGTGCGACGCGAACCGTTTCCTCCGGCACGCCTGCGGCCGCCCGGGCACCGGCGAAATACCGGACCCGCACCGCGATCCCGGTTTCGGTCTGGTCGGATGCGGAGGTCAACGGTTCACCCGCCGATCGAACTCATCGGCCGGGACGGCTGGGCGAACCCATTGGAATCCATGCCGTGGCCCGCTGCCTTCGCCCACATCGTCTCCCGCCACAGCCGCGCCAGCTCGTCATCGCTCGCGCCGTCGCGCATGGGACCGCGCAGGTCGGTCTCCGTGGTCGAGAACAAGCAGGAGCGCAGCTGGCCGTCGGCGGTCAGCCGCGTCCGGTCGCACGCCTCGCAGAACGGTCGCGTGACCGAACCGATGACCCCGACGGTTCCGGGGCCGCCGTCCACCAGCCAGCGCTCCGCCGGAGCCGAACCGCGTTCGGCCACGTGCGGGGTGAGGTCGAATTCCCGGCCGAGGCGTTCGAGGATCTCATCGGCCGTGATCATCTGTTCGCGATCCCAGTTGTGCTGCGGGTCCAACGGCATCTGCTCGATGAAACGCAGTTGGTAGCCCTGATCCAGGCAGAACCGGAGCAGATCGCAGGCTTCGTCCTCGTTCACCCCGCGCAGCAGCACCGCGTTGACCTTCACCGGTTCGAGCCCGGTGGACTTCGCAGCGCGGAGGCCCGCCAGCACGTCGTCGAAGCGGTCCCGTCGCGTGAGTTCGTGGAAGGTGTCCGACCGCAGGGTGTCGAGTGAGACGTTGACCCGGTCCAGCCCGGCGGCCACGAGCTGGTCGGCGAACTGGCCGAGGTTGATTCCGTTGGTGGTCAGCGACGTCTTCGGGCCGTCCGGCAACGCGGAGGTCGCAGTGATGATGTCGACCAGGTCCTGGCGCAGCAGCGGCTCACCACCCGTGAACCGGACGTTGGTGATGCCGAGCTCTTCGACGGCGAGCCGCAGCAGCCGGTTCATCTCGTCGGTGTCGAGCATCTCCGTGCGTTTGAGCCACGGCAGTCCCTCGGCAGGCATGCAATAAGTGCAGCGGAGGTTGCACTTGTCGATCAACGAGACCCGGAGATCGGTAGCGACCCGACCGAACCGGTCCACGAGTGCGGGCGTGTCAGGACGTGCCGACATGTCCACCGCGCTCTTCACGGTGGGAATCCCCAGCTCTACCTCGCTCACTCCTCGACCCTAACCCGTGTCACCGCCACATATCGATCGTGCCGAGAGGTTTGATTCGGACAATCTTGCTCCGAGCGGTTGAGGCGAACGGGCGAAATCGAGCGTGCGGCCGCGCGAAAACGGACCGTTTCCCTGTCTTTCTCCGCAGGTGCGGATATACAGTCCTTATCGTGCCGCATTATCGGATTTCCGAAGCCGCCGGGCTCCTCGGAGTCAGCGATGACACGGTTCGTCGCTGGGTCGACAGCGGTCAGCTGGCCGCCGAGCACGACGGCTCCGGCCGGCTGGTCATCGACGGTGTTCTGCTGGCCGGATTCACCCGTGAGCAGGCGAGATCGGTTCCGGACCCCTCCGGCGTCGGCCGTTCCGCCCGCAACCGGATGGTCGGCCTGGTCACGGAGGTGATCTCCGACCACGTGATGTCCCAGGTCGAGATGCAGTGCGGGCCGCACCGGGTGGTGTCGCTGCTGAGCACCGAGGCCGTGCGCGAGCTGGGCCTCGAACCGGGCGTGCTGGGAGTGGCGGTGGTCAAGTCCACCAACGTCGTCGTCGAAACGCCGAGGTCGCGATGAGAGTCCGATTCGTGGCGGTCGCGGTGGCTCTGATCGCCGGTTCGTCGAGCTGTGCGGGTGCTGCCGAGCAGCCGACGATCACGGTGCTCGCCGGGGCTTCGCTGACCGAACCCTTCGAAGAACTGGGGGAGCGGTTCAGCGCCGAACATCGCGGTGTCCGGGTGCGATTCGACTTCCAGGGCTCGTCGATCCTGGCCGAGCAGCTGCGCCAGGGGCGTCCCGCGGACGTCTTCGCCTCGGCCGATCAGGACAACATGCGCAAGGCCGTCGACAGCGGGGTCGCCGAGGGCGCTCCCGCGGTGTTCGCGACGAATCGCCTCACCATCGCCGTGCAACCGGGCAATCCGCACGGGATCGACTCGTTGGCCGACCTCAACGCACCCGGCCGCGTGGTGGTCAGCTGTGCCGAACCCGTCCCGTGCGGGGACGCCACCGCACGGGCGACCGAGGCTGCCGGTGTCGAACTGCGGCCGGTGAGCGAGGAGAACGACGTCAAAGCGGTGCTGCGCAAGGTGGTGGCGGGCGAGGCCGATGCCGGACTGGTCTACGTCACCGACGCGCGCGCGGCCAAGGGCCAGGTCACTGCGGTCGACTTCCCCACCTCGCGGGAGGCCCTGAACTCCTACCCGATCACCAAGATCGACAGCACCGAACACCCCCGACTGGCCGACGAGTTCACAGACTACGTGCGTGGCCCGGTCGGGCGGGAGGTACTCGGCCGGGCCGGGTTCGAGGCGCCGTGAAGACCCCCGAGTCGCGGGAATCCCCCGCGGGAGGCGTCCCGGCGCTGCTGTGGCTGCCCGCCGTGCTGGGGCTGGCGCTGGTGGCGCTTCCGGTTGCCGGGCTGCTGCTGCGGGTCGACCCCGGCCGACTGGTCCCGCTGCTGACCGGCCGAGCGGCACTGGAGGCGCTCCGGTTGTCGGTGTACACCGCGCTGATCTCCACCGGCCTGTCGGTGCTGCTGGGCGTGCCGCTCGCCCTCGTGCTGGCCAGATCCCGATTGCGCGGCGTGCGGGTGCTGCGCGCGTTCGTGCTGCTGCCGCTGGTGTTGCCGCCGGTCGTCGGGGGACTCGCACTGCTCTACCTGCTGGGGCGGACCGGACCGCTGGGGCAGGTGCTCGACGTGGTCGGTCTCCGGCTGCCTTACACCACCGGAGCGGTGATCCTGGCCCAGACCTTCGTGGCCATGCCGTTCCTCGTCGTCGGTCTGGAGGGCGCCTTGCGCACCGCCGGAGCCCGCTACGAGCGGGTCGCCGCGACGCTGGGTGCCGGGCCGTGGCTGGCGTTCCGGCGAGTCACGATCCCGCTGCTGCTGCCCGCGCTGAGCTCCGGGCTGGTGTTGACCTTCGCGCGGGCTCTCGGCGAGTTCGGCGCGACGATCACCTTCGCCGGGAGCCTGCAGGGCACCACTCGCACCCTCCCGCTCGCCGTCTACACCACGGCACAGACCGATGTGGACGCCGCGGTGGCGATGTCACTGCTGCTGGTGGTCGTGGCCCTGCTGGTGATCGTGCTCGCCAGGCCGAAGGCGGGCTTGGGATGAGCGCGAGCGGGCTGCGAGCCGACTTCCACGCGCGGCGGGGAACCTTCCGCCTGCGCGGCGACCTCGACGTACCGCGCGGCGAGGTGCTCGCGGTGCTGGGTCCCAACGGGTCCGGCAAGTCCACCCTGCTGTCCGTCCTCTCCGGACTTTCCGAGTCCGCGAGCGGGCGGGTCGCGGTAGGCGACGACGTGTGGCTCGACACCGAACGCCGCATCCGGGTACCGACCCACCGGCGGGGGGTCGGGCTGCTCGCCCAGAACACCCTGCTGTTCCCGCACCTGTCCGCGCTGGAGAACGTCGCCTTCGGGCCCCGTTCCGCCGGGGCCGGGCGTTCCCGGGCGCGTGAGCTCGCCCTGCGGTGGCTGCGCGAGGTGGACGCGGCCGACCTCGCCGAGCGCAAGCCCGGCGAGCTCTCCGGTGGCCAGGCGCAACGGATCGCGCTCGCGCGGGCGCTGGCCCCCTCGCCGGAACTGCTGCTGCTCGACGAACCGCTGGCCGCGCTCGACGTCGACGCCGCCCCCGCGATGCGCGGCCTGCTCCACCGCGTGCTCGAACGGCAGGAAGAACCGGCCGTGCTGGTCACCCACGACGTGCTCGACGCGGTGGTGCTGGCCGACCGAGTCGCGGTGCTCGCCGAGGGCGACATCGTGGAGCAGGGGTCCGCCCGCGAGGTGCTGACCCGCCCGCGCACGCCCTTCGCCGCCCGGATCGCCGGACTCAACCTGCTCACCGGACCGACCACCGACGGTGGGATCGCGGTCGGGGACATCACCGTGCTCGGACGGCCCGCCGAACCCGTGGAGTCCGGTGAACCGGCGGCCGCCGTGTTCTCCCCCGGTGCGGTGGCCGTGCATCGCGAACCGGTTCACGGCAGCCCCCGCAACGTCGTCCCGGTGCGGGTGACCGGTCTCGAACCACGGGGCGATGTGGTGCGGCTGCGGGCCCGCACGAGCACCGCCGGTTCGCCGTTCGACCTCGCGGCCGATGTCACCTTCGCGGCGGTCGTCGAGCTGCGGCTGGCCACGGGTGACGACGTGTGGTTCACCATCAAGGCGACTGAGGTGGCCATCCACCCCGTATCGGGAGGATCATCCGGGATGTGACTGAAGCATCCCCCTGGACTTACCTGATGGACATGGACGGCGTGCTCGTGCACGAGGAGCACATGGTGCCGGGCGCGGATGCGTTCCTCGCCGAGCTCGGCGACCGGGGCATTCCGTTCATGGTGTTCACCAACAACTCGATCTACACCCCGCGTGACCTGCGGGCCAGGTTGTCGCGTACCGGCCTGGACATACCGGAGTCGGCGATCTGGACGTCGGCGCTGGCGACCGCGCAGTTCCTGGAGAAGCAGCGGCCCGGCGGTTCGGCATTCGTCGTCGGAGAGTCGGGGCTCACCACCGCCCTGCACGCCATCGGATACGTGCTCACCGATCGGGACCCGGACTACGTGATCCTCGGCGAGACCCGCACCTACAGCTTCGAGGCGATCACCAAGGCGATCCGGCTCGTGGAGGGCGGTGCCCGGTTCATCGCCACCAACCCCGACGAGAAGGGGCCGAGCCGAGAAGGCACGCTGCCCGCGACCGGCGCGGTGGCGGCGCTGATCGAGCGGGTGACGGGACGAGCGCCGTACTACGTCGGCAAGCCGAACCCGCTGATGATGCGCTCGGCCCTCCGCACGCTGGGCGCCCACTCGGCGAACACGCTGATGATCGGCGACCGGATGGACACCGACGTCCGGTCCGGGCTGGAGGCCGGGCTGCAGACGATCCTGGTGCTCTCGGGCATCTCGAACGAGAGCACGGCGGAGCTGTTCCCCTACCGGCCGACGAAGGTCATCGGTTCGGTCGCCGACCTGGTCGGCCGCGTCGAAGACCCGTTCGGCGCCTGAGCACGGCGCGCGACCGACAGGTCCGGCGTGGTGCGGGCGAGTTCGCCCTCACCACGCCGTGCCGCTGGGGACGACCTCCCCCGGCCTGGGGAGCGTCCCCGCTCGGGTCACCCAGCGCGGCCGAAACGAGTCTCCTGTGGACTGCTCCGGCACGGCGCCGGACACGTCGGGCTCGGTGGACGACGCGATGGCACTGGCGACCTGGTTGAGATCGTCGGCGAGCCGCTCGGCCGAGTCCCGCACGAGCTCGGCCTGTCTACTGAGCGAGCCGGTCCAGTTCCGCTGGGCCGCCGCTAGCCGATCGAGCAGATCGGAGTGGAGCCGCAACCGTTCCACTTGCGGCCAGCCGGCACTGTCGTCAGAGCGGAGCAGGGCCCGTTCGATGGCCGCCGCGACTTTCTCCAACTCCAGATCGGTGATCATGCGCGCCCCCGTGGTCGGACAATCGACGCCAGGTCAGAGTGGTTGTCGGCGGCAACCGTAACGTGATCCGCGCGGTAGCTCATCTTTTCACGTTGTGGGGCCGGATTCGCCTCACGCGCGGCCGGCGAACGCGTGCGCTGCGTCGGTCTCGACCACCTGCTTTCCCATCGGCAGCAGGGATACCGGCACGAGTTTGAAGTTGGCGATGCCCAGCGGGATTCCGATGATCGTGATGCACATGGCGATGCCGGTGGCGATGTGCCCGAGCGCCAGCCACCAGCCGGCGAGCACGATCCAGACGATGTTGCCGACCCCGGACCACGCGCCGGCGGACGGATCGTCCACGACTCTCCTGCCGAACGGCCACAGTGCGAAGTTCGCCATCCGCAGGGATGCGATCCCCAACGGGATGCCGACGATCGTCACGCAGAGCACGATCCCGGCGACGGCGTAACCGAACGCCAGCACGAGACCGCCGAAGACGAGCCAGATGAGGTTCAACAGCAGGCGCATGAGTTCAGCGTGCCAGTTTCAGCCGCAGCCGTCCTCCATGCTCCCCCGGAGTTGGCTTCAGGGCTTCTGATGGGATCAGACTGGCGGTGGTGGTTCGGAGGCGGAACCTGGGGCCCACCCGTCGCCCAACCACCGCCCCCCATGGGGTCGCTTCGCTCCGCAGCGCCTTCAAGCGGCGCCAAGCGCTTCCACCACCCACGCAGCCGGACCACCCGCGGGTTCTCCGGAGTCTGCTCGCGAGGACAGCTTCGACGCCGCGTATGGGCATACTCCAGTCGGAGCTCCCGGAGCGAGCAGACTGCGGAGGTTCCGCCACCGAGCACGCAGGTAGCCGAACCACGCGCACGGTTCTAGGTGCGGAGGTCGCCTTCGAGCACGGTCACGGCGCGCCCCCGCAGGCCGACGCGGGTGCCGCGCAGCACCATGCCGATCACACCGCCTCGGGCTGACGCCTGCTCGCCGGTGAATTCGCTGCCTTCGGCCGTCCGGTCGAGCTTCGTCGACCACCAGGACACCAAGGTGCAGTGGGACGACCCGGTGACCGGGTCCTCGTCGATCCCGGCCCGCGGCGCGAAGTAGCGGCTGACGAAGTCGATGCCGTCCCGGTCACCGCGTGCCGTGACGATCACGCCTTGCGCAGGGACTTCGGCCAGCTTCCCGATGTCGGGCACCAGTTCCCGAACCTCCGCGGCGGACCCGAGAAGCACCAGCACGTTCTCCGCGCCCCGCGCGACTTCCTCGATGGTCGTGCCCGGTAGTCCGGCGGCGAGGTCATCGGGTGGCTCGACGGGCTCGGTCCGGTCGATGGGGAAGTCCATCTCGATGGAGCCGTCTTCGCGGGCGAGGCAGGTCAGCACTCCGCTCCGGGTGTCGAACCGCTGGTCGCCACCGAGGGCGTGCGCGGTGGCCAGCGTCGCGTGCCCGCACAGGTTTACTTCGGTGGTGGGGGTGAACCACCGCAGCGGTTTCGGCTGGTCAGCGGGACCGTTGACGACGAACGCGGTCTCGGAGTGGTTCAGTTCGTTGGCCACCGACTGCATCCAGGCGGGTTCGGCGGGAGCGTCGAGCACGACCACTCCGGCGGGATTGCCGTGGAACGCCGCGTCGGTGAAGGAGTCGATCACGTAGGTGCGCACGGTGCCACTGTAGTGACCCACCTCCCATCCGGGACGGTTTCGCGGTGGGGCGTGGCCGGCTGCCCGCTGTCGGATGAGCGGTGCGCTTCGCCGGTTTCGGGGATCCCGTGGTCCGGCGGTTCGCCGAGTTGTGCCGCGCCGACCCGGAAATTGCCGGAATTCGCGCCTTTCTGGCGGGTTTTCGACAATTCCGACGGTTCGTCCTTTTCGTGTTATCGCCATTCTCGGAGCAGTGCGTTGCCCTCGTCGGGGACGATTCCGATGGGCTGTTCGGTCGCATTTGTTGCGCACGGATAACAACCCTGATTTTCAGTACGAGCGAGTCTTGTCAGCCGGTGGGCGAAGTTGGAAAGTTGCCCACCGTCCGATTCGTTCGTTCGAAATTCAGGAGATCGCTATGCGCAAGAACGTGGCGGCCACGCTCGCCGCCGGAACGATGGTGCTGGGTGTCGGCTTATGCACGCCGGGTCTCGCTCACGCGGAGTCGAGCGGTCCCGGCATTCCCGATCCGCCCACGGCCACCAGCCAGCAGCTCACCGCCGAAACCGACTACCCGGACGCCAACTGGGTGCCCGCGCACACCTCCAACTTCACCGGCGCGGACCGCCCCGGTACGAACACGATCGACAAGGTCGTCATCCACGTGACGCAGGGGTCCTACGACGGTTCGCTCGCCTGGTTCCAGAATCCCGATGCGCAGGTTTCGGCGCACTACACGGTCCGGTCCTCGGACGGGCAGGTCGCGCAGAGCGTTCGGGAGAACGACATCGCCTGGCACGCCGGAAATTGGACGTACAACCAGACCTCCGTCGGAATCGAGCACGAGGGTTGGGTCGACGAGCCCGAATGGTTCACCGACGAGATGTACGAATCGTCGGCACAGCTGACCGCCGACATCGCGAACCGGTACGACATTCCGCTGGATCGCGACCACATCATCGGCCACAACGAGGTGCCCGGTGCCACGCACACCGATCCCGGCTCGAACTGGGACTGGGACGAGTACATGAGCCTGGTCCGGAGCTACGCGACGAACTGATGTCGGTCCCGTTCCTGGCCGGCCTTGTCCGGTATTGATCGGGCCGTGGTGGCTCGGTTCGGCGTTGCGCGGTGCAGGTGACCGGTTCGTGCGCCCGGACGTCGCACGCCGCTCGTTCCGTTGGTCGATCGCGAGCCGGCCTCGAAGGCTCCCGAAGGGTCGACTGATGCGGACACGTCGGCGATGATGGGTGGCTCTCGTCACAAGAGTCCGGAGGTCAACGTGGACAAAGCCGCCGAACCGAGCTACGCGTCGGGTGTTTCCGACGTCCCGCTGCTGGGAGACACGATCGGCGCGAATCTGGACCGGACGGCCGGGCGCGTCGGAGACCGCGATGCACTGGTGGAGTACAGCTCCGGTCGGCGCTGGACCTACCGGGAGTTCGTCGCCGATGTCGACGCGCTCGCACTGGGCCTGCTGGGCGAAGGCATCGGCAAGGGCGACCGGGTCGGTGTGTGGGCGCCCAACCGCGCGGAGTGGACGGTCGTGCAGTACGCGACCGCGAAGATCGGCGCGATTCTGGTCAACATCAACCCGTCCTACCGGGTTCATGAACTGGAGTTCGTGCTCAACCAAGCCGGGGTGCGGATGTTGGTGTCCGCCCGCAGCTTCAAGAACTCGGACTACGTCAAGATGATCGACGAAGTCCGTCCGAAGTGTCCCGCGCTGGAGCGGGTGCTCTTCCTCGGCGACACCGACTGGGACGCGGTGCTGGATGCCGGCCGCCGGAGCGATCCGGAACGGCTGACCGAGGCGATGGCCGGTCTCAGCGCCGACGACCCGATCAACGTCCAGTACACCTCGGGCACCACCGGTTTCCCGAAGGGCGCAACGCTCTCGCACCACAACATCCTCAACAACGGGTTCTTCGTGGGCGAGCTGTGCGGGTACACCGAGCGCGACCGGGTCGCGATCGTGCCGCCCTTCTACCACTGCTTCGGCATGGTCATGGGCAACCTCGCGTGCACGTCCCACGGCTCGGCGATGGTCATCCCGTCCGAGGGGTTCGAGGCCGAGGCCGCGCTTTCGGCGGTGGCCGCCGAGCGGTGCACCTCGCTGTACGGGGTGCCGACGATGTTCATCGCCGAGCTCGACCACCCCGAGTTCGACAACTTCGACCTCGGTTCGCTGCGCACCGGCATCATGGCGGGCTCACCGTGCCCGGTCGAGGTGATGAAGCAGGTGATCGACCGGTTGGGCATGTCGGAGGTCGCGATCTGCTACGGCATGACCGAGACCTCGCCGGTCAGCATGCAGACCCGCGCCGACGATTCGGTGGAGCGGCGGGTGTCCACTGTGGGCCGCGTCGGCCCCCACCTTGAGGTCAAGATCGTGGATCCGGTCACCGGGCTGACCGTTCCTCGTGGTGAGGCCGGCGAGTTGTGCACCCGCGGCTATTCGGTGATGCTCGGCTACTGGGAGCAGCCGGACAAGACGGCCGAGGTGATCGACGCCGCCCGGTGGATGCACAGCGGCGATCTGGCGGTGATGGACGAGCACGGCTACGTCAGCATCACCGGACGCATCAAGGACATGGTCATCCGGGGTGGCGAGAACATCTACCCGCGGGAGATCGAGGAGTTCCTCTACACCCATCCCGATGTGCTGGACGCCCAGGTCATCGGCGTTCCGGACCCGCGCTACGGCGAGGAACTGATGGCGTGGCTGCGGCTGCGCGAGGGCGCGCCCGAGATGACCGCCGAGATGCTGCGGGAGTTCTGCCGGGGCAAGTTGGCGCACTACAAGATTCCGCGCTACGTGCACGTCGTCGACGAGTTCCCGATGACGGTGACCGGCAAGGTTCGCAAGGTCGAGATGCGCGAGCAGGCCAAGCGGTTCCTCGACCTGGACGCCTGAGCCGGGCCGCCGACGGAATCACGCGGGTACAGCCCCGACCCGAGCCGGGCACACGGCTCCGGTCGGGGCTGAGGTTCATCAGAGGGCCGCGAGGGTCTTGGCGTCCTCTTCGCCGAACTGGTCTTCGAGACGTTCGGGGGAGGCGTCGACGTCGATCTTGTCGACCGCGACTCCCCGCGCCGAGGAGATCGCGCCCAGTCGGCGGGTGGCGCGGTCCGAGGCGTAGGCACTGAGCTCTTCGATGTCCAGACCGAAGGGGTGCTCCTCCGGGAAGTCGTCCGGGCGCCACTGGATCTGGGCCAGCGCGTGCGGCAGCAGCGTCTGCAGCTGCTCCTCGACGACGTTCCAGTTGTTGTCGTCGGCGGCGACGTGCCGCCTGCAGGTGAAGGTGCCCCACGCCATGTGGCGCCGTTCGTCGTCCCCGATGCGCTGGACGATCTGCTGCATCCCGGGCAGGATGCCCCGGCTGCGGCAGATCTTGTTCCAGGCGAAGTACCCGGTCAGCGCGAGGCTGCCCTCGACGACGTGGTTGTAGGTCACCGAGGCGCGCACCTGGTTCGCCGCGCTCGGATCGTCGTGCAGGGCGTTCAGCACCTCGGGCAGGATTTCGTAGAAGATCGCCCGGTAGCCGGGGTTGTCCTGCACGTGTTCGTGCAGGTCGGCGTCCAGGCCGACGGCGTCCATCCACAGCCGGAACGCTTGCGTGTGCTTGGCTTCCTCGAAGCAGAACTGAGTGAGGTACATCTCGTCGCCGAAGCGGCCTTCGGCGCCCATGGCGGCGATGAACGGCTGCAGGTCCTGGGTGACGGCTTCCTCGCCCGCGATGAACTGGGAGCACAGGGTCGCCACGCTGTACTTCTCCAGGTCGCTGAGCTGCTGCCAGTCTTCGACGTCCTGGCTGAAGTCGATGTCGGTCGGGTTCCAGAACTTCGCGTTGCCCTTGTTGAACAGGCGAAGCGGGAGGGAATCCCAGTTCAGGCCGCCCGCGCGGAGCGAGTGGAAGTCCTCGCGATGTGAGGTTGTCGCGGCGTTCGTCATGGTCGGCTCCAGCGTGGCGGTTGTGAGACGTATTACCCGTGATTTTCGATACGACTCAGTTTCGAGTCAAGTGCCTGCCCAGCCTTTCCGGAGTGCTTGCCCCGGCCTTCCGGAGCGCCTGCCGAGCCGTTCCAGAGCCTCTGCGCGGGCCTTTCGAGGGGCCGAACAGCGCCCTCGATGTCAGGATGCCCAGCTCGTTGCTTAACCTGGGCAGGTGACGTTCCACAGTTCCGGGCCCACCGTCGGCTTCGATCTCGATCTCACGTTGATCGACGCCCGCCCCGGCATCGTCCGCATGTTCGACCTGCTCAACCAGGAATTCGACCTCCGCATCGACGGAGAACGCTTCGCGGCGAACCTCGGCCCACCCCTGCCGGACGTGCTGCGCGAATACGGCTTCGAATCACCGCTGGTCGACGCGCTGGTGGCCCGCTTCCGAGAGCTGTACCCGAGCGTGGTGATCGACCGGACCACCTCTATGCCGGGCGCGGACGCCGCCCTGGACGCGGTGCGCGAAGCGTCCGGTCGCACCCTCGTGATCACCGGCAAGTACGAACCCAACGCCGCCCTGCACCTCAAAGCGATGGAGTGGCACGTCGACCACCTGTGCGGCGACGTGTACGCCGCGGACAAAGGCGCGGCGCTGCGGGAACAGGGTGCGTCGATCTACGTGGGAGACCACCTGGGCGACATCCTCGGCGCGCGGAGCGCCGGAGCCACGGCGGTCGGAGTGGCCACCGGCCCCTTCGACGCGGAGGCGCTACGGGAAGCCGGAGCCGACGTCGTGCTCCACGACCTCACCGAGTTCCCCTCCTGGCTCTTCGCCCGCTGAGTCATCGCAAACCGGCATTCTCGGAGGCCAGCACCAGCCAGGGATCAGCATTCTCGGAGGCCAGCACCGTCGGGGATCAGCGCCGTTGGAGGTCAGCACCGTCGGGGATCAGCACCGTCGGGGGTCAGCGCTTGCGCGCGGTGACCACCAGCGTCACGACGCCGACGATGAGCCCGAGCGGGGCGAGCATCGTCGACACGTTCAACCAGACCGGCAGATTCTCGTAACCGGCCGCGTACAGCGCGAAGATCGCCACCGTGGCCAGCAGGCCCATCCCGAAAAGAACGATCGACACGGGCAGCGCTGGGAAACTGGAACTCGATCCGGCCATGACCGCAGCTTAGAACCCGTGCCGGGACGTGGTCCGGACCGGCCCGGTCCGTGGTGGCGCGTGCACGTGGCCACCGGTGCGCAGCACCCGGTCGAACACCCGCCCCACCCCGGGAGCCACGCGCACGCCACCCGGTGATGAGTCGGCGGCTTCGCCACGCGCTACCGGGTACGCTTAGGATGACGCGTCTTGGGCACGCAGTTTTTCGTGGCCGAGGCGCTTTCGTCATGTCGGGATCGATCGACTCCATCGATCGCCTCCGGGATGGCGCCGACAGCAGTGACGATCGAGCACCCACAATCGGCGCCCGCAAGGGACGTCGCTCCGGGGCGAGGATTCGACAGGGAACGGTGAGGACAGTGCCGACCGGCAGGGTCAAGTGGTACGACGCGGACAAGGGCTTCGGCTTCGTGACCCAGGACGGTGGGGAGGACGTGTACGTGCGAGCCTCCGCACTGCCCTCGGGTGTCGAAGCGCTCAAGACCGGCCAACGCGTCGACTTCGACATGGCCCAGGGACGTCGCGGTCCGCAAGCGCTGAAGGTGCAGCTGCTGGACCCGCCGCCCTCGGTGGCCGAGGCACGCCGCCGCCCTGCCGACGAGCTGCACGGCATGGTCGACGACATGATCAAGCTCCTGGAAGCCAGGGTGCAGCCCGAGCTGCGGCGCGGCCGCTACCCCGACCGCAAGGTTTCGAAGCGGATTGGGGAAGTGGTGCGGGCCGTGGCACGCGAGCTCGACCCTGGGGCCTGATTCGCTGATTTTCGGGTGGTCCCGTTGGGTGCGTGGGGGAAGCGGCTGGTGCCGCTGAGACCCCGCGGATCGCTCTGGCTTACTTCTCGGGTTTGGCGTCCAGGACCCAGCTGCCGCCGATGCCGAAGTTGACGCCGCCTTCGGGGCCCGGGGTGAGCACGGCCGAGAACTGCTGCACCTCGACGTGTTCGAGCTGCGTGCCCTCGGGCGGTAGCCGCAGCGTGTAGGAGTGCCGCTGGGTGGGCGAGAAGACCTCACTGCGTCCGTTGATCTCCTCGCCGGTGTCCGTGCGGTAGACGAACGCCACCTGCCACGGGGTGGTGGCGACCTCCTGCGGAACCGAGATCTGCAGCGGCGTGTCCGGCGGCACCTCCAGCTCGCCGACCGGGTCGGCGGGCGGCGGTGCGCAGTCCTCCCCGCTGGCGTCGCAGTACTGCGCGGGCTGAACCTCCACGGAATTCCCGTGGGAGTAGAAGGTGACCTGCGGTTCGGTGGGCGCGGAGCAGCCGGCAACGGCGATGCCCGCCACGGCCAGCAACGGTTTCAGTCCTCGGTGCACGTCGCGAGCCTACGACCTTGCCGCCCCCTCACCGGTACGGGCGGGTGGGCGAGCGCATCCGGACCCGTCGCTGATCGGTGGTCGGGGTGCTCAGGAGTTCACGGTGCGAACCGCACGCGGAACACGTGCGGCCAGTTCTTCCCGGTCAACAGGAACTCGTCGGTTCCGGGAACGGCGGCGATGCCGTTGAGTACGTCGGCGTCGGCCGCTTCATCGGCGGTGAGCAGGCCGGAGGCGTCGACGACGGCCTTCACGTGGCCGGTGCCGGGGTCGATGCGCAGCACCTGGTCGCTGCCCCAGACGTTCGCCCACACCTGGCCGTCGACGCATTCGAGCTCGTTGAGCGATTCGATCGGTTCACCCCCGGAGGTGACGGTGATCTCTCCGACCCGATCGAAGGACCGCGGATCGCGGAAGGTGAGCAGGGAGCTGCCGTCGCTCATGACCAGCCGGGTCCCGTCGTGGCACAGGCCCCAGCCTTCGCCGGAATAGCGCACGCGCCGGAGCTCCCGCAGGGACTGCCTGTCCCGCTCGATCGCGACCCCTTCCTGCCACGTCAGTTGCCATATACGGTCACCGGTGACCGTGATGCCCTCGCCGAAGAAGTTCGCAGGCAGCCGGGTCTGTCGGTGCACGTGCCCGGAGTCCGGGTCGATCGCTCGCAGCATCGATTCGCCCCGCAGTCCGGTGCTTTCGTAGAGGGTGCCGTCGGCGAGTTCCAGGCCCTGTGTGAACGAGGAGCGGTCGTGCGGGTGCACGTCGATTACATGCGCACGAAGGTGTGGCACGCTTTCCGGGTGCACAATGTCCTTTTCGGTTTGCTCCTGGTTTGCTTGGCCGTCTTGCTCGGGTGGTACGTACGGCGCGCAGGCCGTCAGCCACAGGCCGACGGCCAGCACGCCGCCGACGAGGGCACGTCCTGGGCCGAGGAGTCGAAACCGCACCCCGAAAGCCTGACACGGGCGACAGGTCCACCGGACACGTGCGGCACAATCGAGACTGTGACGCCTATGCCAGCTCCGACCACCAGCCCCGGTGCGGACGCCCCTTTTGGAGCCGCAATGGAGCCGAGCGGTGAAAGCGTGCCGCCTCAACCGGATGCGGCACTCGTCGATGCGGTGGACATCGCTCGTGCCGCGGCCGAGGAGGAGGCGGCACCCGGCCCGAACCCGATCGGTTCCCCCGTGCTGACCCTCGACGCCGAGGGCATGGAGGCGGTTGGTGCGCATGTCGGGGTGCGTTCCGAGGACGCCCACGCGGCGACGCACTTCTTCGAGTCGAACTACCCCGGTTACGTCGGCTGGCAGTGGGCGGTGACCGTGGCCAACGCCGGTTCCGGCGCCCCGGTGACGGTCAGCGAGGTCGTCCTGCTGCCCGGTTCCGGCGCGTTGACCGCACCGGCATGGGTGCCGTGGAACGAGCGGGTGCGCCCCGGTGATCTGAGCGCGGGCGATCTGCTGCCCAGCGGCCCGGACGATCCGAGGCTGTCGCCCGGCTACCTGTCGGACGATTCTCCGGAGGTCGAGGCACTGGCCCACGAGGTGGGCTTCGGCCGCAAGCGGGTGCTCAGCGGCGAGGGCCGGTTGGCGGCCGCCGAGCGCTGGCACGCCGAGTTCGGCCCCGACTCGGAGATGGCCAAGATGGCTCCGGGCAGCTGCGGCACGTGCGGATTCTTCGTCACCCTGGGCGGTTCGCTCGGCACGGCGTTCGGCGTGTGCGGCAACGAGGTCGCCCCCGCCGACGGCCACGTGGTGCACGTCGAGTTCGGCTGCGGCGCGCATTCCGAAGCCGAGATCGACACCTCGTCGACCGTGCCGGTGGCCGAGGTCGTGTACGACGACACCACGTTCGATTACGAGTCCCGGGGGTGAGCGGAGCCGATCCGTTCGGCACGGCCGCGCTCCGGCAGGCCGTGCTCCAGGCGTGGGAGGCGTCGCCGACTCGCTTCCGGGAGGACGCCAACGCCGAGGAGGATCTCCGGCTCGGTGGTTATCGCGACCGGCTGCTGGTCGAGCTCGCGCAGAACGCGGCCGACGCGGCCGGTTCCGGTGGTGTGCTGTCGGTGCGGATCGTCGATGGTGAGCTGCGGGTCGCCAACACCGGTGCGGAGCTGACGGCCGACGGTGTGGCCGGACTGGCGTCGCTGCGGGCTTCGGCCAAGCGCGGCAGCGGTTCGGTCGGCCGGTTCGGTGTGGGTTTCGCGGCGGTTCTGGGGATTTCGGACGAGCCGAGGGTCGTCTCGCGCAGCGGGGCGGTGGCCTTCTCGGCCTCCGGAACCCGCGCGGAGGTGGCCCGGCTGCCCACGGCGGCCGACGAACTTTCGGAACGGGCCGGTTCGGTGCCGGTGTTGCGCCTGGTGTGGCCGGTGGGCGAGGAACCGCCTGCGGGCTTCGACACCGAGGTCCGGTTGCCGTTGCGTCCGGACGTGGACGCGGACGCGCTGCTGGAGTCGTTCACCGAGCAGGCAGCCGATCTGCTGCTGGCGTTGCCCGCGCTGGCGGAGGTCCGGATCGGCGACAGCTCGTGGCGGCGCGAGGACGACGACGCGGACCGGTTGACGGTGCGCGGCCCCGGCGGAAGCACCCGGTGGCTGGTGCACCGCGGTTCGGGCGTGTTCGACGAGTCGGCGCTGGCCGAGCTGGGCGCGGAGGCCCGGCACAGCACGGGCTGGTGGGTGTGCTGGGCGGTTCCGCTGGATCCGGACGGTGTGCCGATCCCGCTGGCCGAGGACGTGCTGCACGCTCCGACGCCGACGGAGGAGCGGTTGTCGCTGCCCGCCCGGCTGCTGGCGAGCGTTCCGCTGGAGGCGGATCGCCGCAGGGTCGCGGTGGCGCGGGCTTCGGACGAGGTGTTGGCTTCGGCCGCCGCCTGTTTCCCGGCTCTGATCGAGAAGTTGACCGCCGAACACCGCCCGTCGCTGGTCCCGCTCCCCGGATTTCCGTTGTCCGATGTGGACGACAAGCTGCGGCTGGGCGTGCTGGAGCGGCTGCGGGACACCGCGTGGCTGCCGGGCGCCGGTGACGAGCCGGTCGCCCCGCGCGAGGCGAAGGTCGTCGACCACGCCGCGCCGGAGCTGGTGGAGCTGCTGCGGGAGGTGGTTCCGGGGCTGGCGTCCGCGGAGCTGTCCGAGGCGCGCCACCGGCGGGCGCTGAGCGCGCTGGAGGTGCCCCGCATGGGCGCGGCCGAGGTGGTCGCGGCGGTGACGGGGCTGGATCGTCCGGTGGCGTGGTGGCGCGATCTGTACGCGGCATTGGCGCCGATCGAGGCGGTCGATCCGTACGCGCGCGAGGAGTTCACGGCGTTGCCGGTGCCGCTGGTCGACGGCCGCACCGTGACGGGCATGCGGGACGTGCTGCTGATCGACGAGGAGTCCGACCCGGCCGAACTGCTGTCCACACTGGATGTTTCGGGGTTGCGGATCGCCGACCCCGGGGTGTCGCATCCGCTGCTGGAGAAGCTCGGCGCGCACCGCGCGGGTCCCGATGATCTGCTGGATTCGCCCGCGTTGGCGGAGGCGGTGCGCGGCAGCGTCGCCGATGCCCGGTCGGGTGTCGACGTGCGGCCGCTGGCCGATGCGGTGCTGCGGCTGGTGGATCTGTCGCGTTCGCGCGACTGGCTCGGCGCGCTCGCGTTGCCGGAGTCGGGTGGTGATTTCCGCCGGGCCGACGAACTGTTGCTGCCCGATGCGGTGCTGCTGGAGGTGCTGGCCACCGAGGAGGTCGGCGAGGACGGCCCGCTGGGCGCGCTGGACGCGCGTTTCGCCGAGCGCTGGTCGCGGCACCTGTTGCGGTCGGTTGGCGTGTTGGACGGCTTCGTGGTGGTGACCGAGGAGGAGCCGACCGAGCCCGATCACCGGTGTCCCGATACGCGCCTGTGGTGGGCGGAGCGCGAGGCCGCCGATCCGGAGCAGTGGCCGCCGGCCCGGTTCACGGGTGTGCGCGATCTGGATTTGGTGGCCGATGAGGCTTGGCCCGCGGCGATCCGGCTGCTGGCGCAGGATCCGGACGGTTCGCGCGCGTTGCGGGAGCCGGGTGGTTATCCGGCGTGGTGGCTGGCGCGGTTCGCGATGTTGGCGGGTGCGCCGCCTCGAGCGTGGCGGCTGCCGGAGGCCGACGGCATCGCGGGCTTGTACGACCCGGTTCCCGATGTGGGCCTGCCCGACGAGTTGTTGCGACTGGCCGGGGTGCGCGACGAGCTGCGCGTGGACACCGAGGACGACGCGGCGGACGTGCTGGGCCGGTTGGCTGATCGGGCCCGCACGGTGCGCGCGGGCACGGCGCTGCGCGCGCACGGGGCGTTGGCCGAGTCGGTGGCTGCAGGCATCGTGGATCCGGGGGCGGTGGAGACGCCGGTTTCGGTCCGGTCCGTTTCGGGTGCGGTGGTCGACGCCGAGCGCGCTGCGGTGTTGGACGAGCCGTGGATGCTGGGTGTGCTGGATGCGCCGCTGGTCGTCTCGGGTGGTGGCCCGGAGGAGTTCGACGCGGAGGCTCTCGCGGAGCTGCTCGACCTGCCGCTCGCCTCGGAGGAGAACTCGATGCGGGTGCAGGACGAGGGCAAGGTGCAGGCTTGGCGCGAGGTCGGGCGCGTGGCCACGTCGTGTGAGCTGTTGGGCGTTCCGATCCCGGACGGCCAGGTGACGTTGTACGACGGTCTGCGGGTGCAGGGGGCGGGCGAGCCGTACCGCGTGCACTGGTGGGTCGACGCGTTCGGCGCGGTGCACGCGGAGCGCACTCCGGACGGCCTCGGTCGGGCGTTGGCGTGGTCGGCGGACCGCTGGAAGGAACGTTTCGCCTTGGCGGCTCTGCTTGCCGACCCGGAAGCCACCACCCTCCTGCGCTGAGCGGTTTCGCTTGGAGTGGCCGCATATTCCATGGCCGCGCGGGGTGTGCGGCCCACTCGCGTAAGGAGGTGTCCTGGTTTTTCGAGCCGTTCTGACGCGACATCAGCAGGCGGACCACTCCCGCGACGGACAGGGCCGCTCCGAGCAGAAAAACAGCGCCCACGAGCATCATGAGCAGCCCGGCGCCGATGTTCGCGCCCGCCCCGTCCGGGGCGGCCACCAGCGGCGACCCCACGAGGTAGAGCAGCACGCTGAGGACGATGATTCCGGATCCGGCTCGTATCAATGGTTCCCTCCCTTCGCGGAAACAATGGCAGCCTATGCGTCCCGGCCGAAGTTCACGCCGCCCAGCGACGCCGGCCGCTACTTGATAGGCGACCGCACCGAAGGGCCGCGCTGGCCTACACCGTCCGGGAGATGCTCGTCCTGATCTTCCTCGGATTCTTCATCGCCCTCGGCATCGAACCGATCGTGGCCTGGCTACACCAGCACCGATGGCCGCGCGGAGTGGCCGTGACCGCCATCGTTCTCGCCGTGCTGATCGTCATCGGTGCGCTCGCACTGCTGGCGGTGGTGCTCGCCGCCCGGCAGCTCGGCCAGCTCGCGGAACAGGCTCCGCAGACACTGTCCCAGCTCGGCGCGAAGTTCGGCAACGGCACCTCACTGCAGGCACAACTGACTGATCCGGCTACGCATGACCAGGTCAAAAACGCGATCGGCAAGCTCGGCAGCATGCTTTGCGGAACGTTGGCCGCCGGGTTCGCCGCGGTCGGCGCCTTTTTCGGCGGCGTGTTCGCCGCAGTCACCGCAGGGGCTCTGATGGTCTACTTCTCACTGGCCATGCCCCGCATCCACGCCGCCACACAGCGCACCGCCGGCACTTCCGACCGTGCAGAGGCAGTTCGGACCGCTCTGGGACGCGTCGGCGGCTACGTCACCGGGCAGGTCATGATCTGCGCGTGCGCAGGTCTCGTCTCGTTCCTGTTCTTCTTCATCGCGGGCGTGCCCTACCCGTTCCTGCTGGCACTCGTGGTCGCCGTGCTCGACGCCATCCCGCAGGTCGGCGCCACCTTGGCCTCGCTGGCCGGGACACTCGTAGCGCTGAGCCAGAGCATCACGCTCGCGGTCGTCACGTTGATCTTCTTCATGCTCTACCAGGCGGCGGAGAACTACCTCATCGCGCCCAGGGTCTTCGCCAAGACCGTCGAACTCAGCCCGCTCGGGGCGTTCGTAGCCATCCTGATCGGGGCCGCGCTGGCCGGTGTGCTTGGCGCGGTGACCGCGTTGCCCATCGCGGCTGCCCTGAAGATCCTGTTCCAGCAGGCACAGGCCGAACGGCGGCAGCAGACCACCCGGCATGCCGCGGAGGAGCCAGCTCCGGCCCCCGAGGCCACCTGAGAGCGGACGCATGCCGGGGGTGTTCGGTTCCTTGCCGAAGGTCACGCGGGCTCGGACGTCCGAAGACGGCCGGACGGTGATCATCGAGTACGCGGATCCGGCGTTCGTCTCGGAGCTGCTGGCGCTGGTTCGGGAAGCTGGAGCATGCCCGTGAGGTGGAGTGCCTCCGCCGGATATCGATGCGAGCTGTGTCCACTCGACTAGGTAGATCAACCACACCGATTCAGAGGTGCAACTGCCAGCCAGAACGACGTTGGACGTGTCGAAGTGGACGCCTGAAAAAGGCCATACGACCAATTGGTTACCGGTAACCTGTGCCAGGTGGATGACTGGGTATTGAACGAAGACGATGAGCGAGCGGCGTGGGAAGAGCCGGAACCGGACAAAACGAGCGATATCGATTCTGCTGACGAGGATGCCTTAACCGGACAAGATGCCGGCGGAAACGTGACTGTGTACGTGACCGAATCGGCTGAGGTGGTGACGGTCAAGCTCGCGGATGACTGGAAGCGCTTGGTTGAGTCCGGCGCCTTCGATGCTTGTGTCGTGGAAGCAGCCAACGCGGCCACGATGCATGCGCTCGCGAATCGGCTTGAGACTGGCGAAGGCGCATCCAGTGCCACGGAACAGCCCGAGCCCGACGTGTCCCACTACGGCAAGAACGATGTGGCCCGGGTACTGGACGCGGTCACAGCCGATCTGCAGAATTTCTCGCAGCGAATGTCGGCTGTCGTGGACCAGCCTGCTTCTGCGTCGAGTTCGGGCGGCCATGTAAACGGGTCCGCCCAACGGGGCAAGATTCTCACTGTCTCGACCGATGGTGATTGGTTGGTCTCTGTTCGCAAGTCTGAAATTGAAGGTGAGATTCTGGACGTTCTGCAAGATCTCGGAAAGCAGATTTCTCCGGGCGAACTGGCGGAAGGGCCCAGCAGTCCCGCTATATCGGAGCTCAACGCGCTCGTGCGAGATCCACAAAAGCTCCTACGCGCGGTAGGTTTACCGTCCCAGTAGTTGTCCGGCCTTGAAATATTGCGAGGAGGCGTTGTGTCGGGACATATCGCGGTCGCTCTCGAAGCGATGCGAGTGGATGCGCGGGTTTGGGAAGATGCGTCAAGCAGCTTGACCGGCCCAAAAGAAACCGTTGCGGGTCTGACCGTCGAACCCGCGCAGGTAAATATGTGCGGGATAGATAAAGGAATCGATCAGACATACGAAGCGGCTCGGTCGGGAATTGAGGACATGCTGGGGAAGGCCGCGAAATACTTTGAAAAGCTCGGCGGAGACTTACGGGACTCGGCGGAGCAATATGAATCTGATGACAAAAGAGCTCAAGAGGGGCTTCAATCCATCCAGTAAGGGGGGGCTATGTCAGCGTTGGCGGACGCTCAGGCAAAATCAACCGAGTTGGAGTCGAAGATCCAGGAGTTCTTCGACCAAGTTAATGACGTGCTGAGCTGGGTGCCGGACATGTTCTCGCATCTGATTGAACCGATCCAGCAGGGGATGCGTGAGTTTAGAGAGAAGGTAAAGGAGTTTTGGGCGGAGCTCAGTCAATTTTGGAAGCAGCCTGGCGACGCCGACGGTTTGAAGCAGATCGCTGACCAGTGGTCCAATTCGGTGTCCTCGTCGATCGCGGATATTGTTGGTGACATCGGCATCAACAACATGCGGGCCAACGTTGAGTGGGAAGGACGCGCGGCTGAGGCGTACAAGGCGCTGATTCCGACTCAGAGCGACGGCCTGAATGGGATCAAGGGCATCGCTGACCAGCTCAACTCGTCGCTCCACAGCCTGGGCGATTCGATTGATTCATTTTGGTTAACTATCACGTGTGCGCTTGCCGCTTTTGCCGTAGCGATATTCGGTGCGATCGCGTCGGCTTTCACGGTGGCGGGACTCCCGGCGGGGATCGCGGTCGTCACAACTGTGGTTGCGGCTAACATCGCATTGATTACGACGGCGATCACATCTCTCAACTCCCACCTCGACAAGATCGATTCGGAACAGCGTTCCCTCAAGCAAGCTATCGACGGCCTTGGAGATCAGTGGGAAAAGTCCGGGACCGAGATGACCGATGCGACTACAAGTGACGGCGACGCATCCGATTGGCGTGTGAACGCGTGACGTATCAGCAATACGGGCCACCGCAGCAATATGGGCCGCCGCAACAGTTCATTTGGATTCCTGACTCGCTCATTGGCAAGATCCGCGCGACGTCGATGCGGGTAGGGGCTACCGCGGTAGTTGTGAGCTTGGTGGTGGGGATCGTCGCCGTGTGGTGGGGTGGGCACCTTCAGGTTGCTGACCATCCGGCGGCCGCGTTTACGACGATCTTGACTGCGGTATCGGCGTTCTTTTCGGTGTTGTCGGGTGTGGGGATGATGCTCGGTCGTAAGTACATCGCACGTGGTTTTGTGGATGTGTGGTCTACTCGCCGTGCTTGTCGACTCGCGCTGGTGATCTGGATCGGGGCAATCGTTCTTGGTGTTCTGTCCAGCTTTAACCTGATGATGGTCGCTGGATCGGGGGTGGTTGAGGGCCCGTCCGTTGGGGCTGAGGCTGCGGCGTTCTTGCTGCTTCCTGCCTTGCTGGTCGTGGTGACAGGTGTCCTGTTCTTCGTCGCGCGGTGGCTGCTGCGCCCTTCTCCGTCCCTGCTGCGTCAGCACTACTACCCGACCGCGTAGCTGGGGCGTTCGCCGCCTTCTAGCGGTGAGGGGGTGGAGGCTGGCTGGTCTTGAGGTAGGTGAGGAACCTGGCCCACGTTGGTTTGGCGAACGCGAGGGTTCCGCTGTCGCGGCTCTTCGTGTCGCGCACGCCGATCAGCTCGCCGGTGTGGCCTACTTCGACACAGTTTCCGACGGCTCCGCTGTAGCTGGAGGTGCGCCAGCCGGTTCGGTCGCGGTGGGCGCACGTCTTGGAACGAGCGGGTTTGCGCCTGTGCGTTTCATGCATGGTTTCCCCTGCCTCGCGCGCGTCGAGAGGTGCTGTGACCGTCGGGGGGGTTCACTCCGCGGTGGGCCGCACGCAAGATCCACTTTATGTGCGCGTGCCACTGCCCGGATCCAGCAATCAGCGGCAGCTTCTCGAAACCCGGAGTACGCACGAGGGCCCGGAGCACTACGCCTCGCGGCGGTAAGGCAGGGCAGTTCGGGGCAGATTAGGGAGAACCGGGACGTCGAGTCATCCGAGCTCCCCCAACGATCGAGCCGGGGCGCTCGGATGACCGGCGTCAACGTTGCTGGTAGCGGTCCCGTTTGATCGCGCTGAGGAAGCCTGCCCACTGGGCCTCGGAGAGTGTGATGATGCCGCCCGCGCGGTCCTTGGTGTCGCGCACGCCGACTGTCGCTGCGTTGAAACCGACCTCGACGCAGTTGGATGTTGATCCGGAGCGCGTGGACTTCCGCCAGTGAGTTCGTGACCACTCGGGCACTTGTTACCTCAGCTCTTCGATGATTCCTGTAATCATTCGCTGAGATTCTCTCGTGTTCAAGGCGACGGCGTCGATGCGCTGCAGCGCATCGCGATACGGCCCGGTCATCGGTGTCTCGTCGAGGAAGACGGCCGACCGAGCAAGCTCAACGTGGACGACTGGGCGGGCGGTTGGGAACTGAAGCATGAAGAACCCTCCAACCATGCCCGGGTGTGCTTGCACGCGAGTTGGAACCACGCGAACACGAACCGACCTCGACCGTTGGTTTAGCGCGATGAGTTGTTCGAGCATCACTTCTCGATCCCCGATGTTTGCCCGCAACGCTCCCTCGCCTATGAACGCTGAATATTCGACCTCTGTGTGCTGCAGAACCTGCTGACGGCGTAACCGAGCGGTCAACCGGAGCTCGATCTGATCATATGGAATACCGTCCGCCCGCATGTACGCGCGGGTGTAGCTCATCGTCTGCAGCAATCCCGGTATGAGCAACGGTTCCCAGTTGACCATGACGGAGGCTTCCGCCTCATAGCTGGCAAGGGTGGCGGACTCGGATGGCAGGCCAGGCAGCCCGACTTCCCACCATCCAGGTTCGTCGTCGTTTCTTGCCATCTCGGTGAGCCGGTCGCGTGCTTGGCCAGTGACCCCGTAGAGCGCAAGCAACGCGGCCACTTCTTCAACCGTGATGTTGCGCCGTCCGTTTTCGAGCCGGGAGAGCGTCGACTTTGACCACCCGAGCTGTGCAGACACGTCGGTCACGCTGAGACCGGAGTTTGTGCGAAGCGTCCCTAACTCGGCACCGAGGCCACGTGCACGCACGCCAGGCTTCCTACGCGGCATGAAAGCCCCTCCTTCGTGTGATCACTTCGCGCTTGTCTTGGTTGCAGCTACCTGACATTGTTGCAGCAACAGATGACCCTGTGTAGTTATCTTTTCACATTTAGCAACAGTTGGTTCTTGGAGGTCAGGGATGTTGAGTGGTGGGGCGAAGGTGGGGCGGTGGCAGCCGGTCACGGGTGGTCGGCATGCGTTCGACCTGGCGGCTCGGCGGTCGGAGCCGGGTGTGGTGGTCCACGCCTTGTGCGGTGTCGAGGTCAGTTCGGATGAGCTGCAGCAGATCGCTTCGGAACTGCACTGGATTCGCGAGGACACGTGCATGGCCTGTTGGCGGCAGCTGGCGATCCGCGACTACTGACCGGCGCTACTACCCGCAAACACTCGCACCGCGGCCCGATGGCCCGCGAATCCTGGGAAATCCTGCGCTGGGGGAGCAAACCCGCATGAACTACTGGCTCGAACTGGCCACCCTGATCTTCTTGAACGTCGTCGTTTTCAGCATGGCGCTTACCCGCATCCCGCGAGCGGCCCAACACGGCTGCGGCCGCACGGACAGTCGAACGGTGTGGCAGGTCATCGCCGCCATCGAAGCGGAACGCCGGCGAGAAGCAGCCGCCGCCGGAAGACATCGCCTGTTGGCGGCGTGAAACCGGATCGGCCCGCTTCCCCGGCCGGGCCGGTCCACCAGTGGCCGGGCGCGCCCTCTCCCCGAACCCCCGCGCGCCCGGCCACTCTCCCCGAGAACTCCCGCAACGAGGAGCACCGTGCCCGAGTCCACATCGGACGCGCCGTTCGCCTGCTGGGTGGCGTTCGGCTACCAGAACCACGTGATTCCGCTGGACGACCCGCATCGGACCGGCAGCGAACTCATCGGCGTCTGCGGCGTCCTGACCGAACCCCGCGAAACTGCGCCACCGGACGCCCGCCCCACTTGCTCGGTCTGCGCGGGCGCGGTGCGCTGTGGCGATTACCGCACTGTCGACTAAAACAGCCCGCCGACAACCCGCCATATCGGAGGATTCGCGCAAAGCACCACGAACAATGGGGGAGCAGACCCTGTGACACAACCCGGTTGGCCGAACCAGCCCGGCCCACACCCGAACCACGGGCACGGAATCCCACCGCATCAGCCCGGACATCCCCAGCCCGGATACCCCCATCCTGGATACTGCCAGCCCGGCTACGGTCCACCCCCGAAGAAGCCCAAACGCTGGGTGCCGTTCGTCATCATCGGCGCGATCGTGCTGTTCGTGGGCCTACCGGTAGTCGTCATCGTCGGCGGGCGCCTCTACTTCGCGATGCGGGACGACGAACCCGAAGCCGTGCCCGCCGCCGACGTGCGGTGGACGGCACCGGCCCCGAACGACCTCACCATCATGGGCAGCTGGGCAACCGACGGTGCCCTCGTGACGATGGACCGCGACCACCTCAACGCTTATGCGGCAGCAGACGGCGTCCGGAAGTGGCAGCTCACGCCGCCCACCCGCGAAGGTGCGCCCGGCAGCGGCGCGTTCTGCGGAATGAGCAGCACCACCGAGGACGGGCTCGGTGCCGTCTCCTACGGGACGTTCGACCCCGAAACTGACCATTACCCCCAATGCGCCGGGGTCATGGTGGTGGACCTCGAAACCGGTCAGCCGGTCCAGCAGGTCGACCTGCCGGTGCTGTACGAACGCTTTTCGGACGAGAACATCCAACTCGACATCGTGGGCGATCACCTGGTGTTCGCCCAGCACGACATGGTGACCGCGATCAACATCGCCGACGGCCGCGAAGTCTGGCGCCACACCGCTGTCGCCGAACGAGGCTGCCACATCGACGACTTCGAGGCCGGTGCAGACGCGGTCGTGTTCCCCGAATTCTGCGGAACCGTCGAGAAGGAAAGCTCGATCGTCGTGCTCGACCCGCAGACCGGGGCTGTCAAGAACAGCACGCCGCTGCCCGGCGTTGAAAGCCGGCCGCAAATCATCTCCGCCGACCCGCCGGTGGTGCTGGTGCCGCCCGAAGAATGGGGCGTCGGAACACCCGAATACCTCGTGTTCGACGAATCGGGGCAGCGAACCACCACCATCCCAGCAACCGTGCCCGAGGGAGGTCTGCAGGTCTTCGCGGTCAACGATGGCGGAGCGGGCAACGGTGACCCGCACGGGCGCTACCCGCTGGTGATATCCAACGGCCTGCTCATCGCGGCGACCGTCCCCAGCAGCGTCAACGAACTCCGCGAAACCAACCGAATCGTGGCCTTCGACCTCGAAACGGGGGAGCAGCGCTGGAGCGTTCCGCTCGGCCCCAAGATCGCGGGGGTGCCGTTCGCGGCGACCGAGAACGGGGTCCTCGCCATCCACGACCGGACCTACGAGAACCCCTCGCGTGTGGTGGAACTGTCCTTCGACGACGGTGCCATCGAACCGGTCAGCGGCGAATACCCCAAAGACCAATTCGGCATGATCAGCAAATCCGAACTGCACTGGAAGAACGGGACTGTCTACGGGGTGAACATGGGCGCATCCAACTGGGCCCCCGGCCTGTTCGCCGTTCGATAACCGGCACGGCCCGGCCGCGTATCGCCGTGCGCGGCCGGGTCAGGTTCGCCCGCAGGGCCGTGCTGCCGTCAGGACGCGGAGCCGTTGTCGCGGCGGCGAAGCAGCAGCAGGCTGGCAGCCGAAAAAGCGCGGGCCGCGCAACGAAAATCGATGCGCGGCCGCCCCAGATGAGAACTACTCGCCGAATACCGGCGGGGCGACAGGTGGGAGCCCCAGCTCGTCCCACGCCTCGTCGGTCGGCAGCATGTACTTGTTCTCGTGCTCGCCGTCCTCTTCGCCGCCTTGGCCCTGACCGCGCGCACCGGCGCCGCCGCCCATCGCGCCCGCGCCACCACGGCCACCGGCACCACCAGCCGCACCGCCTGCCGCGCCACCAGCCGCGCCGGGCATGCCTGCGCCCGCACCCGCACGTCCACCGGCACCGAGCGAACCAGCACCACCGGCACGACCACCGGCACCAGCCCCAGAACCAGCGCCGGAGCGACCACCGGCACCAACTCCGCCACGGCCACCGCCTGCGCCGGCGCCGCCTGCACCGCTCATACCGGCCGCGAGGCCGCCGCCGGCACCAGCGCCCGCACCAGCCCCGGCGCCCGTTCCGGCACCCGCACCAGCACCGCCACCGACACCGGGAGCCGGGCCGCCGGAATTGGCCCACGACGAACCGCTGCCCGCAGGCGAATCGGAATAACCACCAGGACCGACGCCCGCACCGGAGCCGCCACCGGAGAACCCGGAACCGCTGCCACCGGTGACACCGGAACCGCTGCCGCCGCCTACCGGCTGCGAACCACCGCTCGGGCTGACACCCATCGGGCTCTGGACCGAGCCGCCCGTTCCACCACCGCCCGTGCCCTGCTCATACGCCATCTCCGGCGGCTTGGGGTAATGCGGAAGACTGGAAGACGCATCGGTAGTGCTCGCGTCGTAGGAGTCGTAGTACTGCTTGGCTTCCGCTGCCTTCTCCGTGGCCTGCGCTTCCTGCTTCTGCAGGTCCGTCTCCTGCCCGAAGACAGCGGCCGCACCCTTCTCCAGGTAGCTGTCGGTCGCATCGACCTTTACCGGCTCCGGCATGGCATTCTTGACCTGGGAGAAGTTGATGGCCTGCCTGCTGGCGGCATCGGCGACCCCTTCGGAGACATCTTTGGAGTCCCGAATGAAGTTGGTCATCGGCGCGAGCGCCGAGCCGTGCTGTTCAGCAGCCTGGCCGGACCAGGCGACACCCGCACGCTTGTTGGCTTCATCGAGAAGGTCTGCGACCTTGTTGAAGTCTCCGGCGATGTCTTTCTGCCAGTCTTGCACAGCGTCGTTTAGCGGCCCGATGTCTTTGCCACCGTGGATTTGCTTGTACTTCTCTGGGTGGTGGAAACCCACCTGGCTCATGATCTCGTCGGTGTTGCCGCTGTCCGACGGGCGGGCGAGTAGGTAACCGCCAACGATTGGTAAAACCATCGCTGGACCTCCCTTCTGCTTACGATGTGGTGTGGATTAATTCCGATATCTGGTCTAGCCTTCTGCGGGGATATTTTTCACTGACTCGGTGAAGACTTTCTCTGCGAATGCGCAAGGATCTGCGTGCTGTGAAGCGTCGCTGCCGAATTTGGTAACATTAATCAGAACCGTATGTTCGTCTGAAACGCCGGCCGCAATCCCGCACAGAAGTTCAGACGAGTTGATTCGAGCGGCCGGGTATCCTGCGACATTCGTTTCTTCGTAGTTCGCGAACTCGTCCTGGTTCTCCCGAATTCTGGAGAATCCTCCACCGCTGACTGAGTCAGGTGAGAAATCAATGCTGACATTGTCGCCGCTCCAGCTGCATGCGGTTTCGCCCCAAGGGGTTTCATCAGTGGTTGGCTCGGCTGTAGCCCCAAGATCGGCCAGTTGTCCCTGAGTTAGAGCAGCACATGGATCTTGCAATGCGCTCACGTCTTTAGGGTTCGTTACCTTCAGTGCTGGATCGGCGGCTTTAGTAGGCTGCGTAGTCTTCTCGGGGCTGCTGGATTGCCCCGGAGAGTCCTCGGTGGCCTGGCCACAAGCCGAAAGGACTAGGGCAGAAACGGTGGCGACACTGGCCAAAATTGCACGGCGTAGCACGGAATTCCTCACACTTGGGTTGGCTTTGCGTTCTCGTCGGCCGCCTGGTAATCATTTATGGCATTCTCGAGCTGTTCAATCTGCTCGTTGAGCCGCTTGATCCCGTCATTGACAGCCTCGAGAAGGCAGCCGGGTTCGCTCGAAGCCATCTTGCCGAGGTCTTTCACCAGTTTCTTGCTTACTTCGTCATCTCCAGGAGAACCAATCAGCTGCAAACGCGCTGCCTTGGTAGCGATCTTGGAGAGCTGCTCACGGGCGTCTTTGTAACTGGCCAAAAGCCCCGGGGCTTGATCGAGGTCGACCGAGAACGACGCCTGCTGGGCCGTGCCGCCGGTGTTCACGTAGGTCGACACCTGGGCCATCCCTGCCGCGATGCCTCCCATGCCCGGTGTCATGCTCATGGCAGCGCCGAAGCCTGCGGCAGTCGCCGGGTTGGCTTCCACCATCTCCTTACCCCCTCGTTTGCTGCGAGCTCGCTCGCACGCCTTGGTCACGATCACGCTCAGCTTGCCAGGTCCACACCCGCGCGCGTAGCCCTATGACGTTATCGACACAAGATCTGGTTCCCAGTTCCCCCGAGATTGATCCGTTCGGCCCAGTCACTGCGTGCGTCGGAAGCAGCCGTCAGTGCGGCACAAGTGGATCGCATGTTGCTTGACCGGTCACGCGTCCGGGATGTTCTTCAGGGCCTCGCTGGCGATCTTCTCGGCGTAGCCGCACGGATCCTGCAGCTCCGGAGCGTCGCCGCCGCGCTTGCTGTAGTTGATCGCGACGGCTTGGTCGTCTGCGATGCCGACTTCCACGCGGCAGAGCGTGCTTTGCTCGTCGACTCGGGCGGCGGGGTAGCCGTCGACCTCGGTGGGCTGGAAGTTGTCGCTGGCCTTGCCATCTTCGTGGATCTTTTCCGGCCCAGTGCCCGTTGTCGCATTCAGTGCGACCGTCATGCGAAAGTCGTCGTTGCGCCACGAACACTTGGATTCGCCATACACGGTCGTGTCCGGTTCCGCCTCAGTGCCTGCCGACAGCGCGGTCAGTTGCTCAGGGGTCAGCAGGTCACAGGCGTCCGTGACCGTTCCCAAATCCTTGGGATTGCTGATCCGCAGCGCTGGATCAGTGGGCTCGGACGGCTGGGTCGAAGCTGCTGACTCGCCGGAATCGGGAGCCGACTCCGCTGTTCCCTCGCTGCTCTGGGCACAGCCGGTCAAGCTCAAGGCGAGAGCCGCGACGCTGATCAGGGTTGCTCGGCGTTGCACGTTCTTCCTCACGTTCGCCACCGGCGCGGGTGGCGGTGTCTGCGGCATCGGTGCCTGCGGTATGGGTGGTCGTCGGGGTCATGCGTCCGCAGAATCGCGAACGTCGATCACCAGGCGGTTTCTCGCTGGGCGTGCTTGACCATGTCGTTCAGGATGCGGTTGAAGGTGCCGATGTCGGCGCCCGCGAGCATCCGCTGGCCCGCGCTGTTGTAGATGGCGACGCGGCCCGACGGCAGATCGATGATCTTCAGGGTCTGGTCGCAGCGGACCTCCTTGCGGGTGGCCGTCCAGATGGTCGCGCCCACCTCGCCCGCGCCCAGGCGCGGCGCGTCGAGCAGCTGCGTGATCTGCCGGAAACCACGGATGTCCATGCCGCGCGAGCGCAGTCCCTCCTCCACGGCGCGCTGATCGGCCTCGCCGCGCTTGTTGACCTCGCCCATCACCTTCCGGAGCTCGCCCAGATCCATGCTCAGCGGCGGGCGGATGCGCGCGGGGGCGTGCTCGGGCAGCGTCGACATCATGGCCTGAACCGCGTCCGACGGCCGGACCGACTCCAGGATGATCCGGTCCCCGTCGACGACGGTGCGCAACGCCCGCTGTCCGGCCTGGCTGACCGCCACCCGCAGCTCGGTCTACTGCTTCGTCGAGAACCGCAGGTCGTACTCCACGCTCGTGTGCGCGTAGGCCGCCAACATCTCCTGCACGTTTTCGTTGAGCTCACGGCGAGGACCGAGGAGCCCCCGCTCCCGGCACCGCTGCTCCGCCGCGTCGTACTCGCGTCCGATGTCCTGGACCCGAGTCCCGTAATGGCTGAACGAAGCGACCATCGGAACCCTGGTCAGGTTCGCGCGCTCGGCCAGGATGATGAATTCGAGCCGGTCGACGTCGATCTTGGACACCACTGTCGTGAACTCCCCCTCGTAGGTGCTGCGCGGGGGAAGACTAGCGGGTTTGTGTTGAATCGATGACCGAGATCGGGTGAAAAATCACTCGTCCAAACCAGACAAACCCTGCCAGGCCCCGCGCGAGCCGCGCCGCGAGGCCGAACGCTGCCAGCGGAACACGCCGTAGCCGAGCACGCCGAGGCCGCAGCCCGCGATCGCCGTCCAGAACCGCAATCCCCAGTCACCCCAGTCAGCGATCCCGATCCACACGGTCGCGGCCAACCACAACAGGGTCCCCGCCAGCACGACAGGGGTCGGTTCGGCGAGTTTGCGTGGCAGCGCGGGCACGGTACGTGCGCTCGCGGGGGTGCTTTCGCTGTCTTCGGGCACGTCAGGCAGGCTACCCCCGTCAATACGGAGAACGGTGGAGATGATGACGGGCGAAAGCGAGACAAGTCCGGCGACGGAACCCGGCAAGCGTATGGGAGCCCTGGACAGGTACTTCAGGATCTCCGAACGCGGTTCGAGTCTGAACCGGGAGATCCGCGGTGGCATCGTCACCTTCGTCACCGTCGCCTACATCATCGTGCTCAACCCGCTGATCCTCGGCAGCTACTCCGCCGACAGCCCCAACGCGAAGACCGACGTGCTCGGCAACATCCTGCCGGTCCCGCAGGTGGCGGCGGCGACGGCGCTGGTGGCCGGGCTGATGACCATCCTGTTCGGACTCGTCGCCAACTACCCGTTCGCGATCGCCGCCGGACTGGGCATCAACACGCTGCTGGCCGTGACCATCGCGCCCCAGATGACCTGGCCCGAAGCGATGGGCCTCGTGGTGATCGACGGCATCATCATCCTGATCCTGGTGGCCACCGGATTCCGCACGGCCGTGTTCAACGCCGTGCCGCCGGAGCTGAAAGCCGCCATCGCCGTGGGCATCGGCATGTTCATCAGCTTCGTCGGCCTGGTCGACGCCGGGTTCGTGCGGCGGCTGCCAGACTCGGCCGACACCACCGTCCCGGTGGGGCTGGGCATCAACGGCTCCATCGCCTCGTGGCCCACCGGCGTGTTCGTCTTCGGCCTCATCCTCACCACCGTGCTGGTCGCCCGGAAGATGCGCGGCGCGATCCTGGTCAGCGTCGCCGTCACCACCGTGCTGTCGATCGTCGTGGAAACCCTGGTGCAGGCCGGACCGTCGGAGGGATCCAACCCCAAGGGCTGGCACCTCGGCTACCCGGGCGTGCCCGAACAGATCATGGGCCTGCCGGACCTCTCCCTGATCGGCGAGATCTCCTTCGGGGCGTGGACGAGGCTGCCCGCGCTGGCCTGCGCGATGCTGGTGTTCACCCTCGTACTCGCGAACTTCTTCGACGCCATGGGGAGCATGACCGGCCTCGGCAAGGAAGCCGGCCTCGCCGACAAGAAGGGCAACCTGCCCGGCATCGGCAAGGCGCTGGGCGTCGAGGGCGTCGGCGCCGTCGCGGGTGGTTTCGGCTCGGCGAGCTCCAACACGGTGTTCGTCGAATCGGCCTCCGGCATCGCCGAAGGCGCGCGGACCGGGCTGTCGAACGTGATCACCGGTCTGCTGTTCCTCGCCGCGATGTTCTTCACCCCGCTCTACCAGGTCATTCCGATCGAGGCGGCCGCTCCCGCGCTCGTGGTGGTCGGAGCGATGATGCTGGGGCAGATCCGGGACATCGACCTGTCCGACTTCAGCATCGCGCTGCCCGCGTTCCTGACCATCGTCGTGATGCCGTTCACCTACTCGATCGCCAACGGAATCGGGGCCGGCTTCATCAGCTACGTGGCGCTGCGGGCGGCCACCGGCCGGGTGCGGGAGGTGCACCCGCTGCTGTGGGTGGTCTCGGCGGCGTTCGTGCTGTACTTCGTGTCCGACCCCGTCAGCGCCGCCCTCGGCGGCTGACGGCCGGTGCGGGCTCACCACCTCGAGTGCCGCACCGAACCGGCCCGTCACTGAACCGGCCCGGCGGCGCAGGATCACAGCAGGTCGGCTCTCCCCGCGCTAGCGGGCGGGAACCGCGGGGAGAGCCGCGAGCAGATGCTTGACCTTGGCGGACTTGGATCTTCCGGACAAGAAATAGCTCGGATACCGGCGTTTCACGACGTCAAGACTCGACGCGCCGACCAAGAGCACGTCCATCTCCGCATCTGGCCCTTTGAGCTTGTCCTGGTGGTACTGCTCAGCCTCGTTGTAGGCGGCGGCGGCCTCGTCAGCATCGTTGAAGGAGGAGACAGAGGTCTCTCCGCATCTCCGGTACTGGACGAGTAGGAACCACGTATCCGGGTCGGTCATGGTTGAACCTCCCTCGTTAGCCAATCTCGGACGTGGTCGGTCGCCTGCCTCAGTGCGGACGCGTCTATGGCCGAGTCTGCCAGATTGTCGTCCAGCAGGGAGTAGTAGGCAGCAAGCTCACGGAAGTACGTCAGGACAGGAACTGGCGCGTCCTCATGCTTGAGATCAAAGCCGAGCGTAGTGTCCCACTCTTCGATTAGCTCTGCCCAATTCTGCTGGTATGCGGTCCGCAGTTGGATTTCGATCTTGAATCCATCGCGTCGACACCACAGGTGGAGGGCTCTGTAGCCACCAGCATGCGGATTCTCGTTGTAGTCCTTCACCCTTTCGATCTTCATCTTGTGGGCGTTCGCCAGCGAGGCCCAGACACTCGTCACGGACTCGCGGCCGGGCAGTACTGCGCGGCATCCCGCTATGTCTTCAACCTCGCCCAGTCTGGACTTGTCCCGTATGAGCTTGGCAACAATGCTTTCGAAGCGTTTGAGTCTCTGCGTGACGAGTCCGGACTGGGAACCTTGATCGAGAACGCGCATCACGATGGAACCGAGGCCGATGCGAGTACGGGTCAGGGGAACCGAGTGTGCTGAACGCCATTGATTGACCAGCTGGACATCCTCGTTTGCTCTCTCGTTGCCACCTGACTCGGCCAGAGATCCGCTCGAACGTTTGCGGATGCGGTCTCCGGTGGTCTTCAACTGGTTCTTCGACGGCAGCGGCTTGCTGCCGACACTGCCGGGTGCAGGTCTTTCCCCCATGAGGACGGATGTTACAGACAGCTACTAAACGGATACTGATCGAGGTCAAGCAAACCTCGGAGCGGTGCGGTGCGGGCTCGGAACGGTGGGTGCCTGCACAGGCTGCGGGCCGGTCCGGTAGAACACGCGTTTGTACGGCACCGAGTATCGTCGGGGTGTCGCGTTCGGCGGCCGATGCGGGGGTGCGACTCGAAATGTCCGATTCCCCTAGGAACTTTGATAGGCTAACGACGTGTCCGAAACCGCGGAACGCGAGCGCACTCTGGCAGGCCGGTTGCGGCTCTCGGTGGTGCGCCTGAATCGTCGGCTGCGCGCGCAGAGCGGCGATTCCGTGATCACCCTGTCCCAGCTGTCGGCGTTGTCGACCCTGAACAAGGCCGGTTCGATGACCCCCGGCGAACTCGCCGCCAAGGAAGGCGTGCAGCCCCCGTCGATGACCAGGGTGATCGCTGCGCTGGAAGAGCGGGGGATGGTCGCCCGCCGTGCCCACCCCACCGACGGCCGCCAGGCCATCGTGGAGCTGACCGAGGCCGGGCAGGCGCGCATCGACGAGGAGATCTCCGTACGCGAGCGCTGGCTCGACCAGCAGCTCGTCGACCTCACCGACGAAGAGCGAGCCGTCCTGTGTCGCGCCACCGAGATCATTGATCGATTGGCCGGACGTTGACCAGGTGAGACGCCTCTACTCGGCAGGGGAGCGATCGGCGGAGCCGACCACCGGCACCGCTCCGACGCGGAACTCGGGAACGCGGCCCGCAGGCGGCATGTTCCGCTCGCTGCGGCAACGCAACTACCGCTACTACGCCTCCGGCCAGGTCGTCTCGCTGACCGGCACGTGGATGCAGCGCGCCGCGCAGGACTGGCTCGTGCTGGAACTGTCCGGCGGCAGTCCCGTCGCCCTCGGTGTCGCGGTCGCGCTCCAGTTCCTCCCGACCCTCGTGCTCACCCTGTGGGCGGGCGTCGCCGCCGACCGGTTCGACAAGCGCCGCCTGCTCATCGCCATGCAGAGCGGGATGGGGATGTGCGGGCTGCTGCTCGGGCTGCTCGATGTCTCCGGTGCTGTGACGCTCTGGCAGGTCTACGCGCTGTGCCTGCTGCTGGGCAGCTTCGCGGCGGTCGACGCGCCGGTCCGTCAGTCCTTCGTGATCGAGATGGTGGGGCCGGAGCAGCTGACCAACGCCGTCGCGCTCAACTCCATGATCTTCAACCTGGCCAGGATCGTCGGTCCCGCCATCGCCGGGGTGCTGATCATTCAGATCGGCACCGGCTGGATATTCGTGGCCAACGGGTGCAGCTCGGTGGCCGTGGTGCTCGGACTGTGGCTGATGGACACCGCTCGGCTGCATCGGGTCGAGCCCAGCCCGAAGGAATCCGGCCAGGTCCGCGAGGGCATCCGATACGTGCGCGGGCGACCGGACCTCGTGGTGATCATGGTGCTGGTGTTCTGCATCGGCACTTTCGGGATGAACTTCGAGAACACCCTGGCCGTGATGGCGCGCAACCACTTCGGGCATCAAGCCGACGGCTACGGACTGCTGCTCACGATGCTGGCGGTCGGCACGCTCACCGGTGCCACCCTGGCCGCGCGGCGCAGCGGGCGCGGCCGGCCGAGGCTGCGGTTGCCGCTGCTGGGCGCGGCGTCCTTCGGGGCGCTGGAGGCGACCGCGGCGCTGATGCCGAGCTACGAGCTGTTCGCGGTGGCGCTGATACCGGTCGGCATCGCGGTGATGACCTTCACCACCAGCGCCAACTCGACGGTGCAGCTGGCGGTCGAACCCGGCATGCGCGGCCGGGTGATGGGCCTGTACATGTTGCTGTTCCTGGGCGGCAAACCGCTGGGCGGGCTGGCCTCCGGCTGGCTTGCCGAGGTGTGGGGACCGCCCGCGCCCCTGATGCTGGGCGGCTCGCTCTCGGTCGTCGCCGCACTTGTGGGGGCCGCCGTGCTCGCCAGGCAAGCGAAGGTAAGGCAACCCTTGCACCCCGGAGCAGGTTAGGCTAACCTAAATGTCGTCCGCTTCGTGGTGGGAGCGACAGTCAGTTCGGGAACAGCGCAGGCCCCGACCTCCTCCGGGAGGCCGGGGCCTGTTGCTGTGTCTGCACAGTGCGCCTTATCGAAGACGCTGAACGAAGCAGGCCGCTGCCGGGCTTGGCCACGCCTGCGGCCGGCGCAGCCCGACACAGGCGTTCCTCAAACCCCTGTAGCCGGTTAAGCGTTCCGGTGCGGGAGGCGAGACCGCTCAGGCTTCGACGGCGGTGCCGCAGATGCCGCAGACCTCGAGCTGACGGCGCTTCCAGCGTGCGCCCGGGACGAAGAACAACGTGAACTGCTTGAACTCCCGCATGTGCCTCCACTGCGTCGTGTTGTGGCAGCGTGGGCAGGTCCGGGTCTCCCCCGGGCCAAGGTGCTGCTGCTTGGTGCCGAGACCGAAGATGAAGAACACCACACCAGCTTAGGGAGCGATTCCCAGTAGCCGGCCATCGGCACGGTCATCACCGTGCAGGGCCGCATCGGCGAGGTTGGCTGTTTCCCGGCGTCATCCCTGGTCAGCACGGCTGCGGCGAAGTCCGAAAACGCCAGTGGCTCCCCACCCGGAGCGGGTGGGGAGCCACTGGAAAAGAAGAAGAGCGGGGTCCTCAGGCCGCGCGCACGAGGTCAGCCTGCAGGCCCTTGGGGCCCTGGCTGACGTCGTAGGCCACCTGCTGGTCCTCTTCGAGGGTGCGGAAGCCGGCGGCGTCAATCGCCGAGTAGTGCACGAACACGTCCGGGCCGCCCTCGTTGGGGGCGATGAAGCCGAAGCCCTTTTCCGAGTTGAACCACTTCACGGTTCCGTTGGTCATGTCTTCTCCTCCTGGGAGCTGGGGTATGACGGGCAACCACACCGCGCGGAAGCCCGGGCCGGGGATCTCAGACAGCCACTACTCCAGCTACAAACCAAAGAAAGAAGCTCGCCCGCATCAACATCCTGCGAGCGTGCGCAAACACGAACCCAAAAATACAACGACCACCACGGACCCTACACACCGCACGCGGTCAGCCCACAGACCCCCGGCGATCTAAGTCTGCGCGCCCGGCCTCGGCGGCGGGTCGGTGTGCTCGGCGAGCTGGTCTTCGAGGGTGATGATCCGGCACGCCGCCGCCACCGGGGTCCCTTGGTCGACGAGCTCGCGGGCGCGTTCGGCCCGCCGCAGCTGGCGGCGTGAGTAGCGCCGGTGCCCGCCCTCCGAGCGCTGCGGGTCGATCAGGCCGGCCTCTTCCAGTGACCGCAGGAACGGCTGGGTCACCTCCAGCATTTCCGCGGCCCGCCCCATGGTGTAGGCGGGGTAATCCTCGTCGTCGAACTTCGCGTCGGCCCCGGGTTGATTCTGGCTCAATACCGCTCCCTCACCCCTCTACAAGGCCCCCGGTGCACCGAGGTGCACCGGGGGCCGCGAGGGGGAAATTACTCACTACTCAGGCCGCTCTTCCATCCACGAACACTGGGAGTGGGGCGGCGGGGAAAACAGTGACTCGACGACCCCCTTCTCACGCGCGTGCAGATCACGGACTTGTCTTCGTAGCCCGGGCGGGGACCAGCCGGTCCCCGCCCGGGGGCCTGCAACTGCAACTCCACTTTTGTCACTCGCGGCGCCGATTCGTCGGTGATGGCGCTTCAGTGCTCTCCGTCTGCTGGTGAGAAACCATAACAGGACCAACCAACCATGTCTACAGCGGCGACCATAGAAATTCCCCTTCGGTGAGGGCTGCAGCGAGTGTGAGGAAGGCGCTGGCCTGGCCGCTCACCAAGCCTTCACAACGCCACCGACATCCCAGTCTTCTTCTGCGATCCGGCCGGCCCCTGGCAGCGTGGCTCGAACGAGAACACCAACGGCCTGCTACGCCGATACCTCCCGAAAAGCACCGATCCGACCCGCTACAGGCGCCAGCACCTGGACGACGTCGCCGCCGAACTCAACAGCCGCCCACGCAAAACGCTCGGCTGGGAAATCCCGGCCGAGCGTCTCGCTAAGCTCCTAGCCGCCAGCATCAAGTAGCAGCGTGTTGCAACGACCCCTCGAATCCGCCAACGGGGCGCGGGCTTGCCCGCGGAAAATGTCTCGGAGCAATGGAAAAGGGGGTCGGACTCGGGGTGCTCGTGTTCCTCGGCAAGGCGGGCTGATCAGCCCCGAACGCACTTCGGGGCCCTCCCGGAGGAGAGCCCCGAAGCGTTCGGCGGTCAGCTTGTCGGAGCATTCACCGCCGAGCCTGGTCAGGCGGTCGGCAGCCGTAGACCGTTGTAACCGGCGCGGGCGTCGGCGAAGCGCTTGCCGACCTCGTCCCAGTTCACGACGTTCCACAGCTGCTTGACGTAATCCGCCTTCACGTTCTTGTACTGCAGGTAGTAGGCGTGCTCCCAGATGTCGAACACCAGCAGCGGGGTGGTGGCGATCGACAGGTTCGAGTGGTGGTCCCGCAGCTGCTGGGTGATCAGCCGCTGACCGACCGGGTCCCAGGCCAGCACGCCCCAGCCGTTGCCCTGGATGGTCGTGGACACGGCCTCCATCTGAGCGCGGAACTTGTCGAACGAACCGAAGTCCTGGTCGATGGCCGCCGCCAGCTCGCCGGTCGGCTTGTCGCCGCCGTTGGGGCTGAGGATCTTCCACCAAACCAGGTGCAGGGAGTGCCCGGCCAGATTGAACGCGAGCGTCGTCTCCAGGCCCACGATCGAGGAGAAGTCACCCTTGTCCCGGGCCTCGGCGATCTTCTCGATCGTGTCGTTGGCGCCCTTGACGTACGTGGCGTGGTGCTTGCTGTGGTGCAGCTCGTTGATCTCTCCCGAGATCGCCGGCTCCAGCGCCGCGTAGTCGTAGTCCAGCTCGGGCAGCACGTACTGGGCCATGAACCTTCTCCCTAGCGAAGATCTTCTTTGTCGGCAGTCCGATGCAATTGCAACGTACTTGCAATTGCCAGACTAGCGCAAAGATCGCGCGCACGCTCGGGTCCGGAGTGCTCGGGTCAGAAGTGCAGGGGTGGGTTGGAGTGCGGGTGGAGCGGGAAGGTCAGGGCAGCGGCCAGGTCAGGGCAGCGGCCAGGTGTGGACCGGCTCGCCGCCGTCCGTGTGCTCGATGTAGCGATGCAGCATCGCGCTCAACGCGGCCTGCCTGTCCATGCCGTCGCGCTCCAGCGCGGCGACCGTGTCCCGCTGCCACGACGACCCGGTCTGCCGCCGCAGGCAACGCTGCTCGATGACGCCGAGATGGCGTTCCCGGGCCTCGTCCGACATCCCGCAATTGCGCAACCCCTCGTGGGCCATCGGCAGCAGTCGCCGCAACACCAGCTCGTCCGGGCTCACCCAGCCCGCGCCGGGCCAGTACAGGTGGGAATCCATTCCGTGCCTGGCACCGGCGAAGAAGTTCTCCTCCGCCGCCGCGAACGACATTTGGGTCCACAGCGGTCGATCCTGTTCGGTGAGGGCCCGCTGCGCGCCGTAGAAGAACGCGGCGTTGGCCAGCACATCCGCGACGCTCGGCCCCGAAGGCAGCACCCTGTTCTCCACCCGCAGATGCGGGACCCCGTCGACCAGGTCGTAAACCGGCCGGTTCCACCGCCAGATCGTCCCGTTGTGCAGGCGCAGTTCGGACAGCGTCGGAGCCCGGCCCGCGTCCAGGGCCGCAATCGGGTCCTCCTCCAGCGGCTCCGGCAGCAGCGCCGGGAAGTACCGGACGTTCTCCTCGAACAGGTCGAAGATCGACGTGATCCATCGTTCGCCGAACCACACCCGTGGACGTACGCCCTGGTTCTTCAGCTCCTGCGGACGCGTGTCCGTCGCCTGCAGGAACAGCGGCACCCTCGTCTCGTGCCAGAGAGCCTTGCCCAGCAGGAACGGCGAGTTCGCCCCCACGGCCACCTGCACCCCGGCCAGGCACTGCGCGGCGTTCCAGTGCGCCGCGAAATCCTCCGGCGCGACCTGCAGGTGCAGCTGCACCGAAGTGCAAGCCGACTCGGGAAGGATCGAATCCGCATACGACCGCAACCGCTCCGGCCCGGAGTCGCCCAACGGCGACCCCTCCATGTCCAGCAGCATCTCCTCGCCCTTGGCGGTGAAGATCTGATCGTTGAGCAGCGTGTAGCGCGGGCTCCGCGACAACCAGTGCGGATCGAAATGGGTGTTGCGCAGCGTCGGCAACGTTCCGATCATGACCAGCTTCGCGCCCGCGTCACCGGCCTTGCCGTCAGCGCGCACCAACGCGCCCCGCAGGTCCCGCTCCAGCTCCAGCGCGCCATCCCCGGCCAGCTTGCGAGGTGGCACGTTGAGCTCGATGTTCTGCTGGCCCAGCTCGGTGGTGAACGTCGGGTCGTCGATCTTCTCCAGCACTTCGGAATTCGACATCGACGGTTCCCGGTTCTCGTCGACCAGGCTGAGCTCCATCTCCAGCCCCATCTGCTGGTGGGGGAAGGAGAAATCGCTGCCCGCGAGCATCCGGGCGAGGGCGTCGAGCCCGCGTTGCATCTTGTCTCGGTAGCGTTGCCGGTCAACGGGGGTGAACGCCCGATTCGTCACGTGCCTTCCCATGCCGTCTCCCGTTCGGTCGGCAAGCACGTCAGCGCCATCGGCTGGATGGATAACCACCGTGACACATCGTTACCCGGCGAACCAGCGGCCAAAACGGTGCTCGAACAACGGCACGAACACGGCCAACGGGCGGTACCGGACGGAAACGTCGCGGATGCCCGAAACGTCCGCGAACTCAGTCGGAGGCGGTCGTGAGCCGCTCCATCTCATCCCGCGTGAGCGTCAGCTTCGCAGCGGTCAGCAGCCCGTCGAGCTGGTCGACGCTGCGGGCGCTGGCGATCGGTGTCGCCACGTTCGGCCGCGCGCGCAGCCAGGCCAACGCCACCGATGCCGCCGGGGCACCCCGCAGCGTCGCGACCTCGTCGAGCGCGGCGAGCAGCTTCACGCCGCGCTCGTCCAGGTAGGCGCCCGCGCCCTCGGCGCGCGGGCTCTCCGAACTGGCGTCACCGGGCCGGTACTTGCCGGTGAGGAAGCCCTTCGCCAGCGCATAGTAGGGGAGTACCGCCAGGCCCTCCCGCTCGGCGACTCCGGCCAGGTCGTCCTCGTAACCCGCCCGTTCCACCAGGTTGTAGTGCGGCTGCAGCACGCTGAACCGTGCGAGGCCCTCCCGGTCCGAGATTCGCAGCGCCTCGGCCAACCGCGTCGAGGTGAAGTTCGACGCGGCGATGTGGCGGACCTTGCCCGCGCGAACCAGCTCGTCGAACGCGGCCAGCGACTCCTCCAACGGCGTCGACTCGTCGTCGCGATGCGCGTAGTAGACGTCGATGTGGTCGGTGCCCAAGCGGCGCAGCGAATCGTCCGCCGCCGCCTTGATGTTCTCGGCGGACAACCCCGGACGTTCCCGCCAGGAGCCGACCTTCGTCGCCACGACCACCTCGTCCCGGTTGCCGCGACTGCGCAGCCACTCACCGATCACGGTCTCCGAAACACCACCGGGATTGCCCGGGGCGAACGCCGAGTACGAATCGGCCGTGTCGACGAAGTTCCCCCCGGCCGCCGCGTAGGCGTCGAGAACGGCGAACGACTGGTCACGATCGGCCGTCCAGCCGAACACGTTGCCGCCGAGGCAGATCGGGAAAACGTCGAGGTCAGTGGTACCGAGTGCAGCCATGGCTTCGAACGTAGCATCGAATTCACCGACCCCGGGTCGAGGCGAGAACGATTTCACCGCTCGTTCGAAGACGTTTCTCCCCAGCGGTTCAGTCCACGCGTGCGGACTCCGGTGCGGCCGCATCCGACGCCTCGGGAGAAGGCTCTTCCTGCGCGGACTGCGAGCGTTGAGCGCCGCGGCGCCCCAGCGTCAGGAACACCACCGCCGAGGCGAGCACGACCCCGAACATCACCGTGGCCATCGGCACCGCCGAACCGACCCCGCCCAGACCGACCAGCGGAGCGGCGAGCGCACCGACCACGAACTGGCTCACCCCGAGCAACGCCGACGCGGAGCCGGACACCTCCCGGTGATCCGCCAGCGCCAGCATCGTCGTGTTCGGCAGCACGAAGCCCAGACTGGCGATCATCACGAACAACGGGGCCAGCAGGAACGGCAGCGGCAGGCCGGCCAGCGAGGAGGCCAGCAGCACCGCCCCCGCCGTCGAAGCGGCCACCAGCGCCGTCATCAGCAGCGTCACCTCGGTGGCGAACCGGCCCACCAGGCGGGCGTTGATCTGACCGGCCGAGACCAGGCCGATCGCGTTGAGCCCGAACACCAGGCTGTAGGTCTGCGGGGACATCCCGTAGATGTCCTGCAGCACGTACGACGAACCGGAGACGTAGGCGAACATCGCGGCCATCGCCAGCCCGGCGGCCAGCGCGTTGCCGAGGAACGAGGGCTCTGCCAGCAGCCGACCGAAGATGCGGAACGTCGAACCCAACCGGGCGGGTTGTCGCCAGCGCTTCGGCTTCGTCTCGGGCAGCGCCAGCACCGCGATCACCAGCAGGAGCACGCCGAACGCGGTGAGCACGACGAACACGCCGCGCCAGGAGGTGTAGCGCAGGACCTGGCCGCCGATCACCGGCGCCAGGATCGGCGCGAGCCCCGTCACGAGCATCAACGAGGAGAAGAAGCGAGCGGCCTCCACACCGGAGTACAGGTCGCGCACGGCCGCGCGGGCGATCACCGTGCCCGCCGCGGCACCCAAGCCCTGCAGCAGCCGCAACCCCGCGAGCGCGTAGACCGAATCGGTCAGCGCGCACATCACCGAGGCGGCGATGTAGACCGTCAGCCCGATCATCAGCGGTGTGCGCCTGCCGACCGAGTCACTGATCGGTCCGGCGAGCAACTGGCCGAACGCCAAGCCCAGCAGCACCGTGGTCAGCGTCAGCTGCCCCTGCGAAGCGGTGGCGCCGATCTCGTTGGTCAGGGCGGGCAGCGCGGGCAGGTACATGTCGATCGACAGTGGCCCGAACGCCGTCAAGCCTCCGAGGATCAACGCGAACCTGGCCTTGCGGCGCAGACCTGAGTTGTTCTCGTCGGCCACTTCGACGGTGGACATGCTTCTCCTCGCGCTCGGTGCGGTGCGGTGCGGTGCCCTGCGATCCGCGCAAAACCATGACCGCCCGTCGGCACCCGAACGCGGGTGGAGAGCGGTCCTGCCGGGGAGCGTGTGCAGTTCCGCACGAAACCGCTGGCCGGCACGTGCCGGCATGGCCAGGTCTCGTCGTTTAGCCCCGCTAACAGCACAACACGAGAAGGCGCGAGGTTTATGCCACCGCCGCCTGAGGTGTGACGTGGAACATGTCCGACGGGCAGTCTCCGGCGAATGAGAAAATGCCGATTGTGGCGCAGCTGATCGAGGTGACCGAGGTGGACGACCCCAGGGTCGACGACTTCCGCGACCTGTCGACCGCGGACCGCAGACCCGACCGGCCGGGAGGCCGCGGGCTGGTCATCGCGGAAGGGGTCGTGGTGGTCGAACGCCTGCTCGCCTCCCCCTACCCGGTGCGTGCACTGCTGGGAGTCCGCCGTCGCATCGAATCGCTGGAGGAACAGCTCGCCGGGCTCGACGCGCCCGCTTACGTGGCCGACGCCGACGTGATGTCCCAGGTGGTCGGATTCCACCTGAACCGCGGGGTGCTCGCGGTGGCCGACCGGGCGCCCGAGGTGGACCCGGCGGAGCTGGTCGGCCGGTCGCGACGGTTGGCCGTGCTCGAAGGGGTGGGCGACCACGAGAACCTGGGCGCGCTGTTCCGCAACGCCGCAGCGCTCGGCGTGGACGGGGTACTGCTCGGCGCCGGATGCTCCGACCCGCTGTACCGGCGGAGCATCCGCGTCTCGATGGGCCACGTGCTGCGGGTGCCGTTCGCGAAGCTGGGAGCCTGGCCGGAAGATCTGAAGCTGCTGGCCGACCACGACTACCGCATCGCGGCATTGACCCCCGGCCCCGATTCGCTGTCACTGCGCGACGCCGAACTGGACCGGGGCAGAGTCGCGGTGCTGCTGGGCTCCGAAGGACCCGGACTGACCGAGCAGGCCATCGCCAACGCCGATCTCGCCGTGCGGATCCCCATGGCCGGTGACGTCGACTCGCTCAACGTGGCGACCGCCGGGGCGATCACCTTCCACGCGATGAGCGGGTGCTGAGCCGTGCCCCACGACGCCTTCACGGATGCGCGAGAGTCCCGGTGGGAGCTGCAGGCCTTGGCCGGGCGCGCGGTCCTCGTCGGCAGTCGCGGTCGACAGGAGCGGGACCCGGCAGGGCTCGGCCTGCCCGCCGCGCTCGTTTCCGATCTGCACGAGTGGGCGCAGGTGGTCGACACGGTCGGCCAGGACGGCAGACCGACCGGCGAGGCCGCGGCGGAAGTGATCTCCCAACGCGGCCGCCAGCTCGCGATGCGCGTGGCGCTGGAGACCGGTGGCGAGATCGGCTACCGGGACCCGGCCAGCGGTGAACTGCGCCGGGTGGGCAGACGCCGGACCTCCCGCCCGGTCGAACAGGAGGTGCCGCCGACGCCGTGGGCCACCGGCCTGACGGTGAGCGCGGCCTTCGCCGCCATCGTGGTGATCGCGCTGACCGTGGTGACCTTCGGGCTCGCCGAGGTGAATCCCCTGCTGGCCGGCCTCGTCAACATCGGGGTGGCCGCCGGGTTCGCCCCCTCGATCTGGCTCGGGCGCAACATCGAGGTGTGGCGGTGGGTCGCGCTGGGAACGGCGGCGGGAATCGTGCTGGCGTGGGTGGTGTTGCTGCTCAGCGTTCTCGGTTGAGCCGTCCGAGACACGAAGACCGCCGACCGGGTTCTTCCGATCGGCGGTCTGCGTTGGATGTCGGTTCCGGCGTTCAGCGGTGCGAGCGGACTCCGAGCAGCACGTCCTCCCACGAGGGGACGATCGGGTGGTTCTTGCGCCCGCGCCGGGAGTCCTTGTTCCCGGCTTCGTCCTCGCCGCCTTCGGCGACCGCGGTCTCGGTGCGCTGCTTGGACGGATCCTCGGGCTGGCCGGGTGCTTCGCCGGCGGGCTGCTCCGGCTCCGGCGTTCCACCGAGACCGCCGTCCAAGTTGAGCGCCGGGATGGAGGTCCGCGACTCCTGCTGGCGGGGCCGGTCCACCTCGCCGATGCTCAGGCCTACGCCGGAGCCGTCCGCCGCGTGTTCGACCTCGGGCTCTTCCGGGGCGGTCTCCGGTGCTTCCTGCCCCTCGTCATCGAGTCGCAGCGCTTCCTTGGCCAGTTCGGTGATCGGGCGGACCGTGCGCAGCGGCCGGTTGGGCGACGGGTCGAGCAGTTCGACCGCGTGCTCGTCCAGGGCGGCCACCGTGCCGCCGTGCGCACCGGGGTGGAAGGCCCAGTGGGCGCGGTTCTCCGAGCGCCCCGCCTGCCACCCCAGCCGGACCACCCACTTGTTGTCGTCGCCGCGCCACGCGTCCCACGTCGTCTCGGTGTAGTCGTGCCCGCGCATGCCGAAGGTGTGCGCCACGACTTCACCCAAGGTCTGCACGTCGGGGCCGTCCTCCCGGACGGGGTGCGCGCGCTGGGCCATCTCGGCGATTTGCGCCCGTTCGAGCAGAACGGGGTAGGCGTACCGCTCGATCCGCTGTTCCGGCAACCCGGCAGCGGCGGCCACATCCTCCACCGACGCGCCGGAGCGGATACGGGCCTGGATCTCCTTCGGCCGCATCTGCGCTTCCATCTCGATCTGCGCCTGGCCGAGACGGGTGAGGTCTCCGCGAGCGGCAGCTCGCAACCGATCGTCGGCAGGCACGGTAAAGCGTTCCCCGTTCTCAGGGTCCTCGCAGATGACGGTCTCACCGTCCTCGTCCAGCCCGACTACCCGCAGCGCTCGCATCTCGCCAGCCTCCCGCCGACTTCATGTCACCAAGCTGTGACCGTAACCCGGCGTGCCGTCTTGACGCTGGAGGCACGCCGGAGTTCGTGTCGCTTCGTGACCGTCCTCCCATCCCCGATCTTGCCCGATCAGCGGTCGACTTGCGAATGAGTAGAACCACTCAAATACGAAGTTGATCACTGTCGGTGATCAACTTCCGGGTTGATCAGCACAGCTCGGATCGGGCTTTTTCGCCGAGTGCCGACGGATTCGCACTGGCCAACCAGGTGGAATGCGGGCGGGGGACGCCCCCGCCCGCAACCAAATCAGGACAGTTTGGAAACCACCCAATCGATGGAACGCGTGAGCGCGGTGATGTCGTCCGGCTCGATCGCCGGGAACATGCCCACCCGCAGCTGGTTGCGGCCCAGCTTGCGGTACGGCTCGGTGTCGACGATGCCGTTGGCCCGCAGCGCCTTGGCCACGGCCGAAGCGTCGATCGACTCGTCGAAGTCGATCGTTCCGACCACGTGCGAGCGCTTGGCCTCGTCGGTGACGAACGGCGTGGCGAAGTCCGAGGCCTTCGCCCACTCGTACAACCGCGACGAGGACTCGCCGGTGCGCTTGGCGCACCAGTCCAGACCGCCCCGCGAGTTCATCCACTCGATCTGGTCGGCCAGCAGGAACAGCGTGGCCACGGCAGGCGTGTTGTAGGTCTGGTCCTTGCGCGAGTTGTCCAGCGCGGTCGTCAGCGACAGGAACTCGGGGATGTAGCGGCCCGAGCCACCGATCTCGCCGATCCGCTCGATCGCGGCCGGGCTCATCGTGGCCAGCCACAGCCCACCATCGGCCGCGAAGCACTTCTGCGGCGCGAAGTAGTAGACATCGGTGTCGGCGGCGTCGAACGCCAGGCCACCGGCACCCGAAGTCGCGTCGATCGCGATCAACGAGTTCTCCGAGCCCGCGGGGCGAGTCGGCGGCAGCATCACACCGGTGGACGTCTCGTTGTGCGCCCAGCCGATCAGGTCGACGCTCGGGTCGGCCACCGGGGTGGGAGCGTCGCCCGGCTCAGCCTCGATGACGAGCGGGTCGGTCAGGAAGGGGGCGCTCTTGGTGGCCTTGGCGAACTTCGACGAGAACTCGCCGTAGGTCAGGCTCATGGCCCGCTCGCGAACCAGGCCGAACGTGGCGGCGTCCCAGAACGCGGTCGTGCCGCCGACGCCGAGCACGACCTCGTACCCCTCGGGCAGCGAGAAAAGCTGCCGGAGACCTTCGCGGACCTGGCCGACCAGGGACTTGACGCCCTTCTGCCGGTGCGAGGTCCCCATCAAGGACTCGCCGGTCTCGGCGAGCCTGGCGAGCTGCTCGGGACGGACCTTGGAGGGACCGCATCCGAACCGTCCGTCAGAGGGCAGGAGCTCACTGGGCAGCTTCAGGGTAGTCGGGTCGATATTGGTCTCGGCCTGCGTCATTCCGGCGCCTCCGGGCGTGGTTGTTGGCCAGATGACCGGCGCCGTTGCCGGGTCATTTCTTCCGTACGCTGCCGCAACGCGCGCGAAAGCGCGGTATCCGCGCGTCCGTGCGCTGCTGCGATCAGCCGCACTGCAACTTACTGCCCGACACCACCTTTGGCCAACAGTACGACTCGTCCGGGGCCCGGTGCCCTCGCGCACACCGACTACGAACGGGATCGGCGCAACTCGCGGATTCGCGCCGATATCTCCCGCCCGCGGTGCTCCAGCCCCTCGAAGACCGCGTCCGGTACGTCCAGCGGCCACCCCAACCGCCGACGCAACCGGTGGCGGACGCGCAGCAGTTCGTAACCGGGGTCCCCGCCCGCGAGGTCGATCGGCGAGCCGGTGCCGGGGGAATGCCTCGAAAGAGGGCCGATGATCTGGTCGATGCCGACGTTGAGCCAGCGCAGCGCCAGTGCGTGCTGCCCGGCCTCCTCGAACGCGCCCGCCGCGTTCAGGTAGGTCTGCTCGCGGCCGGAATGCAGGTGGAGCAGTTCCGCGAACAGGTGCTCGGCTTCCGCGTGGTGTCCGTGGGCCATCAGGAACTCGCCGTAAGCCGCTCGCGCGTCGAAGAACCCCCGGCCGTCATCGGCGGCCATCGCCGCCACCAGCGCCGCGTGCTCCCGAGCGGGCTCACCGGCGACCCGCCAGTAGGACGCGGCCTCGACGAGGTCGTCGCAACGGCGTTCGGCTTCCTTCGCATCGGCTTCCAGCGCGGCGGCGCACACGGCTGCGAGCCGCCGACGATCCCGGTCGCCGGATGCGAACTGCACACCTTCACCGTACGTCGAAAAGGTGGGCGCCGCCGCTGGAGCAGCACCCACCTTTCGAAAATCGTCGATTGAATGCGCAGGTCAGAGAGCTGCGGTGGCCAGCGGGCGCACCGCGTCCCAGCCCTCGACCTCCTGGGGCGTCCTGGGGGAGGGGCCGACATAGTGCGCGGACGGGCGCACGAGGCGTCCGGTGCGCTTCTGCTCCAGCACGTGCGCCGACCAGCCCGCGGTCCGGGCGCAGGTGAACATCGCGGGCATCATGATGGTCGGCACCTGGGCGAAGTCCAGGATCACGGCGGCCCAGAACTCGACGTTCGTTTCGATCGGGCGGTCTGGGCGGCGTTCCCGCAGCACCGACAGCGCCGCCTGTTCGAGCTCGGCGGCGGCCTGGAAACGCGGTGCGTCGAGTCGCCGGCAGGTCTCGCGCAGTACTCGTGCCCGCGGGTCCTCGGCGCGGTAGACGCGGTGCCCGAATCCCATCAGGCGGTCACCGCGGTCGAGGATGGATTCGACGACCTTGCGGGCGTCGCCGGTCTGCTCGGCCTCCGCCAGTACGGGCAGCACGCGCGCGGGAGCACCGCCGTGCAGCGGGCCGGACATGGCACCGACCGCGCCGGAGAGGCTCGCGGCCACGTCGGCGCCGGTCGACGCGATCACCCGCGCGGTGAAGGTGGATGCGTTGAGGCCGTGCTCGGCAGCCGACACCCAGTACGCGTCGAGTGCCGCGACGTGCGCCGGGTCGGGTTCGCCCCGCCACCGCGTGAGGAAGCGTTCGGTGGTGGTGGCGCACTCGTCGATGCGCGCCTGGGGAACGCGCGGAAGCTCGCTGCCTCGGGCGGACTGGGCGACGTAGGAGAGGCCGAGCACGGAGGTGCGGGCGAGCTGATCGCGGGCCTGTGCGTCGGTGATGTCCAGCAGCGGGCCGAATCCGTGCTCGGCGGTGAGCATCGCGATCCCCGCCTGGGCGTCCACCCGCACGTCACCGGTGCCGATCGGCAGCGCAACATCACCCGCGGGGGGCAAGCCGTCCCCGAACCGCCCGTCCACGAGCAAGCTCCACACGTCGCCGAAGGAGACGGTGCCCGCGAGGTTCTCGATGTCGACACCCCGGTAGCGCAGGGCGCCACCGTCCTTGTCCGGCTCGGCGATTTCCGTCTCGAAGGCGACCACGCCCTCCAGCCCGGGGCGGAAATCCTGCGCTGCGTTGCTCATGACGCCTCTTTCCTCGCATGTCGTTTTTCACCGCGCCCGGTGGGTGCGGTGTGGATTTGAGGTGGCGGGGTGAGGCAGCGCTCGCGTTGCCGTGCGCGTAACAATGCACCCGCGGGGGTGGGTGGGGCAATGCGTGGCGCCGCCGGAATCACAGCCTATGGGCGAAGTCACACCGGAACCGCAAAGTGTGGTCACTCGAAGAAACGCGAGCGCAGCTTGTAATTGCGTGATCGGGCTGGAAAGGCTGGTCCGAACCAGTCCCGAACCCACTCCGGGAGAAGTGGGGACCGCGGCGAGGGGCCCGATCGAAAGTCGAGAAAGCGCCGGTGCGGTGGAGTGATGCGCATCAGGCAGTCGCCCGGACGTCCTCCTGGTCGGGCGGCGGGTGGTGTCGGCCCCGGATTGACGGACGGTGGGAATCGGCGGACTCCGGGCAGGCCGGGAACAAGTGATGGCAGGCGCTTCGGAAATGTGCCCGCGTTTGGCATGAGTGGCATTTCGGAACGCCGAGCCGTCACTCCGCGACCGCCCTTTCGGTCGAACGGAATGCGTCGCGGGTATGCGTCCGGCCATTCCCGCCGCGGTCTCCGTGCGATTCGACGGGGATGGCCTCGCGGGAACGGCCCGGATTCCGGGGGAAGAGGGTGGCGTCTGCCCGGGTGTGCCCGGTCCCCGGTCGCGCTGGATCGCTCCACGTGACGAGAGCGTGCTCGGGCGGCTGGCCGGGGGTGGCGACGAAGCGGTAATTTCGGGCACGCGCAGGACGCCCCGGTGTTCCCGGCGCGGATGCCACAGTGCGGGTGCTCGCGGCAACGGATACCGGCGTCGCCGGGACGGCTCGCGCCCACTCGGGTGTGTCCCGAATCACTGCATCGGTTGCGGAATCGATCGTGATCTTCCCGAATTCGGCGTCCGTGGGGAATCCGTTTACCGTCGTGATGGTCGAGTGAAGCCTGCGGCAAGTGCCACGCGCCGCGGTGACCGAGTCCAGCCCGTACCGTCCGGCGGCGCAGCCGGAACAATCCCGCCGGGTCCCAGCGGACTCCGGACGATCCAGGGAGGAAGTGCGAATGTCGGAGGCCAACGCGACTTTGACGTCCATGCGCGTGTCTTACGAGGCGAGCTCGCTCGACGAGAACTCGCTCGCGCCGACCTGGCACGAACAGCTGCAACGCTGGTTCGACGACGCGGTGCGGGCCGAGGTGCCCGAACCGAACGCCATGGTGCTCGCGACGGCCGACGCCGAGGGTTTCCCGTCCTCGCGAACGGTGCTGTGCAAGGGCATCGATGAGCGCGGCATCGTTTTCTTCACCAACTACACCTCGGCCAAGAGTCACGATCTGAAATCCACCCGCGTGGCCGCCGTCACCTTTCCCTGGGTGAGCTTGCAGCGTCAGGTCAACGTGCGCGGCGAGGTGGAGAAGGTGGAGAAGGACGAGACCACCGAGTACTGGGCCGCGCGGCCGCGCGGTTCGCAGCTCGGGGCGTGGGCCTCGCCGCAGTCGCAGGTGGTGCACGGGCGCCAAGTGCTCGAATCCTCGCTCAACGGCATCGAGCGGCGCTTCGCGGAGGCCGAGAAGGTGCCGGTACCGCCGCACTGGGGTGGATGGCGGATCCGCCCGACGAGCATCGAGTTCTGGCAGGGCCGTCCCGATCGCCTGCACGACCGGCTGCGCTTCCGCGGCGACGGCGACAGCTGGACGGTCGAGCGGCTGGCGCCCTGACGGCTGGCCCCTGACGGGCCGGCCCTGACGAGTTGGTCCCGGAACGGTCGGTTCTGTTCGACGTCCCGCACCGGGCGGTCGGGCATCCGCGCGAACCTCGCCACGGCGTGCCGCGCGGTACTGCCCGACCGCCCGGGTCCGAGGCTGGTGACCCGGTGGCCCACCGGTGTGGCCCACCGGTGCGGACACCGAGCGTGCCTGGACCTGGTTCGGCATGGCTGAACGGGCGTACGCAGCGCACACGATCGCTGACTGCAGGAAACTCCCCCGCGAGTCGCCCCGGGGGCAGCGGACGTCCGGACGGTCGAGGCTGCACACTTTGTTCCCATGGCCAACCACACAACCGTCAACGACGATGCGTCCGGTGGTGCGCAGGGCCCGGGCCTCAAGAAGGTCATGGGTCCGAAACTGCTGTTGTTCTTCGTGGTGGGAGACATCCTCGGCACCACGATCTACTCGCTGACCGGCAAAGTCGCAGGCAAGGTCGGTGGCGCGCTCTGGATCCCGTTCTTGGTCGCGTTCGTGGTCGCCTTCCTCACCGCGTTCAGCTACCTCGAGCTGGTCGGCAAGTACCCGAAAGCGGGCGGTGCTCCGCTGTACGTGCACCGGGCCTTCGGTGTGCACTTCCTGACCTTCCTCATCGCCTTCGCGGTGATGTGCTCGGGAATCACCTCGGCGTCCTCGGCGGCGCAGGCGTTCAGTGGTGACTACCTGGAGGCGATCGTCCCGGGAGCGCCCTCCTGGTTGGTCGCCATCGGTTTCCTGCTGCTGCTGGCGGGGATCAACCTGCGCGGTGTGGGCGAGTCGGTGAAGATGAACGTGCTTCTGACGTGCGTTGAGCTGGCCGGTCTCGCGATCGTGATCGTGTTCGGCGCCATCGCGCTGTTCGGTGGCAGCACCAACCCCGACTTGAACCCGGATCCCGGTCGGCTGCTGGAGCTGAACCCCGACACCTCGCCGCTGCTGGCGATCACCTCGGCGACCGCGCTGGCGTTCTTCGCGATGGTCGGCTTCGAGGACTCGGTGAACATGGCCGAGGAGACCAAGAACCCCAGCAAGACCTTCCCCCGGGCGTTGCTGCTGGGACTGGCGATGACCGCCGTCATCTACCTGGTGATCGCGTTGATCACCTCGACGCTGGTCCCCACGGACGAACTCGCCGCCTCGGACGGCCCCTTGCTGCTGGTCGTGCAAGCCGCGGCCCCTTGGTTCCCTGCGGTCTTCTTCTCGATCATCGCATTGTTCGCCGTCACCAACACCGCCCTGATCAACATGCTGATGGCCAGCCGCCTGCTCTACGGCATGGCCAACGAGGGCGTCATCCCGAAGCAGTTCGGTCTGGTGCACCGCACCCGGCAGACTCCGTGGGTCTCGGTGCTGTTCACCAGCATTATCGCCGTGCTCCTGGTCAGCTCGCTGGAGATCGAGGACCTCGGAAGCACCACGTCGTTGCTGCTACTGGCCGTGTTCGCCATCGTGAACGTGGCGGTGCTGGTCCTGCGCAGGGAGAAGGTCGAGCACGAGCACTTCGTGGCGCCCACCTGGGTGCCCGTCCTCGGTGCGCTGACCTGCCTGTTCTTCGCCAGCCCGTTGGCCGGACGGCCGGTCGACGAGTACCTGATCGGCGGGGTGCTGCTCGGTATCGGCGTCGTCTTCTGGATCATCAACTATTTCGTCACGGGAAGAACGCGATTCAACCCCGAGAAGCTGTCCAAATAGCTCATCGCGCCGGTGGTGGGAATACAGTGGGTCACGTGAATGATCCAGTTCCCGCCACCGGCCGACAGTTCGAGATCACCCACGGCGAGGCGCGTGCGGTGGTCACCGAAGTCGGTGCGGCGCTGCGCGTGTTCGAAGTCGCCGGTGTTCCGTACACCGAAAGTTACCGGGAGGACGAGCTGGCCCCCAGCGCGGCCGGTGCGGTCCTCGTCCCGTGGCCGAACCGCGTTGCCGACGGGCAGTGGGTGCTGGAACGGGAGGCCCAGCAGCTGGCGTTGACCGAGCCCACCAGGCACAACGCGATCCACGGCTTGCTCAGGCACACGCCGTGGACCGTGGTCGAGCACGCCGAGTCGACGGTCGTGCTGCACGCGATGATCGCCGCTCAGCCCGGTTGGCCGGTACCGCTGCTGACCTCCATCGGTTATTCGTTGGACGCGGCGGGACTGACCGTCACCCACACCGTGGAGAACCTGGGCAGGCGGGCCGTGCCGTTCGGGGTGGGGGTTCATCCGTTCCCCCGCGCCGGAAACGCCGAGACGGACGACTGCACGCTGCGGCTGGCCGCCGCCAACGTTCTCCCCGTTGATCCGGAGCGGTTGCTGCCGGTGCGCCCGCCGCGTGCGTTGGAGGGCGACGAGCAGTCGTTCCGCAGCGGGCGGAGGCTCGCCGGGGTGCTGCTGGACACCGCGTTCGGGGGCGCCGTCCCGGCTCCCGACGACCCGGAACAGCTCGTCCGGCATACGCTCACCGACCCCAGCGGCCGTGGTGTGGAGCTGTGGGCCGACCCGATCTTCAAGTGGGTTCAGGTCTACACGGCGGACGATTACCCCGAACGGGGCAGAGCGGTCGCGATCGAACCGATGACCTGCCCGCCGAACGCGCTGAACACCGGCACCGATCTGCTCGTCCTCGAACCTTCCGAAAGCTGGATCGCCGAGTGGGGCCTCCGTCCTGTCTGAGGCCCCGCCTGCTGAGCCCGCGTCGGGCCGGGACCGTTGGCCGGTTCTTCGCCGAAGTCGGCCAACGGGTCCTCGCCCGTGCCTGCGGCGAAGCTCAGGGGCGGTCCAGGTGGCGGGCGATGAGCAGCCGCTGGATTTGGTTCGTGCCCTCGAAGATCTGCAGGACCTTCGCCTCCCGCATGTAGCGCTCCGCGGGGAAGTCCCTGGTGTATCCGGCACCGCCGAGCACCTGGACCGCGTCGGTCGTCACCTTCATCGCCGCGTCGGTGGCGGTCAGCTTCGCGACCGACGCCTGCAGGCCGAACGGCAGCCCGGCGTCCCGCCTGCGCGCCGCATCGAGGTAGGTGGCCCGCGCGGACTGCACCGCGGCGGCCATGTCGGCGAGCATGAACTCCATCCCCTGGAAGTCGAAGATTCGCTGCCCGAACTGGTGCCGCTGGCCGGCGTAGTCGACGGCGAGGTCGAGCGCGGCCTGTCCGAGTCCGACCGCGCAGGCCGCGATGCCGAGCCGACCGGAGTCCAGCGCGTCCAGCGCGATCTTGAGCCCGTCGCCTTCGGCGCCGATGAGCCGGTCGGCGGGAACCCTCGCCCCGTCGAACAGCAGCTGGGTCGTCGGTGAGCCGGTGAGCCCCATCTTGTGCTCCGGTGCGGCCGCTGCCAGCCCTTCGGTGGAGCCGTCGACGAGCAGGCAGCTGATGCCGCGCGGACCGTCGTCCGAGGTGCGGGCCATCACGGTGTAGAAGTCGGCGATCCCGCCGTGGGTGATCCAGGACTTGGTTCCGGTGATCGCGTAGTCGTCGCCGGTGTGCTCGGCTCGGGTGCTCAGCGCGGCGGCGTCGGAGCCCGCATGCGACTCGGACAACGCGTAGCCGCCGAGGGTGTTGCCGCCGAGCATCTCGGGCAGCCACCGGTCCCGCTGCTCGGCGGTTCCGTAGTTCGCGAGCGGGAAGCACGACATGGTGTGCACGGACAGGCCGACGCCCACGGTCATCCACGCGCTGCTGATCTCTTCGAGCGCCTGCAGGTAGACCTCGTACGGCTGGGCACCGCCACCGTGCTCCTCGGCGTACGGCAGTCCCAGCAGACCGCTCTTGCCGAGCAGGCGGAACACCTGGCGGGGGAACTCGCTGCGCTCCTCGTGGTCGGCGGCGGCCGGGGCGAGTTCGTCGCGCGAGATTTCCCTGGTGAGGGCGAGCAGGTCGGTCGCTTCTTCGGTGGGCAGCAGGCGTTGAACAGGCATGGCACGTCGTCCCATCGATACTTTCGGCAGTACTGTAGGACTACTCAGAGTACGGATGGATATGTCGGAAGGGAATCTGGATCGATGACCGGTCACCTGGCGGGACGCGCGGTTGTGGGAGCCTCTTGCCCATGACCACCTCCGAGTCGACCGTCGGCCGCGGTGGCTCGCGGTCCCGGCCGGTGAGCGCGCGCCGGGCCGAGCTGCTGGACAGGCTCCGCGACCTGTTCCTCGCGGAGGGGTTCGCCCACTTCACGCTCGACGATCTGGCCGCCCGGCTGCACTGCTCGAAATCGACGCTCTACACGCTGGCCGGGAGCAAGGAGCAGTTGGCCGTTCGAGTGGTGGGGCACTACTTCAAGGAGGCCACGGCGAGCATCGAGGCCGAGGTGGCCGAGATCGTCGACCTCCGGCAGCGGATGAGCGCGTACCTCCAAGCGGCCGCCGAGGCGTTGCGACCAGCGTCCCGCCAGTTCATCCGGGACATGGCCGCCAACGAGGCGACGCGCGCCACCTACGAGTCGAACGCGCGGGCGGCCGCCGACCAGATGCGCTCCTTCATCGGCGCGGGCGTGTACGCGGGGGTGTTCCGCGAGGTCCACGCGGCGTTCGTGGCGGAGATGGTCAGCCGGACGATCGTGTCGATCCAACGCGGTGAGATCGGGGAACGAACCGGGCTCTCCGATGCCGAAGCCTTCACGGCCCTGTCGCAGTTCCTGAACGGCGGGCTGTTCGCCGAGACAACCGACCCGCAGCGGATGGAGGAATCGTGATCGTCGTCGGTGGCGAGGCACTCGTCGACCTCGTTCCGGATCCGTCCACGATAGACGGTGAAATCGGTCCGTTGCACCCGCGCTTGGGCGGCGGCCCTTACAACGTCGCGATCGCGTTGGGACGGTTGGGAATTCCCGCCGGGTTCCTCGCGCGGTTGTCCAGCGACCAGTTCGGCGACAAGCTGCTCGACCGGCTCCACAACTCCAATGTGGATGATTCGCTCGTTCGACGCGGCGCGGAGCCGACGCCGTTGGCGGTCGTCGGGCTGGGCGCCGACGGATCGGCGCGCTACACCTTTCACACCGCGGAGACCGCGAGCCGGTACGTCGAGGACCCCGGTCCGCTGCCGGCCGGGACCAGTGCGGTCTCGCTCGGCACGCTCGGCATGGTGCTGGAGCCGGGAGCGAGCGCCTACGAGCGGTTGCTGTTCCGCGAGGCCGAGTTGGGCCGGTTCGTGGCGCTCGACCCGAACATCCGAGCGGACCTGGTCGAGGACCCCGCCGCCTACCGCGCGCGCTTCGAGTCGTGGTTGCCCTCGGTGAGCCTGCTGAAGCTGTCCGTCGACGACGCCGAGTGGCTAGCCGACGAGGACGATCCGGACGTGTTCGCGGCGGTGCGCCGGTGGCAACGGGCCGGGCCGGCCGGCGTGGTGCTGACCAGGGGAGCGGGCGGTCTCCTCGCGCTGACCGCCGCAGGCGAATGGATCGAGGTCGGGGGAGTGCGCGCGGACGTGGCCGACACCATCGGCGCGGGGGACACCGTGCAAGCCGCTCTGCTGGCCTGGTTGCGCGAGGCGGGAGCCCTGTCCGCGGCGACGTTGCGTTCGCTCGATCCCCGACGTTGGGAGCAGGCGCTGCGATTCGCGGCTTCGGCCGCGGCCGTCACCGTTTCCCGGCCGGGGGCCGAACCGCCGTATCGGTCCGAACTCGGCTGGTGAGGCGAGCGAGCGGGGGGGGGGTTCCGATCTTCGGGCCGGGTGAGCCGGTCACGGCCGTCTCGCGCGGGGCTGTTCGCGGGGCCGCTCCGAACTCGCCGCACCGCCCCACGGTCAGCGGTGCGGTCCGGCTCGTCGGCTTTGTCCGGTCGCGGCGGTGAGCTTACGCTGGAGCGGTGATGGTGCGGAGTTCGTGGCTCGCGAATGCCGTTCTGTCGCTGAAATCACGCCGTACTGCTTCTTTTGGGTGATCGGGGTCATGCTTTGGCCGCGCACAGCTATGTGATCGTTGTCCCACCTGCCCAAAAGGACTAACACGATTGCTGCGCGACGACCCCACCGCGGTCTAGCGTGGCAACGGACAGGACCCCAACGGGGTGGTGCTGCGACGTCCGGATACCCCGGCCGGCGCGTCCCACGCAGTTCGACACATCGAGGACCGACACGCCTCGGCTCCACGTACGTCGTCGGCGAAAGCGCTACCCCATTTCACGAGCGCGAGAGGTTCCCGAATGCCCGACGACGCGACCGCCAAACGTACCGTCGCGCTGCGCTATGACGCTGGCGACCACGAAATGCCGGTGGCCCCTGCCACCGAGGGCGCGCCTGGTGTGGATCTCGGCAAGTTGCTGGCCCAGACCGGTTTGGTGACGCTGGATCCGGGCTTCGTCAATACCGCGGCTTGCAAGTCCGACATCACCTACATCGACGGTGATGCCGGTATTCTGCGCTACCGCGGTTACCCGATCGAGCAGCTGGCTTCGAAGTCGAACTTCATCGAGGTCAGCTACCTGCTGATCTACGGTGAGCTCCCCACCCAGCAGCAGTACACCGACTTCTCGGAACGGATCCAGCGGCACACCCTGCTGCACGAAGACCTCAAGCAGTTCTTCGACGGCTTCCCGCGGGACGCACACCCGATGCCGGTGCTCTCCTCCGCGGTGTCCGCGCTGTCGACCTTCTACCAGGACAGCCTGAACCCGTTCGACGACAACCAGGTCGAGCTGTCCACCGTCCGCCTGCTGGCGAAGCTGCCCACGATCGCGGCCTACGCCTACAAGAAGTCCGTCGGGCAGCCGTTCCTCTACCCGGACAACTCGCTGGGCCTCGTGCAGAACTTCCTCCGGATGACCTTCGGATTCCCGGCGGAGCCCTACGACGTCGACCCGGCGCTCACCCGTGCGCTCGACCTCCTGTTCATCCTGCACGCCGATCACGAGCAGAACTGCTCCACCTCGACCGTGCGGATGGTGGGCTCCTCCGAGGCCAACCTGTTCGCCAGCGTGTCGGCCGGCATCAACGCCCTGTTCGGCCCCCTGCACGGTGGTGCGAACAGCGCGGTGCTGGACATGCTGGAGGGCATCCAGGCCGACGGTGGAGACGTCGACTCGTTCGTCGAGCGGGTGAAGAACAAGGAGCCGGGCGTCCGGCTCATGGGCTTCGGTCACCGGGTGTACAAGAGCTACGACCCGCGTGCGGCGATCGTGAAGAAGACCGCCGACGAGGTGCTCAGCAAGCTCGGTACCAACGACCCGCTGCTGGACATCGCACTGAAGCTCGAGGAGAAGGCCCTCGCCGACGACTACTTCGTGGAGCGCAACCTCTACCCGAACGTCGACTTCTACACCGGCCTGATCTACAAGGCCATGGGCTTCCCGACCAAGTACTTCACGGTGCTGTTCGCCCTCGGTCGGCTTCCGGGCTGGATCGCCCACTGGCGCGAGATGCTGGTGGACCCCTCCCGCAAGATCAGCCGGCCGCGCCAGGTCTACACCGGCGAGCCCGAGCGGGCCTACACGCCCATCGGCGAGCGCTGACTCGCCTCGTCGCACGTCACGACCCCGGCCCGGATCATCCGGACCGGGGTCGTCGCAGTTCGGGCCCCGCTGTGTCGGCCGCTGCGGACGGGCCTCAACGGGAACGCAGCGCGTCCACGAGCTTCAGCCTGGCCCCGGTGTGCAGGACGGCGCGGCCGTAGATCCGCCCGCCGAGCCGCAGCAGCCCGAGGACCGCCAGTGCTGTCGTCACGAGGGACACGGCGATTTCCCAGGGCGCGGCCACGCCGAGCGCGATCCGCATCGGCATCAGCACCGGGGAGAACCCGGGCACCATCGAGAGCACGGCGCCGAACCCGCTTTGCGGATCGTCCGGCAGTACCGACAGCCCGATCAGGAACGGCACGATCAGCAGCATGATCACCGGAGTCGTGACGCTCTGCAGATCCTCCTGGCGGGACACCAACGACGCGGCCGCGGCCATCACGGTCGCGTAGGTGAAGAACCCGAGCAGGAACCACACGAGGGTCCAGAGAGCGGTGCCGAGTACGGCGTCGGACGGCAGCGTGATCAGGTCGCCCACCGAAGTGGCGACGAGACCGGCCACGATGATGATCAGCAACTGGATCAGCACCGCGATCCCGATCCCGACCACCTTGCCGGCCAGTAGCTGCCTGGGGCGGATGGTGGCGAGCAGCAGTTCGACGACCCGACTGGTCTTCTCCTCGACCACGCCTTGGGCCACTGCCTGCCCGGCCACGATCAGGAAGAAGTACAGCAGCATGCCCGCGGCCATGGCCAGACCGAGCCGCTCGCCCAGGTGCGGATCGGGAGGGTTCAACAGCTGTACGTCGATCCGCGCTTCGGACAGCGCGGCCTGCAGGTCGGCCGGGTCGAGACCGGCCTTGGCGAGTTCGGTGTAGAGGACCCGCTGCTCCAGCACCGCGTCGAGAGCCGCTCGCAGCTCCTGGTCCAGCTCCCGCTCGGCGAGCACCGTCAGCCGGCCGGGAGGCCCGGCGGTCACCACCGCGTCCAGCCGACCCTCCTGGAGCTGGTGACGCCCCTCTTCGAGGTCGGCGACGGCGTGCTCCTCGATCGGCTCACCCATCGACTCCGAGACGCGGGCGAGCTGACCGGACACGACCGTCGACTGGCCGGTGAATCCGACGGCGGTCGCACTGCTCTGCCCGATGAAGAACATCAGCGCGGCGTATCCCGCCATCATCGCGATCGTCGCCAGCGTGCCGAGCGCGAACGCGCGACTCCGGACCCGACCGGTGATCTCGCGGCGGGCCACCAGCCATACCGCATTGGTAGTGCGCGGCGTGCTCACGTTCCTCGCTCCTCGGTGACGACGTTGCGGTAGAGATCGGAGAGGGTCGGGCGGTACCGGTTGAACTCCCGCACCGGTCCGGTGGCCAGCGCGGCGCGCAGCACCGTTTGGTCGTCCGCACCATCGGTGAGCTCCAATGTCGTGCGCTGATCGGCTGCTTCGACGACGCGCACCCCGCGCAGGTCGTCCGCCCAGCCGCGCCGCGCTTCCGGCGCCTCGACCACGAGGGTGGTCGGGCCCCGGTCGCGGAGTTCTTCCACCGTCCCGCACGAGACCATCTGCCCCTGTTGGACGATTCCGACCCGCTGGCAGAGCCGTTCGACGAGTTCGAGCTGATGGCTGGAGAACACCACGGGCACCCCGGCCGAGCACTGCTCGGTGAGCACTTCGCTGATCGTGTCGACCGCGACGGGATCCAGCCCGGAGAACGGTTCGTCCAGCACCAGCAGCTCCGGCTCGTGGACGAGTGCCGCCGCCAGCTGCGCCCGCTGCTGGTTGCCGAGGCTGAGCTTCTGCACCTCGTCATTGCGGCGGGCGGCCAACCCGAGCCGGTCGATCCACTGCTCGGCGGACGTCCGGGCGTGCTTGCGGGTCAACCCGTGCAACTCCCCGAGGTACGTGAGCTGTTCGAGCAGCTTCATCCGCGGATACAGGCCGCGCTCCTCCGGCATGTATCCGATTCGGCGACGTAGCTGTGCGGTGAGCGGGGATCCGTCCCACCGGACCTCGCCGGAATCCCCCGCGAGCACGCCGAGCACGATGCGCATGGTCGTCGTTTTGCCCCGCGCCGTTGCTTCCCACGAATCCGAACATCTCGCCCGCGGAGACGGTGAAGGCCATGTCGCGGAGTGCGGTGGTGTCCCCGTACTGCTTGGAGATCCGATCGATCTCCAACCCACTCGCAGGCACGCGGTTCCCCCTCGTCGATGGTCGCCCGGTTGTCGACGACCATCCTGCCGGATCAGGCCGCTTTGCCGTGGAGGAACAGAGCAGAATCCGGCATTTCAGGCCAGCACGCCGTGCAGTGCCCGCTGCACGATCTCCTCGACGGTCGGGCCCGCCGCCGCCCGATCGGCCGCGACGAGGCCGATCCGGCTGCGGCGATCCAGCACGTCATCGGCGTCGAGCGCACCTTCGTGACGGACCGCCCAGACCACCTCGGCCGCGGTCAGCGGCGATGCCGCGCACACGCGCCGAGTCAGTTCGGCGTCGAGCTCGCCGATGGCCGCGACCCGGGTGGCCTCGGTGCCGTACGTGCTCACCAGCCGTGGATCGGCCTCGACGGCCGCCAGCGAGTCGCGCGGGGCCGCGCCGACGAGCGGGACGGCGGTGGTGCGCGAGGGACCCGCGTGCAGTCCCGCGGCGCGCACGGCGGTGTCCACCGCGTCGGCGGCCGTCCTGCGATACGTGGTGAGCTCGCCGCCGATGACGGTCACGACCCCTTCGGGCGAGGTCAGCACCGCGTGCTTGCGGGACAGGTCGGACTCGTCCGATCGGCCGAGCAATGCCCGGATCCGGCCGCCGGCTGCTCCGGGGCCGGAGGCCAGCAGCGGGAAGAGCCCGGCGAACGAGCCGAGCACGTGTTCCCTGCCGAGCGGGCGGCCGAGCGCATCGCGCATCGCCCCGAGCAGGAAGTCCACATCGGAGTCGGGGACCTCGGGAACTTCGGAAACGGGGGGAATCGGGCCGTCCAGCGGCTCGTCGGTCACTCCCAGGTAGGCGCGACCGTCCGGTTGCGGGAGCAGCAGCGCGAACCGGCCGGGTCCTCCGGGCATCGGAACGGCCAGCGAGGTGCCGGCCAGCCCGGCCGCCGCCGCGTCCAGCACGAGATGCGAACCGCGAGAGGCGTGCAGCCGTACCTCGGGCGAAAGTTCACCGGCCCACACGCCGGTCGCGTTGACCACCGAACGCGCGTTGATCCGAAGCGACTCACCGCTGTGCCGGTCGACCGCATCCGCCCCGTCGTGGTCCAACGCGTCGATCCGGACGCGCGTGAGGATGCGGGCGCCGAACCCGGCGGCGGTGCGCGCGAGGGCCACGACGAGCCTGGCATCGTCGGTGAGCCGGCCGTCGAAGCTCAGCAGCCCGCCCCGCAAGCCGTCCGACCGCAGTCCGGGGACCAGCGCAGCGGCTTCCACGGCCGGGATTCGTCGCGGCGCGGGTAGCACCGATGACGGAGTACGGGCGCTCCGGCGCAGCGCGTCCTCGGTCCGCAGACCGGCCGAGAGCGTCGCCTCGGTACGCCGGGACACGTTGTGGTGCAGCGGGACGAGCTGCGGAAGGGGCCGCACCAGATGCGGCGCGGTGCGAGTCATGAGGGTCCCGCGTTCGACCGCGCTCTCACGGGCGAGCGGGAGGTCGCCGTGCGCGAGGTGGCGGAGTCCACCGTGGACGAGTTTGGTCGACCAGCGGGACGTTCCCCACCCGAGGTCCTCGGCTTCGACGAGGGCGACCGACAGCCCGCGTGCCGCCGCGTCCAGTGCGACTCCGGTTCCGGTCACGCCACCGCCGACGACGACCAGGTCCACCGGGCGACCATCGCCCACCGCGGCAAGTTCGTTCGCTCGCCGAGCTGCGTTGAGGGAGGTCGCGCGCAGCGATCCGGCCGGTAGCGGCGTGGTGTTCAAAGCATTTCCCCGTGGGTGGGCTGGAATGGGTGGGCGACGGCCTCGGTGGGAAGGAGTGCGGCGTTGAGCTGGCTCGCCAGTTCCGCGCGCACGGCCCCGATGTCGGTTCCGCTGGAGGCGGGCTTCACGGACAGGACGAACGACTGGGCCATCACGAGCAGTACTCGGGTTTGGGCTGCCGGATCGGACCGCCGGATCGACCCGTCCTCGTGCCCGGCCAGGACGTAGTCCCGCAGGAATCTCTCGGCGGTCAGCTGGGCGCTGCCGAACCGGTCCACCAGGTAGGGCAGGAGCAACTCGGCGTCGGTTTCGAGTACTCGGCGGAACAACGGGGCTTCCTGCAGGAGTCGCACGCTGGTCACCAGCGCGGTGACCAGGCGCTGCCGGGCGATGCCGGTGCCCGCCGAAGATCGGGCCCGGTGGAGGATGTCGGAGAACTCGGTGGTCATCAGCGCGGTGACCATGCTGCCGACATCGGGAAACCGGCGGTAGAGGGTCATCCGGCTGACCCCGGCGCGGCGTGCGATCTCGGTGAGCGTGCTGCGGCGGACCCCGTTGTCGAGCACGCACTCGTGCGCGGCCCGCAGGAGCGCGGCATCGTCCACCCGGTTGGTCGCGGGCCGGAGGAGCTCGGCGCCCGCGCTTCCGCCGTGCCCGATGCCGCGCGGTTGCGGATCGTGCTGCGGCGCGGTGTGTTGGCGCGAGGTGTGTTGGCGCGAGCTGGGCTGGCACGAGCTGCTGTGACGTTGCGACGTCATGTGTAACACTCTAGTGCGCAGCGCGCTGACTGACGATGCCGGGAGCCGGGCCGCATCGGGTACCGGGAACATCCCTTCGGTTGCGCGTGCGGTGCCGCGCACGCGCAACCGAACGCGAACCACGGCGGGTAAAGGGTCGCACGCCCACGGGACGTGGGCAAGGGCGCTGCCGTGCCTGGGAGCGCCGGGCGTACGACCCCGTCCGGGCCGGTCAGTCGATGGTGACCAGCATCTTGCCGGTGTTCTCCCCGCGCATCATGCCGAGGAAGGCCTCCGGTGCGTTGCGCAGACCCTGCACCACGGTCTCGTCGTAGTGCACCTTGCCATCGCGGACCAGCGGCGCCACATCGGCGAAGAACTGCTCCTGGCGGTGGAAGTGGTCGATCACGATGAAGCCCTGGAGGGTCAGCTTCTTCGAGACGAACATGAACATGTTGCGCGGCCCGGGGGTCGGCTCGCTCGCGTTGTACGTCGAGATCGCACCGCAGGCGGCGATCCGGCCGAAGTCGTTCATCCGGGCGATCGCGGCTTCGAGGTGTTCACCGCCGACGTTGTCGAAGTAGACGTCGATGCCCTCAGGTGCGGCCTCCTTGAGCTGCTCCGCCACCGGCCCGTCCTTGTAGTTGAACGCGGTGTCGAAACCGAGTTCCTCGGTCACGTAGCGGACCTTCTCGGCCGAGCCCGCGCTGCCGATGACCTTCGCGGCCCCGTTGAGCTTGGCCAGCTGTCCGACGAGCGAGCCGACCGCACCCGCCGCGCCCGAGACGAACACGGTGTCGCCTTCCTTGAAGTTCGCCACGTGGAAGAGTCCGGCATAGGCGGTCAAGCCGGGCATGCCGAGCACGCCGAGGTAGGCGTTCAGCGGTGCCGCGTCCGCCGAGACCGGCACGGCGCGCTTGTCGTCGAGCGTCGCGTATTCGCGCCAACCGGCCTGGTGCAGCACGTGCTGACCGGGCTGGAACTTCTCCGAGTTGGACGCGACGACCTCACCGACAGCGCCACCCTCGAGTGCCTTGCCCACCTCGAACGGCGGGACGTAGGACTTCTGGTTGTTCATCCGCCCGCGCATGGCGGGGTCCACGCTCATCACCTTGTTGCGCACGAGGATCTGGCCGTCTCCGGGAGCGGTGACTGGTGCTTCGACGATGTCGAAGTTCTCGTCGGTGGGCCAGCCGGTGGGGCGGGAGGCGAGGCGTACTTCGACCCCGGTCGCGGGCGTTTCCTGGTTGGTCACGAATCCTCCAATGCGGAACTATTACGTTCCGTAATTTTACTCCTCATGTCCGAAATCGGCCATGCATTCGGCCGTCCCGCGAACGCCGCCAGGCTGGAACCTCGGCCGGGCGACCGCCACGAGCAAGGGAACCTTTCTGTCACATGTGGCAGAAAGGTTCCCTTGCCGCACGGTAGGCCTCAGCTCGAATCCGTGCGCTTCCGGCGCATCGACCAGCGAGGAGCCCGGACCGCCTGGTACAAGTCGTAGAACGCCTTCTGCACGGCGTTGACGCTGGTTTCGGGGTTGTCCGGAACCGCTGACGAGTCGGCCTCCGGCATCGTCGTCACCCGCATCCACCGCTCCTCGAAGAGAGCCTCCATCGCGGCGTTCCAGCGGGACTCCACCTCCTGGACCGTCCACTCGTACCGCCGGTCCGCCTCCTCGGTGCGCGCCCGACCCGAGGCCACCAGCTCGCCGAGCTCGGTCGCCTTCTCCCGTTCGACCTCGCGCATCCGCTTGGCGGCGCTGGTCGCCAGCGAGGTGATCTCCTTGTACCGGACCGCTGCCGGTACCCGCTGCGGCTCGCTCACCGGTTCGCTCCCGAGGTAGACGCGTCGAACCCGGCCTCTCCGGCGGGTGGGCCGTCCGCCGGAGGCGCATCAGTCCTGCCCGTATCGGTCGTCCCCGCGTTGGAGGGAGCGGGCAGGTCGGCCTCGCCCAGGTCGAACGGGAGGATGACCTCGGGGCGCGAGTGCGTCAACCGGTCGAAGAACAACCCGCGACGCGAACGCGGCGACCAGTTGACCACCTGTCCCGCGGCGAAGGCCGACAGCTCCTGGCCGTGCACGTCGAAGGCGACCCACGCGCCGATGTCGTCGACGGGACCCATGCCCAAGCTGTTCTTCAGCCGCTGCGCGCTGCGCCACCAGCCGATCGTGTGCACGCGCACCTCCGGGCCCTGCTTGAGGATCTTGCGGAGGTGGTCCTGGCCGCTGGCGCGCGTTTCGGGGTCCTTGTGCTCGAGCAGCGCGTGGGCGGCGTCGGCCGCGTAGAGGACCAGGCAGTGCCGGACGTCCGACGAGCCGGAAGACCGGGTGTCGACGGTCTCCGCCAGCGAGGAAAGCGCAGGCCGAATGCCGTCGAGCCGCACGAGGTCGACTTCGTGGCCTGCTCGCCGCAGCGACTCCACGACCCGCCGGACGTCCTCGTCGGCTTCGTCGACCAGCCCGGCGATGGTGAACCTGATCGTGCCGGGCTCGTGCTGGCGCGCCAGCGAGAGGCAGGCGGCACCGAGCACGCTGGTCGCGTCGACCTGGACCGACCCGAGCACCGCGACGTTCCGCCCTGGCGAACCGGCCAGGGGGACGGCGGCGGCGGTGCCGTCCACGTCGATCACCTTGCCGAGGAGCGTCCTCGGGGCGACCCCGCGTTGGGGGCGGAGGGCGGCATAATCGTCCATACTCGACAGAGAAGGCAGGACGGAACCGTCGAAGAGCCGTGGCGGTTCGGAATTGTCCGCTCGACTCTCCCACATTCGCTGCTGCAGGGCGTCGAAAGTGTCCTTTGTGGTCGCATTGGGGATGCGAGCCACCTCGTTGCCGTGCCGCACCCCGGACTCGTGGTTGACGACCGCGTGCCAGCGGGGCAGGTCCACCGCGGTGGAGTTCTGGTCGGCCAGCACCCTGCGCGCCTTCGGCAGCGCGATTCGGAGGATGAACTGCTCGAAGATCGCGGGCTTTCCCCAGAACGCCTCGATCCCCGAAACGTCCTGGCTGGCCAGGACCAGATGGATGCCCTGGGACCGCCCGCGGCGGGCGACGTCCTCCAACAACGTGGTCGCCTGCGCGGACACCGAATCGCGTTCGGCGAACAGGTACTGGAACTCGTCGATCACCGCGACGATGCGCGGCCATCGCCCATCGGGATCTTCGGCCCGGAGCTCTTCGAGCTTGGTGACCTCGTGCTCCTTGGCCGCGTCCGCGCGCCTGCGCATCTCGGTGGACAGGAAGCGAAGCAGGGCCAGCCCGAACTCGCGGTCGGTGTTGACGTTGACCCCCACGAGCTGGGCGTGCGGGAGCCAGCTGGGATCTCGCCTGCCGGGGGTGAACTGGGCGAAGGACACGCCCTCCTTGAAGTCCAGCAGGTACAGCTCGAGCTCGTCCGGGGAGTAGCGAGCGGTCAGGCCGCCGAGCATCCCGTAGAGGAAGTTGGTCTTGCCCGAACCGCTGGGTCCGCCGATCAGGGTGTGCGGGCTGGCGTCGCCCAACGTGATCCACACCGGTTCGCCCTCGTCGAAACCGACGGGAGCCTGCAGCCCACCGGCGGAGTGGTGATTCCACAGCCGGTCGGGCACCAGGTCGTCGAACGTCCGCACTCGGGCGCGGCGGGCGGCGAACGCTTCGGCGATCGTCGAGCACGCCCTGGTCACCTGGTCGCGCGGCGGGGAGTCGTCGAGTCGCAGGATCGCTTCCGGCCCGGTCATGCTGGTGCGGGCCGTGCGGGAGTCGAGGAAGCTCACCGACTCCAGCGAACTGTTCACGGTCATGGGCAGGTCGACCACGATGAGGTGGATGCCGCAGGCGACCCCGTTGCGGGCCACTCGTTGCAGCTGCTGCTGCTGTTCGTCCCGCAGCGGCTCGCCGTTGCCGAACAGCACCGCCACTCGCCAGGGCTCACCCCGGTGGCCGGTCTCGGCGGCGAGCGACCGCAACGAGGTGTGGCCACCGAGCAATGCGCTGGTGTGGATACGGCGGATGTGGTCGGAGAGTGCTTCGAGCATCTCGTCCAGCCGGGTCGGGTCGTGCGCGGTGAGCAGGCCTGCCCTGGTCAGCGGGTACAAGCCGGGCAGCGTCCCGGTGAGCTGCGCGACGTCCCACACGTGCACCCGCACGAGCCCCGGCTGGTAGTGGCTGAGCATCCGCAGCAGCAGGTCCTGGACGAGGGCCTCGGCGGTTTCGGCCGTTTCCGTCGACGTCGTGATGCGCAGGTGGGATTCGTCGAGGATCGGTACCGCGACCGGGAACGGTCGAGGATCGGGGGAGTCGGGGATGTGCGCGGAGCCGATTCGCCACAGTTCCGGCGGCGGTGTGGTGATGTCGGCGGTTCCGGCCTGCCCGAGCCAGTCCTGCCAGGGCAGGCCTGCCGTGCCGGTCGCGGTCGAGGCGATCAGTTCCGCCAGCTTGGTGGGGCCGTGTTCGGTCCAGTCCTCGTAGATCCGCTCCCGCTCCTGCAGCGCTTCCCGCAGCGCCGCGTCGAACACCGGGTCGGGGGTGCCTTCGATGCCGGACGGATCGCGCTGTGCCTGGGCGACGCCGCCGGTCGCGATCCGCAGGGCGAATTGCTGCCGCGCGAATTCGGCGTGCGCCCGCCCGCGCTCGTTCTCGGCAGCTCCGAGGGCTGTGGCCACGCGGGAGCGTAGGCGTTCGAAGGCTGCTTCGATACGGCTGCGTCGCTCGTTGCGGTTACGCACACCTCACCTCGGTACCTCGGTAGCTGGAAGCGATCAAGCTAGCACCGGGACGGCCGGTCCGGTCCTGGATCCGGTGGCGTGCGGCCATTCGCCGGCGGAACTGCGTTCCTGTGCGTGGTGCACGTTCTCAGCGCATTCGCGGGCTGCTCCTCACAAGCGGGTCGAGAATTCGCGCAATGTGTCGGCCACCTGCTCGACGATCTGCTGGGTTCGTTCGAGCTCGTCGTCGGCTCGTCGCAGGCCGGGAGGTACGACCGTTTCGGGGTGTTCGGGATCGATATCGGCCAGTGCCGCCTCCGCCTCGGACAACGATTTCCGGCCACGAGACAGCTGACCGCGCGCTTGGTCGAGGCCGTCTTCCGCGGTCCGCAGCAGACCGAGCAGTTCGGTGAGCGCCGACACGGTGCTACAGCCGTCCCGCGTAGCCTTCGGCGGATGCGATGCTGGCGTTGATCGTTCCCTGCACGCCGCTGAGGCTCTGCAGAGCCTGGGCGAGCATTCCGTAGGCGTTCTGGATCTCTTCCTGGCTGCTGCCCTGGGTGGCTTCGGAAAGTGCTTGCTGGGCTTCCTCCAGCGCGAGCGTCGCCTGCTGCAGAGCCGCGATGCTCTCGGACGACTTCTGATTGGCCAGAGCGATGCCTGCGCGAACTTCTTCCACGCCTGCCATGTTCTTGCGGACCTCCAGGATGCGCGACGTGGTCGAGATTACCCGTCGCGGACGGTCTTGTGCCGACACACAAGTTAGCGTCCACCGTTCGGCCGCGGTCCGGCAGGGCGCGAAGTGATCACGGCTGCGCGGTGGAGCGTGGAGCGGCCGCTGAGGTGCCGGTGGCGCGGAGTTGGGGCCGCCCGGTCCGCGGGGCATCCGCCACAACCGTCCACAGTGGATTGAACGGACGTGTCGATGCCGGCGCGGGAACGGGGTCGCCCCGGTCGCGCGGCGGGAATCGCTTCAGGAACCTGGCGAAGAGCCGAGCTCCGAGCCGCCCGCCCACGCCTCGACCAGCAGCCGCTCGCCACCGCCGACCAGGGCGTCGAGGAGTTCGGGATCGTCGATGACGGTCCAGGCCGTGGGTGGTTCGCAGGAGACCCGGTGCCGTGAGTAACCCGGCCCCAGTTCGCGGAGGAGATCGCGCACGGCCCTGGACAGCGTGGCAGGCCCCGCGGGCGCGCCGCGCTCCCCGGCACGGCTGATGGTCACCGACCAACAGCCCGGTTCCTCGTCGGAGCAGTCGCCGGATTCGACGAGTCGGCCGCCGGTGGAATCCAGCAACGTGGTGCACGCGGTGCGCGCCGCGTCCTCGTCGGCGGCCCCGACGAGGACGGTGATCAATAGTTCCAGCTCGGTGTCTTCAGCCATCGCGGGACGCATTCTCCCGCATCCGGCGGAAGTGGTCGAAGCCTCGACCACCGTGAGCCTGCTCGCTCCGGGACGGAGGGCTGTTCCGGGCCGGTCAGTCCTCCCTGCGGTGCCGCCCGACGAGCTCGTCGCGGAGGTTCTGTCCGCCCTCGTGCCGGACCGGCGGCTCCGCTCGCTGTTCGGGGGCTGTGGTCCTGCCGCGGGCGGTCTGTTCCCCGGGAGCAACGTGCCGCAGGCCGTAGTGGGTGTAGAGGTCGTGGCCGCTCTCGGTGGAGAGGTGGCCCTGCTCGGTCTCGATGCGCGGCGCTGTCTTGACCTTGTCCTTGGGAACGGTCACCGTGAGCCCGTCCGAGCGGGTGGAGGCCCCCGCCAACGGTACGAATGACTCCTTGGTGCCGAAGAACCCGATGCGGACCGTCACCCATTCGGGCTGATTCGTCGCATCGTCGAGGTAGACGTTGTCGACCCGGCCGATTCTGCTCCCCGCCTGGTCGTACACGGTGCTGCCGATCAGGTCCTGTGCACGGCTGACGTCGTCCATGGTTTCGCCTCGTCCTCGTGGTACCGCCGATGAGCGTGACCTTCGGCCACGGCGCAATCACGCTGCACCGGGGCGAGGGGGCCTGCAACCGGACGAGAACGCGGCGGCGACACGGACGGGTGGCGGCGGGAGCGCGCCGCCGTCCGAGCCGGCCGAAACAGCCGGCAATTCCTTACCTGATCGGGCAGCGGTCGCGCCGTATCTACCAAAAACCGTGACGTGGAGTAGTCGTCAACACGATCAGGTGGACAGCTTCCGTTGCACGAAGGTGAGCAGGTCGCGGAGCACCTCCGCCCGGTTCGTTTCGTTGAAGACCTCGTGCCGCGCGCCCACGTAGATGTGCTCCTGGAAGTCCTGTCCCCGGACCCGGTCGATGCCGGTGCGGGTGTCGGCCTCGGGGACGATCTCGTCGTCGTCACCGTGCAGCCACAAGGTCGGCGCTCGCAGCGGCGGTCCGTCGTTGACGTGCTCGAGGCAGCGGTCGATCGCACGCAGCGTCGACCGCTTGAACGGTCCGTGCCAGACCAGCGGATCGGCCACGTAGTCCGAACCCATCGCGGGATCGCGGGACAGCGCCCCCGGATCTATCGGCGTGTCCGGGATCTCGTCGCCCTCCAGCAGATCGAGGACGTACCAGGTGCCCAGTACGGGTGCCGAGAGCACGACCGCGGCCAGCTCGTCCTGGTGCGACTGCGCGTAGCGCGCGGCGAACATGCCACCGAGGGAATGCCCGATGAGCACGACCGGCAGCCCCGGATGTTCGCCGACGACCGTTTCGCGCACCACGTCGAGGTCGGCGACCACCGACTCCGCGTCCTTGATCAGAACTCGCTCGCCGTCGGAGTGGCCGTGCCCCACGTGATCAGGGGCCCAGACCACGGCTCCGGCATCCGTCAACTGCTCGGCCACCCATTCGTAGCGGCCGGAGTGCTCGCCGTACCCGTGCACCAGCAGTGCTATCCACTCCGGGGCTCGTGGCTCCCAGGTCCGGACAAAGAGCCGACCGGCCGAGCCGGAGACTTCGCGTTCCGCAGACGTCATGAGCACAACCCCAGCACACACCCCGCACCTCGGACCAGCGCTCCGCTCCGCAGGCGCGGAACGAGCACCGGTTCGAGGGTGGGCTGGATTGCCGGCGGACCGGCGAACTCACTGGTGGTAAGCGCTGCCGTCGATCGACCCGTGTCCGCAAACCGGACCGAACTCCCAGCCGATGCTCAACGAATCGGTCTCGTCCGGGGGAATCACGTCCAAACGCTCCGGGGTCGGCTGGCACGGCCCGTCGGTCCGCTCGTTGCCGTGCGGCACGACCGTCCAGTGCAGGGTGGAGCTCGCGGATTCACCAGGATCCAACCGGATCATGGTCGGCCCCGGGTTCGGGGTACGTTCGAGATCGGTCGGTAGCGGAGCACCGTCGCTGCCGATGAGCTGCATACCGCCGTACCCGTAGAGCGTGCACGACTCCGAGCTCGTGTTGCGCAGCACCAGCTCGGCGTAGCGCTGGCCCGCGCCCGGTCGTCCGGGCTCCAACGACCCGGAGAACATCGAGGTGTGGCACCTCGTGACTTCCTCCGCCGGTGCGGAGGTCCGCGGCGGGGGCGGTTTCGGCTGTGCGCTCGAAGCAGCGCCGGAATCCTCGGTGGCCGACGGGATGGCCGGACTCTCCGCTCCCGGCGGTGATGCGGGTGGCTGCGCGTTGTGCACGGGCAGCGTCGTGCCATCGGTTTCGGATGCCGCACCGCAGCCGGCGAGGACTACGGCGGCCAACAGTGCGCCGGTGACTTGGAACGTGCGCTGGGTAGTGCTTCTTGTTCGGTTCGGGGTCATGACGACCACCTCCCACTCCCCGCTCAATCGGCGAGGGTCCGTACTTGGTCCGCTGTTCCCATGGACGCGTGACCTCGCAGGCGGTTGCTTCCCCGTGCGGAATGCCGTCGAACGGACGAAGGACCGAGCCCGCCCCACCATGCATCCGGTGGCCGACTCGTGCGACCAGAACAGAGCAGGGAACCTCGCACGGTGGCCGGACCGACCCGATGTCGCTCGATCCGGGGGCACGTTTGACCTGATCGGCGGCACTACGTGCTCGACACGCTCCGTTAGGTTGGCGGTGCGAAAGCTGCGCCGGCCGGGAGCGACCGGCGGCAGACGACTAGGGGGTCGGAATGGCCGTGCGCATTCCGGGAATCGATGTAGCCAAGTACCAGGGAGAACCCGACTGGGCGGCGGTTCGCGGTGCTGGGCACGCGTTCGCCTACATCAAGGCGACGGAGGGGATCGGCTACGTCAGCCCGACGTTGGACTCCCAGTTGGCGGGAGCACGTGGCGCGGGCATGGTGACCGGGCTGTACCACTTCGCGAGGCCGGACACGAACTCGCCGCAGCAGGACGCCGCCGATTTCGCCGGGCAGCTCGCCCGGCTGGATTCGAGCGCGCCGGGCAACCTGCCACCGTGCCTGGACATCGAGACCGAGGGGCCGGAGCTGGCTGGCTGGATCAAGGGGTTCATCGACGCGCTCCGTGGTCATACCGGTCGCAACGAGATCGTGGTCTACGCGTCGACGTCCTGGTTCGAGGGCAAGCTCGGTACCGACACGTGGGTCGATCCGGGCATTTTCCTCTGGGTGGCGCACTACGGCCGGGAGCCCGGTGCGCCCGGGTATCTGACCGACCGGGTCGCCCTCCACCAGCACGCCTCGGACGGCCGGGTGCCCGGCATCGCGGGTGACACCGACCTCAACGTGTCGATGGTGGACCTGCCGGTCCTCACCGGTGGGGGAGAACCGCCGCCACCCGACCGGCCGGCACCGCCCGACCGGCCAGCACCGCCACCCCAGGCTCCGACGTACGTCGTTCAGCCGGGTGACTCGCTGTCGGGCGTCGGCGCACAACTGGGCGTGGATTGGCGCGAGATCGCCCGGATCAACGAGCTCCAGAACCCCGATCTCATCTACGCAGGCCAAGTGCTGCGGATTCCTGGCTGACCCACGCGGCCGTCGAGAGCCGTGTTCCGGTACCGGGCTCCTCCCGCCCGGACGGAATCCGGTGAATCCTCGGGGTCCGGCGATTCGCGAAACGGAGGCCCGCGAAGCCGTCATATCACCTTGCGTGATCACGTGATCGCATTCTGCGGATTCGGGTCAACGGTTGTGATGTTTCTTAACGTTGGCCTGGTCACCGTCCGTCCATTTCATGAGTTGATCTTGAAATGGACGATTGGCGAGGTAGACGGGTAATGGGCGCGGGAGAAAGCTGATTCCCGCGGGCGGCCCCACCGGGATTCGACGGCGATTCCGTACCCCGAGTCGAGTGTTGCCCGCCGACCCGCACGTGTGATTGTCCTAGAGTCGGGCCTATGGATCCGGCTGACGGCGCACCGGCGCGGCGCGAATCCGGCACGGCAGGCCCGCGTGGAATGGCGTGGACTCCCGCTGAGCGCGGCGCCGGCCGCGGGCGAGGAGTCCGCTCCTGCTCGACGCTCTGTCCTGCCGGTTCGACGAATGGGCGACCGGCGGGGCAGGGGAACCGACCCCGGCTCGCGCACTGCTCGTCCGGACTCGTCGGTGCCGCCGGAGTGCTCGATCGGCCCACCGATGCCGGAACGGGAACGAGTCCGCCGACTCCTCGTCGGGAGTGCGTCGAGAGTTGCGCGAATTGAGTTTCCGTGGGCGAGCGGCGCCGGAGTGTGATGGTGGTCGAGCGGGTTACCCGTACGGGCGGGGCGGGCCACGCAGTAACGTTTGCACCGCTTTCTGCCAGGCAGGATGCGAGTTTTCGGACAGTGGGCGTCCGGCCGGGGACCATGCGGCCATGAGTGCTCGTACGTAGCACGACTCAGGGAATACGAGGGCGAATCCCCGATGTGGGGCGAGCCCGCGGCGGGCGAGATTGAACGGTGTGGATGGTGGCCAGGAGGGAACGCAGAGCTCGAAGCTCGCGAAGACCGCTTCGAACCACGCACGTGAGACGGGGAGGACGGTTGTGAAGCGCGAAAGCGCGACTGCGACGGTCGATCTCGTCGGCGGCCGGAGGCGGCAGGCTGTCACCATGTGTGGTCGAACGGTGCTGCTGCTGCGTTGGGGGATCGGATGATGACGCTGGCAGTCCTGCTCGCGGCTATGGGGGCGTGCTGCAATGCCGCGGGCGCCCGGCTCCAACACGGGGCGGTCCACGACACGATCGGTGACCGGGGACTCGGCGTCCGGAATCAGCTGAACCTCGTCCGCAACAACACGTGGCGACTGGGGCTGATGGCCCTCGGCAGCGGCGCGATCCTGCATGCCTGCGCCCTCGGGATGGCACCACTCAGCGTGGTACAGCCGATCGGGGTGCTGGCACTGCCGCTCACCGTCGTCTTCGGTGCTCGCAGTCGGAGCACCGGCGCACAGGGAGTCAGGCCGGGCCTGGTGCTGGCGGTGCTCGCCGCGACCGGCGGCGTCAGCGCGTTCGTGCTGCTCGCGGCGGGCAGTGCCACCTCCACGCCGGTCCCCGCCGACGCGCAGCTGCTCGCCACTCAGCTGGTGGTCGTCGCGGTCGCCGCGCTCTGCGTCCTCGGCTTCCTGAGCACCTCCTACACGCGGTGCATCGCGTATGCGACAGGATGCGCCGTCGCGTACGGGTTCGTCTCGCTGTTGATGCGCGCGGTGACGCAGCAGCTGGGTACGACCGGGCTCCAGGACGTGAACGTGCTACCCGTGGTCGGGATCGTGGCGGCCATGGTGGTCGGCGGCTGGCTCCTGCAGCACGCCTATGCCAGCGGCCCGCCGGACCTGGTGGTGGCTTGCCTGACCGTGATCGACCCCTTGGTGGCGGTAGGCCTCGGGATCGGCCTGCTGGGGGAAGCCGACGAGGTGGGAGCCTGGACCGCCACCGGCGAAGCCATGTGCGCTGTGATCGCCTGCGCGGGTGTGATCGCGCTCGCAAGACATCGCTCGGAACCGGCCGCCGAACGCTTGGTGCACTCCACCGCGACCGGCAGCCGTGAACTTGCCGGGCCGAGTTCGACGTATCGTCCTGACGGGAGTTCCTCTTGACCTCGCATGCGTTCAGCAGGCGCCCGCTCCGCATCGTGGTCGGTGCGGTCACTTACCCGCCCGACGTCAACGGCGCCGCCAACTTCGGTCATCGACTGGCGACCGGACTGGCGAAGCGTGGCCACGACGTGCACGTCATCTGCCACTCCGTCGACCGGACCGCCAGCACCTCCGTAGAGGAAGGTGTGACGGTGCACCGGGTCGGGTCCTACCGGACGCCCGCGCATCCCACGTTCCGGATCTGCGCTCCCTGGCAGGCGTCCAAGGCGGCGAGCACGTTGCTCGACGAGATCCGTCCCGATGTGGTGCACGCGCAATCGCACTTCTTCATCGGGCGCGGTCTCATCGACGCGGCCAAGCGGCGCGGGATCGGACTCGTGGCCACCAACCACTTCATGCCGGAGAACATCTTCGGCTACCTGCCGATCCCTCGGATGCTGCAAACCGCCGGGGCGCGACTGCTGTGGCACAACCTCGTTCGCCACTACAGCAAGGCGCAGGTCGTGTCCGCACCGACACCACGCGCGGTGCAACTGCTGCAGGACAACGGTTTCGACGAGCAGGCGCTGCCGATCTCCTGCGGAATCGACGTCGCGCGGTACCGCCAGCGGGCGGCCGACTACCGGAAGAACAACCCGGACCCGGACGTGCGCACCGTGCTGTTCGTCGGACGTCTCGACGAGGAGAAGCACGTCGACGACCTGATCCGGGCGATGTCACTGCTGCGCACGCAGGCCGCGACCCGGTTGGAGATCGTCGGGGACGGCAGTTGCCGGGAGTCGCTCGAACAGCTCGCGGCCGAACTCGGAATCGCCGACCGGGTGCACTTCACCGGACTGGCAGACGACGACGAACTGCTGGATGCCTACGCGCGAGCCGACCTGTTCTGCATGCCCAGCATCGCCGAGCTGCAGAGCCTGGCCACGATGGAGGCGATGTCGGCCGGGACGCCGGTCGTGCTGGCCAACGCGATGGCGCTGCCGCACCTTGTGGAGCAGGGGAGGAACGGCTACCTGTATCCGGCGAGGGATGTGCACGCCCTGGCTGCCGCGATCGACGAGGTCGTCAGTGATCGCGCCACCATCGACGAAATGGGGTCGGCGAGCGACCGGGTGGTCTCCAAGCACGACATCGACGTGGTGCTCGGGCACTTCGAGTCGATCTACCGGCACGTGCTGGACCCGAACGAGGACGTCGAACCCGACCGGATCTACTCCGAGCTGGCGAGTTGATCCGGGATGGTCATGCCGGATGTCGGTCCCCCCGCGGTCGAGCGCGTGGAACGAATCTGCGGAACCGACCTGCACTACTGGGTGTACCGCGAGGAGCTGCTCGATGCGGCGGGGCCTCGGGGAGGCGGCCGGCAGCCGCCACCGATCGTGATGATCCACGGACTGCGCGGAACGCACGAGGGGCTGGAACTGATCGTCGACCGGTTGCCCGGTCGGTGCGTAGTCGTGCCCGATATGCCTGGCTTTGGTGAGTCCGGTCCCATGCCGGACCGCACGCACGACGTCGCGGGCTATGCCAACGTCGTCGAGGGCATCCTGAAGCTGCTCGGAGCGCAGGACCGACCGGTCTTCCTGCTCGGACATTCCTTCGGGTCCGTGATCGCGGCGCACGTGGCCGCTACCGTTCCGGCGTTCGTGCGGCGCCTGGTGTTGATCAACCCGATCGCGAGTCCACCGCTGAACGGTCCGCGCGTGGTACTCACCGGCCTGACGTCGGCGTACTACGCGCTCGGCAATGCGCTGCCGCCCCGGCTCGGGACGGCCCTGCTGTCCAACAAGCTGGCCGTGTTCGTGGCCAGCCGCGCCATGATGCGCAGCAAGGACAAACGGATACGGCAGTACGTCTACGACAGCCACCTCCGGCACTTCAGCCGGTTCCACAGTCCGGAGCTGCTGAGCCAGACGTATGAAGCATCGGTGACCCGCACCGTCGCCAACTACGTGGATCGGCTGCGCGTGCCAACGTTGTTGATCGCCGGTGAGAGCGACGAGATCGCGCCGCTGGACGGTCAACGCGAGCTGCTCAGCGGAATCGTCGACGCCGAGCTGGTGGTGATCCCGGAAGTCGGTCACCTGGTGCACTACGAGACGCCGGGAGCCGCGGCCGAAGCGGTCGATCGTTTCCTCGCCGCTCGGCAAGAAGACGCGGGTGCGCAAGCGTGATCCAGGAGGCCGACCGTTGAAGGTGTTCGTCGACGCGCGCTGGACGCGAACCGACACCCACGACGGGATCAGCAGGTACGGCGCGAGTTTGATCGAGGCGTTGCACGGCCTCCATCCGGTGACGATGCTGATTCACGACGAGCGGCAACTTCACTTGCTGCCGGAGGGTGTTCCGCACGTGAAGGTCAACAGCCCGCTTTCGGCGAAGGAACTGTGGATCTCGCGGACCCTGAACAGGCTGGGCGCCGACGTCGTCTTCAGTCCGCTGCAGGTGATCGGTGGAGTCGGACGCGGCTACCAGCTGATCCTCACGCTGCACGACCTCATCTACTACCGGCACCCGAAGCCGCCGGGGTTCTTGCCGCTGCCGGTACGGATTCTGTGGCGGCTTTACCACAAGGCGTTCTGGCCGCAGCGGGTTCTGCTCAACCGTGCGGATGCGGTCGTCACGGTGAGCGAGACGACCAAGCGGCTGATCGCCGAGTACCGGCTCACTCGCCGACCGGTGACCGTCGTTCCCAACGCTCCTTCCGGGCCGGTGCCGGACATTCCGGCAACCGAGGGCGATCATTCCGATGAGCCTACGATCCCCGATGAGCCCGTGGTCCCCGAAAAGCCCGTGGTCCCCGAAAAGCCCGCGGCCCCCGAAAAGCCCGCGGCCCCCGGGCTCCGGGAGGGTTCGGGGGATCCGGAGTTCCCGGGGGGTCCGCGCGAGCTCGTGTACATGGGTTCGTTCATGCCGTACAAGAACGTGGAGACTCTCCTGATCGGCATGGCCGATCTGCCCGGTTACCGGCTGCACCTGTTGAGTCGGATTCCGGTGGAGCGTGAGGCGGAGCTGACGGCCCGACTGCCTCCGGGCGTGGATGTCGTTTTCTGGCGAGGAATCAGTGAACCGGACTACCGACGGCTGCTCCGGCGAGCCGCTGCGCTGGTTACCGCGTCCCGGGACGAGGGTTTCGGGCTGCCGATCATCGAGGCGATGAACGAGCGGACTCCGGTGGTGTGCAGCGATCTCGAGATTTTCCGCGAGGTCACCGGAGGCCACGCCCTGTTCTTCGAACCCGGTTCGCCGGACGAATTCGCCGCAGCAGTGCGCAAAACGGAGGACCGGGCGCTTCGGGCGGAACTCGTCGAACTCGCTCGAACCCGGGCGGCGGAGTTCACCTGGACGGCTTCCGCGGAAAGGCTGTTGGAGCTCATGCGCGTTCTGCGCCGATGAAAGCAGCCCGCACCGCGCCGCCGGACCCGGGGCCGCCGGACCCGGGGCCGAAGGCGCGGTGCGGGCTGCTCGCCCGAACGTTCTCAGTGCGACCAGACCTTGATGGCCCTGGCCACGTACGGGGCGTTCGGCACGTGTGTTTCGGACGGATAGGTGCTGAAATCCGCGTGCGTGTCGCAGAGCGGATCCTGGTAGACCGTCACGGGGTGGCCGGTCCGGTTGACGAACGAGCTGGCTTCAAGGCCTTCCGGGAGTGCGACGCAGGTTTCCATCTCGGTGTCCTCCAGGGTGGTCTTGTGCGTTTGGCCGCGGAATTCGTTGGCGCCCCACGCGCAGAACGAACCGGATCGGCACGAATCCTGATCCGCCGCGTGCGCGAGCACGCCTCCGGCCGGGACGCATGCGGCCGCGAGCAGCACAGCGGTGGCCGTTTTCGCCGCGGTCTGCCGGAATGTGGCGCCGAACGGTTCGGGGCGAGTCCGGACCGAGGCGGAGTCGAACGTGCGCGAGTGGTGGTGCGGCGGCGGTGCGACAGGCATGGGAGTTCCCTCCGGTGAAGTGCGGGAGATTGGGCCGAACCGGCCCGACTGGGTCCAGACTCCCGAAGTGGACATGGGCGAAGCCAGGAAATCTGGTGGATACACCCCAACCGTGTGGTTTATGGCTTTCCTGCCGAAAAGTCCGCTGTGGATTCGGTATCGGCGAACCTCTGTCGTCGCCGCGGCCACTGCGGTATACAACCCACGGACAGTGGTTACCGGCTGGTAGGTGGCGAGGGGATCGAGCATGGGTTTCGACGCGGACGTCATCGTCGTGGGCGCTGGGCTCGCCGGGCTGGTCGCCACCGCGGAGCTCGCCGACGCCGGACGTCGGGTGATCCTGCTCGACCAGGAACCGGAGGCGTCCCTCGGTGGCCAGGCGCACTGGTCGTTCGGGGGCCTCTTCCTCGTCGATTCGCCCGAGCAACGCAGGTTGGGGATCCGGGATTCGCCCGAACTCGCGCTGCAGGACTGGATGGGGTCGGCCGATTTCGACCGGGCGGAGGACCATTGGCCGCGCCGCTGGGCGGAGGCGTACGTCGACTTCGCCGCCGGGGAGAAGCGTGCCTGGCTGCACGAGCAGGGCCTGCGCATGTTCCCCCTCGTCCAATGGGCCGAGCGCGGGGGATACCTGGCGACCGGCCACGGCAACTCGGTTCCCCGCTTCCACGTCACGTGGGGCACCGGGCCTGGGGTGCTCGAACCGTTCCTCCGGAGGGTTCGCCGGGCCGAGGAACGCGGACTCGTCTCCCTGCGGTTCCGGCACCGTGTCAGTGAACTGCTCACCACCGACGGCACCGTCGACGGGGTACGCGGCGAAGTCCTCGTGCCGAGCCGGAGCGCACGCGGCGAACCGAGTTCCCGCGAGCGGACCGGGGAATTCGAGCTGCACGCCCAATCCGTCGTCGTGACCTCCGGCGGTATCGGGGCCAACCACGAACTGGTGCGGCGGAACTGGCCGACGCGTCACGGGCCGCCGCCGGAGCGAATGATCTCCGGGGTGCCGGATCACGTCGACGGCCGGATGCTCGAGGTCGTCGAGCGCACCGGCGGACGTGTCATCAATCCAGACCGGATGTGGCACTACACCGAAGGCATCCACAACCACTCCCCGGTGTGGAGCGGGCACGGCATCCGCATTCTGCCCGGGCCGTCGTCGATGTGGTTCGATGCGCGGGGACAGCGGCTGCCCGGACCCCTCTTCCCCGGTGCGGACACGCTCGGCACGATGGAGCACATCCTCGGAACCGGGTACGACTACACCTGGTTCGTGCTCAACCGGCGCATCATCAGTCGTGAGTTCGCGCTGTCGGGCTCCGAGCAGAACCCGGACCTGACCGAGCGCAGCATCGGCAAACTCCTGCAGCGGGGCGGTGGCGGCACTCCCGCGCCGATCGCGGAGTTCATCCGGCACGGAGCCGACTTCGTGACGCGCCGGAGCGTTCCGGAACTGGTTCGCGGCATGAACGAGCTGACCGGGGAACCGCTGATCGATGCGGCGGAACTGCAACGCGAGATCATCGCCCGCGATCGCCAGGTCACCTCGGGACTGGGTAAGGACGCCCAGGTGCAGACGATCCGCGAGGCGCGTCGCTACGCCGTGGACCGGCACGTCCGGGTCGCGGAACCGCACCGGTTGCTGGATCCGGAAGCGGGTCCGCTGGTGGCGGTACGGCTGTCGGTGCTCACCCGGAAGACGTTGGGCGGCGCGGAGACGGACCTGTCCGGACGCGTGCTGGGCGCTTCGGGAGCGCCGGTCCCAGGGCTGTACGCGGCGGGGGAGGTCGCGGGCTTCGGTGGTGGGGGCGTCCACGGCTACCGCGCGTTGGAGGGAACCTTCCTCGGTGGTTGCCTGTTCTCCGGCAGGGCCGCAGGCCGGGCAGCCGGCGGTGCGGTGGCCTGACCGGGCGTCCTCGACTTCTCCACGAACGGGCCCTCGGTGCGGGTGGGCCATTCGCCGCCTCGCCCAGGCATCCCCGGGACGTCGGGGCGACACTCGGGGAATGGGTGCACAGCCTTCCCCGGACTCCTGGGTGCTGCGGATGGGGCCGGAAGAACTGGTGATCAGGCGGCGCTACGAGCTGCTGAGCATCACCAACGACTTCCTGATCGCCCTCTGGTTCATCGTGGGCAGCGTGCTGTTCTTCAGCCCGTCGACGGCCACGTTCGGAACGTGGCTGTTCCTGCTCGGCAGTATCGAACTGGCGGTGCGCCCGATCATCAGGTTGGCCAGGCGGCTGCATCTGCAGCGCAGGCGGCCGAGCGAGTCCAGCCAGGATTTCTGATCACCCACCGATCGCCGGACGTGAGGCGGACTCGCCACCGGGGCGCGGGGGCGGTCCCGTCGAAGTAGGCCGGTGCCGCCGTGCGGATTGTCTCCTGGTGCGGGCTGGCCTAGTGTCTCGGCATGTCGGTCGAGGTGGTCCGGGACGGGGATGCGGCAGCCGGGGCGGCGGCTCGACTGGCGCGTTCACTGCTGATCGACCTCGACGGGGTCACCGATCGGCTCATCGCCGACATCCTCAACGAGAACCCCAGCTACCACGCCGCCGCTCCCGACCTCCGCTCGTCCTGCCGAGCCAACCTGGGCAGAGTGTTGGAACTGCTCGGTGGCCGCGTGCCCGACGGGGACGATCCGTACGACGCCGCGCGGGAAACCGGACGGCGACGAGCCGAGCAGCGGGCGCCACTGGACCTGGTGCTGCGCTCTTTCCGGCTGGGCGGTCGAGTGGTGTGGGCCAGTGCGCTGCAGGCCGCCAGGGACGAGGGCGACGTCGACCCGGAAACCCTGCTCGACGTCGGAACCTCGGTGTGGACGGTCGTCGACGGTGTTTCCTCGAAGCTTTCCGACTCCTACCGCCGCACCGAGCTGGAACTCCTGCGGGTCGACGAGCAGCGCAGGCGCGTGCTCGTCGACGAGCTGTTCCGCGGTGCGGGGGAGGACCCGGCGTTCGCGAACACGGCACTGCGCACGCTCGGTTTACCCGAAGCGGGACCGTACGTGGTCCTGGTGGGGGAGGGGATCCGAGGCCGGGTCGAGCTCGTGAGCCCCGAGGAGACGCTGGCGCGGCAGTGGATCCGATCGGTGTGGCGGATCGAGAAGGGCATGCTGACCGGCCTGGTGGCGTTGGAAGGGCGCCCGGCGGAGTCCGTCGCGGAGGCGTTGATCCCGGATCTGTGCACGCGGGTGGGAGCATCGCCGGTGCTGTCGGGTATCGGCGGTGTCGTGGCGGCGCGGGAACTCGCCGCGACCGCGTTGCGCACCCTGCCGAAGGGCAGCCCGGGGGCGGTGTCGCTGGATTCCCGATTGCCGCAGGCGGTCCTCGTACGCTCGCCCGACCTGGCCGAACGCTTGGTGGACCGGACGCTGGGGCCGCTGCTCGCGCTGCCCGCGGCGGAGCGGGACCTGCTCTTGGAGACGCTCGACGCGTGGCTGGCGGCCAACCGTTCGGCGAAGCTCGCCGCCACCGGGTTGTTCTGCCATCGAAACACCGTGCTCAACCGGATCGGCCGGATCGAGGCGCTGCTGGACCGCTCGGTCCACGGGGTCGAGGACGCGGTCTGGCTCTCGCTGGCCCTGCAGGCGCGACAACTCCGAGACGGAGCATGAGTGGTCGCCCGGATGGTTTACCGGCATGTGCGCTGAGCTGTTCAAAACCGCAGGAACGAGCGGAAAGGGCGTTTTCGGGTGTGCCCAGGGCACAACGAACTCCGCGAAACGGAGGGCTCCAGGCCTAATGCCCCGACCGGGCTACTGCTGGTAGACATCGCGTGTTCCCCATCACAGCCGATGTTGCCTGCGAATGGAGAAACCGACCATGTCCTCGCTCCACCCGTCCTTGGGACGACGCGCGTTCCTCGCCCGAATCGGGCTGCTGGGCGCCGCCGTCGGCACCGGGAGCCTGCTCCCGCCTGCCGCCCTCGCCGGTACCGACCCCATCGACTCCGTCGCCGACCAGCTCAACCCGGTGCTGCGGGAACTCGCACGGGACACCTACAACGGGGTCACCACCTTCGTCGTCCCCGGCCCCGACGCGTACTCCAGCGCGCAGGGAACCCCCCGTGAAGAGCCAGGGGCACTGGAGGCACGACTGCCGGACTTCTTGATGGAGGCCCTCGACGAGTTCCTGCCGTTCCCGCAGTCGGTCGGCCGCCCGGTCGTGCAGGCGGTGGCCACCGGACTGTCCGACTCCGGCATCGAACTCCCGCTCGGGCTCGACGGGCTGCTGCCGGGCGAGCTCGCGACGCTGGACCGTGCGCTGGGCAGGCTGATCGCCACCGACGCGGCCCTGCCACTGTCGGTACCGATCGCGCTGCTGCTGAACCTGGTGGCCTCGGAGGTGAATCCCGCCGCGGTGGAGGGTCCGTTCCTCTCTCCGTTCGCCCGACTGTCCTTCGAGGACAAGGCTGCCGTCTTCGAGCGCCTGGAAGGACCGGTTCCGGAGCTGGTGAACCTGCTCGACGCGGAGTTCCCCGAACCGCTCAAGCAGTCGGTGTCCGGGCTGCTTCGGTTCGTCAGCGGCGCCCTGCTGGAATTCTCCGCCTTCGGCGGCTACTCGGAGTACGCCGTATTCGACGCGGAGACCCGCGAGCTGACCGGAAAACCGGTCGGATGGCGGCTCACCGGTTTCGATCCGCCGGAGGTCCACGACGGTTGGGACGACTTCATCGGCTATTACCAGAACCGCCAGGAGGTGCACGACTGATGCGTGACGTGATCGTGGTGGGCGCAGGTGGCGGCGGCCCGGTGATGGCCAAGGAACTCGCGCAGCGCGGTCTCGACGTGCTGCTGTTGGAGGCAGGGCCACGCCATGCCGACCCCCGCTCCGAGTGGACGCACTTCGAGAACGACGCCAACAACCCGCTCAGCGGTTTCCTGCGGTTCGGCCCCGAAGACCGCACCAAACCGGCTTGGTATCGGGAGTGGGCGCAGAACTCGTTCCTGTGGCAACTGTCGGGTGTGGGCGGAACGACGCAGCACTACTACGGCAACAGTCCGCGTGCCTACCCCGGAGTGTTCAACGACTACCGGGGTGCGGACGCGGGCAACTACGACACCGAACACCGCTTCCCGTTCGGCTACCGGGACCTCGTTCCCTACTACGAGTGGGTGGAGGCCACGCTGCCGGTGCAGACCGCGGCGGTGGGAACCAAGGAGTCGTTGTTCCTCAACGGGTGCGAAACCCTCGACATGCCGGTGCAGACCACGAAGACCACGCACGGGCCGAGTTACCGCCCCCAGGAGAACGCCATCCTGCAGCCGGGAGGCACCGCAGGACGGACCCGGGACGCCGACCTGCTGCACTACCCGCAGGCCACCGGCTGCACGTTCTGCGGCAGCTGTTTCCAGGGGTGCATGGAACCGATCAACGCTCCGCGCAACCGATTCGCCAAGCGGTCCACCGACAACAGCTACGTGCCGATGGCGATCACAGCGGACGCCTGGTCGGCGGGCAAACCCGCGACGCTGATCACCAACGCGTTCGTCACCGAGGTGCACACCGAGGAACGCGGCGGCGAACTCGTGGCCAGCGGTGTCACCTGGCGGGACAACGCGGACGGCGCCGAATACCGCGAGGACGCCAGGGTCGTGGTGCTGGCCGGTGGTTGCACCGAGACCCCCCGGTTGTGGCTCAACAGCGGTCTGCCCAACCCGAACGGATGGGTGGGACGTGGCTACACCGATCACTTCTTCGACTGGGTGATCGGTTCGTTCGACGAGGACACCGGCAACACCAAGGGCACGGGTTCGTCGGCTCGGCTGGAGCTGCCCGGATACGGAGGGTTGGAGAACGTGGGTCTGCCGCCCGCGCTGCAGGCCTACTCGATGACGCTGTCGGAGAGCGGCATTCGAGGTCAGTACGGCAACGGCCGTGGCATGACCGGTTCGTGGGACGGTGCTGCCGGTCGGATGGTCGGACCCGAGCTCAAGGACCTGCTGGCGGGTGGCATCGACAACCTGCTCAACATCCTGGTCATCACCGACGACGACGTCGAGGCGCAGAACCGGGCGACCATCTCGGCCATGCCCGGTGACGCCAACGGCCCGGTGGCCAAGGTCGAGTTCAACCAGCGCAACCGGACCGCGCGAACGTTGCGCAACCGCGAGGTCATGGCCCGCAAGGCCGTCGAGGTGCTGCGGGGTGCGGGTGCCAAGCAGGTGTACCGGATCGACTGGGCACCGTTGATCCTGCACGTCCAGTCCTCGATGCGGATGGGCGAGTCGCAGGACGATTCGGTGCTCGATTCCGACGCGGAAGCCCGCTGGGTGAAGCGGCTCTTCGTCGCGGACAACTCGGCGTTGCCCAACTCGCTCGGTGGGCCGAACCCGACCCTGAGCACGCAGGCGCTGGCGACCCGCACCGCGGAGAAGGTGTTCGAGAAGTACTTCGGGGGGTCACCCTGGGTGTCCTCGGAAGAACCCGTCGTCTCGACCGACTCGCGCATCAGCGTCCGGTTGAGCCGGTTGTGAGAGCCGGAGCCCCGGGACGCCCGCCCGGTGGGCGAGGAGCCAGATCAAGCGCAAGACTCGGCGATGTCCTGCGCAGGGACACGAGCGATATTCGAATGGAGAAGGCATGCAAGGGCTGATGCAGGATCGTCCGCTGACCCTGCCCCACGTGTTTCACCGCGCCGAGCAGCTGTTCGGTGACAAGACCATGGTCACGGCCACGCTCAAGGGCGAGATCGAGACGACCTACCGCGAGTGGGCACAACGGGTCCGTCGCCTGGCGACCGTCCTCGACCGATTGGAGGTCGCCGACGATGCCAGGGTCGGCAGCTTCTGCTGGAACACCCAGCAGCACCTGGAGCTGTACTTCGCCGTGCCCTGCACAGGTCGCGTGCTCCACACGCTCAACATCCGCTTGTTCCCGGAGCAGATCACCTACATCGCCGAGCACGCCCAAGACGACGTGATCTTCGTGGACCGCTCGTTGCTGCCGGTCCTGTGGCCGCTGGCGGACACCATGACCACGGTGCGGTACTTCGTCGTCATCGACGACGGGGCGGACGCGGAGATCCCCGACGATCCGCGCGTGCTGCGGTACGAGCAGCTGCTGGAGCAGGCCGATCCGCACGAGGGCCGGTTCGTGGTGGAGGACGAGTGGCGGGCCGCCGCGATCTGCTACACCTCGGGGACCACCGGAAACCCGAAGGGCGTCGTGTACTCGCACCGCTCGTCGGTGCTGCACTCGCTCGTGACGATGGCCGTCGACGTCCTGGCGTTGAGTGAGCGGGACACGGTGCTGCCGGTCGTGCCGATGTTCCACGTCAACGCATGGGGCATCCCGTACTCGGCGGTCGCGGCGGGCGCGCGCCTGATCTTCCCCGGACCCGCGATGCAGCCGGCGGCCCTGCTGGATCAGCTGGAGAAGCATCGCGTGACCTGCACGGCGGGTGTGCCGACGATCTGGATGGGCATGTTGCCGTTGTTGAGCGGCCGGGACCTGTCGAACCTGCGTGCGGTCATCGGTGGTGGGGCGGCCATCCCGAAGTCGTTGTCCGAGGGTTGGCGCGAGGCGATCGGAGTGCCGATCACCCAGGCGTGGGGAATGACGGAGACGAGCCCGGTGGGGTCGGCGGCTACGCCGCGCAGCCACCACGAGGGACTCGACGAGGAGTCGCTCGCGGAGATCCGCACCTCGCAGGGCCAGGCCGTTCCACTGGTGGAGCTGCGCATCGTCGAACCCGACACGGGTGCCGAGCAGCCGTGGGACGGCGTGTCGGTCGGTGAGTTGCAGGCCGCCGGTCCGTGGATCGCCTCGGGCTACTTCGGTGGCGCCGGTGAGGACGCGTTCACTGAGGACGGCTGGCTGCGCACGGGCGATGTGGCGGTCATCGACCGGTACGGGTTCGTCCGCATCGTGGATCGGACCAAGGACCTGGTGAAGTCCGGTGGGGAATGGATCTCCTCGGTCGAGTTGGAGAACCACATCATGAACCACCCGAGCATCGCGGAAGCCGCGGTGATCGCCAAGCCCGATCCGCGCTGGACCGAACGGCCTGTCGCTTGCGTGGTCCTGGAGAAGGGCGAGCAGCTCACCGCGGACGAGGTGCTGGAGCACCTGACCAGCAGGGTCGCGAAGTGGTGGCTCCCCGACGAGGTGCTGTTCGTCGAGGCCATCCCGAAGACCAGCACCGGCAAATTCTCCAAGAAGACGCTCCGGGAGCGGATCCTGGACTGACCTCCACGGGCCGTTCATCGCCCGCCCGGTGCCGTGCGCGGTACTGGGCGGGCACCGAGATCGGAAAATCCCGAGAGGTCCTCGAAGGCAGGCATGCGAGGCGGTCGCGAATGTTCGCCGATCACGTCTTCGGCGATCAATTCCGGTGCTTGCTCATTCGATTCCGGGACTTCGGTGAATCGAATTGCCGGACGGGCCGGGCGGGCTCCTGATGCCGATCGAGCGATCTCCGGTGGTGGCAGTAAGACGGCCGCCCCCGGTGGGTCGCATACGATTCGATCGCTCGGCGGCGCGAGGAAAGAGCCTTTTCGCTTTTCGGTATCCGGTAGCGGCCGAAAGAACCGGGAAATGCGGTAGAACGCTGATCTGTTGTTCGATCATTGCTCCGCCCGCTGCGGGTTTTCCCCGTGTGCGGGGCCGGCCGGGGCTGGCAGGAAGCAGGCGCTGGCGTATCCGGATACGCGGGTGCGCAGGTCGGTGACGCGCACCCAGCTGTCGGTGATCCGGCCGTCCGGGCAGGTGACGCGCTGGCCGGTGGTCCTGTCGTGGATGGTCGCCCGGTCGCCCGGGTTGCCCAGACCGCGGACGGGCGTCGAAGTGTCGGCGCCGGACCGGATGCGAATGCCGGGTCCGAGAAAATCGACTGAGCGGGCCGGAGCGGCTTCGGCCATTTGCACGAGGTTGTCCCTGAGGCTGATCAAGAACTGTGCAGTGTGGTGCGCTGCTCCACTCATCGGAAGAATGATCGAAGCTACGCCCGCGAGTATTGTATTTCGGATCACGTTCACGGTAATCCCCCCATGAGTCCGAAAGGTCGCTTCAGTGGTGCGGGTCTCGCACGTCATAGCGATCTTGCCGGAACATGATTCCAGCCTAGGCCGGAAGAAGCGGGCGGGAAAAGTGTCCGATTGGGTAAAGCGAAATGATTCGCCATTCGGCACGAAAAATGTGAATCGATTACCCGGTGGAATGGCCGTAGCGCCTTCGTGGCGACCTCTCCTGTAGCTGGATCGCGGGTCCGGTAGCGCACCGCTGTCGGGCGGGAGCGACCGAAACGGTGTTACCGCTCACTTCGGCGGCTGCTCGGCGCCTTGCGGAACCGGGGCGATGGCTCCTCCGGCCGGTTCGTTCGTGCCTGCGTCGGTGGCGATCGTCAGCCGGTGACCGGACACCTCCGGGGCCGCACGTGGCGGGGCCGTCCCGCCCCGGGACGGGATCCGGGCGGGCGGTGTGCCCCTGCGCGGGGGCACACCGCCGGCCAGGCTTCAGCTGGTCCGCGAACCGATTCCGGTCAGCGAACGAACTTCCAGCTCGGCTTGCGCCTGCTCGTCGTTCTTGTCACCGACGAAGGTCCCGACGACCCCGCAGATGAACGAGATCGGGATCGAGACGATGCCCGGGTTCTTCAGCGGGAACAAGGCGAAGTCGACGCTCGGGAAGATCGAGTCCGCCGCTCCCGAAACCACCGGGGAGAAGATCACCAGCAGCAGGCAGGAGATCAGACCGCTGTAGATGCCCCACAACGTGCCGGTGGTGTTGAACCGCCGCCAGAACAACGTGAAAAGCAGGGTGGACAGGTTCGCCGATGCCGCGAACGCGAATGCCAACCCAACCAGGAACGCGATGTTCTGGCCGTTGACCAGGATGCCGCCCAAGATCGCGAAAACACTGATGATCACGGCCGTCCAGCGGGCGACCCGGACCACGGAGTCCGAGTCGGTGTCCCCGCGCCGGACGATGTTGGCGTAGATGTCGTGCGCGAAGGACGCGGACGCCGTCAGGGTCAGACCAGCGACGACCGCCAGGATCGTCGCGAACGCGACGGCGGAAACGATGCCGAGCAAGACGGTTCCGCCGATTCGGTACGCCAGCAGCGGTGCTGCCGAGTTCTCGCCGCCCGGTGCGTTGACGATGGCGTCGGTGCCCACGAGCGCGGTGGCGCCGAAACCGATCACCAGCGTGCACAGGTAGAAGACGGCCACTGTCCAGGTTGCCCAGATGACCGAACGCCGGGCCTCGCGGGCGTTGGGCACGGTGTAGAAGCGCATCAGCACGTGGGGCAGCCCGCCGACGCCGAGCACCAGCGCCATGGACAGCGAGATGAAATCGAGCTGGGTGAGGGCGCTTTGGCCGTACTGCACGCCCGGCGCCAGGATGTCCCTGCCGTTGGGGTTGCGAGCGGCTGCGTCGTTGAGCAGGTGCGAGAGGTTGTAGCCGAACTTGCCCAGCAGGAACATCGTGATCAGCACGACGCTGAGGACCAACAGGGTCGCCTTGATGATCTGCACCCACGTGGTGCCCTTCATGCCGCCGACCAGCACGTAGAGCACCATGACGAGGCCGACCGCGGCGATGACCATGGCTTGGCCACCCGCGCTGTGCACGTCGAGCAGCAGGGCGATGAGACCACCGGCACCGGCCATCTGCGCGATGAGGTACATGAACGTGATGGCGAGGGTGGAGGTGGCAGCCGCCGCACGGACCGGACGCTGCTTCATCCGGAACGCCAGCACGTCACCCATGGTGAACCGGCCGGTGTTGCGGACCGGCTCGGCCAGCAGGAGAAGGTTGATCAGCCAGGCCACCAGGAAGCCGATCGAGTACATGAAGCCGTCGTAGCCGTTCACGGCGATTGCGCCCGCGATGCCGAGGAACGAAGCCGCGGACAGGTAGTCACCGGAGAGCGCGACGCCGTTCTGCGGCCCGCTGAACGCGCTGCCTGCCGCGAAGTAGTCGCTGGAACTGTTCGCGGTGCTTGCCTTGTAGACCACGAACAACGTCAGCATCACGAAGGCCGCGAAGATCGAGATGTTGACGACCGGTGTTTCGGAGGGAAGCTGGAAGTTCTCGTTCATCGCTCGGCACCGCCGGTCGGGTCGCTGTGCAGTTCATCGACGACCGGGTCGATTCGCGCGACGGCGTAGCGCGCGTAGATCGTCGTGATGAGGAGCGTGGTCACGAACTGGGCGAGCCCCATGAGCAGCCCGACGTTGACCTCGCCGAACAACGGCTCGGCCATGAAGTCGGGGGCGTAGGCCGCGACCAGCACGTAGGTGAAGTACCAGGTCAGGAAAAAGGCGGTCATCGGGAATACGAACAGTTTTAGCCGGCGCCGCAGGGTGCGAAATTCCGCGCTCTGCTGAAGTGCCGAGTAATCCGGACCGCTGGTGGAGCGGCGGACCGAGCTCTTGTCGATTCCACCGAAGGCCGTCCGCGCTTTCCCGGGGTCGCGGGGTCGCCCGCGCAGCGCGGATTGCGATGCGTTGCTCATGGATCCTTCCCGGAAACTGGGCCCAACTGCGTCCGGACTCGACGCGGACGCGAAGGCTAACCGTTGGGCAGGGCTAAATGGAAGTGTGTGAATCGCCACTGAAGATGCAGTACTGAATACTCTCCGTAACGTAACTGTCTGAGCTGGGAAGGTCACGGTCTGTCGTGGCCGTGAATAATTGCCGTAGTCCCATCCTGTCCGGGTCGTTTTTGAGGAACGGGCCACGGACCGATGGTGCCGGTTGCTCGTCAGGGCATCGGATGCAGGGCTCTGTAACCAAACGGTCACCTTCATCGGTTCGAATGCGTGAACGCCCGTTGACATGGGGCGTTTGTCCGTTCGGAATCTTGAAAACACCCCCGAAGCTTTCGTTGTGACGGGGTTTATAGTGCTGGCATCGAAAGACCATCCTGTCCGTTCCGCGTGCTCTGGTTTGGTGACGACGTGTTCGAGGTGCCACTGCTGCCGACAGGAGCGGTAACGGTTAGTACCGTTAACAGCTCTGGGGCGCTACGGTGGACGGCCCTGCCGAGACGTGTCCGTCGCTGCGCCGGAACCCGGGGGCACCTGGATTTCGACCGAAACAGCCCAGACGACGATTGCGGGATCACACGCATGCGCCGTTTCCCCACCTCTGGTCCGCCCGAAAGGTGTCACACCGTGAACGAGCAAGCTGAGGCATCGCGCTCGTATCAGGGACGGCGCTTGTGAACGCGGCCGAGACGCCGCGGACAGCGGCCACGATCCTGGACTGGCGCAACTGGTCACTGATGGTGAAGTTCGGTGCCGTCGTGCTGGTGCCGCTCATCTTCGCGATCAGCCTCGGCATCAGCCAGATCCAGTGGCAGGTGGCGAACGCGGGGAAGTTCCACCGCGTGACCACCATCCTGGACACGGTCGAGAAGATCGAGCCCCTGGTCAACGATATCCAGGCCGAGCGCACCGCAGCGGTCCAGGTGATCATGGGGACCGAGTCCCCGGAGACCCTGCAGGCGCGTGCGCAGGAGTCCGACGCCAGCGCGGAGGCGGTCGACCGGATCCTGCGCGAGGGCGAGATCAACGATCAGGTCGTACTCTCCCGGCACGACGACATGAAAGCCGCGCTCGAGAGCATGGATGGCCTGCGGCAGCGCGTAACCGCACGGCAGGTCGGTCCACCGGAGCTCATCCAGGCCTACAGTGGCCAGATTCAGTCGGTGCTCGCGCTCGACCGGGCGCTGACGAGCATCATCGCCGAACGCTCGCTGTCGAGTTCGGCCACCGCCATCCAGGAAATGCTCGTGCTGATGGAGGAGGTCCGGCTCCAGCAGGCGTGGGTCCACACCGGACTGGCAGAGGGACAGCTGTCACCGCAGGTCATTCAGGTCCTGGTCGGTTCCCGCGCGAGGCTGACGCTGAAGGTCGAGGAGACCGGTGCGATCGTCGCCCAGCATTGGCGCGAGCGCCTGGACCGGACCATGGCGGGCGACGCGGTCACACAGCGCAACGCGATGCTGACCTCGCTGGTCGCCGCCAGTTCCGATTCGAGTGCCGACGCGCCTTCCATCTCTCCGCAAGAGTGGAACGAACGCGGCAACGCGGTCATCGACCTGATCGACGACGGCCACAACGACCTCACCGCCGAAGTTCGCCGAGGTGCGTTCAACCTGGAGGAAGAGGCGAGCAACGCGGCAGGCCGGGACTCGGTCTTCCTGATCAGCGCGCTGCTGATCGCCGCTGTGGTCATCTTCATGATCAGCAGGCAGTTGCTCGGCTCGCTGCGTGAGCTGCGAAGGAGCGCCCTGCGTTCCGCCCGCCACGACCTGCCGGAAGCGGTTTCCGAGGTCCGAGCCGGTGACGACGCCGAGGCGGCGATCAAGCCGGTGCAGGTCACCACGACCGAGGAGGTCGGGCAGGTCGCCCGTGCGTTCGAGGCGGTCAACCGGCAGGCGCTGACGCTGGCGGTCGAGCAGGCCACCCTGCGCCACGGCTACAGCGAATCGTTCGTCGGCGTGTCCCGCCGAAGCCAGGCCCTGCTGGAACGTCAGCTGCGCCTGTTCGAGCAGCTGGAGCAGGACGAAGAGGACCCGGACCAGCTGGCGAGGCTGTTCCAGCTCGACCACCTCGCGACCCGGATGCGCCGGAACAACGAGAACCTCATGGTGCTTTCCGGCACCGACCTGGCACGTCGATTCGCCCGGCCCACTGAGCTTTCCGACGTGCTCCGCGCCGCCGTTTCGGAAATCGAGCAGTACCCCCGCGTGGTGCTGCAGCCGCCGCCCGCGATCCGACTGCTCGGCCACGTGGCCAGTGACCTCGTTCGACTGGTTGCGGAGCTCCTCGACAACGCCGCGAACTTCTCGTCGCCGGAGACCGCCGTGACGGTTTCCAGTTACCAGGCCGGTGACGGTTCGGTCACGATCGATGTTCTCGACGAGGGCATCGGCATGGGGCAAGCGGAACTCGACGAAGCGAACATCCGGTTGCGGCGGATCGACGACAACGATCTGGCCACGTCCCGCCGGATGGGGCTGTTCGTAGCGGGCCGGCTCGCGATCCGTCACGATGTCACCGTCGAACTGCACGGTGGCCATGACGTGGAAGGTGTGCGCGCCACCGTGTCGGTTCCACCCGAACAGGTCGTCAACCAGGAGACCAGCAGCAGCCGGATCGCACCGGTCAGCGGTGGGCAGCGCAACGGCTTCGCCCACCACGACATGCCCACCTCGGGCACGCTGGCCCCGAGCGCCCCGGAGAGCGACCAGGGTGGGGGCGGCCCGGCCCTTCCGCAGCGGGAACCCACCAGGGACAGCGGTTCGTCGCTACCCCAGCGGGAACCCTCGTCGCCGGACACGGGCTCGTCACTCCCGCGACGTGAGCCGTCGACCCCCCGGCCAGGCATGTTCGACTCGAACCCGGCCGGTCCGGCCCAGGCACCGGCCGAGGAGGACCGTCCCACCGAAACACTGTTCACCCCGTTGGCCCTGCCCCCGGAGCAGGAGGGTCAGCCGTCGAACGACCCGCCGTTCGACTGGCCGTTCGGGGCGGACGAGCCCGAACCCGTCGGACCGCCCGAGCCGAAGAGCACGAGTGGCGAGGCTTTCTCCACAGAATGGTTCCAACCGTCGGACCAGGATGCGCAGTATCAAGCCATGGCGGACACAGACGACGGTGACGAGCCGTGGCCGGGCGACGCGAACGGCTCGGGCGGCGAGTTCGGAAGTACGACGGGCAGTTCATGGATGACGGAGCAGCAGCCCGTTCCGGAACCTGCTGCGTCCGGCCCCGCTCCGGAACGGGCCTCGTCGCTCGCTCCCGAGGGACTGCCGCGTCGTGAGCGGCAGCCGGCGGAGAACGATGCAGCGGGTGACGCAGCGGGCGAGGCAGCGGCCGGCGACGGTCAGAAACGCAGTCCGGAAGAACTCAGTCGTCAGCTGGCCGATTTGCAGGGAGGACTGCAGTTCGGCCGGACGAGCACGGAGATCTCGAGCGCACCGGAGAGCGGGGCGTGGAACTTCGCCACCGACGACGCGTGGCGCCAAGCGGAGGCGGCGGTGAGTCAGGATCCGAGTTCATACACCGACTCGGGGTTGCCCCGCCGGACTCCGAAGGCGCAGCTGGCACCCGGCAGCGTCTCCAACACGGCAGAGCAGTCGCAGGGGCAGCGTTACCAGCGCGATCCCGAGCAGCTTCGAGGCCGGTTGTCCAGCTTCCAGAGCGGTGTTGAGCGTGGTCGTCACCGCGCCCCGGACGAGGAATAGCGGAGGCTGGCGTGCGACTGCGGCTCGAACGATCCGATTCGTTGCCCCACCGGGCTGAAGAGCACACCACGAGTGGCCAGGAGGTTGCATGAGTGCCCAGGAGACGATTTCCCGCCGCTTCGGTTGGTTGGTCACTGACTTCACCGAGCGCGTGGCCGGAGTGGCGCACGCGGTCGTCGTGTCGGCGGATGGCCTGCTGCTGACCGGGTCGGCGAAGCTGCCCAGAGACCGCGCTGATCAGCTGTCCGCGGTCGCTTCGGGGCTGCTGAGCCTGACCAACGGTGCCGCGAAGTGCTTCGAGGCCGGAGAGGTCACCGAAACCATCGTCGAGATGGAATACGGAACGCTGATTCAGATGGGCATCAGCGACGGTTCCTGCCTCACGGTGCTCGCCGCGCCGCAATGCGACATGGGACTGGTCGCCTACGAGATGGCCATGCTCGTCGAGCGCGTCGGTCAGATGCTCACCCCGGAACTGCGTTCCCATCTGCAGGATGTGCAGACCCGGGGCAACCAGAATCCGTTCTCCGGTCAATTGGTGTGAGGCACGATGAATCCTGGACCTTGGTTTCCCGAGCCGGATCGAAGACGGAAGAACGAACCACGAGGACCGGAGTACGACGAGGGGGACGAGAGCTCGTTCGCCGACATCTACAACGGGTTCTCATTCGGCAGCGGACGCGGTCGGCGCAAGGATCGAAAGCGGGAGGCCGCGGGCGAGCGGGAATCGAAGCAGCCCGAGCAGGATGACTCGCGTTCCGCGGAGCGCGAGCGGGCCCGGGAGGCATTCCGCACACCGCCACCCGACGAGCGCCCCGACGCATCCGAGCGTTCGGTTTCCGACTTTCCGCCGCATGCTCGGCCCTCTCAGGGGGCCTCCACACCGGGCACTCCCGTGCCGGGGCAGTCCACCGGCGAGCAGCACCGGCTGCCTCCTCAACAGGTCCCGCACCAGCAGGTCTCGGGGCAGCAGGTCTCGGGGCAGGGCATACCGGAGCAGCAGGATGCCGGAGCGGACGCGGAACCCCCGGCGGAGGAATACACCGTCGCGTCTAGCATTCGTTCTTACACCTGGACTGGTGGGCGGACGAAGTCGAACCACCAATTGGAGATGGAAACCCTCGTCTCCACAAGTGAGACCTACCGTCCCGGCTCATTGGTCCGGATGGAGCACCAATCCATCGCGGAAATGTGTCAGCATCCCAGGTCTGTCGCCGAGATCGGGGCATTATTGTCGGTCCCGATCGGTGTGGCCAGGGTGCTGCTGGCCGACATGGCGGAACTGGGTTTGATCACAGTCCACCAAACCGTGAGCGAAAGTGGCAGCGCACCACACCTGATGTTGATGGAAAGGGTATTGAGTGGACTCCGTCGGCTTTAGAGGTCCCCAACCCGGCGTCCGGGAGCCGCAGACACCGCAGGACACCCAGAGCGAATCGGCTACGACTTCAGCGAAGATCGTGGTGGCCGGCGGTTTCGGAGTGGGCAAGACGACGTTCGTCGGATCGGTTTCGGAGATCGTTCCGTTGACCACCGAAGCGGTGATGACGGAAGCCAGTCAGGGCGTTGACGACCTCACGAAGACTCCGGGCAAGACCAGCACCACGGTCGCGATGGACTTCGGCCGTATCTCGCTGGACTCGGACCTGATCCTGTACCTGTTCGGCACTCCCGGGCAGCAGCGGTTCTGGTTCATGTGGGACGACCTGGTCCGAGGTGCGATCGGCGCGGTCGTGCTGGTCGACACCAGACGGCTCGCGGACTCCTTCTCGGCCGTGGATTTCTTCGAGGACCGCGGCTTGCCGTACCTCATCGCGGTGAACTGCTTCGACGGCCAGATGTTGCACCCGGTGGAGGAGATCCGGGAAGCGATGGCCATCGGCCCGCATGTGCCGATCGGTCCTTGCGATGCTCGCGATCAGCAGTCGACCAAGCAGGCACTGATCGCCTTGGTGCAGCACGCGATGCAGTCGTGGAAGAACCAGAATCCGGGTGGGGTGCAGCCACCCGGGCGCTGACGAGACCGTCGGGAATTTCTCGTTGCGTGACGGGCTGTTCGGCCGCGGGCCGGGCAGCCCGTTCGTGTCGGGCGGTGAGTGCGTCGAACCTGGCCGGTCGGCGGGCGCTACCGCGCCACCCGGGTCGGCCCGCAGACGTGAATGCGGACCCGACCGCTGTTCCGGACGGGCCCGCATCGTGCGAACTGTCTTTCCCGGTGCACCGGTGCCGCACGTCGGGGGCTCGTGCGGCACCGCGGTTCACGTTCAGGCGAAGGAGTCGACCACTTCGCCCAGCACATCGGTGTTGGCCAGGAAGCCGATGTGGGTCTCGCAGAGGACGCGGTTGTTGTCGGCGCCTTCGAGTACGGTGCTGTCGTAGGGAATGATGACGCCGTCGCAGGAGGAGTACCAGGTGGCGTAACCGGTGTTGCCGGGCGTCTCGTCACCGGAGGTCAGCTGCTCGACGAAATCCGAGCTGGGCAGCATCTCGCGGCACGAGGCGTTGATGGTGCACGCGCTGGCGTAGGTGGTGCCGTGGTTGGCGCCTGCCAGCGAGGCCAGGTTCGCCACGTTCGGCTGACCATCGAGTTCCTTGATGTACCAGCCGCTGACCAGACCGCCCATCGAGTGGTTCACGATGTTGACCTGGTCGGAACCGGTCTCGGACTTGACGTTCTCGACGAAGTCGGCCAGTCCCGCCGCACTCTCCTCATTGGACGCCCGCCAGTCGTACTCGTAGGAGTGCAGCTCGTCCGAGCTGTATCCGGCGAGGCGGAAGACGGTGCGGGCGGTGGACCAGTTGGAGCTGCTGCCGCTGTAGCCGTGGACGAACACGACCGGCGTGTTCGCCGCCTGCGATTCGACCGGCCCCGTGGTGGTCGACTCCGCGTTGGCGGCCGCCGGAGCGATCGCGGCGAAAGTCAGAGCGGCCAGAACAATGCCGAATGATCGGCGCATGTGGTGCCTCCCTAGTTGTCTGCTGGGGACCGCTGAAGTTTCGCGAGTTGGCCATTCGGACACATCGGCGAAATCGCCGGTTGTTTCGGCCGACTTGTCGGATTCGGTCAAGATCGGAGTAGGGGGTTCCCTTGAACCGGATGTTCACGACACACTGACGCGATGCCGCTCGGAATTGCAGCGCTGTCCACCGGTTCCCTTTCTGCCCTGCACGGACGTGATCAAGAGCTCGGCACAGTCCAGGGTTTCGTGGACAGAGCGGGCCAGGGGTGCGGTGGCGCGTTGGCGGTGCGAGCCGGGACGGGAATGGGCAAGACGACCTTCCTGCACGAGGTGCGCAGGCGTGCCGAGGGATTTCGAGTGCTCGGCGTGCACGGGCATTCGGCGGAGACGGAACTTCCGGGAGCCGCGCTGCACCGCGCCGTGCACGAAATTCCGGAAGTGGTTCCCGCGGAACACTGGTCGAAAGCTCTGCTCCGTTCGGTCGCCGATCGGAATGCGCGGCAGGAGGACGTTTTCGCATTCTGCGCATCGGTGCATCGTCTGATCGTCGCAGCGGCGCGGGAAAAGCCACTGCTTATTCTGATCGACGACGCGGACGTGTTGGATCCGCTGTCGTTGCGGGCGTTGCTCTTCGCCGCTCGGCGCGTCGGTTCGACCGCGGTTCTCGTGCTCTTCGCCGAAACGCGGCCGACGGCCGTGGCAACCGAGGACCTGCCACGTCTCGTACTCGGACCCCTCGATCACCGGGCGAGCCTGTGCGTTCTCCGCGATCGGACGCCGGGAATACCCCAGGACCTCGCCGAAGACCTGGTGGATCTCGCGGGTGGTAACCCGCTGGCGCTGGGCGAGCTCGCGGATTCCCTCACCGCCGAACAGCTCGCGGGGCTGGCTGCTCCACCGGATTCGCTTCCGCCGGACAGCAGGCTGCGGCGACTGCTCCGGAGGCACTTCGCGGAAATATCCCCGGATGCGCGGCACATGGTGCTGATGGCGGTGGTCGACGACCGGCTCGACCGGGACACCTTGCTGCGCGCTTCGGAGGCGGCCGGGCTCGACCTGCGGGGCTGGGACGAGGCGCTCGCCTCCGGTCTGGTCGAGGCGCGGGACGACCTGCTCCGGGTGCCGGACGAGTTGGTCCGGTCCACCTTGTACGCGGAAGCTTCGCCCGCGCAGCTCCGCGGTGTTCACCAGCTGCTGGTGGACGTGCTCGACCCCGAACCGCACCGGCTCCAGCGGGCCTGGCACCGCGCGGCCATCGGTGCCGAACCGCGCGCCGACCTGGCGGACGATCTCGCCGACGCGGCTGTTGCGGTCAGCGGGTCCGGCGATCATTCGGCGGCGTTCCGGGCGTTTCACCGGTCCGCGCAGTTGACGGCCGACCCGGAATCCCGCGCGAGGCGTCTGCTCGAAGCGGGACGGAGTTCTTGGCTGGCAGGCCGTTCCCGGCGGTCGCAGGTGTTGATTCGGCAGGTCCGCTCGCTCACCGGTGCGCCGGAGCTGCGCGGGATGGCGGACCTGTTGCAGGGCGGCATCGACATGCGCGGGGGCGTGCCGAGCCTGGCCACGCAGAACCTGCTGACGGCCGCCGAGCAGCTCGCGGGTGCGAACCGACCGCTCGCGGTCACGGCGTTGTCTCTGGCAGGCGAAGCCAGTTACCTGGCGGGCGACTACCCCCGCTTCTACCGAATCGCGCAGCGGGCGGGGGAGCTGCGCGAGCAGGACAGTCCGCCGTCGGTCCGGATCATGCACGACCACTTGGACGGGATGGCGGCGACTTTCCAGGGCAAGCACGAGCAGGCCCTGCCCAAACTGCACAGCGTCGTCCGGTTGTGGGAGACGAGCCAGGAACCGTTCTCCGGCATCCTCGCGAGCGAGGCCGCGTTCACTCTCGGCGACCCGCTGGTGGCCCACGACGTGGCGATGCGCGCGGTCACGGTCGCGAAAGGCGCAGGTTCGTCCGTGATGGAGCCGTGGGCCCTGAGATTCCGCTCGATGACCGAACTGCTGCTGGATCGACACCCGTGCGCGGAAGCCAGCTCCCTGGAAGGACTTCGGGTGGCTCGGGCCATCGGCCAGCAGAACGCAGCGATCGACCACCTCACGATCCTCGCGCTGGTGGCCGCGTTGCGGGGAGACCGGGAGACCGCCCTGCTGCGGCTGGAGGCGGTCGCCGAAGGCGTGTCCATGCGGGGATTGGGGCGGCCGGGCGCGTTGAGCTCATGGGCCTTCGCGGCGGTGGAGCTCGCCCACGACAGGCCATCGGACGCGCTGGACCGGTTCCGGTTGATGACGGCGGGGGCGGGGCAGGCGAACCTGGCGATCCGGGCGATGGCCGTGCCGCACTTCGTCGAAGCGGCGATCCGCTGCGGTCAGCGGGACCGCGCGGTGCGGGCGTTGCGCGTGTTCGACCACTGGGCGAACACGACCGGCAGCGTTGCCAGGCGTGCGCTGTCGCATCGATGCCACGCTTTGCTCGCGGACCGTCCGGACGATGTGGACGAACACTTCGGCGAGGCGATCCGCCTGCATCGCAGCTGTGACACCGCGTGGGAACTGGCCAAGACCGAGCTGCACTACGGGCACTGGCTGCGCCGGGGGCGGAAACCGCGCATGGCCCGGGAGTACCTGGCCGACGCGTTGAAGATCTTCGACCACTACGGGGCGGCGCACTGGGCGGATAAGGCGCAGGCCGAGCTGCGGGCAGCGGGGGAGACGGTGGGGCGCGTGGCTTCCGGGGTGACGGAGGAGCTCACTCCGCAGCAAGCCCAGATCTCCAAACTGGTAGCGGAGGGGGCGACGAACCGGGAGGTCGCGGCCCGATTGTTCATCAGTCCGCGCACCGTCGACCACCACCTGCGCAACATCTTCGCGAAGGTGGGCGTCCGTTCCCGCGTCGAGCTGAGCCGAATGCTGGGTTAGGGAGTCCGGAAGTGGTTTGGGTGGTGGGCACCCAGCGGAGGCCGTAGACCGGGCCGGCCGAAGGCAGAACCGGCTGTGCCGGACTGGCGGCGGAACGTCCGCGCTGGTCGGGCGGGCCGGGCACGACTATCGCGATACCGTTGTCTTCTTTCTTTATTGACTTTCTCAATCGTTGATGCTCCACTGTGATTTGTTGCATGGCCGCTTTGATCGCAGGTCGACGGCCGTCCGGCGCGGACGACGGGCGAGGCCCGCGAGCACCACGAGAGGAGAGCCATGAGTTCGGTCTCTCTGCAGCGGACGATCTTCGAAGACGACCACGAGGCGTTCCGCGACATGGCACGCGCGTTCGCCGAACGCGAGGTCGCACCGAACCTCCGGATGTGGTCCGCGCAAGGGCACGTCGATCGGTACCTCTACCGCCGAGCCGGTGAACTCGGCCTGCTGGGAATCGGCGCGCCGGAGGCGCACAACGGCGGCGGAATCGACGACTTCCGCTTCAACACCGTGCTCATCGAAGAACTCGCCCGAGTGGGCGCCACCTCCGTGGCGATGAACCTCAGCGGGTTCAACGACCTCGTGGCCCCCTACCTGGAGTCGCTGGCCGACGAGGACCAGAAGAAGCGCTGGCTCGCGCCGCTGTGCTCCGGGGACCTGATCGGTGCCATCGCGATGACCGAACCCGGTGCGGGCAGCGACCTCGCCGCGATCACCACCACGGCGACCCTCGACGGTGACGACCTCGTGCTCGACGGTTCGAAAACGTTCATCAGCAACGGCCTGCTCGCCGATGTGTTCATCGTCGTCGCGCGCACCGACCCATCAGCCGAACGGCGCGGCATGAGCCTAGTCCTGGTCGACGCCGACACCCCCGGGTTCACCCGCAGCGGGCCGCTGGGCAAGGTGGGGCTTTCCGCGCAGGACACCGCCGAACTCACCTTCACCGGTGCGCGCGTGCCCCGGACGAACATCCTGGGCGAGCAGGGCGAGGGATTCCGCTATCTCAAGCGGAACCTGCCGCAAGAACGCCTGAGCGTGGCGGTGACCTCGATGGCCGCAATGCGTCGGACCTTCGACGAGGCGCTCGCGCACACCTGCGACCGCACCGCGTTCGGAGGGCGCATCGCCGATTTCCAGGCGAACAGGTTCTACCTGGCCGAACTCGCCACCGAAATCGAGATCGCCCAGGTCTTCGTCGACCGCTGCGTCTTCGACGCGGCCAACGGCACCCTCGACGAGGTCAACGCCGCGATGGCCAAGTGGTGGGTCACCGAGTTGCAACAACGGGTCGTGCAGCGCTGCCTGCAGCTGCACGGCGGTTACGGCTACATGACCGAGTACGGCGTCGCGCGCGACTACCTCGACTGCCGCGGCAGCGTCCTCTACGCCGGAACCACCGAAATCATGAAGGAGATCATCGGCCGCAAGCTCACCGCGAGGTAACGCCCCGGTTCGACAACGCCGCAACTACATGACTGGCGAGGAGAAGCTGAGCATGCTGAACGAAGGTGTGGGTTCGTGGCCCTACCGGCGGACCCGGTTGGCGCCCCAGAAGACCGCGATCCGATACCGGGACGAATCCTGGAGCTACGCGCAGCTCGACGAGCGAGTGACCCGGTTGGCGCACGCACTGCGCGACCTCGGTGTCGGCAGGGGCGATCGGGTCGCGCTGCTGAGCATGAACCACCCTTCCTACCTGGAAGGACTGTTCGCGGCCGGCCTGCTCGGGGCCATCTTCGTGCCGCTCAACGCCCGTCTGACCGAGCCCGAGATCGAGTACTGCCTCGCCGATTCGGGAACCTCGGTGCTCATTCACTCCGCCAACGTCTCCGACGTCGCCGTTCCGGCCGCGCGGGGAGCCGGCACGGCACAACGGGTGGTGGTCGACGGCGCTCCCGACGCCGAGGCGGCCGGTTACGAAGAGATCATCGCGGCCGCTGCCACCGATCGGATCGACGAGCCCGTCTCGCACGAGGACCGGTGCTTCATCATGTACACCTCGGGCACGACCGGGCGTCCGAAGGGCGTGGTGCTGACCCACGGGAACATCGTGTTCGCCGCCCTGAACCCGATCGTCGACCTCGACCTGGTCGGTGACGAGGTCGCGCTGGTCTGCGCGCCGTTGTTCCACACGGCGGCCCTCGACTTCATCTCGCTGCCCACGTTGCTCAAGGGCGGGACCGTCCGCATCGAGGAGGGCTTCGACCCCGAACGCGTCCTGCGGGTGATCGACCAAGAGGGCGTGACCTTCATGTTCGGCGTGCCCACCATGTACGACGCGCTGAGCCGGAACCCGGCTTGGGAATCGGCCGACCTGTCGTCGATCCGCCGGGCGGTCGTGGCCGCCGCGCCGGTCCCGCCGCGCACCATGCGCACCTACGCCGAGCGCGGGGTCCCCATGTGCCAGGGCTACGGACTCACCGAGACCGGCCCCGGTGCGCTGATCTGCACTCCCGGCAATGTCGACGACAAGCTCGGCACGGCCGGGGTGCCGCACTTCTTCACCGACGTCCGGCTGGTCGACCCGGCAGGGGATCCGGCAGGCCCGGGCGAGCGGGGGGAGGTCCAGATCAGCGGCCCCAACGTCATGCGCGAGTACTGGAACCGCCCGGAGGCCACGGCCGACGCGTTCACCGACGGGAGCTGGTTCAGGTCCGGCGACGTAGGGTCCGCCGACGAGGACGGCTTCGTCTCCATCGTCGACCGGCTCAAGGACATGATCGTCTCGGGTGGGGAGAACATCTTCCCGGCCGAGGTGGAAGCCGCGCTGTTCGAGCTGCCCGGCATCACGGGATGTGCCGTGTTCGGCGTGCCCCACGAGCGGTGGGGCGAGGTCGGTTGCGCAGTGATCACCCTCGCCGAATGCGCCACGGTGTCCGAAGAGGACATATGCGGATTCCTCGCCGGCCGGCTCGCCAAGTACAAGATCCCGAAGAGTTTCTTCTTCGTCGACGAGATTCCGCGCAATGCCAGCGGGAAGGTCCGGAAGAACATCCTCCGCTCGGAGTTCGCTTCTTGATCTTTTTCGGTGGTTGGGCTGCTTGGGTGGTCGCTTTGCGGAACCTCAGGGGCTGGTCGGCTCCGGGAGCCCCGACATTGAGTAGGGCACTGCGCGGCGTCGGAGCTGTCCTCGCCAACCAGCCCCTGAGAACCCGCGGGTGGTCGGTTTTGTCCCTCACTTGGAGCCCGAGGAGAACCCGCGGGTGGTCGGTTTTTTGAGCCTCACCTGGCGGTTTTGTGCCTCGCCGGTGATGGGTCGTGTTGGCGTGGGGGCGGTTTGGGGGCTTGAGGAGGCGTTGTGACGACGACTGGTGTGGATGCTGTCGGGGCTTCGACGGCGGGACGAAAGAAGGAGTTCCGCAGGGTCGTGCTGTCGAGCTACCTCGGCAGCACCATCGAGTATTACGATTTTCTGCTCTACGCCACAGCGGCCTCGCTGGTGTTCGGGCCGGTGTTCTTCTCCGGTCTGAACCCGCTCGCCGCGGTGGTCGCCTCCTACGGCACGTTCGCCGCCGGATACGTGGCCCGCCCGCTCGGCGGAGCGGTGTTCGGACACTTCGGTGACCGCATCGGTCGTAAACGGATGCTCATCCTGTCCATGGCCGTGATGGGGGTCGCTTCTTTCCTGATCGGCCTCATCCCGCCCCCGGAGCTCATCGGCTCGTGGGGCGCGATCACCCTCGTCCTGCTGCGGATGTGCCAGGGCATCGCCGTCGGAGGCGAGTGGGGCGGGGCAGCCCTGATGTCCTTGGAGCACTCCAGCACGGGCAGACGCGGGTTCGCCGCATCGTTCACCAACGCGGGCGCGCCTTCCGGATCGGTCCTGGGGACCCTCATGATGGCCGCGTTCTCCACGCTGCCCGAGGACCAGTTCCTCGCGTGGGGCTGGCGAGTGCCGTTCTTGTTCTCCGGCGTGCTGCTGCTGGTCGGTCTGTTCGTCCGTTCCCGCGTCTCGGAGAGCCCGGTGTTCGAGCGGGCCGTCGCCGATTCCGCCGAGAACGCACCGGCGGTTCCGATCGTCGCGGTGCTCCGCAAACCGAGAACGTTGCTGCTGGCGATGTTCGGATGTGGCGGGAGCTTCGCGATCCAGATCCTGTTCGCGACGTTCGCCGTCACCTACGCGACGACGCAGGGAGCCGATCGTCAAACGGTCCTGCTGTGCTTCGGGGTGGCCTCTTTCAGCCAGATCTTCATGGTGCTGGCAGCCGGCCGATTGTCCGACTCGGTGGGCAGGCGCCCGGTCATGATCGGTGGCCTGGTCGGGTTCGCCGTCCTGCTCCACCCGATCTTCGGGTGGCTGGCCTCCGGGAACGTTTTCCTGCTCCTCGCGGCCTTCCTGCTCGGACTCACCCTGCACTCGCTCACCTACGGTCCGATGGCGGCCTTCATCGCGGAGCAGTTCGGCACCAGTTCCCGCTACACGGGCGCTTCGCTCGGCTACCAGCTCGCGACGCTGCTCGGAGCCGGATTGACGCCGATGCTGCTGGCGTCGATCTACGCGTCGACCGGTGGCAGCGTCGGCCCCGTCATGTGGTTCCTCGCCGCGGTGAGCCTGGTCAGCGCCTGCTTCATCCTGGCGACGCGGGAGAGCAGGCACAACGACCTGACCAGTGTGGATTCACACGCGCCGGTCGCGGAACAGTCCTGATCCGCTCGCGACGCCCGTGTGGCGGGCACTGCCGCGCGTAGCCGTCAGCGCGCGTTGGTGCCCGTGGCGGGAACGTCCTCGGGAAAGGAGATGCGGCGCAGCGCGTCCCGGAGGTCGCGCAGGTTTTCCGGCGGGATGTGGTCGAAGTAGCCGACGTGTTCCTCATCGGCCCGCTGCTGGGCGGCTTGCCGGACCCGGTGTCCTTCTTCGGTGGCCGCGATGAGCTTGTTCCTGCGATCGCTCGGGTCGGGAGTCCGGTTGACCAGGCCGCGGTTCTCCAGATCGTCGACCAACGCCACGATCTGGCTGGGGTCCAGTCCCATGAGGGCGGCCAGCCGTCGCTGGGTCACCCCTTCGGGCTGTTCGCTGGCGAACGCGAGAACGGAGTACGAGCGGACCCGCAGTCCCAGCGGTTCGAGTGCCTCGCTCACCGACTTCGCGACCACGCCACTGGCTCGGGACAGCAGGAAGCCCAGATCGTCGGCGAATGGCCGCTGCGTGCTCATCAGGTGTCCTTTCGTCTGGCTGTATGCGCACAGTAGCATCGAAACCTAAATCGTTGACATCTTCAATGGTAGATGATTGTCTAATGTTGTCTCATTCAACTTCGCGTGGAGGAGTCCGCATGGACCTCAGCAACAAAGTCGCGATCGTCACCGGCAGTGGACAGGGCCTGGGACTGGTGTACGCCGAGGAACTCGCGCGCTGCGGAGCCTCTGTCGTCATCAACGACATCGACCCCGACGTGGCCGACAGCGCCGTGGAGTCCATCGTCCGAGCAGGCGGGAAGGCGCACGCCGTCGCCGGTGCGGTCGGCAGCGCGGAGACGGCGCAGGCGCTGGTCGACGGCGCGGTCGCAGCCTTCGAGCGGCTCGACATCCTCGTCACCAACGCGGGTGTCCTCCGCGACAAGGTGCTGTGGAAGATGACCGACGAGGACTTCGACCAGGTGCTCGACGTCCACATGCGGGGCACCTTCACCTGTGCGCGTGCCGCGGCCATCAAGATGCGCGAACAGGGGGAGGGCGGACGCATCATCTGCGTCGGTTCACCCGCGGGCCAGCGCGGCAACTTCGGCCAGACCAACTATTCCGGGGCCAAGGCCGGGATCGTCGGCATGGTGCGGACCTGGGCGATGGAGCTGCAGCGCGCGGGCATCACCGCCAACGCGGTGGTCCCGGTGGCCGCCACCGCCATGACCGAGACCGTCCCGTTCCTCAAGCCCTACGTGGACGCGATGAAGGAGGGCAGCCCGCTTCCTTCGTTCGCTCGCCGCGAGCTCGGCTTCGGCCGCCCCGAGGACGCGGCGGGCATCGTCGCGTTCCTGGCGGGTGACGAGGCAGCCGAGATCACCGGCCAGGCCGTCGGTGTCGGAGGCGACCGGCTCGCCCTCTGGTCCCACCCGGACATGGTCTTCCAGGACTACCGCGAGGGTGGCTGGGACCCGGATTCGATCGCCGCCGGATGGAGCTCCGGTTTCGCCGAACACGTCCAGTCGGTCGGCGAGGAACTTCCCGAGGAGGCGACCGCGTGACGAACAAGTACGAGTACGGGATCGACTTCTCCGCGCTGGCCGCGCTCGACGTGCACACCCACGTCGAGATCGACTCCTGCGGGCACCGGTCGCTCGATGACGAGCTGATGGCCGCCTCCGAGAAGTACTTCAAATCCGGCGCCGAGCGCACCCCCGCGCTGGACGCCGTCGCCGAGCACTACCGCGAGCGGAACATGGCCGCGATCGTGTTCACCGTCGACTGCGCCGCCGCAACCGGCCACCCGGTGAACTCGGTAGAGGAGATCGCCGAGGGAGCCGCCCGGCACAACGACGTGCTGATCCCGTTCGGCTCCGTGGACCCCTGGCAGGGCAAGGCCGCGGTCCGCCGGGCGCGCAGGCTCGTCGACGAGTACGGGGTGAAGGGCTTCAAGTTCCACCCGAGCCTGCAGGGCTTCGAGCCGAACAGCCGCGACTTCTACCCGCTCTACGAGGCCATCGCCGAATGCGGCGTGCCCGCGCTGTTCCACACCGGGCAGACCGGCATCGGAGCCGGGCTTCCGGGCGGGCACGGCATCAAGCTGCGCTATTCGGATCCGATGCTGCTCGACGACGTCGCGGCCGACTTCCCCGAGCTCACGATGGTCATGGCTCACCCTTCGGTGCCGTGGCAGGACGAAGCCATCTCCATCGCCTCGCACAAATCCAACGTCTACATCGACCTGTCGGGGTGGTCGCCGAAGTACTTCCCGCCACAGCTGGTCAAGGCGGCCAACTCGATGCTGCGGGACAAGGTCCTGTTTGGCTCCGACTTCCCCGTCATCCAGCCGGACCGGTGGATGCGTGACTTCGAGAAGCTGGAGATCAAGGAGGAAGTGCGGCCGCTGATCTTCAAGGAGAACGCACTCCGGGCCCTCGGCCTGAGCTGACCAGTCGCACGTCCCAGGAGGAACCCATGTCCGCCAGCACCACCACGCTGGAAACACTCGCCGACCTGAAGCGGTACGAGGGCGAATCGCTCGGCACGAGCTCGTGGATGCCGATCTCGCAGACGCGCATCAACACATTCGCCGACGCCACCGACGACCACCAGTGGATCCACATCGACCCGGAACGGGCCCGTGCCGAAAGCCCGTTCGGCGGACCCGTCGCCCACGGGTTCCTCACGCTCTCGCTGATCATCCCGATGTGGAGCGAAGTGCTGACCGTCAACAGCGTGACCACCAAGGTGAACTACGGGCTCAACAAGGTCCGGTTCACCAATCCGGTGCCCACCGACGGTCGGGTGCGCCTCCAGGCCACGCTCCAGAAGTACGAGGAGCTGGCGAAGGGTGGGGTCCAGGTGACCGTCGATGGCACCATCGAGCTCCAGGGCAGTGATCGCCCGGCCTGCGTCGCCGAGTCCGTCTATCGCATGTTCGAGTGACCGCGCGGGGTGCCGACCCCCGAGCCGAAACACCCGGAACCGGCACCTTAGCCTTTTCGTGCGCTGTGCGGTTCGTAGGAAACCACAACGGTGCCGCTCGGTGCGGCCCGCCGTTTCGTGTGTTCCGCCGCTATCGACCGATCCTCGCCGAGCTGTGTAATGCCTCACACCAGTTCGGCGACCCCGAGAACGAACCCGTGGAAGTTCCCCGGCCCCGTGCCGGGGAATCGCGGCCACCGGTCAGCTCGGTAGCGGGGTCGGAGCACGGCGACACCCCACCGGCACGGGAGGACTCGCATGACCCCGCCAAGCACGGAAAGAACGGGGCGGCAGCCCCGCGAGCTCGAATCGAGACCCGAATCGGGTCTCGACCGCTTCTTCAGAATCAGCTCTCGCGGCTCCACGGTGTCGCGCGAACTGCGCGGCGGACTCACGACCTTCGTCGCGATGGCCTACATCGTGATCCTCAACCCGATCATCCTCGGCTCGTCCGCCGACGTCACCGGGCGCGTGCTGACCACCGCCGAACTCACCACCGCGACGGCGTTCACCGCCGCCCTCGCCACGGTCCTCATGGGACTCATCGGCAACGCGCCGTTGGCGCTCGCCTCCGGCCTCGGCGTGAACGCGGTGGTGGCGTTCACCATCGCACCGGTCATGACCTGGCAACAGGCGTTCGGGCTGGTGGTCCTCGAAGGCGTGTGCATCATCATCCTCGCCGCCAGCGGACTGCGCCAGAAGATCATCGAAGCCATCCCCGACCCGCTGAAGATCGCGCTCACCGTCGGCATCGGCCTCTACATCGCGTTGATCGGGCTCGTCCAGGCCGGTTTCGTCAGCCGCGTCCCCGATGCCGCCGACACCACGGTTCCGGTGGAGATGGGCGACGGTGGCCACCTGCAAGGGGCGCCCATCGCGCTGTTCTGCGTGACGCTGCTGCTCATGATCGTGCTCATGGCCCGCAGGGTGCGAGCCGCCATGCTCATCAGCATCGGGATCGGCACGGTCGCGGCGGTCGGGTTGAACTACGGTCTCGGCCTCACCGAGGACGACTGGGGACTGATCCAGCCGAACCTGCCGGAAAGCTTCATCGGCGCGCCCGACTTCGGCCTGTTCGGTGACATCGACCTGTTCGGCGGATTCGTCGCCGCAGGTGGGGTCGCGGCGACGGTGTTCCTGTTCACGCTCGTGCTGTCCGGCTTCTTCGACGCGATGGGGACCATCACCAGCGTCGCCCGCCAAGCCGACCTGACCCGTGGCGGCAAGGTCGAGGGCATGGGCCGCATCCTCACGGTCGACGGAGTCGCCGCCGCCGCGGGCGGAGTCACCGGGTCGTCGCCGAACACGGTCTTCCTGGAATCCGCGGCGGGCGTGGGCGAAGGCGCGCGCACCGGCCTGGCCAGCGTGCTCACCGGGTGCCTCTTCGGCGCGGCCCTGTTGTTCACGCCGGTCGTCTCGATCGTGCCCACCCAGGCGGCCGCGCCGGCACTGGTGGTCGTCGGCGCCATGATGATGACCCAGTGCCGCCAGCTGCCCTGGGACGATCCCGACTACGTCATCCCGATCTTCCTGACCGTGACCCTGATCCCGTTCACCTACATGATCACCAACGGGATCGGCGCGGGGCTCATCGCCTACACGGTGATCAAACTCGCCAAGGGCAAGGTGCAGGAGATCGGCTGGTTCGTCGGCATACTCGCCGCTGTGTTCGCCGTGTACTTCGGGATCGAGGGGGTCGAGGCGTTGGCCGGTGGCGGCCCGCAGTGAGTCCGGCGGCTGTTCGGATGCCGCTGACGGCGTCGGTGCGCGTGCGAACGCGGACATGGCGGGCGTGCCATGCCCCGGTCGTGCGCGACAGCCGTCCTCTCCGGGCGGTGCGGGCCAGTCGACGAGAATTCGCTTCGGCGCCCGGTCCCGGAACGCTACGGTTGCTCGGTGCGCGCGTATGTGGTCGATGCCTTTACCCGGACAGCGTTCAGCGGCAACTCGGCAGGGGTGGTGCTGCTGGATCAACCGGCGGATGCGGCCTGGATGCAGGCCGTAGCCGCCGAGCTCAACCACCCGAACACGGCGTTCGTCGAGGTCTCGGTCCCTGCGGAGACCCCGAAACCGTTGCGCTGGTTCACCCCGACCGCGGAGGTGGACCTGTGCGGGCACGCCACGATGGCGACGGGGCACGTGCTCGGCGGCGACCAGCGCTTCGATACCCGCAGCGGCATTCTGATCTGCACCGCGCGTGCGGACGGGTCGGTGGAGCTGGACTTTCCGGCCGACGAGCCGGTCGCGGAGGAACCGTGCGAGGAACTCGTCGCCGGACTGCCCGGCGTCACCCTCCGCTCGGTGCGGCGGGGCACCCGCGATGTGCTCGTCGAGGCCGGGTCGGCCGCCGAGGTCCGTGCACTGCGCCCGGACTTGGCGGTGCTGGCCCGAGTACCGGGTCGGGGCGTGATCGTCACAGCCGAGGGCGAAGGCGATTCGGCGGACGTGGTCAGCCGCTTCTTCGCTCCCGCCGTCGGCATCCCGGAAGACCCCGTGACGGGATCGGCGCATTGCACCCTGGCCGGCTGGTGGTCCGAGCGGCTCGGCGGGACGGAGTTCCTCGCCGAGCAGGCTTCCTCGCGCGGTGGGTTCCTGCGGGTGCGATTGGCCGGTGACCGGGTGCTGCTCGCGGGCCACGCCGTCACGGTACTCAGCGGCGAACTGCACTCCTGAGCGCGGCGTCACTTCCGAACGCGGCGCACCATCGGGCTTCGCCCCGGCACCTCCCCGGGAGATCTTGCGGTGAGGTGCCGGGGTGTTCACCGGGGCGCTCGAAGCACCTGCGAACCCGTCAGACCGCGGTGGTTTCCTCGGCTGGTGTCCCGGCGGTCGCGTGCGGGGCTGCTGCGGTGACCCCGCGGCCCCGGAGAACGGCATCGGTGACGGTTTGACGGGTGCGCGGGCGGTACGGGTCGCCGATCCGGCCGGATCTACCGCTCCGGCACGGACAACGATCGGATGTGGCGCACGAGGACTCGGTGCGCCCAGTCGGGGTCCGCGTCCTCCGGTTCGTAGAGCAGGTGGGCGGCGAGTCCGTCGATGACCGCGTGCAGCCTGGCGGTTTCGAGCTCCCGATCGGCGTCAGGGGTCAGGTCGGCGCCGTTGTCGAGTCGGTCGATCAGCGTCCGGCACGCGGCCCGCAGCTCGCGGTGTGCCTCGTCGCGCGGTCCCCGGAGGTCGGCGTCGGCGTTCGCGGCGGTGAACAGGGCCAGGTAAACCCCCATCTCGGCGCGGCGTTCCCGATCCAGCGGGATGAGTTCCGCCGCGATCGCTTCCACGTTCTCCACCGCTGTGGGCAACGTCGGGAGCGCGGCCGCGCGAGTTCTCACCCGGTCGAGAACGAGTCGCAGCGCGAAGACCAGCAGGTCGGCCTGGTTGGAGAAGATGTGCCGCAGCGACCCGGCCGACTGCCCCGCTTCCGCGGCCACCGTTCGGACGGATATGCCGGACACCCCGTCGCGGAGGATCACTCGCCAGGCCGCTTCGGCGAGTTGTTCGCGGCGTTCGTCGTGATCGATGAGCTTGGGCATGCAGTGCTCCGATATTCCTACCCGCGGGCGGCGCGGCCCGGCCCCGGACGATGTTCGGTGAAGAGCCGCCGAACCGGTCCGGGCAACCAGAGCAGGCCGATGATGACCACCAGGATCACGTTGCCCGCGATCACTGCCCAGTAGTACTCGGGTCCGGCCGCCGCGGAGTACAGGCTGTTCCACAATGCGAGCACCACGAAGACCGTGAGCGCGACACGGGCCCACTGGCGGGCTCGCAGGACCTTGATGACCAACCATGTCGCGATCGCCCCGAAGGCCACGTGCGTGATCGCTGCGAACGCGATCGAGGACTTGAGCGCGAGATCCAGTTGGCTCGGATTCAGCGTCGGGTTGCTCCGCGCGATTGATTCGGCGAATCCATCCGGGCTGATGACCATTTGGGCGGGCAGTGCCAGGAGCACGACGACCAGCGCGACGAGCGTGCCGACGAGCTGCCGAGATGCCCGCTGCGCGTCAACCTCGGCCGGGGCGCGCTCTCCATTTTGATAGTACGACTGTGTTTCCACGGGTGGAAATTTATTAGCACGACCGTGTTGAAAACAAGGGCGGCGCACGAGACGGAACACCTGACCTAGGGTCTGGTTCGGAAGCGGCGACCGCCGCTTTCGGTGTAGGACGAGGTGACCCACCGACCCGAACCGGTTCCGCACCCACCCTGATCCGAACGACCGACCTCGGGGAGAACCACATGCCTGACAGCACCCGCGCGCACGTGAGCGTCCACGAGACCCTTCCCGCCCGGGTGCTCGTGGGAGCGGGCGCTCGCCACGGGATCCCGGACGAGATCGAACGGCTGGGTGGCGCCGCGCGGGTGTTGCTCGTGGCGACGGGCTCCGCCAAGGCCGCAGCCGACGAGCTGGCCGAAGCGCTCGGCCCACGGCTGGCCGCGCGCTTCGACCGGCCGGTCGTGCACACCCCGGCAGCGGTCACCTCCGAGGTCATGTCGATGGTCGATGAGACGGGCGTCGACAGCGTCGTCGCGATCGGCGGCGGTTCCGCCATCGGACTGGCGAAGGCGGTCGCCGCGCGCACCGGCGTGCCCCAGGTGGCCGTTCCCACCACCTACGCCGGATCCGAGGTGACCCCGGTGCTCGGCGAGACCGACAACGGGGTGAAGACGACGCGCCGCGATCCGGAACTGGCCCCCGGGACGGTCGTCTACGACGCCGAACTGACCCTCACGATGCCGCGCGGGCTCACGCTCACCAGCGCCATGAACGCGCTGGCCCACGCGGTCGAAGCGCTGTGGGCGCCGAACGCCACGGCCATGAGCGACGCACTCGCCACCGAATCCGCGGAAGGCATCCTCACCACACTCCCCGCGGTGCTGGCGGATCCGTCCTCTGTGGCCGAGCGCGAGCGCCTCCAATCGGCGGCCTGGCTCGCCGGACTCTGCCTCGCGCAAACCAGGATGGGGCTGCACCACCAACTGGCGCACGCGCTCGGCGGCACCTTCGACCTGCCGCACGCCGAACTCCACACGTTGCTGCTGCCGCACGTGATGGCGTTCAACCTGCCCGCGGCACCGAAGACGGCGGCCCGGCTCGATCGGATCACCGGCGGCGCCCCTATTCAAATGGTGTCCCAGCTCGCCCGCAGCCACGACGGACCGACGACCCTCTGCGCACTGGACGTGCCGCGGGACGGGCTGCGCGCCGTCGCCGAACGGGTGGTCGCCCAGCCGTACCCCAACCCGCGCTCGCTGGAAGTCGACGCGCTCGCGGGACTTCTCGAAGAAGCCTGGTAACCCCCGCCTTCTCCGCTCGCGCCCGGCCGGCGTGCGGCCACGGCTCTCGGCCGATCCGTTCGTCACCGAGGTGAGATTCGACGCGTTGCCGAAGACCGCGTCGTCAGCTACTCGCTGAAACCACCGAAAAACGCCTGTTCAGCGACACTTCACCCAGGCACGAATCCGGTCGAGCCGGGCGGGCGGTCTGTGCCGACCCGAGCGATGACCTCTACGCTGCGGTAAGCCAAGAGGGTCGGCGGTGGGGGAGTCCGCACGAGGACATCGATACCTCCACGGCGCTGGGGCGGCCGGTTCCCGACCACCGAAGCGAACCGCAGGCCGCCGATCGCCGCTCACCGCCGAGCGGCCCTTGCCGGTTCACGCTGTCCACGGCGTCGTCGCGACTTCGCTGCCCGGCACAGCCGACCGGCCAGCGAGATGCAGTGCTTCGCGCAGCCCTGGGGGCGGTGCTCGCACGGGTCGGCCTGCTCTCAGCGAACGCACGTGCCGACCCCGGTGCGTGCGCGATCTTGGACTCACGCCCTGCGTTCGACGACCAGCGGTGGCTCCAGCCGAGCCCGACCTACTTCTGCGAGGTATGCCCGACCATGACCGAATCCGTGAGCGACACGGTCGCGGACTCCGACCGCAACACCGGATCAGCACGAGTACCCGTGCTGATCGGTGTGCTGGTCGTCTCGGCGTTCGTGATGATCCTCAACGAGACGATCCTGAGCGTGGCGCTGCGCGACCTCAGCGTCGACCTGAACGTCTCCACCACGACCGTGCAGTGGCTGACCAGCGGATTCCTGCTGACGATGGCGGTGGTCATCCCTATCACCGGTTTCCTGCTGGAGCGCTTCACGCCACGCCAGGTCTTCCTGGCCTCGCTGACGCTGTTCAGCGCGGGCACGCTGCTCAGCGGGCTCGCGCCCGGATTCGCGGTACTGCTGATCGGGCGCGTGGTGCAGGCTTGCGGCACCGCGGTCATGCTGCCGCTGCTGATGACCTCGGCGATGCGCCTCGTGCCACCGGAGAAGCGCGGCGCCACGATGGGCACGATCACCATCGTCATCGCCGTCGCACCCGCCGTGGGACCGACGATCGGTGGGGCCGTGCTCGGCTTGGGCTGGCGCTGGATGTTCTGGATCGTGCTGCCGCTGGCGCTCCTCGCCCTGGCGATCGGTGCGGTCTGGATGCGGCTGGACACCGAAACGCGGCCGGTGCCGCTGGACGTGATCTCGGTGTTGTTGTCCGCCATCGGCTTCGGCGGCGTCCTCTACGGCCTGTCCTCCATCGGGGAGTCCGGCGATGGGCCGGTGGCACCGTGGATTCCGGTCGTGATCGGCGTGGTCGCTCTCGGAGTGTTCGTCGTCCGCCAGGTCCGGTTGCAGCGCCTCGACCGCGCGCTGCTCGACCTGCGGCCGTTCACCTACCGGCCCTTCTCCGTCGCTCTGGTCCTGAGCGTCTTCCTGTTCATGTGCATGCTGGGGGCCGGGGCGATCCTGCTGCCGCTGTTCCTGCAGACCGTCCTGAACACCAGCACGTTCGTCAGCGGGCTGGCGGTGCTCCCCGGCGGGCTGGTCCTCGGCCTGCTCGGACGCCCGGTGGGGCGGTTGTTCGACCGGTTCGGCGCCCGTCCGCTGGTGATTCCCGGTGCGCTGGCCACCGCCGTATCGCTGGGGCTGTTCGCCGTACTCGGGGAGGGCTCGTCGCTGGCGGCGGTCGTCGGCATCCATGTGCTGCTCATGGCCGGTATCGGGCTGATGATGACGCCGCTGATGACCGAGTCGCTCAGCGCGCTGCCCGACCACCTCTACTCCCACGGCAGTGCGATCCTGTCCACCGCTCAGCAGGTCGCGGGCGCGTTCGGCACCGCCGTGTTCGTCTCCGTCGCCTCCCTGGGCAGCACCGCGCCGTCCGGGATCCCGGACGCCGCGGGCCTGCGCACCTCGTTCATCGTCGCAGGCGGCATCGGCGCGCTCGCATTCATCGTGTCGCTGTTCGTGCGTCCGCGCCCGGCAGCCACGGGGGAACCGTCCGCGTCGACCGATGAGGCCCGTTCGACCGGTGAGGCCTCGTCCGGGGCAGCGAACGAAACCGCGCTCAAGGGATAGCCAAGTGTTGATGCTCGGCGAGGTCCCGAACCTCGCCGAGCATGCGGCATCCGCGCCGGCGGCCAGTCCCAGCGCGATGACGACGGCCGACCCCACCAGCTCGAGAACGCTCCGATCGCCACCATGCTGAGTAACAGCACCACCCGCCTGAGCCAGCTCATGACGATCAGTGCCACCCGACAGTCGCTACCCGCAGGCGTCCGGGTGGTGCGGTAGGGCGGAACACCTGTAGGGCTGAAAATCGCTTGTCCCGAGCCGGATACTGCGTCTCAGCGGAACCGAACTCGGGTTGCCGGAAGCCCGGGGAAACGGATGGACATGCGGATACGGGCGGCGGTGCGGGATGACAAGCGAACGCTGGCGCGGATCACGCATGCCGCGTGGTCCTGGGAGTCGGCCGCGAACCCGCGGCCATCGCCCGAGGACGCGTTCTTCGACGATCTGATCCTGCCCCGCGACGTCCTCGTAGCGGTGCAGGACGGGCAGGTGCTGGGACTCGTGAAGCTGGTTCCGGCGGCCCTGGCCGCGCCCAAGGTCGCTCCCGCCGTCACGCATGTTCAGGAGATCCGCGGGTTTTCCGTAGCTCCCGAACATCAGGGGAAGGGAGTGGGGACCGCGCTGCTGCACGCGGTCCGGCGGGAGGCGGCCGCGCGGGGCGCACGCCGGATCACGTTGCGGGTGCTGGGAACCAATACTCGAGCGCAAGCGCTCTACCGCAGGCACGGATACCAGGTCGAAGGGACTCTTCGGGGCGAGCTCTTCCTGCGGGAAAAGTACGTCGACGACGTCCTGATGGCACTGGATTTGAGCGACGAAGCCTGACCACCCGACGGCTTCCACCGGCGCGGCGGCTGCCGCCGGTTCGAACGGTTCGGGCCCGGCCGTTCCGCCGTGCGGTTTGAGCTGGGTTCCGCCTATCGCACGTGCCCGTTCAGGCTACTCCGGATGCGTTCGCTGAAGGTGCCACCAGCGCGTAGATCACGAGCACCGACAGGGCGATGACCAGCAGCGACCAGACGGGAAACGCGTTGAGGAAGGCCAAGTGACCGATGGCGCAGAGGCTTGCGAGCACGACACCGGTGACGCGAGCCCAGGTCTGGCCCGCCAGCGCACCCAGACCCACCGCGGCTTGCAGCACGCCGAGAGCCAACCAGATCCATCCCCAGGTGGCGTAGTCGAAGACCAGCAGCCCGCCGGAGGCGACGAAGAAGTAGTCCGCGCGGAACAACGAGGTCAGGCCACTGATGAGGTTGAAAATTCCGACCAGCAGCAGCAGCGTCCCGGAGAAGGTGAGCCAGTTCGAGATCTGGTCCGGCCGCGTCTGGGTTACTGCCCACGTGCTTTGCTCTCTCGACGTCGTCTGGGACGTGTCCTGCCCGGCGACCGGTTGGGATTCGGAAGTCATTGGTTCCCCCGGATATGTCTCGTGACGGTGACGTTCTGCGAGCATTCCGCCTCCGCAGGAGGCCTGTGCAGAGGAAGAGGACCTCAACCTCCGCCTGCGCTGCGGCCTGTGTTGGTCGGGGTGTTTCGGAGGTACCCATGATGGTGTTGGGCCACCGGAAAGGAGCCGCACCATGCGCATCACCGCTGCAGTCACCGAGCACCAGAGCGCTCCCTTCACCCTGGTTCCCCTCGAGCTGGAGGAACCGCGGTCGGACGAGGTCGTCGTACGAGTGGTCGGCGCCGGTGTGTGCCACACGGACCTGATCGTCCGCGACCAGCTGTACCCGGTACCGCTGCCTGCCGTGCTCGGCCACGAGGGCGCGGGCGTCGTGGAAGCCGTCGGCGACGACGTCACCTACGTCGCTCCCGGCGACCACGTCGTGCTCACCTTCAACTCGTGCGGTGGCTGCCGCATGTGCGTCCAGGGCCGCTCCACGTACTGCGACGAGTTCTTCGCCGCCAACTTCGCGGGCTCGCGTGCCGACGGAAGCACGCCGCTGCACCGCGATTCCGGTGATGTGCACGGGGTTTTCTTCGGGCAGTCGTCCTTCGCCACGCACGCCCTGGCAACCGAGCGCAACGTCGTTAAGGTGGATCCGACCGTGCCGCTGGAACTGCTCGGCCCGCTGGGGTGCGGCGTCCAAACCGGCGTGGGTGGTGTTCTCAACGCCCTCGACCCCTCGGCGGGCAGCAGCATCGCGGTCTTCGGCGCGGGCTCGGTCGGGACCAGCGCCGTCTTGGGTGCCGTCATCGCGGGCTGCACCACCATCGTCGCCATCGACCTCAACGAGCACCGGCTCGAACTCGCCCGTGAACTGGGTGCCACGCACGTGATCAACGCGGCCGACGGGGAGACGGTGGCTCGTCTTCGGGAACTCACCGGCGGTCTCGGCGTCGACTACACCGTGGAGACCACCGCCGTTCCGGCTGTGCTGCGGCAGGCGGTCGACGCGCTGAGCCAGGGCGGAACCTGCGGCCTGATCGGCGCCGCCGCGCTGGGTACCGAAGTTTCGATCGACATGTCGTCGCTGCTGTTCGGCCGCACCGTGCGCGGCATCGTGGAGGGCGACAGCGTGCCGCGCGTGTTCATCCCCAAACTGGTCGAGCTGTACAAGCAGGGCCGGTTTCCCATCGACAAGCTGATCCGGACGTACGCCTTCGACGACCTCAACCAGGCTGTCGCGGACTCCGAGAAGGGGACCACCCTCAAACCCGTCCTGACCTTCAACTGAAGCGTCCGCGCTTCCGGCACCGGAGTCGTCTTCGCCACCGCCGTGGGCAGAGCCGCTTGCTCATCACACGATCGAGGGCACTGAACCGGGTTAATCGACCCGGTTCCACCCACCGAGAAGCCGCTCGGCCGGGTGTCGTTCGGCGAAGACGCCACAGCACGTTCCGTGGGCGCGGGTCCTACGGCTACACCGCCTCGTGCCGGGATGCCGCGTGCCGCCGACCGTGGTGGTTCCGCGTCGACGAGCCGCGGTCGGCGAGTGCCGGTCGTGGTGCGCGGTCGTGAGCACGGTCGCGATACCGGCGAGCGGCACGAGCACGGCCGTGGCGGCGCTGAGCCAGGACACCGCCGTGGTCAACGGGTGCCAGAGGGTCAAGAGGCCGACCGCCACGGCCGGACCTCCGGAGCCGACGTAGAAGGCGAGGTACAGCGCGGAGCTGATCGCCCCGCGCTCGTTCTCGGGCGCGGCCGTGTCGATGGCGGCGGTAGCTCCGCCGTAGCTGAGTCCGTGCCCGATTCCGGCTGTCACGGCCCCGATCACGGTCCCGGAAACCGAGCCCCCGCCGGTCCACGCCAGGGTGGCGAGGCTGACCAGCAGCGCACCGAGCCCCACGAGCTGCGCCAGACGCGCGCCGCAACGGGTCACGAGGGGTTGGGACAGCACGGAACACGCCAGTACGGCGCCGACGACGCCGCCGATGATCGCCAGGTTGTCGATCTGGGCCGTTCGGCTGAGGACCGCCGGTATGACCGCCAAGAACAGACCGGCAACGGTCCACGCCAGAAAGCCGGTCGCCGCGGCGGAGGAGAACAGCGGTCGCATGCGAGGAGGTATGTGCGGTCGGGTGGGCCGCCAGCGAGTCCGGAGCGACGCGGGCGCGGGGAGGAACGACGCGCGACGCCAGCCGACCGCAAGCAAGACCAGGTGCACCAGGAACGGCAGCACCTGTGGTGCCGGTGCGTACTCCGCCAACGCGCCCGCGGCGATCGGGCCCGCAGCGGTACCGGCGACGAATGCCATGGTGGCCAGCACCGACGCCTGGACCTGGTTCCGCGCGGGAGCGTGCTCCGTGATCAACGCGGTCGCCGCTCCGGTCGCGGCCCCCAGCGCCAGGCCCTGCGCGGCGCGGCCGATCAGTAGCCAGCCCGGGCCTTGGGCGAGGGCGAAACACCCCGAAGCGAGCGCGGCCACCACCACGCTGATCCGCAGCACCGCTCGGGGGCCGACCGAATCGGTCGCCGACCCGAAAAGCAGCAGCGCGGGCGCGCTGACCAGCGCGAACATCGCGTATACCAGCGTCATCGTCAGATCGCTGAATCCGAAGGTGTGCTGATAATCCGGATACAGCGGACTGGGCAGGTATGCCCCGGCCGTGAGTACCACCAGCAGGAACACAGCCGTGCGCAGTTCGTGCGTGCCACGGCGAGTTCGGCGCACGAGCCGGCCGTGGGGCCTACGGGAACAACGATCGTCAGAGAAATCCGTCAGCAGCACATCCCGTAGCCTGCCCGCTATGACCCATGAGGAAAATCAAATGTATACGCATGAAACCGTGTAAAATATGAACATGATCGACCCGAAGCTGCGGGTGCTGCAGCTGGTGGCCCACCACGGCACGGTGACCGCCGCCGCGACGGCGCTGCATTACACGCCCTCCGCGGTCTCGCACCAGTTGCGCCAGCTGGCCGCCGAACTCGGCGTCGAACTGGTGAGCCAGTCCGGTCGCGGCATCCGGCTGACCGCCGCGGCGGCCACCGTGCTGCGCCACGTCGACGTGCTGCAGGCCCAAGTGGAGCGCGCGCACGCCGAACTGGCCGCCGCCGCGGACGAACCCGGCGGCTCTTTCACGCTGTGCGGCTTCTCGACCGCCGCCACGCACCTGCTGCCCCCGGCCGCGGCCACCCTGCGGGACCACTATCCCCAGCTGGGCGTGCGAGTGATCGAAGCCGAACCTGCCCGGTGCTTCGACCTGTTGCTGGCCGGGGACGCCGATCTCGCCCTGCTGATCGCCACCGCCGATACCCCGCCCAGCTCGGACGCGCGCTTCGACCAGCATCCGCTGCTGGACGACCCCCTGGACCTGGTGGTTCCCAGCGGCCATCCGCTGACGACACGCCGCAGAGTCACCCTCGCCGACGCCGCCGACGAATCGTGGATCATGGGACGGCCCGGCACCACCTACCACCACCTGGTGCTCACCGCTTGCATGGCCGCCGGATTCACGCCCGACATCGCCCACTACGCCGACGAGTGGGACACCGGAACCGCCCTGGTCGCCCACCACTTCGGCATCATCCTCGTGCCCCGACTCGCCCGACTGCACGACGACTGGCCCGTGGCACGCATCCCGTTGCACGGCGACCCGGCGCCCGCCCGCCGCATCCTCGCCGCCACCCGCCTCGGCAGTCGCGAACATCCCGTCATCACGACCGCCCTGAACGCCATCACCACCACCGCCACGGCCCTGCACCCACCACCCCGGCAAGCCGGGGAGCAGGCGAATGATTCGTAGGTATTGAGCTTGTCGGGGTGGTGAGTTGCGCGAGTTGAGCCCCCGGCCCCGCAACACCGGAGAGAACCCATGTTCTGGGTCCAGAACGTCAACGATCAACTGGACTCGACACGCCGAGCCCGACCGGATAAGCAGTTGCTCGGTGTCGATCAGCCGAAGCTGCTGCGCTCCAGCCAGAGTCATTTACAGCCGTATAAGGCCGGCACCAGCCCACAGCGATCGTTCTCGGCTTGTTTCGGCCCTGTCGGCAGGGCATCGATCGGAACTCTTCACTGAGTGCGCTCCCGTTTCTCCGACCGGTCGCGGAGGCCGGCGACGAGCAATGGCACCGTACCCGCGAGAATGAGGCCCAACTCTGTGGGCAACAACCACAACGGCACAGCGGACTCGTGCGTGGTGCGCCAGATGACTGCGCATAGGAGCAGGAACGCCACGCCTATAGCGGTATTGAGGCCCAGCACCGCCTTGGCGCATCGTGTCGCCGAGGCGGCACTGGCCGGGCGGTTGATCATCTCGGGGCGGCGATCGTACGGCACCTCACTGTCCGGAGTGATCCGCATGATTCCCAAGGCGAGACCACCGAACAGTGCCGTGATTCCGACGTAGACGAACGGCAGCACGAACACCGATCCCACGGACTTGCGTGACCACTCGTCGACCCCGCTCGGGCCGATGTGCTTGGGAATCAGTTCGGGTAGGTCCGAATACACCATTGCGCCCCAGGTGCCCATGGTGATGAGAAGCCCGAGACTCGGCAACAACCAAAGCCACGGGAACCGCGCCGTAGCCAAGCGCATCATCCCTGCACATCGTGTGATGACGACCATCTTAGCGGACGGAAGCCCGGCAGACCCCGCGCGAGCTTGAATTCGGAGCAGACGCATGAGCTTCGGGCGAGCAGTCACACCCACCTCGGGCTCGCTGCTCATTGGCGTCCCTTGTCCTCGCCATCTCGGTACCGAGCAAGCCTTCGGTTGAGACCCTCGCCTACCTCACGTCGATCCTGCCGTTGGAAAGCTTGCGGATCGCCAGGTACCACCCCGGTGCGTGGGTGAGGCGTTGTCTCGTCAAGTCAGGAGCACTGTCTTTCCGATGACGTCGCGCGCGGCGATTGCGGCGTGCGCATCGGCGGCACGCTCCAGTGGCAAGGTTTGCCCGATGACCGGCCTGATTCGCCCGGTCGCTAGTTCGGACAGCGCCTGATTGGCCAGCCGCCTCCAATCCTCCGCGGTGATTTCGTCCTCGATACCGAACACGGTGACCTGACGGCGCTCCGCCTCACGCATATCGATGTCGGCAACGTCGCCGGTTGCCGCACCGTAAGAGAAGAACCGCCCGCCCTCGGCAGTGATGTCGAAGGCGGACCGGCCGAGTTGGCCGCCCGCGCCGTCGAAGACCACATCCACGCCTGAGCCGTTGGTGGCCTTACGCATCCGCTCTGTCCAGCCGGCTTCGGAGTAGTCAACCGTCACATCCGCGCCCAGCCGGCGAGTATGTGACAGCTTCCGTTCGCTGCGAGCAGCGGCGATGACCTGAGCACCGGTCGCTTGTGCCAGCGGTATCAACCAGACCCCGAGGCTGCCACTCGCTGCGGTCACCAGCACCCGCTCTCCCGGTTGAAGGGCGGCCTTTTCCGTCAGACTCAAGGCCATCAGGCCGTCGTGCAGACCTGTTAACGCCTCCAGCAGATCAAGGTCCGCAGGCACCTCGAACACCTCGCCGGCTGGTACTGCGACCCGCTCCGCGCATCCTCCGCCGACGTACTCACCCTCCTCGGCGGTACCGGCGACGACCCGACGGCCAATCCAGCCAGGATTCACGCCCGTGCCGACCGAGCTCACCGTGCCAGCAACCCCGGTGCCAGGAACATATGGGGGCTGCACAGCGAAGTACTCGTGGAACAACCCGCTGCGCAGCTGAGTGTCGAGGAACAGCACTTCAGCCGCAGCCACGTCCACCACGACCTGCCCCGGCCCGGCTACCGGATCCGGCTGCTCGGTCGGCACCAATACCTCCGGGCCACCGAACCGCGTCACCTGGACTACCCGCATGCCCTTTCACCTCCGTGCTCGTTTCAAACCACAGCTGTGCCGCCATAGAAGCTAGAACTTCGACAGTGGTTGAAGTCAATTCGCGTGAGCTTCCTGCCGGAACTGTGGTGTCTCAGGACGTTGCGCTGCAGCAGAGTTTCCGATCACAGGTTGACCTATAGCTTGGTTGAAGTTTTAGCTTCGCCGCGTCGATCTGTCGCCATCCATGGACATGGAGCCGACCTCTGTCCACATGCAACCGAGAGGCCCTGGCGCCGATGCAGGTCGACACCGGCCATACCTCCTGACCATGGAACGGGTTGGGCGGACGATCGAACGAAAGGCAGTGGTGATGACGGAGTGGACACCCGCCCGTGCCGGTCGGCGGGAGTGGTGGGGTTTGGCGGTGCTCGGCCTGCCGACGCTGCTCGTGTCGATGGACGCCAGCATCCTGTTGTTGGCGCTACCCGAGATCAGCGCGCAGCTGGCGCCTTCCAGTAGCGAGCTGCTCTGGATCGTCGACATCTACACCTTCATCATCGCCGGCACGCTGGTGACGGCCGGGACACTCGGCGACCGCGTCGGTCGGCGAAAACTGCTCCTGATCGGTGCCGCGTGCTTCGGGGGCGTGTCGGTACTCGCCGCGTTCTCGACGAGCGGGCTGATGCTCGTCACGGCGCGTGGCCTGCTCGGGCTCGCCGGGGCGACGCTGATGCCGTCCACTTTGGCGCTGCTGACCACGATGTTCACCGTGCCGGCACAGCGGGCGCGGGCGATCGCGGTGTGGATGAGCTGCTTCTCGGCGGGCGTCGCGCTGGGCCCGGTCGCCGGTGGGTTGCTCGTCCAGTGGTTCTGGTGGGGAGCGGTGTTCCTGGTCGGCGTGCCGATCATGGCGCTGCTGCTGGTCGTGGGGCCGCGGGTCCTGCCGGAGTACCGCGAACCGAACGCGGGTCGGTTGGATCCCGTCAGCGTGGTGCTATCGCTGGTCGCGGTGATGGGCGTGGTCTACGGGCTCAAGGAGCTCGCGGCCGGCGGCACGGTGTCGACGGTGCTGATCGCGATCGTTGTCGGGCTGGCAGGCGGTGTGGTGTTCGTCCGGCGCCAGCTCACGCTCGCCCAGCCGCTGGTCGACCTGCGGCTGTTCACCAACCGCACGTTCACCACCGGCATGGTCACCCTGATGATGGCGCTGCTGACCACGGCCGGGATCCAGGTGTTCATCACCCAGTACTTGCAGCTCGTGCTCGGGCTCTCACCGCTGGTGGCAGGCACTTGGATGGTGCCGCAGGCGCTGGCCGTCATCGTCGGGACGCAGCTGTCGCCGTGGCTGGCTGAACGGGTGCGTCTCGCGTTCATCGTGGCCGGCGGCCTCGTCGTCAGCGGCGTCGGCTTCCTCGTCTTCACCCAGGTTGGTGGGGCGCTTGCGCTGGCGGTGGTTGTCGTCGGCAACGTCGTCGTCAGTCTGGGAATCGCGCCACTGATGGCGTTGAGCACCGAGCTGGTGGTCGGCAGCGTGCCGGAAGAGAAGACCGGGGCCGCCTCGGCGCTCAATGAGACCGTCGGGGAGCTCGGGGCAGCGCTCGGGGTCGCCCTGCTCGGCAGCCTGGGAACGGTGCTGTATCGCGCGCAGATGGCCACCGCAGCAGCCGAGTTGCCCTCGGACGCGCGCGCCGAGGCGGGCGACACGCTCGGCGGTGCGGCGGCCGTCGCCGACAGCCTGCCGCCCGCCGAGGGCACGCTCGTGCTCGACACCGCCCGAACCGCGTTCACCGACGCGTTGCAGACCGTGTCGATCGTCGCCACCGTGGTGGCCTTCGCCCTGTCCGCGTTGGTCGTCGCGGTGCTGCGCCGCGTCGAGAAACCAGAACCGGCCGATGTCGCCAGCTGAGGACCCTAGTGACCTTTGATCTGAACTCGACTTCGGACTGAGAAGCTGGCTCACTCCGGCGGTTCGGGCACTTTCAGTCGCGAGTGCACCGTGTGGTTCGTTGTCGCGCCGTTGATGAGTACCGAGTGCAGCAGACCGTTGTAGACCAGGTCCCACAGGTCGCGGTCCTCCTGCAATTCGTCCAACCGAACCTGGAGGCTGCGGTTGCCGCTGTCTTTGAGGTCCAGGTGCATCGATGCCCCGCGGTGGCGGGCTTTGATCTCGGTGAGCTCGTACAGCAGCACCCACATGCGGCCGACCTTCAACCAGTCGGCCCCCGCGGCCGCACCGACCTTGCGGAAGATCCCGTAGAAACCCAACCCCGCCACGGCAAGGAAGAGCCACATCCATCCGCTCCCGAGCCAGCTGTAGTCGAGCCCCTGTCGCACGCCAATCCCAAACCCGATCAGCACGGTGCCGACGACGCCCATGCTGATCGCGTAACGTTGGCTGTGCCGATACCATTCCAGCACCGGTCCACATCCCTCCGGTGACTGAGGTTTTCGGCGTTCACTGCGATCGCGTTCGGAATCCTGGTCCTTCGGCGGCTTGTCCCACTTGATGAACCCCGGCGCTCGCGGTGGTCGGGGTTCACCCGCCCACGGGTCCGGTCGGGGCGGCAACTGCTCCGGCAGCACTGGATTCTCCTCCGACATACCTCGTCCGCCTATTCGCCCGTCAAGGCATTCTCTGCTGTGGTAGCGAGGAAGTCCCCGGCCATACTTCCGAGGGCTCCGCCCACCACGGTGCCGACACCGGGGCAGATCGCCGAGCCGACCGCAGCACCGGCCGCGCCGCCGACTGCGGCTCCGCCGAGGCTGGCACCGGTATCCATTGCGGCCTCTCCAGCCGTATCGGTGCCGGTCACGTAATCGGTGACTTCCGAGCCCACCGTCATTGCTGTCCCCGCATACGGCACACCGCGGAGCACGGAGCGCGTCCCTTTCGCGGCTTTGGAACCGCTCTCCACGTACGTGCTCGCGTCCGCAGCGACGGCGTCGCCGACCCGGCCAAACTTCTTGGCGAGCCGACCCGTCCTCTCTCCTCGCGCATCAGCGACCGTGGCCTTGGCCTGGGTCTGCATGGCGGCGACCTTGGTCTTGGCGGCGTCGCTGCTGTGGTCGGCTGCCTTGGCCAGCTTGTCCATGTCCTTCGCTTGGCCTTGCAGGGCGTCGGCCTTGTCGAAGAGGGCGGAGGCGCTGTCGCTGGAGGTTTTGATCGCGGTCAATCCGCCGGTCACGGCCCGCATCACGTGGGTCTTGACGGTGTTGAAGGTCTCGTTCGGGTCCTGCAGGTCGCCTTCGAGCTTGCGGTGCGCGTCCTCCTGCTTGTCCGCGCGTCTGCGATCGTTTCGCCGGCTGCCTCGAAGGCCTTCTGCTTCTTCTCGGCCGCTCCGCTCGGACCATTCGGCTGCCCAGCAGGGCCAGAGGGGCTCGGTTTCGGCGGCAGGATCTTCGTATCGTTGATCACCAATCCGGCTTCACGGGCGGTGCCACGCGCATCGGCCATTCGTGAGTTCACGGTGCCGATCTCGTCGGCGAAGACCTCCAGGGCCGTCTTGACCTTTTTGACCCCGCCTTCCAGCTCGTCGGCGTTCGTGGCGTGCCTGCCTAGCTCACCGCGTGCCGCGTCCGCCGCAGTGCCCTGCCAGAAGCCCTCGGAGGGACTTCGCTGCTGGCTAGCGGTGTCGGCCACTTCGGTGATCCCGCTGGCGAGCTTGCCCAACCACTCGGCAGTGCGCCGACACGTGTCGGGCTTGTCCAGGACCTCGGTATCCAGTTCCCCGGCCATGTCCTACTCCCCGCTCAGTCCGGCCGACCGGCGTACTCGTCGTAGTATTCTTTCCGCAGCTGTTCGGCGTTGCGGTTGTCCACGTCGCCGTAGCTCCCGTCGCTGGCATCGATCTTGCCCGCGACTTCGTCGATCGTGGCGATCAAGCCTGCCGCGGCCTGCGAGAGCTTTCCCAGCGTGTGGCTCATCTTCTCGGCCGAGGTGCTCACCTCGGGCATGTCGGGTGCATTCTTCGCCGCGCTGTCCAGTTCGTCCGTGCTGCTTCTCAGTGCAGACGCCATCTGCCGCACCTGGTCATGGGCGACATGGACTTCATCTCCGGCCATGCCTCACTCCTCCCCGCCGTGCCGCAGACGTTCCGGCAACGGCGTGTCCAGACAAATCGTGTGTGCTCCGCACTGGCGTCGGATGTCGCCGAGCAATCCGGCAGGGACGGGAGCCGCAGCCTGATGAGGACCGCACCCTAGGCGCAACGCTGCTTCCGACGTGTAGGCCAATGCTTGCAACGATCCGTCGAACGCCGCGATCTCCGAGACCCTGTTGGTGAACACCTGCTGCGCCGTGACCTGCGACCCAGCCCCCAGGGCGAACGCCGCACGAAGATCCAATTTAGCCATCAAGATCAAGACTATCGAGCGGCCCGAGCACCGTCAGAATAACGAGAAGGATTGCTCCAACCCCTCACTCGAACAGACCAGATCGGTCGTCCAAACAGCAAATGGCCTCGCCACACTCATCCAGCACTGTGCCTGTAGGCATCGACCGTTGCGCCACTCGGCCATCTGAGTGATCTCCACTGTGCGTGATCACGCAACTCAACACTGCCACGGGAATGGCTCCGTTACCGTGCCAACGGAGGCAATGTCGGATGAGGTGTGTTTGTGAACTGGGATGGTAGCCCGCAGTGGGGGGATCTCGGGCAGCCGGCGACTCCGGCTGTGTTCGGTTCGGAGTACGCGGGATACGAGTCGGAAGACGCTGCACAAACGGTCTACCTCCTGTCGCAACGGGTGGGCCTGCACGACCGTGAGGCGCGGATTGAGCTGCGCCAGGACAGCGATGGACGGTTGGTGATGTTGGCGTACTCCTCCCTGGAGGAATTGGTGCGGGCCTGCGGCACCGCGCAGCCGTGGATCGCGGTGTCGCTCGATCGCGTATCGGGAGTGAAGCAGGAAGCCGGCGCCGAACTCGTCTTCTGGGACGCCGAGCTGCCTAGTGAACTGCGGCACAAAACCAATGTGGAGGAAGATTCGTGAACGGCCTCGGTGTTTCCCCGGACGCACTGCATCGGATCGCGAACGGGATGCACGCCTCAACGGACCGCCTCGGCGCAGCGGCACAAGAGCCCGTTAGCGAAGTGAATGCGGGCCAGTCCACAGCGGAGGTCCAGGCCTCCATCGCAACTCTGCTCCGAGCGGCAGCAGGCCTGCTGGATGGAACGGTCCGTACAGCCGAGGACGTTTCTGCTGGGCGCGCGGCCTACAGCAAGACCGATCAGAACGCAGCCGATGAGCTGCCGAAGGTCGATGGGGGTAACTGATGCCGCACTCGGTCAATACGGTCGTCGAGGCTGACCCTGGTTCGTGCCGCGAAGCAGCTCGCTGGCTGGCGAAACTCCATGATGGGGTGCACGACTTGGGTACCGGGCTGCACAAGGCGGAGTCGAATTCCGAGGCGGTTTGGAGAGGAGAGGCTGGTGAAGCGTTCCGCGAGCTTGTCTCAGGAAACGGCGGTGATGCCGACCAGGTTGCGGAGTTCCTGAACCGCACCAAGGTCGCTGTGGAGGAGTTCGCCGACACGATTGCCACGGTTACAAGCCGCATTGACCAAGCTCGCATGGTGGCACAACGAGGCGGTTTGGTTGTGACTCCAACGACTATCGAAAAGCCACCGAAACCCGGTGTGGAGCTCTATAACCCCGGCCCAGGTGCCGACAATGACCGGTCGCCAGAAGACCGGCGAATCCTCGCGGCTTACCAGGAAAAGGTCGATATTTGGAACGAGGTCCTCAGTACCGTTCGCGACGCGCGTGGCGAAGAGACCGAGGCACACGAGTCGTTAGTCTCGGCGCTGAAGGTCAACAATGGTCTCGGTGACTACCTCCTGCCCAAAGGCTGGGCGTGGGCACCGATGCTAACCGGCGCCTACTCGGGCTCGCATCTGACCGCCAAGGCCTTGACGGAGGCGGCTGCCACATCACAGGCCCGTGCTGAGGGAGCTCTTGCGGTACTTGACGACCCGACGCTGACACCAGCGGACCGGCAAAAAGTCCTGTCCAATCAAGTGGTGTGGGCAGGGAAGGTGAAAACGGCGCAAAACGCAGCACAGCCAGGAAAGAGCGTTGATGCCAAGATCCCGGGTCCTGGTCGTGCAAAGCAAATTGTCGGGAAATCGGTCAAGGGCGTAGGCATCGTGGGCGGCATCGTCGCCGTCCGTAGTGTGAAGAAAGAGATCGATGCGGGCGTACCTGCGGACAAGGCGATTACGAAGGGGGTAGCCCAGACCGGAACCAGCGCCGCAGTTGGCGTTGTGATGACCGGAGCCGCTGCCGCTGGATACATTGGCGCAGTGACCGCGACTGGCGGCACTTTGCTGATCGGTACGGCGCTGGCCGCAGGGGTGGGCTACTACGTTGATCACCACTACTACGACTGATGAGCACGGACGCTGATTGATGACGACGAAGCTGCCGCCCAAGCCGGACGTGCATACAGGGGAGCCGCGTCCGCCGGCTGCGCCGACCGTTCTGAGCATGCCGAGCGGATCGAGCAAGGAGCCGGGAAGTAGCGATGTATCCCCGGACGGGCGTGGTCCGGTCTTGGAAGTCCAGGGCAATGCCTGGTGGCTCGCACCCGCAACGGCGGGTTTTCTTTCGCTCGTCACGATGATCGCGTTCACGGTGATGGATGGGGGCGGTGACTGGGCGGAAGAGCCCTTCTCGTGGGGTCTCATCGGCGTGGTGTTCGTGTTCACGCTGCTGCGCGAGTGGAGTGTCAAGCTCGTGGCCGGCGCTGACTGGCTTCGGGTGAACCGTCGCTGGGTCGACACGTACCGGATCACCCACATCACCCTGCGAGGAGTCTGGTTCGGCTGGTTGCTGCGGTTGCACGATGCCGATGGTAGGCGTGTGCGCACCTACATCAGTGATCTCGAAACCAACGCCGAGCTGTGGGCGTTGGTCTACAACGGCATGGCGCATTCCGTGCGCAACGGAGCGAAGATCAACAACCTGGCCGCTGGGATGCTCCGACTGCGCCCCGGGTTCGAAGCACTGCGCCACCAGACCCGTCGGCCCACGATCCCGGACCGAGTCGCCTGGACGTTTCTGCTCGTGATCGCAGCCGTCTTCGGCGCCATGTACCTGTTCCGCCCCGACCTGCTCGGCCCAGCACTGATGATCTTCACCGCGATCGTGCTCGTCGTCATGGCAGGGGTGGGGCTCCTGCTGTTTCTCGCCCGCCGGCGGGAAAACGCCCTCGACGCCCAGCCCGGAACGACACAACCTCCGAAGGAGTAGCGCCAGCAGCGCAGCTGGCCAGCTACTGTTGGTTTTTGTGGCCGTTTTCGGAGGGACTCCGCCGCTTCGTCTGCCTGCGGTGCGGCCGGTGACGTGCTGATTAGTTGTCATTGTTTTGGCTGGTTGCCGTTGGCGTGTGCACCAGATGTGCTCCGAGGCCACTTGGCGCCTCAATTGGTTGAGCACGGCGGTAACGGGTTCGGCACCACACTTGGTGATGTACTGGAGCTCGGGAATCTACTGGCCAGCGACAGCAGGGGCGAAATGCTCTCTGACCAGGCAAAACCCTGTTGTTGCTTGTCATTGTTTGCGAGCTGTCGCCATGCTCAGACTTACCGGATTTGTACCCCCGTGGACTGGACTCTCCGGGACTGCTCGCCTCTGTGTCTACCTCTCACCGCGCCTCAAGGGCTGTCGACCATGGGAGCGGGGTGCGCGTCGTTTTCTTCAGTATCGACGCGTGCCAGGTGGCGCCATTGCTCTTCGCCATCGGGCAGGCGCTCATCTTCCGAGCACGCGGTAACGACATATCCTTGAGGCCAGGTCCGGTTGCTCAACACGTCTTGGGTCACATCGAGCCGTACCCGGATTTCGTTGAAGCTGGCGTCCTTGCTGAACTGCGTCCCGCGGAAGCTTGCATCCTTGCTGAACTGCACCGCTGGAAAGATGGCGTCCTCGCTGAACTGCGCCCCGCGGAACCAGGCGACCTTGCTGAACTGCGTCAAGGAAAACCAGGCGTCCCCGCTGAACTGTGCCCCGGAAAACCAGGCGATCTTGCTGAACTGCGCCCCGTCGAACCGGGTGTCCCTGCTGAACTGCGCCCCGGCGAAGCTGGCGTCCCCCTTGAACTGCGCCCCGGTGAAGAGGGCTTTGTCGAGTTGGCATTCGTGTAGGTCGAAGTCGAGGAGGGTGGCGCCGGTGAGGTCGAGGTGAATGCCTCTCCAGTGCTCATCAGCCTGGTCCTTCGAAGTCTTACGGGGGCGAAGGTTAGTGGCGAGGATGCGTTGCGCAGTGAGGCGGACTTCGCGTTCGTGCTTACGACGTTCGTTCTCCTGCCGGTGTTCTTCGGCGGGTTCGGAGTCGGGCGGGGTGTAGGGCATCCGCAGGTAGGCGCAGAGCACGTTGACGATCGTTTGCTGCTGATGGGGCGTGTTTTGCGCCAGGCGTTCGAGGGTGTACATGCCCGCCAGCCGGACCGGCGCCTCCGTCGAACCGAGCTGTTCGGTCGCTTTGGCGAAGTCTTCACCGAAGAGCCGGGCATCCTCTCTCGATTCGGCAGCCTTTTGTCGTTTCTCGGCGGTCTCTCCGAGTCGTTGTTTTCGGTAGGAGACGACCAACGCGACTACTGCGCCGATGCCGCCGACGAGAGCCAGGATAATCTTGACGAAGTCGAAGCTTTCCTTGGCCGTCCAGGGCTTGCCGGTGATGACGCTTGGTTGGCCGATGCTCCACCACAGTCCGGAGCCGAGGGCGATGGCTAAGACGACGGCCATCGCGAGCATGAGGGCGATGTGGACGACGAGCGGCATGGCGAACAGGCGGTCGGAGTCGGTAGTGGCGTCGGAGCAAACGCATGATCATTGTCTACGTCACCGGGCCCCTGCTCGACAGTCACTTGACGAGATTCGAGCGGACGCCCTGTCTGGTGGCAGGTTCTGTCGAGACTGCTGTTGATGTCTGTCGGGACCTGCGACGCAACCACAAGCAGGAGAGCCGTGCATGAGTTGACGGATCGTAAGCAAGGTGAGGGTGAAGGTGCCCACCTACGCCAAGCGGCCACACCGTCCCGTGCATATAGTGCGCCGATCTTCGTGTGGCGCGTCGCTCCCGGCGGCCCCTCCGTGGTTCCTGGCCGCCTGCTTTCCTTTCGCGCCCGGCCGCCGGCGCCGGGATCGGCGTCAGCCGCACGCCCGGCGACCGGCTTGGCCGGGCGCACCAGACAGCAGGCAGGCGGCCCCGGAGGGGCTGCCCTTGATGAAGAAAAGAAACTCTGAACACACGAGCTCTGGACCCGTTTGGTACTGCAGTGGCGATCAGTCCGCGGGGAGCACTGGGTCGATTTCCAGGATGTCGGCTTCGCAGGCGTGTTGGACGGGTTGGAGTTCTGACTTCGGGATTGCGATCCAGGGTTGTTCGTTGCCGAGGCAGGCTGCCAGTCGTTCCGGTGTGCTGAAGGCCAGCATGACCAGCTCGTCGTCGGGAGTACGTGCGAGCTGGACGGTTACCTCGCTTTGCGGCGGGGTGGCCTCTTCAGCGGGGATGACGAATGCTTGCTCCTGGGGTTGTGGGGGTGTTGTCTCCGCGGGGTTGGAGTCGGCCTCAAGCTCGTCCGCAAGTTCGTCCTCGTCGAGTCCCTCCGCGCCGAACACCGCAGGCGCGACGCCTTGGTCATCGGGGGAGAATATGTCCGCGTTGCCCACCACTCGGCTCCCTGATTGTCGCTACTGCTCGTCGGCATCTTGGGCGCGGCGAATGAGTTCCCACGCGATCCCAGCCATCCCGACGAATAACAGTGCCGCGAGCACACCACTACCGACTTCGGCGGCGTGCGGGTCCCACCCAAACGCGGCGGCGGCGGGACCGGCCACCCACAGCGGAACCAGTGGAACAGTCATCAGCACCAGGCCGACGAGGACGATCCGTCCCGAGCGTGGCTGGCTCATTGTTCGTGCTTGCCTTGGTCGGTATTTCCTCCGTCGGCATCCCGATAAGGCTCAAGCAGACGGTTGACTTCTGCGCCAAGCTCGCGACGTGCTTGCCACCGAGTGATCTTGTAGCTGACCCACCACATGAGGCCGAACCAGACCATCGTGATCAACGCACCTATCGTCGATCCGGTAGAGCGTTCGAGGCCGTGGGACTCGGCAACGCCCGGTGCGATGGCCAAGGGGGCGATGCCGATGGCGCATAGCAGTAGGACGAGCACGAGCTTGAGGAACTTGGGCATGCCTACCACTTCGATAACGGAACTGAGCCTGGGTGCTTCTGCTCGACCTTACGCATCTCTTCCTGTGATTTGCCGTACTGGTCGAGAGATTCTTTGCCGACTTCCTTGGAGTCGTGTTTGAAGTCTTCCCAAGTGTTGTCTTGGAAGTAGCCGTAGACGGTGCTTCCGGCCACGCCTACACCAACACCCACCAGTGTTACTGGTCCGCCTGCGAACCCGGCCGTCGTAGCAGCGGCCGCAGCGCCTCCACCTGTGAGGGCTCCGACTCCCCATACTTCGAAGTTGGTTTTCAATGTCTTGCCGACGGGTTTGCCTTCGACGATGATCTGTCGGCCGGATTCGATGCCGGTGAGGATGAACGTAGGGACTGATCCCATGCGGCCGATTTCTCGTAAGACACCCGGTTTCGAGCCGCCGAAGTTCTTGGTCAGCGGGTTGAACGCGAGGTTGCCGGTTTTGGTGTTGCCGAGGTTGGCCAGTGCGCCTGCGTTGGAGTCGGCTTGTTGCTGGGTGAGTCCGATGCTGGACATGAGGCGGGTTAGATGCGCCTCGCGGGCGGCGGTTGGCATGCTGGAGTTGGCGGAGAGTTGTCTGAATTGCTCGACAAACTGCAGTCGCTCGGTGGCCATACTTTGGAGTTTCGTCGCGGCGCCGTGGAGTGCTCCCACGGTGGCGACGGAGTTGGCGATCCAGGTGGCCGCTTTGGTCAGCGATGCGACGAGGTTGTTGGCATCGGCCAGAGCGGAGTTCAGTTCTTCGTGGGCGGTGCGTTCGAGCCGTCTGGCCCAGTTGACCAGGCCTTCAGCTTCCCGCCAGGCGTCGAGCTTGGCCTCCAGCTCCTGTTGCCGTTGGTGAGCGGGATTGAGACCCGGCAGCGACGGGCTTCCCATTCCCTCCGGCGCGGCCTGGGTGGGGTCACCTGGCGGCTTTTCGATCTACCAGCCTCGGACGCTCAAACCGCCTTCCCGGGCCACCTGCCTGGCGTGGTCCATTCTGGACAGACACGTGGCGATGTAGTCGGCGAAGCTCTCCAGCGCCCGTACGATCTTGTCGGTGATCCGGGCGAGCTCGTCGATATCGTGAGCACTGCGTGATGCCTCGTCCCGGAACGCCTCGGCGGCTGCGCCTTCCCACTCGGCCTCCGAGGTCGAACGGCTCTTGTGCACCGCCGTCGCCGCATCGCGATGGGCGGTACTCAAGTGCGTGAGGTACCGCGCCCCCTCGCGAGCCGAAGACGGGTCCGCGAGAACCTGCGTGTTGACCGCCGTCATCTGCTCGTCCCCCGGTAGTTCTTACTGCTCGTGGCGGCCGAACAGGTTCGCTGCGGCTTCGTCGTTGTTCAGGTACGTCTCGCGCGTGACCTGAACGTCGTTGGTCATCTGCTGCACCCCGGCCAGCGCCCCCGCGCTGGACTGCATAAGCAACCCGAGCGTTTCGGCCACGGTCGACGTGGATTCCCCCGCGTCGATGCCAGGCGGCTGTGAGTTGGCGATGTCTTCCAAGCCGTGCGCACCGCCGTCGAGGATGCCCCGCATCCGCTCGAGCAGCTCCGGCGGAACATCAATGCCAGCCACGGTGCTCCCCACGTCGTTGATCCACCTCGACCGCACAGTATCGAACACATTTCAGCTGGTGGAGCGTAGTTCTACTCGTCACCCGAACAGCCCAGCGAAGTCCGTACGCCAGCCGTGGCCGTTCTGAGTGAGAGCTCATGCGATGTGCTGCATCCACACATCAGTCAGCATCCGACGAGGCGGCGACCTGCGGATTGACGTGTAACAACGCCCGCGGGTGGTGTGCGAGGCCTTCGCCGGGACGCAGTCGAAAGGCCTGCACCTGCAGGCCTTTCGACACCGGGGGGTCCCAGCTGGATTTGGCCGATCTGTTCACCCGGGAGATCGCCGACTACCTCGGCCACGAGCGGGTCAGCATGACCCAGGACGTGTACATGAGCCGGAAGGCGGCGGGCAGTTCAGCGGCTGAAGCGCTGGCGAAGATGCAGCTGGAGAGCCGAGCCACTGTGGAGATAAAGTGGGGGCCGATCATCGCCGGAATCGGCTCCCACCATCGCTTACCTGCGGTGTTGCGCCCCCGGGAGGATTCGAACCTCCGACACCCGCTTTAGGAGAGCGGTGCTCTATCCCCTGAGCTACGAGGGCGAGATCGACCTTGGCCGATCTCCTGCAGGGTACCTCGCTGCGCCTCGGGCGCCGACACGTGGTGGGCGTGGTGAGGTCAGGCGATGGTGGGGCGGTCCTCCGCCGGGCCGGTCCGGTCCACTTCGATGCGGTTGCGGCCCTCCCGCTTGGCTCGGTAGAGGGCGAGGTCGGCGGCGGCGAACAGGTGCTCGAAGGTGACCATGCCCGCGGCGACACCGATGCTGACGGTGGGTTCGGGCAGGTTGGGGAGCAGGATGCGCCAGTCGTGCTCCTCGACGGCTGCCCGGATCCGTTCGGCGGCTCGCGGGCCCGCGTCCGAGACCTCCTCGACGGAGTCGAGCAGCAGCACCACGAATTCGTCACCGGCCCAACGGCAGATGAGGTCGCCCGCCCGGCATTCGTTGCGCAGCGTCCGCGATATCTCCTGCAGCACCGAATCCCCGGTGGTGTGGCCCGCGAGGTCGTTGATCTCCTTGAACTGGTCCACGTCGACCATCAGCAACCAGGGCACCCGCCCGGCGGCCGCGGTGCGGTCCAGCAGGGCGGGGGCGTGCTGTTGCAGCCCGCGCCGGTTGGTCAGGCCGGTCAGCGAATCGCGGTTGGCCACTTCCTGCGCTGCCAGGGCGAGCCGTTGCGCCTGAACGGCGACGCGGCGCTGTTCCAGTGCCTGCCCGAGCCCTTCCTGCAGCGTCCGCACCCCGCTGAGGCTGGTTTCCACGGTCCGGCGAAGTGCGACCGCCTCGCCGGTCGGGTCGCGCAGTTCCCGGCAGATGTCGGCGAGGTCGAAGGAGAAGCGCATCAAAAACAGCGCGTCGTGGATGTTCTCCGCACCCTCCAGCGCACGGCTGAAGTATGTGCGGGCCGTTTCGATGCTGCCCAACCGCTGGTGGCAGGACGCGATCGCCCAGTTCGACAGCGAACCGGTGAACTGGTCCTCGGCTTCGACGCTCAGCCGGGCGGCTTCCTGGGCGAGCGGCAGGGCCCGCTCGGGTTCGTCGCGCGCGGCCATGGCGCGGGCGAGCCCGGCCAGTGCCGTGCGGCGGAGCTGGCCGTGCGAAGACAAGGAGAGTGCCTCGTCGAAGAGCGCGTGGGCGGTGTCGAAGTCCTCCCGGGCCGCTTCCGGGGAGCGACGTCCGCCGGCCTGGATCAGCACGATGCTGGCCTGCCTGGTCAGGCAGTGCGTCAATGCCGCCTGCTCGTTCGATTCGCGGGCGAGGTCCACGGACAGGCACAGGAACTGCTGCGAGGTTCTGCGACGTCCGATCAACGCCTGCAGGTAGCCGATCATGCCGGTGGTGTGTGCCGCGCCGGTACCGGAAGGATTCTTCAGGTCCAGTTCGGTCCAGCCTTCGGCGGCGAGTTCGATGCTGAGCGCGATCCGATCGAGCCGCCAAGCCAGGGTGGCGCGATGCACCAGCACCGTGGCGCGGTTCCACTGGCTGCCGACGAAGTTCGGGCCGGGGGCGATCAACTCGTCGAACGCCACGTCGGCTTCCCGAGTGCGGGCGGAGTCGAGCAGTATCCGGACGTTCCGGTCCTGTGCCGGAACATGCCCTGCCAGCAGCGTATCCGCCAGTCGCACCGCGTCCTCGCTCGACGTCGCCGGGACGGACGACGCTGTCCTTCCCGGACGAAGATTGCTCTCCGTTCGACGACCAGGCTACCGGGCGGAACGTCGCGTGTACTTCTCGTGATGGACGACAGACTCCAGCGGCATGCGTTCGCGCCAACCGTGTCGTTCCAGGTCAGGTGTCTCGGCGAGGGCCTGTACCGGCCCGAGGCAGAGCCAGGCTACCGGGCGTACCCCGGACGGGATGTCCAGCAGCCTCCGCAGGAAGTCTTCCCGGTAGAAGCTGACCCAGCCGACGCCGAGGCCTTCGGCGGTCGCGGCCAGCCACAGGTTCTGGATCGCCAGGCACACCGAGTACAGGCCCGCGTCGGCGATGGCGTGCCGGCCGAGGACCGCGGGCGAACCGCGCTCGGGGTCGTAGGTGACGGCGATGCCCAGCGAGGACTCCACCACACCCTCCACCTTGATCTTGGAGAAGGTCTGGGCCCGCTCGCCGCTGAGGTCGGCCTCGAACACGCTGCGCTCGGCCAACACGTGGTCGCGGAATGATCGCCGGGTGTTCTCGTCCCGCACCAGCACGAAGTCCCAAGGTTGGCTCAGGCCGACGCTGGGGGCGCTGTGCGCTGCGGTGAGGACGCGGGTCAGCGTGTCGCGGTCGATTTCCTCGCCGGTGAATTCGGAGCGCACGTCGCGACGGCGCCGCATCACGTCGTAGAGGTCGGCGGACGGCGCGTGGTCGCTGATCGGAGGTACTCGTCGGGTATTGCTCATTCGGAACATCCTGCCGTGTGCCGTTCGGGACGCGGCAACGCCCCGAACGGCACACGTGCTCGAATTCACCGCGCGCGGGTCGAGGCGCGGTGATCACGACGCGCGCCGTGCGGTGCTCACCTGTGTGAGCTCCGATGGGGCAGCAGGGCCATTTCCCGCGCGTTCTTGATCGCCTTGGCGACGTCGCGCTGTTCCTGCGGGGTCAGGCCGGTGACGCGGCGCGACCGGATCTTGCCCCGGTCGGAGAGGAACTTCCGCAGCAGCGCGGTGTCCTTCCAGTCGACCTCCACCACTCCCTCCCTGCGCAGGAGGTTCTCCTTCTTTCGCGCTCCGGGGCGTCGTTCGTTCCTGAGCATGGGTTCACCAACTCGATTTGGCTACGCCGGGCAGTTCGCCGTTGTGCGCCAGCTCGCGGAGCCGGACGCGGGAGAGCCCGAACTTGCGGAAGTAGCCGCGCGGGCGACCGTCGATCACGTCGCGGTTGCGCAGCCGAGTGGCGCTGGCGTCCCGCGGCTGGCGTCGCAGCTCGGCGAGAGCCCGGTCGCGTTCGGCCTGGCCGCTCGCCGGCGACGCGACGATCTTCTTCAGCTCCCGCCGCCGGGTGGCGTAGCGGGCGACGGTGTCCCGGCGCTGCCGGTCACGGACGATCTTGGACTTCTTGGCCATCGTTCCTATTTCTCCTCGCGGTACCAGACGTGCCGCCGCGCGACGGGGTCGAATTTGCGCAGTCGCATGCGATCCGGGTTGTTTCGCCGGTTTTTCCTGGTCACGTACGTGTGCCCGGTGCCTGCGGTGGATCGCAGCTTGATGATCGGGCGGACCTCGCTTGCGGCCATCAGACGTGTTCTCCCCTGGATCGCATGTCGGCCACCACCGACTCGATGCCTCGTTTGTCGATGGTCTTGATGCCCTTCGTGGACAGCCGGAGGCGGATCCAGCGTCGCTCGGAGGGCAGCCAGTAGCGGCGTTGCTGCACGTTCGGCAGCCAGCGGCGGTTGGTGCGCACGTTCGAGTGCGAGACCTGCTTGCCGTATCCGGGTTCCTTCCCGGTGACTTGGCAGCGGACGGACATGGCTCACTCCTTGATAATGAAACCCGTTTTCATTTAGCCACCGAGGAGAGTACCGTGTCGAGCAGCTAATGAAAACCATTGCCAAGTGGAGGTGGGGATGGAACCCGAGCCGCCCGAGCGGGAGCAGGCCACCGGCGAACGACGCACACCGCTGATCGTGCTCGCCGGAATCCACGAAGACCACGTCACGGCGACAGCCGAGGCCACGCGTGCGGAGAACCCGGCCGGAACCGCGCTCGTCCACCACGATCTCCGCGAGATCCACCAGGGCATCGTCCGGCGCCGCCTGCGCCACGGCGACCACGACCGAACCACCGTCCTGGAGCTCGCCCACGGCTGCGTGTCCTGCACGCTTCGCCACGACCTGCTGCCGCTGCTGCGGGAGCTCGCCGGCGCCACCGACGTGGAGCGGATCGTGGTGCGGCTGGATCCGGCTCTCGAACCGGAAGCCATCTGCTGGGCACTGCAACACGTGCTCGTCGACGACCGCCCGGTCGGCCCGGACCTCGACCTGCGCGCCGTGGTGACCGCTGTCGACGTGCCGAGCTGGCTGACCGATGTCAGCGGCGACGAACCGCTCACCGAACGCGGACTCGGCGGCAGCGCCGAGGACGAACGGACGCTCGCCCAGGTCGCCGTCGGCCAGGTCGAGTTCGCCGACGCCGTCGTGCTCGCCGCGGCCGAAACCGACCAGTGGCAGGCGGCTCGGACCGAAACCGTGATCAGCAGGCTCACGCCGGACGCGGTGCGGACGTCGATGAGCGGTCTCGACATGTCCGAGCTACTGGCAGGCGTCCCGGAGAGCGCCCGACGCGGGGAGGTGGACGGACCGCACGGTCACCTGCTGCGGGGCCACCCCGACTTCAGAGCCGAACTCGGCGTCTCGCTCGTGCTGTTCGAACAGCGCCGTCCGTTCCACCCGCAACGTCTGCACGACGCCCTGGACGTGCTGCTCGAAGGAGTCGTGCGCACTCGCGGGCGCGTCTGGGTCGCCAGCCAACCCGACACCGTGCTGTGGCTCGAATCCGCCGGGGGAGGACTCGGCGTCGGTCACGCCGGGCCCTGGTTGGCAGCGCTGCCGTCCTCCGAATGGGCGGACATCGACCCCGACCGCAGGCTCCGGGCATCGGTCAACTGGGCCGACCCCTACGGCGACCGGATGCAAGAACTCGTGGTTATCGCGCATGAAGCCGACCCGGCGGAGATCACCGGCGCGCTGGAGGCCGCGCTGCTCACCGACGAGGAACTCGCCGCGGGCGAGTCGGCCTGGGCGGCCTACGAGGACCCGTTCGGGGAGTGGCACGTCGATCCGTGCGCCGACGCGGGCGACGAGGTTTCCGACGTGGCCTCCGAACAGGGGCGTTCCTGACCGGCCCGAGGCGTGGTCGGTCGACGACGAGCAGCCCGGCATCCGGCCGGGCGAGTGGAGAGGAGAACAGTGAAGCCACGTATCCATCCCGAGTACCGACCGGTCGTGTTCGCGGACACCAACACCGGCACCCGGTTCCTGACGAGATCGACGAGCACCTCCGACCGCTACGTGGAATGGGAGGACGGCGAAACGTATCCGCTGATCGTCGTCGACATCACCGCCGATTCGCACCCGTTCTGGACCGGGCGGAACCAGGTGCTCGACAGCGAGGGGCGGGTCGAGAAGTTCCGCCGCCGCTACGGCTCGCGGCAGCGCCCGGAAGGCACCGGCAGGAACGAGCAGGGCACGGAGGCGAACTGATGGCGGTACCGAAGCGCAAGATGTCGCGGAGCAACACCCGCCACCGGCGGTCGCAGTGGAAGGCGTCCGCGCCGCAGCTGGTTCCGATCGTGGTCGACGGCGAGCGCAAGCTCGTCCCCCGCGAACTCGTCCGCTACTTCCACACCCGCTGACCCGTCGTCGGGCGGCGTGTTCGCGGTTCCGCGCGGGTATCGGCTCGTGCGGAACCGCGCCGGGCCGGGGAGCGGAGAGACAAGTCACAGGAACCGGACGGACGCCCCGCGCACAGGCACCTCTCAGGCAGTTCTCAGGCTGTCGCGTAAGACTGAGGGCATGCGCATCCTCGTCGTCGATGACGACCGGGCCGTGCGCGAGTCACTGCGTAGGTCGTTGCAGTTCAACGGATACCAGGTGGAGCTCGCCGCGGACGGTCAACAAGCTTTGGACTGGCTGGGCGAGCAACGGCCGGACGCGGTGGTCCTCGACGTCATGATGCCGAAGCTGGACGGTCTGGAGGTCGCCCGGCGCCTGCGCAGCACTGGTGACGACCTGCCGATCCTGGTGCTGACGGCTCGTGATGCGGTTTCCGACCGAGTCGCCGGGCTGGACGCGGGAGCCGATGACTACCTGCCCAAGCCCTTCGCCCTGGAAGAGCTGCTGGCACGATTGCGCGCCCTGCTGCGCAGGGCCACGCCGGATCTTCCGCAGGACGAGTGGCCCGAACCGCTGCGCTTCGCCGACCTGGAACTCGATCCGGGAACCCGCGAAGTCCGTCGTGGCGACCGACCGATAAGCCTCACCCGGACCGAGTTCGCGCTGCTGGAACTGCTGATGGCCCACCCGAAGCAGGTGCTGACCCGCAGCAGACTGCTCGAGGACGTCTGGGGCTACGACTTCCCGACCTCCGGCAACGCGCTGGAGGTCTACGTCGGGTACCTGCGCCGCAAGACCGAGGCGGACGGGGAACCCCGGCTGCTGCACACCGTGCGCGGCGTCGGCTACGTACTGCGGGAGACCCCTCCGTGAGCAAACCGGCCCCACCCCCGCCCGACCTCGTCGATCTCGACGTCGGTGTGCACCGCGTCGGATGGTGGCATCGGGTCTCGTTGCGGAATCGCGTCACGCTCCTCGCGGCGCTCTGCGTGGCGGGTGCGGTGGCGCTGGTCTCGGTAGCGGCGTTCTTCACCGTGCGGGACAGCCTCTACCAGCAACTCGACGACAGCTTGGTGCGTCGCGCCGTCGAGGCGGAAGCCGGGCCGCTGGTCGGTGGACCCGGTGTGCAGACGCTGCCGGTGGCGTTCTACGCGGCCGCGGACCTGCGGATCACCCTGCTCGCACCGGACGGATCGGTGCTGGAGAGCGCCAGGAACAACCCGCCGACGAGTCGAGCGGAGCTGGCCGTCGCACGGGGCCGCAGCCAGCTGTCGATCCGCACCGACGACGCCACCGACAGCCGAGTGGTGGCCGTGCCGTCCGACAACGGCGCGGTGGTGATGTCCCAGTCGCTGCGCCCGACGAAGGCCACCCTGGCGCAGCTGAGCATCGTGCTCATCGTGATGGGTGGCGCGGGCAGTTTGCTCGCCGCGGCAGCGGGGACGGCTGTGGCCAGAGCCGGGTTGCGGCCGGTGCAGCGCCTGACGGCGGCGACCGAACGCGTCGCGCTCACCGGTGACTTGCGCCCGATCCCGGTGGCCGGGGACGACGAACTCGCCCGGCTGACCGCGAGCTTCAACCGGATGCTGGGCGCGGTCGCCGAGTCGCAGGAGCAGCAACGGCGCCTGGTGGCCGACGCCGGACACGAACTGCGGACCCCGCTGACCTCGTTACGCACCAATCTGGAACTGCTGATGGCCTCGGCCCGGCCGGATACCCCGACGCTGGCGGAAGAGGATCGGGACGAGATGTTCGCCGACGTGCGCGGCCAGATCACCGAGTTGTCCGCACTCGTCGGCGACCTGGTGGAACTCGCGCGGGAGGACGCTCCGCAGACCGTGCACGAACCGGTCGACCTGGTCGACGTGGTCGAACGTGCGTTGAGCCGGGCTCGCAGGCGCGCGTCGGGCGTCGAGTTCGACGTGCGGCTGGAGCCGTGGACGATGATGGGGGATGCGACCGCGCTGGAACGCGCGGTGCTCAACCTGCTGGACAACGCGGCCAAGTGGAGCCGCGACGGGGACACGGTCCGGGTCCAGCTGCGTCCGGACGGTGCGGGGTTCGCGAACTTGGAAGTCGCCGACACCGGTCCGGGGATCGCCCCGAGCGACCTTCCGTTCGTGTTCGAACGCTTTTACCGCTCGTCCGAGGGGCGCACGTTGCCGGGCTCGGGGCTGGGATTGTCGATCGTCAAGCAGGTCGCCGAGCGTCACGGCGGGGTCGTGTGGGCGGGGGCGGCGCCCGAAGGCGGTGCGTTGCTGCGCATGCGACTGCCGGGGTCGGCGGCCTGAGCCCGAGAGATTCAACACCATTGAACACAAACCTCGGGTTGTGTGTTGATATACCCGGACTTTCTCCTGGATCTATCCTCCAGTAGTGTTTGTTTCTGTTGACTTGACCTGTTGAAGTGTGCAGGAAGAACTTGTTCCCAGCGGGAACGGGTTGAGGACAGGATGGGTGGAGTGCTCGCACGTCAGCGCCAGGAGATGATCCTCGACGAGGTGCGCCGAACCGGCGCGGTGCAGGTCAGCGAGCTCGTTCTGCGGTTGGGCGTCTCGGACATGACCATTCGCAGGGACCTCGACGCGCTCGCCAAGCGCGGGCTGGTGGAGAAGGTCTACGGCGGCGCGACCTCGACGGGCGGCCCCAGCACCGATGAGCCCGGTTTCGAAGCGAAGTCGGTGCGCCAGCTCGCGGAGAAGGAAGCCGTTGCCGCGCTCGCGGCGACGCTGGTCCACCCCGGCATGGCGATCGGCCTGTCGGCGGGAACCACCACGTGGACGCTGGCCAAACACCTCGACGAAGTCCCCGACCTGACCGTGGTGACCAATTCCGTCCGCATCGCCGACGTCCTGCAGCAGCGCAACCGCACGGACCGGACCGTCGTGCTGACCGGCGGGGTGCGGACCCCGTCGGACGCCCTGGTCGGGCCGGTCGCGGTACAGGCGTTGCGCTCGCTGCACCTCGACATGGTGTTCCTCGGTGTCCACGGGATGTCCGCCAAGGCGGGGTTCACCACCCCGAACCTCAACGAGGGCGAAACCGATCGGGCACTCGCACAAGCCGCCGGGCGCCTGGTGGTAGTCGCGGACCACGAGAAGTGGTCGACGGTCGGGATATCCACGATCGTCAACCTGGACCAGGTCGACGTGCTGGTCACCGACGACGGTCTGCCATCGGAGGCCCGGCAGGTGCTCGACGAGCAGGTGCCGACGGTCATGGTCGCCGACGCTTCCGGTGGCACGAAGGAAGGATCACGTTGAAGAGGACCGCACGACGTCTCGCCGACGGCCGGGAGATCATCTACTTCGATTCCGACCCTTCGGTGGTGCGCGATGCCGTCGACACGCGGGAGCTGCCCGCGCAGTCACCGGCCTCGGAGATGCGGCGGGATCCGCTGACCGGGGAGTGGGTCGCGATGGCCGCCCACCGGCAGTCCCGCACCTACAAACCGCCGGCAGCCCAGTGCCCGTTGTGCCCGAGCACTCCCGAACGTCCCAGCGAGGTTCCGGAAACCGACTACGAGGTGGTCGTTTTCGAGAACCAGTTCCCGTCGTTCGCGAACGGCAGCGGTGCCGCTTCCGGGACCGTGGAAGGCACGTCGATGGTTGCGGCCGCGCCCGCGCGCGGACGTTGTGAGGTGGTTTGCTTCACCGCCGACCACAACAGCTCGTTCGGTGCGCTCGAACCCGCCAGGGTCCGCACCGTTGTCGACGCGTGGGCCGACCGGACCCGTGAACTGTCCCGCACACCGGGCGTCGAGCAGGTGTTCTGCTTCGAGAACCGGGGTGAAGAGATCGGTGTGACCCTGCACCACCCGCACGGGCAGATCTACGGTTACCCGTTCGTCACGCCCAAGACCGAGCGCATGCTGGCGACCGCGCGCGAATACTTCGACGAGCACGAGCGCCCGGTCCTCGGGGACGTGCTCGCCGCCGAGCGGGCGAGTGGCGAGCGGGTGATCGTCGAGTCCGAACACTGGACCGCGTTCGTCCCGCCGGCCGCGCGGTGGCCGGTGGAGGTCCATGTTGTTCCGCACCGCCAGGTCCCGGACATGACCGAACTCGACGAGGCCGAGCGGGACGATTTCGCGGTGACCTACCTCGAACTGCTGCGGCGGCTGGACGGGCTCTACGATCGCCCGCTGCCCTACATCGCGGCCTGGCACCAGGCACCGGTGAACACCGGACGGGAACTGTCCTGGCTGCATCTGGAGGTGTTCTCGGTGCTGCGGTCGGCGGACAAGCTCAAATACTTGGCCGGTTCGGAATCCGGCATGGGCGTCTGGATCAACGACGTGACCCCGGAACAGATGGCCGAACGGCTGCGGTCCGTGTAGCTCCCACGCCCGCGGTTCGCGTGCCGCGAGTGGCTCGTGCTCGTCGTGTCCGATCGCTTCCTCGTGAGCTCGATCAGGTTTTCGACATCAAGATCGTGGTTCTCACACAGCGGGGTCTCAGGCACCTCTCAGCTCCATGGCGCACAGTGGAGGCATGACCGACAAGCCCCCGAGGTCTTCGGAGGACCCCTCCGAAGAACCGCAGCCGCAGGCAGAGAACACCGCTGCGGGTGGTTCCGCCGAGACGCCGCCTGCAGGGGCTCGAGGCGACCAGCCGAACGCGGAAGGCGGTGATCAGCCCGCGCCGGACCAGCCGCAGCCGAACCACCCACAGGCGCAACAGCCGCAGCCGAACCAGCCGCAGCCGAACCAGCCGCAGCCGGAACAATCAGGGGCCGGCCAGCCGTGGCAGGGCCAGCCGGTTCAGGGCCAGGGCCAGCCGGTTCAGGGCCAGCCGGCTCAGGGGCACCCGTGGCAGCAGGACCCGAACCAGCAGCAGCCGAACCACCAGACCCAGCCCTATCCCCAGCAGCCGTACCCGAACCAGCCGCCACCTCCGAACCAGGCGTACCCGAACCAGCAGGCGTACCCGAACCAGGGGAACCAAGCGCCGCAGCAGGGCTGGAATCACGGTCACCCGTCGATGAACCCGGTGCAGGGGACGCAGCGCACCAAGCGCGGGCCGAGCAAGATGATCGCCGGTATGGCGGCATTGGCCTTGCTGGCCGGTCTGGTCGGCGGTGGGGTCGGCGGCGTGCTCGGCTACCGGGCAGGCAGCGACAGCGGCACGGTGTCCTCCACGATCGGCGGTGCCAAACCCGCGCGCAGCACGAACGTCGCTCAGCCCGGATCGGTGCAGCAGATCGCGGACAAGGTGCTCCCGAGCGTGGTTCAGCTGCAGGTCGAGACCACGCAAGGCTCCGGTGAGGGATCCGGGATCGTGCTCAGCAAAGACGGCTACATCCTCACCAACAACCACGTGGCCGAAGGCGCCAAATCCGGCGAGATGACAGCGTTGTTCCACGACAACCGCTCGGCCCCGGTCGAGGTCGTCGGCACTGACCCGAACTCGGACCTCGCCGTGGTCAAGGCCGACATCACCGGTCTGACCCCGGCCGAACTGGGGCGTTCCGACGACCTTCCGGTCGGCGCTCCGGTCGTGGCGATCGGTTCGCCGTTCGGTCTGTCCGGGACGGTGACGAGCGGCATCATCAGTGCCAAGGACCGCCCGGTCCGTGCGGGCGGTGAAGGTGGCAGCCAATCCAGCGTGCTCAACGCGTTGCAGACCGATGCGGCCATCAACCCCGGCAACTCGGGCGGCCCGCTCGTGGACGCCGACGGACGGGTCGTGGGGATCAACTCCGCGATCTACAGCCCGGGAGGCGGAGGCAGCCAGCAGCAAGCCGGCTCGGTCGGCCTCGGCTTCGCCATCCCCATCGACCAGGCTCGACGCATCGCCGACGAGCTGTTGGCCACGGGATCGGCGGAACAGACGACCCTCGGAGTCGAGATCGGCGTCGGACGTGAGCCGGGAGCGCTCGTGGGACGGGTCGTGCCCGGCAGCCCCGCTGAGAAGGCGGGCATCCGCACCGGCGACCTGATCACCAAGCTCAATGACCGAGACATCCGCGATCCCGACACGTTGGTCGCGGCCGTTCGTTCCCATGCGCCCGGTGACAAGGTGACCATCACCTTGCAGGGCCAGGACGGTGCCGAGCGCACCACCGAAGTCACGCTCATGGGCAAGTAGGGCAATCGATCCAGTACCCGGTCGACGGGGCCGCGAATTCGGCCCCGTCGACCGGGTGAGCACGCAATTCCCAGAAAGGGTCAAACCGCATGTCCGATCGCACCCGAAGTGCACCCCGAGAGCGGGCTCGACTCGTCCCCGAGTTGCCCGAGTCACTGGATCTGAGCGGGGAGGAACCAGCGACTACGGTAAACGGCATGGAACGCAGCGCGCAGCGGCTGGGGCGGGCTCTGGTGGTCGTGGTGGACGACCGGGTCGCACAGGCTGAACAGGAAGACAGCATCGGTCCGTTGGTGACCGAACTGCTCGAGGAAGCCGGCTTCATCGTCGACGGAACCGTCGCGGTGGCCGGGGAAACCGTGGAAATCCGCAACGCCCTGAACACGGCGGTGATCGGTGGTGTGGACGTGGTGATCACCGTCGGTGGCACCGGGGTATCTCCGCGCGATGTCACACCGGATGCGACCTCGGGGGTGCTGGACCGGCCGATCCCGGGCATCGCGGAGGCCTTGCGCGCGTCCGGGCTCGCGGCGGGGGCGACCGACGCCGGAGTTTCGCGCGGCCTCGTCGGTGTTTCCGGCAGTACGCTCGTGGTCAACCTCGCCGGGTCCCGATCTGCGATCCGTGACGGGATGGCCACGTTGTCCCCGCTGGTGACCCACGTGATCGAACAGCTGTCCGGCCTGGAGACGCCCTGATCCGACCTCGCCCGGGACGACGGTGGCTACGGCGAGCCTTCGTCGTCCCGCTGCGATCGGTTCGGGTGTGGTGGGTGCTGGCGTTGCGCCGCTCCACCCCCTCGTGAGGTCGGCCACCACCGCGCGGCTCGGACGGGGCTACGGGTGGCTCCGATGGGGATACGCGTGGCTCCGATGGGGATAATGGTGGCCGTGACGGAACGACAGAAGGACCAGCGCGCCGACTCGGAGCGCCGACGCAGGCTCGCCGAGGTGTTCGGTGACGTCCTGCCCGATACGACATCGGACGAACGGTCTTCCAGTGAAGCGGACGGCGCTCGATCGAGTGATCACTGGTATTTGGAGAACCGCCCGCCCCACCACGGCTGACGCATTCCCGTGGACTCGGTACCCGTGAACACCGACGCACGCCGAAGATCAGCTCCTGTCGCCGGTCGATCCCGTGCCGGTCGTCGTACTCGCGTCCGCCTCGGAGGCGAGCTGGGTGGCGTCGAGGGCGGGCAAGCCCTGTTGGCTTCGCAGAAGGTTGCGGATTTCTCCGAGCAGTTCGACGTCGGTCGCTGCGGTCGGACTTTTCACCACACCCTGCTTGCGGCGCTCCTGGATCCGCTGCAGCGGGAGAACGAACAGGAAGTAGACCACGGCCGCGGTGATCAGGAAGGTGATCACCGCGTTGATGGCCGTGGACAGGTCGACGAAGGTGGCCGGCTTGTCGGGGTGCAGCCGGAATCCGAGCCCCTGCGAGCCGGTGCCGCCTGCCAACGCGATCATCGGCTTGACGATGCTTCCGGTGAAAGCGGTGACGACCGCGGTGAAGGCGGTACCGATCACGACCGCCACGGCGAGTTCGACGACATTTCCTCGCGTGAGGAAGTCTTTGAAGCCTTTGAGCAAGTTCGCTCCTTGTGTTCACCGGCGGACCACGTGGGAGGCCGGTTCGGCAATACCGGTCGTGGCGAAATCGACCCGATTCAGCGAAGAGTAACGGTTACCGAATGAACCAGGGATGTGGCTGCTACCTCGGCGGCCCGGGCGTCCGGTAATCCCACCACGACCAGTCTTCCTCGATCAGTTGTTTCGTCCGCCGGACGGACGGCGAGAACCGGTACCCACCGGGCGAGCACCGAAGTTCCGCCCGAGTCCGCGTCGAAGGTGACGAGATCCACGCGTCGGCCCGGGTGCAGGAGATCCGCGATCGACGGGTCGGCCAGCCGAACCGGAACCGAAGCATGCCCGTCGCCGGCGGTCAACGCCGTCAGTGCGCTTCCGGCAAGGCGCACGTCGGTCAGCACCTCGCCGCGGCGGGCGGCGCCGCTGAGCACGCGCCCCCGGGCATCGGCGCTGGTGTGCAGGGCCCCTTCCGGGACACTGCCCGCAGGGCGGTGACGCACCGCGAGGTCCTCGGGTCCAAGAACCCGGCCTGGATCGAGTTCCCGCGCCGCGACCAGTACGGCGACATCGTCGTCAGGGGAGGCCGCCGGGCGTGCGGGGGAAAGCCAGGCGAGTAGAGCGGCCAGCAGCACGAGGAGCACGGCGGCGCTTCGGCGAAGAGCGATCATCCGCGCGCTGCGGGCGATCGCGGGGAGCATCCGCAGTCGTCCGATCGGTGACGGCCCCAGCCGCCCGTCCATTCGTCTGCCGTTCGTCATGGTTTCGCTCTTTCGTCACCTGTTGATCAACCCTGCTTCGAAGGTAGGTCGCCGGGAAACGCGAAAGAAGAGCGAAAATCAAACCTGTGGACAGCTCAGATACCTGTGGACAATCCGGACTCGTGTAATCAGATCGAGTAATACACGAACGGTCGCCCCGAAAAGAAAAACGTCGCCGACCGCGGAGGTCGGCGACGTTCGGAGCCGGTGCTTCTCGGTCCGGAGGTCAGGAAGCTGCAGCGGTGGTGGCCGAAGAGGACGACCCCGAGCTGCCCGAGGAGGATCCGGAGTCGGACGAGCCCGAGGAGCCGGAACCCGAGCCGGCGGAGTCGGAGCCGGACGAACCGGAGCTGCTCGACGAGTCGGAGCCGTTGGAGCTGCTGGAGTTGTTCGAGCTGCCGGACTCGGTGTTCGTCGAGTTGGACCGGTTGTCGGTGCGGTAGAAGCCGCTGCCCTTGAAGACGATGCCGACGGCGTTGAAGAGCTTTCGAAGCCGCCCGGTGCACTCGGGGCACTTGGTGAGCGAGTCCTCGCTGAAGGACTGCACCGCGTCGAAGCGGTGATCGCACTCGGTGCAGGCGTACTGGTACGTGGGCACGGCGGTCAACCTCCGGCATCATGGTATTGGCACTCGTGTAGTCAGAGTGCCAATACGATAATGCGTCAGAGTAGGTGCCCAGTGCAAACAATCCTACGTCACACCGGCAGCCGAACGACCCCCCGCTCCGGGGTCAGGGCCGCGTTCATCAGCACGTCGTGCTCCTCACCAGGCAGCTCGTCGACGAACTCGGAGTCCCGCACGACGGCCACCCGATCCGCGTCCGCGGCGGCGAGCGGGAGCGAGCGGTCGTAGTGCCCGGCGCCACGTCCGAGGCGGACCCCGCTTCCGTCCACGGCCAGCGCCGGGACCAGGATGCCGTCCGCCGTCCCGATCGCGCTGCTGCCGAGGCGCTCGCCCGCGGGCTCGAGCAGGCCGAAATCGGCGCGTCGCAGCGACTCGCCGCCCTCGTAGACCGACCACTCCAACGGGGACGCGCCCGTCACGACCGGAAGCAGGACGCGGCAACCCGCGGACCGGAGCGCGTCGAGCAGGTCGAGCGAACCCGGTTCACCGCCAACGGGCACGTAGGCGCACACCGTCGCCATCCCGTGCCGTTCGATCCAGTCCGACACGGCCGGACGCAACATTTCGGTCTCGGCCGATCGAGTGGTCTCCGGGAGGGAACGTCGCTGTTTCAGCAGGACGTCACGCCACGATCGCTTCGATTCCGACAATTCTCCCAGTGAGGTCACAGTTCCATTGTAGGGACGCCCGATAAGCTCTTGAACCATGAACCGCCCGACCAGCACGTCGTTCAGTACCGCAATCGTGCCCGCTGCCGGGTTGGGCACTCGCTTCCTGCCCACAACCAAGGCGGTGCCCAAGGAATTGCTGCCCGTCGTCGACACTCCCGGGATCGAGCTCGTGGCCACCGAAGCCGCGGAAGCGGGCGCGAGGCGACTTATCCTGGTCACCTCGCCGGACAAGACGGCGGTGGTGGACTACTTCCGAGCCCAACCCGACTTGGAGAAGACCCTCGAAGAGCGCGGCAAGACGGACCTGCTGAAGAAGGTTCGGAGAGGTCCCGAGCTCATCGACGCCGAGAACGCGATTCAGGAACAGGCGCTGGGCCTCGGCCACGCGGTGGCCTGCGCGAGGCCGAACCTGACCGATGACGACGACGCGGTAGCCGTCCTGTTGCCGGACGACCTGGTGTTGCCCACCGGAGTCCTTGCCAGGATGGCGGAAGTGCGCGCCCGGTTCGGTGGCAGCGTGTTGTGCGCCTTCGAGGTTCCGAACGAGAAGATCTCCTCGTACGGCGTCTTCGACGTCCGGGAAACGGGTGAGGAGGACGTCAAGGTGGTGCACGGCATGGTCGAGAAGCCGGCACCCGCCGACGCGCCGTCGAACCTCGCCGCCGTCGGGCGGTACCTGCTGGACCGGGCGGTGTTCGACGCCTTGGAGCGGATCGAACCGGGCGCCGGAGGTGAGCTTCAGCTCACCGATGCCGTAGCGTTGCTGATCTCCGAAGGTCACCCGGTTCACGTCGTGGTGCATCGTGGTGGGCGACACGACTTGGGAAATCCTGGCGGTTTTCTCAAAGCTGCGGTGGACTTCGCCCTGAACAGTTCCGAGTACGGTCCGGACTTGCGGGACTGGCTCGTGGAAAGAACGAAAATGAGCTGAGAGCCGCACCCGGGTGTGTGTGCTTGACTGCTCTGGTAAGCGCCCCGGAAGAGGATCAGCCATGAGGTCAGCCGACGAGCAGATCGCCCGCGTTCTCGCCGCTGCCGTGCGGCCGGCACCGGTCCGGGTGGCGATCGCCGAGGCGCAGGGCCTGCTGTGCGCGGAAGAAGTCGTCGCCGAGCGGGCGTTGCCCGGATTCGATCAAGCCGCGGTCGACGGTTACGCGGTGCGCAGCGTCGATGTGCAGCTCGCCGCGGAGGAGCCGACCGTGCTCCCGGTCGTCGGCGAGATCGCGGCTGGGTCGCGTCAGCCGCGACGGTTGCAACCCGGGCAGACGGCGCGGGTGAGCACCGGTGCGCCGCTGCCGACGCTGGCCGACGCGGTGGTTCCGGCCGAGCACACCGACGAACACCCGGCGAAGGTGACCGTGCGGAACCCGGTCCCGTCCGCGGCCTTCGTCCGCCGAACCGGTGAGGACGTGCAGGCCGGGGACGTGGCGGTGCGCCGGGGAGCGCCGATCGGTTCGGCCCAGGTCGGCTTGCTGGCCGCGGTCGGGCGCGACAAGGTGTTGGTCCACCCGCGCCCGCGGGTCTCGCTCATCTCGGTCGGTGGGGAGCTGGTGGACGTCGATCGCACACCCGGTCAGGGGCAGGTCTTCGACGTCAACTCCTACGCGCTGGCCGCGGCCGCCAGGGACGCGGGCGCCGAGGTGACCAGGGTGGGCATCGTGAGCACCGACCCGAAGCGGCTGCGTGAAGTCGTCGAGGGGCGCCTGCTGCTCTCGGAGATCGTGGTGCTCGTGGGCGGCGCGGGCGGAACGAGCGGCGCCGAGATCCGGTCGACGCTCGCCGACCTCGGAGAACTCGACACGACGAGGGTCGCGATGCATCCCGGTTCCGTGCAGGGCTTCGGCAAGCTCGGGCCCGACGCCGTTCCGACCTTTCTGCTGCCGAGCAACCCGGTGGGTGCGCTGGTGGACTTCGAGGTGCTGGTGCGGCCGCTGATCCGCTCGGCGATGGGCAAGCAGAGCGCGCATCGCCGGGTCGTGACCGCCGAACTGCTCTCACCGGTGACCTCGACGGCGGGCCGTCGTGGTTATCTGCGCGGCCAGCTCCTGCGGGACCCGAACAACGGCTCGTACCTTGTGCAGCCGTTGGGCACGTCCGGTTCGCACCTGTTGGCCTCGCTGGCGGAGGCGAACTGCCTCGTGCTGGTCGACGAGGACGTCACCGAGGTCGCGGCCGGTGAGGACGTGCGGGTCAGCTTCTTGTCGCAGCGGGCGTGAGCAGCGATGTCCGCGCCATCTGAGAACGAGGCTTTCCGGACGATGGGGCGTCATCCCGGCTGGCCGGCACGACTCGGGCCGCTGGCCACGGCGGCGGGGACCCTGCGACTCCGGCCGCCGCGCTTGCGGGACGCGACCGCCTGGAGCGCGGCCCGGCTGCGGGATCGCGTCTACCTGCAACGTTGGGAACCGACTTCGGCCGGCGACTGGCGTGAGCGCAACTCGCTCGTGGCTTGGCCCGCGCAGTGGAGCGCGTTGCGCGGGTTGGCGCGGCGCGGGCATGCGCTGCCGCTGACCATCACCGTCGACGGCGAGTTCGCCGGGCAGCTGACGGTCGGCAACATCGTGCGCGGTGCGCTGCGTTCCGGGTGGATCGGGTACTGGGTCGCCGAAGGCCTTGCCGGTCGCGGGGTGGCGACGGCTTCGATGGCGCTCGCGGTGGACCACTGCTTCGGTCCGGCGGGGTTGCACCGGCTGGAGGCGACGGTGCGACCGGAGAACACCCCCAGCGTTCGGGTGCTGGAAAAGTCGGGTTTCCGCCGGGAAGGTCTTTTCGAGCGGTATCTCGATGTGGCGGGCGCGTGGCGGGACCACTACGTCTACGGATTGACGGTCGAGGATCTCGGCGGCAGTGCGGTGGCCGCGCTGATCCGAGACGGCCGGGCGCGGCCGGCCTGAGTCGAGACGGCGAGATGCTGATCACTGGACGATTCGGCTGCCCGTGCCGAGGGATGGGCGTGCGCCGACTGCTCAGCGGAGCGGACTGCCGCTCTGAACAGCGGATCCGGTCCGACACGCCGGAGCCGATGATCTGTTCGGCTGCGTCGGGGTGCGGTTCCCTGGAGGTGTCAGGAGTCGGAAGTGACTTGGCGTGGCAGCGAGACAAGTGTGACTGATGTGGTTAGCGTTACGCATGTAGGTGTGTGCCGGTAGCCAGGGGGAGGTGGCGAGGCGTGCTCAGCTCATTGATCTTCGCTGCGTTGGCAGCTGCGTGGCTGGTCGTTCTGGTTCCGATATTCGCTCGTCGCAGGCAGGAGGTCTCGCACACCACGGACACCGCGCTGGCGGCGCGGGTGGTGCGGCGAGGAAGCGATCGGCAGTCGGCTCCGGCCGAGAGGTCGAGAACCGTGAAGGAGGCGTCCCGGATGTCTGAATCCGACCGGGCCGACGCTGTCGAGGCCGATTTCGAGGACGAGTACCGGGACGACGAATACCAGGACGACGATCGGTATCGGGACGACCGGTATCAGGACGACGGGTACCGCGATGGCGAGTACGAGGATGCCGGGCACCCGGATGATGACCAGCGGCGTTCGGTGAACAGCGACGACGTTCGCTCCGGCCGCCGCTATCGGCCCGGACGCGGCGGGTTCGACCCGGATGCTGCCGCGCTGGCCGCCCGCACGAAGTACGCCCGCAGGCAGCGGATCGTGCTGGTCATGCTGCTGTCGGCGGTGACGACCGCGCTGCTGGCCGGTTTCGCGTGGAGCGCGCTGTGGTGGTTGCACGCGATCGCGGATGTGTCGTTGGTCGGATATCTCACGTATCTGCGTCGCCAGGTGCGCATCGAGGAAGAGGTCCGATCCCGACGGCTGGCCCGGATGTCCGGTTCGAGCGATGAGGAGGTCGACCGGTTCGCCGACGAGGACGGCGAGTTCGACGAGGACCTCGAGCGGATCGATGAAAGCGGCCGCCGGGGCCTGCGCCACGAGCGCGACGGCCTCGGGGACATCGATGATCTCGGGGACCTGGACGAGTTCGGCGAACTCGAAGAGGAACGTCGGATGGCCAGGCGCTACTCCGACGCGGTCGTCATCGACATCGATGACGAGGACCCGATGTTCGATGAGCTGGACGAACGCACTTGGGAGCCCTACCGGCGGGCCGCGGGCGAGTAGTCGCGCGGCCCGGGGGGAGGGGGGTGCGATCGAGCTCGAAACGGACTTGCTATTGTTCTTCCAGAACAGAACAAGGGGCTGTAGCGCAGTTGGTAGCGCGTCTCGTTCGCATCGAGAAGGTCAGGGGTTCGATTCCCCTCAGCTCCACCGGAATTCGGTTCTCGCGCTCTGACCAGCGTATTTGAACGTACCGAACCCCCCGTCCAGTATCTGGCCGGGGGGTTTTCGCTGGTCAGGGGTCATTTCGGTGCTCGACGCGCATTGGCGCCAGCTGAGAGACGCCGGGTGGAGCGGGACGGGTAAGGCAACGGGAGCCGCTTGCGGTGCATGCTCCCTCGGCTGCTGCCCTCGCGGTCAGGGCGACGTTGAGCAGGGCGCCGACGCTGATCGACCAAGAGACTAGGACAGGATCTCGACGTACCCGTGTGTTCCATTCACGCGGATGCGCTGCCCGTCCCGAATCAGCCGAGTGGCGTGCTCCATCCCCACGACGGCAGGCAAACCGTACTCCCGGGCGATCACCGCGCCATGCGTCATCAGGCCACCCACCTCCGTCACCAGCCCTTGGATCGTGACGAACATGGGCGACCAGCTGGGGTCCGTGTAGGCCGTGACCAGGATGTCGCCCGGATCGAGGTCAGCCTCCGCCATGTCCAGGATGACTCGGGCTCGTCCCTCGACGGTCCCGGCGGAAACCGGTAGGCCGACCAGCGCACCGGTAGGCAGGTCGTCGCGTCGGTACGCTCCGGCGAGGGTCTCGCCGTCCGATGTGAGCACCCGAGGTGGGGTGAGCGCTTGATATGACTCGAACGCCGCCTCGCGCCGGTGAATGAGTTCATCGTCAACCTGGTTCGTGCGCACGACGTCGTGAAGTTCCTGGAACGTCAGGAAGAAGATGTCTTCCTTCTCGCGAAGCACATCGGCCTGGACCAGACGCTCGGCCTCGTCCAGCAAGGCCTGCTTGTACACGAAGTAGCGGCTGATCATGCCGTATTTCGGATACTCCCGATACCCGATGAAGGTGCGGAGACGGTCCATCATCCGCTTTGCCTCTTCGGCTTTCCGCTCTCCTCCCGGCAGGGCCCGCAAGCGCTCCAGCAGCTCCTGTTCCTTCTTCCACGCCTCCTGCCGCCCTTGTTCGAAGCGTCGCTCCCCGGAGCCCGGCTCGAAGTTCTCGATGTTGCCGAGAAGCACGGGCACGAGTGTGCTTGGGCGCTCGCTCCAACGCGGCCTGGTGATGTCGATCTCGCCGATGCAGCGCATGCCGTACTTGTCCAGGTAGGCCCGGATTGCGTCTCGCGCCTGCCTGCCGCCCGCGAGCTCGGCCAGTCCGTCCAGAAAGTCGTCGTCCTCGACGTCCTGCAGAAAGGCAACCACTTCCGGATGCGGGCGGATCACGTCCGCGACGTCCAAGAGCGCGAGCCCCATCTCCGAGGTGACGTTGTTGGGGGCGGACCGCGTGAGTGTGTCGGCCACGTTCTTCTCGCCCAACCAGGCCGGCAGCTGCTCGTTGAGCCACCATGCCGCGTCCATCGCCGCCGTGATCACCTGGAGACTCCGCGGATCGAACAAGAGCCGCCTCAGTTCCGCAAGGTCCTCCAGGATGAAGTCGAACAGCTCCGATCCGGACTTCGTGCGGATTTCGCGTTTCACGGCGGCCATGGACTCCTGGCTGCGTTCTACCAGCTCGGTGACGATGTCCGGATCGGTCTCGATCGGCTTTGGCGCGTCGTCAGGAGTCGGCTGGCCGGGGTCTTCGTCCGGGAGCAACGGGACGAAATCGTCGCGTTCGAGGATGGTCCGCAGCGCGTCCCGGATGAGTGGGTCGGAACTTCCCAGAGCCTTGAGGCAGTCGTCGCGGCTCGTCGGTGACGACAGCCTCTTGGTGACGTCGGCGAACAGACGCCCCCCGGCCTCGACCATCGGCGCAGGGGTCGTCAGCAGCCACATGGAGAGCCCCAGGGGCTTCATCGGGTCGGTCATCATCTGCTGATGACCGACGGAGACGTAGACGTGGTTGGCTCGGTCGCCGACCTCCGGGATGGGGAACAGCGTGGTGACCGGTCGGCTCTGGACGATCCGGAAGCCGTCGTCGACGAGGCACCATTCGATGTCCTGGGGGCAGCCGAACCGTGCCTCGATCCGCCGGCCCAGCTCCGCGAGCCGTACTGCCTGCGCGTCGGTCAGCGCCGGCTGCTCCCGCAGCTCGGGTTCGATCGCCTGTTCCTGCGTCCCGCCTTCCGGCGAGGCGTGGATGGCCAGTGGCTTGATGGCGATCGTCTTATCGACGACTTCACCGTCTCGCACCTTGTAGACGTCCGCGTTCACCAGACCGGTGACCAGGTTCTCGCCGAGGCCGAAACCGGCCTCCACGGTGGCGACCTGTCGGTTCGAGGTGACGGGGTCGGCCGTGAACAGGATGCCGGAGGCATCCGGTGAGACCATCCGCTGCACGACCACGGCCATGTGGACCTTGCGATGGTCGAAGCCGTTTCGCAGGCGGTAGGTCACGGCTCGCTCGGTGAACAGCGAGGCCCAGCACCGGCTGACCTGTTGGAGGATCGCCGCGGGCCCCACGACGTTCAGGTACGTGTCCTGCTGGCCCGCGAAGGAGGCCGTCGGCAGATCCTCCGCCGTCGCGCTGGATCGGACGGCGTACGCGGCATTCTCGCCGAGACGGGTGAGCGGATATGTGATCGCTGCCGCCAGATCGGCGGGGGTGTGGAATCCTTCGACGTTTCCGCGGATCTCCGCGCTGAGCGTGCGAATCGCCTCCCGGTCGTCCGGGTTCAGGCGCGACAGCTGATCGAGCTGATCGTCGATCGACGGCGTGTCCGCCATGACCCGCCGAAAGGCGTCCGTCGTCACGCAAAAGCCAGCCGGCACGCGGACGCCTTCGGTCCGCGAAAGCTCTCCCAGGTGCGCGCCCTTTCCCCCGACGACCGAGACCTGCGTCGTGTCGATCTCCTGGAAGCCCAGCACGTAGCGGTCGGGCGGGAAAGACCTCGCCACGCTGCTGTCATTATCAAGCATTCGTTACTTCCCGCCTGGGTCGATTTTGGTTTCGGCCAGGAGATTCTGTGGCACGAGCCGGGTCTTGCCGCAAGACCCCCGGTGTGCTATATGTTGAAAATGGCAGGGAGTGCACGACTCCCGCCATTCTCTACTTCCCGCATTCTTATTTCCGTCTACTGTGGACGGACCATTCGTCGCCGCTGTGGACGGACCATTCTCCTCCCGCGAAGCTGCACGAACGCTCGGTTGGGCCGTCGTCCCGCTCCGTCCCCGACACCGGGCCGGTACGACACCGTGACCCGCTCGGACCACTCCGGTGGTGTGCGAGTTCCGGGCGGTGTCACTGCACCGACCAGCCGCCGTCGGAGGGCAGCACGCCGCCGTTGATGTTGACGGAGTCCTCGCTGAGCAGGAACGTGATGGAGGCGGCGAGGTGGGCGGCTTCGGCGATGCCGGGGATGGTGGCCAAGATCGGTCCGACCCGTTCCCGGCCGAGATCCGATCCCATGCTGCCCTCGATGTTGGTCATGACCGCACCCGGAGCGACGGCGTTGACCCGGATGCCGGAGGCCCCGTACATGAACGCGGCGCTGCGGGTCAGCCCCACGACGGCGTGCTTGGACGTGGTGTAAGCCGCCCCGGCCGTGGACCCGCGCAGGGCCGCCTCGGAGGCGACGTTGACGATGGCGCCTCGGCCCGCTCCGAGCATCGTCGGCAGGACGGCCCGGGTGAGTCGGAACATCCCGTTGAGGTTGACGTCGAAGACGCGTTGCCACAGTTCGTCGCTGACTTCGTGCAGCGGCATGAAGGCATCCGTGATGCCCACGACGTTGGCCAGAGCGTCCACCCGGCCGTCCACGGCAGCCAGGATCGCGGCGATGCCCTCGTCGGTGGTGATGTCGGCGTGGACCGGGACGATGTCCTGCCCCGCGTGTGCTGCGACGAATTCGTCGAGCTCCTCCAGTGCGATGTCGACGGCCACGACCCGGCCGCCTTCGCGCGCCACGCGCGACGCGGTCGCACGACCGATCCCGGAGCCGGCGCCGGTAACGATGACGGTGCTGCCGGTGAAACGACCCGGTGTGATCCGCTCCTGCCATTCCGGCGGAGGCGCCGGTCGGGGCGATTCGGCCGCGGGGTCCTCGGCGTCCGTCCCGGGATGGTCGTGCGGAGTGGGCAAGGTGTTTCCTCTCGGATCGTTCGCATGCGTTGGTGGTGGTCGGGTCGACCGGGGTGGAGGCGTGTCTCGGCCACCGGAACGTCGGGCCACCGGAACGGTCCTCCGTGGCGGTGTCCGGCGCGAGGCGTGCGATGGCGGGTGCCGCTGATCGTCACCACGTTCGGGCCGGACTGTAGGGAAGTGAACCGAGAGAAGGAACGGGTCGCCGATCTCGGTACGCGTGAGTAGCATCGGCGCCGTGCGGGATCAGCGAGAGTCTCGGGCGCTGACGTCGCGACGCACCGATGCCCGCCGGAACCGGCAGGCCATCCTGCGGGTGGCCGACGAGGCGTTCTCGCAGGGTTCCGATGTGGTGCCACTGGCGGAGATCGCGCGCCGCGCGGGACTCGGTCGGGCGACCGTGTACCGCCACTTCTCCGACCGGAAGACACTCGGTGCCGCCGTCGTGTCCCAGCAGTTGGGCATGTGGCGCCGGGCCATCGGCGAGTCGGACGGGGAGTGCTGCTCGTTCCGCGACCTGCTCCACGGGGTGCTGTCCGACCAGGTATCGCGGCGGCCGCTCGTCAACCTCTTCCGCGCGTTGCCTGCCCGCGACCAGCGGCAGCACGCCGATGCGCTGATCGCGGTGCTCACGCCTGGGTTCCGGCGGGCGCAGGCCTCGGGGGAGCTCCGGAGCGATGTCGAGCCAGCCGATCTAGTGCCGGTCTTCGAGATGATCGAAGTAGCCGTTGCCGCGGGGTCGGCGGGAGCGGGCCGGGACGCCACGACGCGACGGCTCATCGCGGTGCTGCTCGACGGCCTTTTCATCGCACCGTTCCCGGGCTCGCACCGCTAGACTGCACGCCCCGCGGGTGACGATTCGATCCGGTCGTCTCGACCGGGCGACGAGGCGTCTCGACCGGGCAACGAGCTGGTGAGGTGTGAGCATGTTGGACGGCGGCGCGGTCGCTGCCGAACACGTGGCGCGGGCGTCTTCCGAACGTGGCGAAGTCGTCCTGCTGCGGCGTGGTGACGACGGGGCGTTGGAGCTCCGGGTCAACGGCATCTTCGTGATGGACACGGCGCACACCGCCACCGAACGGCTCCTGGCGAGCACCACGCTGAACGGGCCGTTCGGAGACGCGATCCAGGACGGTGCCCGCGTGCTGATCGGGGGCCTCGGGTTGGGGTTCACCCTCGACGAGGTGCTGTCCGATCCGCGTGTCGCCGAGGCGCACGTCGTGGAGATCGAGCCCGCGGTGGTGGAGTGGAATCGCCGGGGGCTGGTGACCGATACGGCTTCGGCGTTGCGGGACGAGCGGGTGCGGGTTTCGACGGGGGACGTTGCGGACGTCCTCGCGGGATCGCCGCCCGACTCGGTCGACGTGATCCTGTTGGACGTCGACAACGGCCCCGGCTTCCTGGTGTACGAGGCGAACGCCGCCGTCTATCGGCGCGCGTTCCTGTCCACGTGTGCCGAGCGGCTGCCGGACGGGGGGCTCGTGGCGGTCTGGTCGGCGAACGAGGCCCCGGAGTTGGTGGCCGAGCTGCGCGAGGTCTTCGGCGGCTGCCAGGAGGCTGCGATACCGGTGGAGCTCGGCAGCAGGAACACTCACTACCACCTGTTCGTCGCGCGGCGTGCCTTCGAGGACGACCGCGGTTGAGTCGATCGTCGTGTGATCGGAAGCTTCCGCCGAGCACGTCGGCCGAGGGCTCGTAGCTCCGCGTCGCTCTCGCTCTTGCCGCGACCGGGAACTCGTGTTCCGCCTTCAAGGGGCTTCGTATGGCACAGCGAAAGAAAATCTTTCTCCATTGCGCCAATACAGCGAAGAAGATTGCCTACACAGGCGTGGATGGTGCAATAATTCCGGTGACAGTGATGGGCGCCACCGTGCCCACGCGATGCCGGGAGGCCGATCATGACCGCTCAGCAGGAAACCCCGCTCCCCACCAGCCAGGGCGACATCCCAGCCCAGCGCAACGATCCCGGTGACCCCGTCACGGCGCTGCGCGCGCACGTGACCGGCGATCTCCTGGACATCGTCGTCGATCTGGACGCAGGCGACGGCTGCCGACTGCGCGATCTCCGCGACGGCACCGAGTACCTCGACATGACGATGTTCTTCAGCTCCGCGCCGCTGGGACACGGCCACCCGGGTCTGCGGCGCCCCGACTTCGAAGCGGCACTGGTGCGCGCGGGGCGGGTGAAACCGTCCAACCCCGATTTCGCCACCGTCGAGCAGGCGCGCTTCGCCGACACCTTCAGCAGGGTCCTCGGGGACCCCGAACTGCCGCTGATGTTCTTCATCGACGGTGGCACGCTGGCGGTGGAGAACGCGCTCAAGGTCGCGTTCGACTGGAAGACCAAGCTCAACGGCCGGCACGGCGCCGCCATCCGCGGATCACGCGTCCTGCACCTGGAGAAGGCCTTCCACGGCCGCAGCGGTTACACGCTCTCGCTGACCAACACCGACCCGGTCAAGATCCGCGACTACCCGATGTTCGACTGGCCGCGCATTCCCAGCCCGTCCATCGAACCGGGCGCCCGGTGGGACATCGCCGAGCTGCTGCCGGAAGAAACCATCGCCCTCGACGCGGCGAAGGCCGCACTGCACCGCTACGGCCGCGAAATCGCCTGCTTCGTCTACGAACCCATCCAGGGCGAGGGCGGCGACCGGCACCTTCGCCCGCAGTTCCTCCTGGCCATGCAACAGCTGTGCCGGGAACACGACGTGCTCACCGTCGCGGACGAAGTGCAGACCGGGGGAGGGCTCACGGGAACCGCGTGGGCGTACCAGGGCCTGGGACTCGAACCCGACCTGGTCGCCTTCGGCAAACGCGTCCAGGTGTGCGGTGTGATGGGGGGTCGTCGCGTGCTCGACATCGCCGACAACGCCTTCCGAGAAGGCAGCCGGATCAGCTCAACCTGGGGCGGCGCGCTGACCGACATGGTGCGGGCGACCCGCATCCTGGAGGTCGTCGAAGAGGACGAGCTCCTCGAACACAGCCGTCGGAACGGCTGGTTGATGTTGTCCGGCCTGCGCGAACTCGCGGCCGAGTTCCCCGCTGTACTGCGCGATCCGCGCGGACGCGGACTGATGTGCGCGGTCAGTTTCCACGACCCGGTGATGCGGAACCGGGCGATCGGGTTGGCCAGGGAGCGCTACCGGACGCTGTTCCTGCCGTCGGGACCGGACTCGCTGCGTTGCCGACCGCCGCTGTCGGCCAGTGCCGATGAGATCACCGATGCGGTGACGGCATTGCGCAACACTCTCGCCGACCTGCACTGACACAGATCCAGGGCCGACGCAGCGGTACTCCCGGTCCCCGCTGCGTCGGACCGGTCAGCGCGGCAGATCAGCACCACGAGACCGGGCGATGCAGGTCAGCACCACGAGACCGGTCATCGCCACGAGGGCAGCCACAGTTCGGCCTGCCAGCGCGCCTCGGTGATCGGCTCACCGTTGAGGATCGGCCAGAGCCACACGAAGTTGGCCACCACGAGACCCACGTAGAGCGATACCACGAGTAATCCGGTCTTGCGTCGCTCCGCGAACGCCCGGGCCGAGCCGAGGATCTCACCGAGGACCAGCACGATGCCCAGCACCAGGAACGGTGCGAGCGGTGTCGCGTAGAAGAAGTACATCTGGCGATCGAGGTTGACGAACCACGGCAGGTAACCCGCCCCGTAGCCGACCAGCACGGTCGCGTAACGCCAGTCCATCCGGCTGGTCGCGCGCCACACGGCCCAGGCCGCTACCGGCAGCGCCAACCACCACATCGCCGGTGTGCCGATCAGCATGGTCGCCTCGACGCAGTCCGCCCGGCCACAACCGGGCATCCCGGATTCGTGGTAGTAGAGCATCGGCCGCATGCCCATCGGCCAGGACCACGGCTTCGACTCCCACGGGTGCGGATCACTTCCGGTGGACAGGCCGGTGTGGAACTCCAGCACGTTGAGCTGGTAGTACAGCAGCGACGCCATTCCGTCCGGCAGGAAGCCGAATCCGGCTCCCTCGGCCACGGTCGCGGCGTGCCGGTCGGTGGCGGTCTCGCTGGCGAACCAGTTCGCCCACGTCGCGAAGTACACCGACACCGCGAGCACCACCAGCGAGGCCAGCGCGGGCACGGTGTCCCGGACGAGCGTCCCGACCCACGGACGGCGCACCCCGACCGTTCGCCTGGCCAGCGCGTCCCAGAGCACGCTGAGCAGGCCGAACGCCATGATGTAGTAGATGCCGTTCCACTTCACGCCGCAGGCCAGGCCCAGCAGCAGACCCGCACCGAAGCGCCACCAGCGGAACCCGAGCCGTGGGCCCCAGATGCTGTCGGCGATCCGGCCATCGGCGAACGCCAGCGACAGGCGCTGCCGGATCTGATCGCGATCGACCAGCAGGCACGCGAAGGCACCGAGCAGGAACATCGCCTGGAAGATGTCGAGCATCCCGACCCGGGACTGCACATGGCTGAGGCCGTCGCAGATCAGCAGCACACCCGCCAGCGCGCCCAGCAGCGTCGAACGGGTCATGCGCCGGGCGATGCGTACCAGCAGCACCACCATCACCGTGCCCGCGAGGGCGGCCGCCACCCGCCATCCGAAGGGCGTGTAGCCGAAGAGCCACTCGCCGACGGCGATCAGCTGCTTGCCGACCGGAGGGTGCGCTACGAGCTCGTAGCCGGGGTTGTCCTCGTAGCCGCCGTTGCGCAGCATCTGCCACGCCTGCGGGACGTAGTGCTTCTCGTCGAACACCGGGGCGCCCTCGTCGGTGGCGTGACCCAGATTCCACAGGCGCACCACGGCTGCGATCGCCCCGAGTACGAGCGTGACGAGCCATCCACGCAGCCGATCACCCGGCATGGCGGGGGTCAGCAGGTGTCGCGGATCGTGCGTACCGGGCGACTTCACGGGTGGCGTTTGGCCGACGCGAACCGGCTCGGCGGTATCGACACTGGGGCCACCGGAGTTCGGTACGAGGACGCTCACACCCAAATCGTAGGGTTGACGTCATGGACCCCGTATCCGGATCGGGCACGCTGCTGCTCGCCGCGACCCCGCTCGGTGACGCACGAGATGCCTCGGCGCGGTTGATCGACGCTCTCGGCACCGCCGACATCATCGCCGCCGAGGACACCCGGAGGGTCCGTTCGCTGGCCACCGCGCTGGGTGTGGTGCCGTCGGGACGGATCGTGAGCTGCTACGAAGCCGTCGAGGTGAGCCGTGCGGGCATGCTGACCGAGGCGCTGGGCGAGGGCCGCTCGGTACTCCTGGTCACCGACGCGGGGATGCCGAGCGTTTCCGATCCCGGGTTCCGGGTCGTGGCGGCGTGCGTCGACGCGGGGTTCCCGGTGACGTGCCTGCCCGGTCCGTCCGCCGTCACCACGGCGCTGGCGGTCTCCGGACTGCCGTCGGACCGGTTCTGCTTCGAGGGCTTTCCGCCGCGCAAGTCCGGTGAGCGGCGTCGGTGGTTCGGGCGCCTCCTGGCGGAGGAACGGACGTGCGTGCTGTTCGAGGCGCCGCACCGGCTGGCCGCCACGCTGACCGATGCGGTGGCGGTGCTCGGCGGCGACCGTCCGGCGGTGGTGTGCCGGGAGCTGACGAAGACGTACGAGGAAGTCCGCAGGGGGCGGCTGTCGGAACTGGCCGACTGGGCCGCCGACGGGGTTCGCGGCGAGATCACCGTGGTGTTGGGCGGTGCCGTGGTGGCGGCACCGGAGGATCCCGCTGAGCTGGTCCCGCAGGTCGAGGAGCGCGCCGCCTGCGGGCTCCGGCTCAAGGACGCGGTCGCGGAGGTCGCCGAGCTCGCCGGAGTGCGGAAGAAGGAGCTCTACGACGCGGTGCTCGCCGCCCGCCGCTGAACGCGGTCGGCGAACCCCTCAACGCTCGCTTCTCACGTTTCGATGCTGTCGAGCAACGCCAGCATCGGAGCGGCTTTGGTGAGGCATTCGCGCCATTCGCGTTCGGGGTCGGAGTCGGCGGTGATCCCGCCGCCGACTCCGAGGCGGAGCGTCCCGCGCGCGTGTTCCCAGGTGCGGATCGCCACGTTGAGTTCGAGACCCGCCAGTGGCGACATCAGACCGACCGACCCGCAGTAGACCTCGCGCGGATGCGTCTCCAGCTCGGCGATGACCTCCAGCGCGCGGGACTTCGGTGCGCCGGTGACCGAGGCGGGCGGGAATGCGGCGGACAGCAGTTCGGAGTTCGACAGTCTGTCCGGGAGTTCCGCGCGGACTCGGGAGACCAGGTGCCACACGCCGGGGTGGGGTTGCACGTCGAGCAGCTGTGGGACGGTCACCCGCCCCACCTCGGAGACCCTGCCGAGGTCGTTGCGGGCCATGTCCACGATCATCACGTTTTCGGCCACGTCCTTGATCGACGACCGGAGCAGCGCGGCGTTGCCGTCGTCTTCGGGGCCTCGGCGCGGCAGCGTGCCCTTGATGGGACTGGAGTTGACGGTGTCTCCTTCGCGGGAGAGGAACAGCTCCGGGGACAGCGAGGCGACCGCTCCCCAGCCACCGGCGACGTAGGCGGCTCGTGCCGGGCGGAACCGTTCGCTGCCGAGCGCGAACAGTTCCAGCGGGTCACCGCGGAAGTCGACCTCGAAACGGCTGCAGATGTTGGCCTGGAAGATCTCGCCCGCGGCGATCTCCTCCACGCACGCCCGCACGGACTTGCGGTGTTCCTCGGCGGTGGGTGTCCCGAGCGCGCCTGCCGGGAGCGCCTCCGGTCCGGGTGGTTCCGACCCGGGGAGTACGACCTCGCGGAGGTCGTCGAGCAGTGAGTGCGGGTCGGTGGCGTCGAGGGCCTCGAACCACCACTGCCCGTCGGCATCGCGGCGCAGCACGTGGTCGGCCCATCCCCAGGCCGCGTCGGGCAGCCTGCGCGGCTCGGCGTGCTTGCCGGGGTCGGTGAGGCCGTAGCCGAGGTAGCCGAACCAGCCACCGCCGACCGCCCCGTCCGGCGCGTCCGGGCTACGGAAGTCCGCCGGGGCGTCGAGCGTGCTGAAGGCCCCGGCGGCAGGGACCGGTTCAATCGCGACGGACGGGGCCAGGACGGCGCTGCCGTGGAACCAGTCGCCGGTGAGCGCGGCGGGCGGTGGCAGGTCGCGGTGGCGGGCGCGGGTGGCGAGCCTGCGCAGAACGTGTTCCGGGTGCGCCGATCCGGTCAGCGGTCGAATGAACGGTTCCACGCCTCCATTATGCGGCTTCGGGACTGGTGGCCGGTGTGAGTGAGCTGGGAGGTCGTGCTCACCAAGCTCCGTACGCTGGCGAGATGGTCCACGTCACGGGCACGACCAGCATCGCGAAGATCACCGGCGAGGATTCCTGCAACACGACCGCGAGTCGGTTCGGCGTCACGGCCACCGACCTGGGCGTCCTGTGGGACAACGGCGGTGGGGGTGTGCTGGCCGCGTTCGGCGACACCTACGGCGAGGGCTGGGGTGGTTTCGGTGCCGGTCCGCGGTCCGCGGACTGGCGGTTCAACGTCCTCGCCCGGTCGACCGACACCGAGCTGGACAGCGGGTTGCGGCTGGATCCGGTCGTGCGGCGCGACGACGGGACGGCCGGCGAATTCCTGGCCGGGGACGGGAGCTGCGCGCACGAGCACACGGTGATCCCGACCGCGGGCATCGCCGTCGGCGGGCGCAATTACGTGCACTACATGTCGGTGCGCCGCTGGGGCGTACCGGGGGTGTGGCACACGAACTACGGCGGGCTGGCCTATTCCGACGACGGCGGCCGGTCGTGGACGAAGTCCGCCCGGGCGGTCTGGCCCAATCGCGGGCAACGCTGGTTCAGCCGGTTTCGGCGGCGTGACCAGGGCGGTCGCTCGTTCCAGATGGTGGCGTTCGCCGGTGTGCTCGACCGCAGGGTGTACCTGCTGGGGACTCCCAGCGGGCGGTTCGGACCGGGCCATCTCGCGCGGGTGGGTGTCGACGACCTGCTCGATCCGGGTGGCTACGAGTACTGGACGGGTGCGGGCTGGGTACGGGATCCGTTCGCGGCGGCGCCGGTGCTGAGCGCTCCGGTCGCGGAACTCTCGGTCCAGTACAACCGGCATTTCGGGAGATGGTTCGCGGTGCACCTCGACGAGCCGCGCGGGGCGATCGTGCTGCGGACGGCTCCGGAACTGGTGGGCTCGTGGTCGGCGGGTCAGGTGCTCGCGTCGGGGGCGCGGTATCCGGCTTTGTACGGCGGTTACCAGCACCCATGGGCCGCGGACCGGCCCGCTATCCACTTCACGATGACCCGGTGGGGCCCGTACAACGTCTTCCTGCTCCGCGCGGATCTGGCCTGATCGATCGGTCCCCGCCGAAAGCTACTTTCCGAATCGGAAAGCTCGTGCTACTTTCTTGGTTGGAAAGTAGCACGATCCAGGAGGTTCACATGGAGTCCGAAGAAGCACGCAGAGCGCTGCGGGAAGTCAGCGGCAGGCAACAGCAGACCGCGGCGGCGATGGCCGGCCTGCACCCACCGGTGTGGAGCACCGCCGTGTTCGTGTTCGGTTACTACGTCGTCTTCGCCGGGATCGACTTCGCCTTCCCGGTGCCGCTGATCTGCTTCGGAGTCGGCGGATTGATCATGGCGGGCGGACTGCTGGTCGGGATCCGGCACGAGCGCAAGGCCGGCGTGAAGGGCCCTCGGGACCTGTGGGACACGCGTACGATCATCCTCGTCTGCGCTTGGCTGCTGGCATTGTCGGTGGTTTTCCACCTCGGCCGGGTCGCGCTCGCCGGGGTCGTGCCGGTGGGGCCGAGCTCGGTGCTCGCCGCCGTTCCGGCCGCGGTGATCTGCGCTTTCATGGTCCGGTGGATCTACCGGCGGGCCTACGGAGGTGCCGTCGAGCGATGACGACGCCGCGATTCGACGAGCTCATCCACGCCCCGACCAGATTGTCCATCGTGTCGCTGCTCGCTCCGGCGAAAGGCGTGGAGTTCCGGTTTCTCCGCGACCAGCTGGAACTGAGTGATTCGGTGCTGTCCAAGCACATCAGCGCACTGGAGGCGGCCGGGTACGTCACTTCTCGCAAGGAGAACCTCGGGCGTGGTCGCCGGAAGACCTGGATTGACCTCACCGAAACGGGTCTGGTCGCTTTCCGCGGCCACGTCGCCGCGCTGGACGAGATCGTCGGCCGTGCTCGAGACGTGTCCTGACGTCCGCGCTCCGGTGACTCGGGGGCGGGGCAACCGGCCCGAACGCTCCCGATCGAGCGACGCCGTGCGAAGTACCGCTGTGGAGCGAGTCACCCGCCGGTGCGGGATGCGGAACCGGTTCCGGTCACACCCGCCTCGAAACGTAAGCTGGTCACCATGAGTGCCTCTGTGCTGACCGCTGTGGCCTGGCCCTACGCCAACGGTCCACGGCACATCGGCCACGTTTCCGGCTTCGGTGTGCCTTCGGACGTCTTCTCGCGCTACCAGCGAATGGTGGGCAACCAGGTGCTCATGGTGTCCGGCACCGATGAGCACGGCACTCCGATCTCGGTGCAGGCCGAGAAGGAGGGCGTCAGCACCCGCCAGCTGGTGGACAAGTACAACCGGGTGATCACCGAGGACCTGCAGGGGCTCGGGCTCTCCTACGACCTGTTCACCCGCACCACCACGGGCAACCACTACAAGGTCGTGCAGGACATCTTCCTGGCGCTGTACCGCAACGGCTACATCATGCCGAAGACGACCACCGGCGCGATCAGCCCGTCCAACGGGCGCACGCTGCCGGACCGCTACATCGAGGGCACCTGCCCGATCTGCCATTACGACGGCGCCCGCGGCGACCAGTGCGACAACTGCGGCAACCAGCTCGACCCGGCCGAGCTGGTCAACCCGGTTTCGCGGGTGAACGGCGAGAAGCCGGTGTTCACCGAAACCGAACACCTCTTCCTGGATCTGCCCGCGTTCACCGATTCGTTGGGCAAGTGGCTCTCCACCCGCACCGAGTGGCGCTCCAACGTCCTCAAGTTCACCAAGAACCTGGTCGAGGACATGCGTCCGAGGCCGATCAGCCGCGATCTCGACTGGGGCGTTCCGATCCCGCTCGACGGCTGGCGCGACGAGTCGATGAAGCGGCTCTACGTGTGGTTCGACGCCGTGATCGGCTACTTCTCGGCCAGTGTCGAGTGGTCGCGCCGCATCGGCAGGCCGGACGCGTGGCAGCAGTGGTGGTCGGACCCGGAGGCCCAGGCCCACTACTTCATGGGCAAGGACAACATCACGTTCCACGCCCAGATCTGGCCCGCGTTGTTGATGGGGCACAACGGGACCGGGGACAAGGGAGGGGCCACCGGCCCGTTCGGTGAGCTGAACCTGCCCGACGAGATCGTCTCCAGCGAGTTCCTCACGATGAGCGGGTCGAAGTTCTCCACCTCCCGAGGGACCGTGATCTACGTCCGGGACTTCCTGCGCGAGTTCGGCCCCGACGCGCTGCGGTATTTCATCTCGGTGGCGGGGCCGGAGAACCAGGACACCGACTTCACCTGGGACGAGTTCGTCCGCCGCACCAACTTCGAGCTGGCCAACGAATGGGGCAACCTCGTCAACCGCGCCGTCTCGATGGCGGCGAAGAACAACGGCGCGGTGCCGTCCCCGACCGCGCCGACGGCCGCCGACGAGGAGCTCAAGACCCAGTCCCGCAACGCGTTCGACCTGGTGGGCGAGCACCTGCGGCGCTCCCGGTTCAAGACGGCCGCGCAGGAAGCGATGCGGGTGGTCACGGCGGCCAACAAGTACCTGTCCGACCAGGAGCCGTGGAAGCTCAAGGACGACCCGGACCGCCGGGACGCCGTCCTGCACACCGCACTGCAGGTCGTCTCGGACGCGAACGCGCTGCTCACCCCGTTCCTGCCGCACTCGGCGCAGAAGGTGCACGAGCTGCTCGGCGGCACCGGCGTGTGGTCGGCTCAGCCGGAGGTCCACGAGGTGTCCGATTTGGACACGGCCGATTCGCGGTACCCGGTGTTGATGGGCGATTACGCCGCCGAGCAAGCCACCTGGGAGTCGCGGCCGATCGAGGTCGGGCGTCCGCTGAACAAGCCCAAGCCGCTGTTCGCGAAGCTGGACCCCGAGCTCGCCGAGACCGGCCCGGAGTGGGCTCCGATCAAGAGCTGAGCGCGGACCTGAGGTGAACGTGTGAGCAAGAAGGACAGCAAGCGCGAGCTGCCGCCGGTGCCGGATCCTCTTCCGGCTCAGGCGGTGGACGCGCACACCCACCTGGACGCGTGCGGTGCGGCGACGGCCGCGGAAGTCGGCACGATCCTCGACCGTGCCGAAGCGGCCGGAGTCGGCAGGGTGGTCACGGTCGCCGACGATCTGGCAGCCGCTGAATGGGCCGTCGAAGCCTCCACTTGGGACGATCGGGTTTTCGCCGCGGTCGCGTTGCATCCCACGCGGGCCAAGGACTTCGACGACTCGGTGCGGTCGACGCTGGAGGAGCTGGCACGGCGGCCGCGCGTGGTGGCGGTCGGAGAGACCGGCCTGGACTACTACTGGGACTACTCGCCGCCGGAAGCGCAGCACGAGGCGTTCCGCTGGCACATCGACCTGGCCAAGCGGGTCGGCAAGCCGCTGATGATCCACGACCGGGAAGCCCACGAGGACATCTTCGAGATCCTCGAAAAGGAGGGTGCGCCCGAAACGGTGGTCTTCCACTGCTTCTCCGGGGATGCCGAGTTCGCGAAGTCCTGTGTGGAAGCCGGTTACGTCCTCTCGTTCGCGGGGACCGTGACCTTCCGCAACGCCGCGGAGTTACGGGAGGCCGCGCGGATCGTGCCTGGTGAGCAGTTGCTGGTCGAGACCGATGCGCCGTTCCTGACGCCGCATCCCTTCAGGGGGCGGCCAAATCAGGCATATTGCGCGAATTACACCCTTCGTGACCTTGCTGAACTCCGCGGTGTTGATCTGGAAGAACTGATCGTGACCACTACGGCCACAGCGGAACGAGTATTCCGACTCGATCAGGTGACTGCGACCTGAGCTACATCAACTCAGGGTTTTGTGATATTGGAAATCCAGCGCGCCGGAGTTGCGCGCGGATGGATCACGTTTAACGTCCACTGTGGAAGCCGGGAAAGGGCGCCCCTCGGTGTTCCGCCCCGGCGACGAGCGTGCCCCGAACGCGCTCGTCGCCGGGAGCGAACGAAAGTAAAACCACCGGCCGGTGGACAATAGGACCGAGCGACAACAGGCCGAGCGACAACAGGCCGAGCGACCGGACGGCAACAGGACCGAGCGTCGACTGTGGTGAGTGCCGTCGAGCGAAAGTCGGCTTCGCTGTGGAATCGCTTGATCGCGTAACGATGCCGTTGCCGGGGCGGCCTCCGGAGGATGGCCCAACGGCGCCCGAAGTGTGCTTTGTCGAATAAGACCGGACCGGACGACTCCTCACTCGGGAGTTGTGGTCACGGTCACCGTGTGCGTTCAGTGGCGTCTGCGGCGCCGTACAAGCATGACGGGCGGCGGGAGATGTGTCCGGCTTTTCCGCCGCCCGTTCTCCACGGACCGGGTGGGCTTCGGTCGTTGATCTCACCGACATCAGCAGTTCACGCGGGGTTCCGCGAGCTGTCGGCGGTGGGGCCGGGATCGCGGTCGGCGCACGGTCAAGGCGTGGGGCGACGCGTTACGGTGGTGCCCAACCGCTACGCAACGTGCCTGGTTGCGCGGCAAACCGGGGTAACCGTGATCACTGCGTTCCTACCCCTTCTTGGCACGTCTTTCCGATCACGCTAGAGTCTCGGCTTCGTAACCGATGACAAAGCAGTCGTCGGCTACGCCCGCTAGTCGCCGCCGGTGCACGTCGGGGAAGTCGAGATTCGGGGATCGTGGCACAGCGATCGTCGGAGTCGGCTAGGACGGCGCTTGGCTACGGGAGTCGGATACGGATACGAAGCACGAAGTGCCTCGCGTGAGGCAGGGGGAGGCGAACGACGACATGGTCTCGTTCGAGAACCCTGTAGAACACGCGTGCGGTGCTTCTCGCTTTCGAGAGGTAGCGACCCTGTGAACGGAAGCGGCACACCGAGTGCCTTTGGCAGTCAAGACAACGGCTATTGGGGCGATTCCTTCGACGCCTCCACCGACTGGTTCACCCCGGTCACCGCAGCCACTCAGACCTCCGTCGGAGTGTTGGACCCGACCGAGCAGGATCTGGTTCCGGCCAACGAGCCGGACGGCCTGCCGTCCGGCCTGGAGATCACCCAGGCGGATGTTCTCGAAGCACTGGGCCCTGACGCGGACGATCTGCTCGCCAGTGCCGACGTCGACGTCGACGAGATCATCCGGCTGCTCAACGCCGAAACCACGGTGCTTCCGCCGCTGGCTCTCCCGGAAGAGCACCCCGAAGCGGACGAGGCGGAGATGGTCGAAGCCATCACCACCTGGAAGCGCCGCTTCCTCAAGGGCGCCGTCACCGCGGTGATCCTCACGCTCACCGGTTCCGGCGCCGCGGCCGCCGCGATGGACAAGTCCGTGACCGTGGAGATCGACGGACAAGAGCGCACCGTCAACACCTACGACTCGACCGTGGGCGAGGTCCTCGAGGAAGAGGGCATCGAGGTCGGCAAGCACGACGCGCTGAGCCCGTCTCCGCAGTCCGAGGTCGGTCACGGCGACACGATCACGCTCGACAGGGGCCGTCAGCTGACGGTGACCGTCGACGGCGAGCAGCGCCAGGAATGGGTCCGCTCGGTTTCGGTCGGACAGGCGCTGAACCAGCTCGGTGTGGACACCGAGGGCGCGTCGGTTTCGGCGGACCGGTCCGCCCCGGTGCCCGAGCAGGGCATGGAGGTGGTCGTCAAGACAGCGAAGACGATCACCATCACCGATGGCGGCGGCGAGCCCAAGGAGCTCACCACGCACGCGGTGACCATCGACGAATTCGTCGCCGAGCAGAAGCTCAAGCTCGGTCCCGAGGACCACATCACGCCCGGCGCGTCCGAGAAGATCACCGACGGGACCGAGGTCCACGTCAACCGCACCGGCAGCTCGGTGGTCAACGTGACCACCGAGATCGAGCCGCCGGTCAAGGAGATCGTCGACGACTCGATGTTCAAGGGCGAGGAGAAGGTCGTCGAAGCCGGTTCGCCCGGTGAGAAGATCGTCTTCACCCGCGTCTCCACGCGCAACGGCGAGGAGACCGGTCGCGAGGCCATCGGTGAGCGCGTCACCAAGGAGCCGGTGGAAAAGGTCGTGCGGGTCGGCGGCAAGCCCCGCCCGAACAGCGCGGTCTGGGACAAGCTGGTGGAGTGCGAAGCCGGCGGCAACTGGAGCGCCAACACCGGCAACGGCTACTACGGCGGTCTGCAGTTCGACAAGTCCACCTGGGACGCCTACGGCGGTGACGAGTTCGCCGCGTATCCGCACCAGGCCAGCCGGGAGCAGCAGATCCAGGTAGCTACGGAGATGCGGGACGCGCGCGGCGGCTACGGTGCTTGGCCGAGCTGCTCGTCCAAGCTGGGGTTGAGCTGATCGAGCGCGCCGGACGGTCGGTGCGCTCGCGGGAAGTCACCGGCTCGGAGGCAAAGCCACTGGCCGTCCTCCGGTGCCGGTGACCGTGCGGCGGCACACCTTCGAACCGGTCTCCCCCGGGTCGCCGCGATGCCCCGCGGACGACCCGAGTAGGTTTTTCCTCGTGGAACAGCAGGCGACGGACGGGGTTCGGTTGCTCGGACCGGCCGACGTGCGGCGGCTGGCCGAGGAGGTCGGTGTACGGCCGACGAAGAAGCTCGGGCAGAACTTCGTGCACGACCCCAACACGGTTCGACGCATCGTCGGTACGGCGCAGGTCACAGCCGAGGACGTGGTGCTGGAGGTCGGGCCCGGCCTGGGCTCCTTGACGTTGGGTTTGTTGCCGGTCGCTCGTGAGGTGGCCGCCGTCGAGATCGATCCGGTGCTCGCCGATCGGTTGCCGCGTACGGTCGCCGAGTACGCCTCGGGGATGGCCGACCGGCTACGGGTGTTCCAGGCGGATGCCTTGCGGCTCCGCGCCGCGGACTTCGGCGAGCTCGCCCCGACCGCGCTGGTCGCGAACCTGCCCTACAACGTGGCGGTTCCGGTCGTGCTGCACCTGCTCGCGGAGTTGCCGTCGTTGCGGCACGGCCTGGTGATGGTCCAGTCCGAGGTGGCCGACCGGATGGCCGCGCGACCCGGCGGCCGGACTTATGGGATTCCCAGCGCCAAGGCGGCGTGGTTCGCGGACGTGCGTCGTGCGGGACCGGTGCCGCGAAGCGTGTTCTGGCCGGTTCCGAACGTGGATTCCGGTCTGGTGTCGTTCACCCGGGTGGATCCGCCGTCGGACGCTCCCAGGGAGCAGGTTTTCGCGGCGCTCGACGCCGCGTTCGCCCAGCGGCGCAAGACCTTGCGGTCGGCCCTTTCCGGCTGGGCGGGTTCGGCGGCGCGTGCCGAGAGGTTGCTCCGGGCGGCCGGTATCGAACCGTCGGACCGCGGTGAGCGGCTGACGATCAATGATTTCGCCCGGCTCGCCGAGGCAGCAGGTTCGGACGACCCCGAGGGGGCCTGACCGCACGCCCCCGGCGCGGAACCGTCGGCGGCATCCGCCCGCGTCGTCCCGGCTCGATCATGAAGCCGTTTTCCGGATTGGGCCGGACGAGTGTCGACGCCAGCCGCGTGCTGAATTCGATCGGTGATCGCGCGTGGGTGACGTGCCTGCGAGCGTGGTCTTGTCCACCCCTGTCGATGCGCCGTTCGCGTGAGCCTCGGGATTACTCCACGTGATGAAAGTGGCACTCCTTGATCAAGACGACCAGCTCGATGGCGTGGTGTGAGATGAACCAAGGTTTCGCAATGTGACCGATATCCACTTGCGTCAACAAGTGCAAGTGGGGTCTACTATTCGAGAAATCCATCCGGAGCGGCCGAGAGACCTGGCTCGAGGACGCCGCAGCAACCACCCGAACGCGGGCAGGTGCTAACGCCAGGACCCGATGGAGTTGTGGTGCCTGAAGCTCTGTTCGCAAGCCCGCGTGCGCGATCTGTCCGAAACCGGGACCCGCGCACTGACCTCGTGCTGACGCAGCGGCGCGTCATCGACCACGGATTGCGCACCACCACGGGCTGTCGACGGTCCGCCTGACCCTCGCATACCCGTTTGTCCGTCCTCCCGGGCCGACCTCAGCAGGTCGGTGTGCCCGGCGTGAGTTGATGCGGAGCCCTTCGTGATCACGGTCCAGAACATCACCAAGACGTATTCCCACGACGCCACCAACGTCGTCGCCCTCGACAACGTGTCGATGGAGGTTCCGGCGGGGAGCGTGAGCGGCATCGTCGGATCCAGCGGATCCGGCAAGTCGACGCTCGCCAGGTGCATCGCGCTGCAGGAGAAGCCCGACGTCGGCGAGGTGCGGATCGACGGCACGAACCTCGCCGCCCTCGACGAACGGTCCCAGCGCGCCGCTCGCCGCGAGATCGGCGTGGTGCCCCGGCGGGAGGAACTGCTGCGGCAGCGCACCGCTGCGGGCAACGTGGCCCTTCCGCTGGAGGCCGCGGGCGTTGCCGGCCCGCAGCGGCGCGCCCGGGTCGCCGAGCTGCTCGACCTTGTCGGGCTGACCGAGCAGGCGCCCGCGTATCCGGAACGGCTCACCGCCGGTCAGCTGCAGCGCGTCGCGATCGCCAGGGCGCTGGCCACCAGGCCGTCCGTACTGGTCGCCGACGAACCGACCACCGGTCTCGATCCGGCGTCCACCGACTCCGTGCTGACCGTGCTGGAGCGCGCCCGGTCCGAACTGGGTGCCACGGTCGTGATCGCCACCGACGACATGGCGGTGGTCCGCCGCATCGCCGACGACGTGACCGTCCTGGAAGAGGGCCACGTGGTCGAACACGGCAAGGCGCTGGACCTCGTCGCCGAACCCGGCAGCCACATCGGCTCGGCGCTGCTCCCCGAGACGGACCAGGCCCAGGTGCTCAAGCAGGCCGGCACGCGGCACGACGTGGTCGCCGAGGTCGTCCTCGTCGGTTTCGCGGCGGTCGGGGCGCTGTTGCCGGAAGCCTCCAGCCGGTTCGACGTCGAACTGTCCGTCCTCGGTGGCGGACTCACCCGGCTCGGCGAGACCCCGGTGGCCAAGTTCCGCGTCGGGTTGAGCGGGGAGCGTTCCGAATCGGCGTTGAAGTGGATGATCGAGCACGATGCGCAGGTGCGCCGTACGCCGGTCTGCGTCGAACGGGTCGCCGCCGCGTGAGAGCGTTCCGGACCAGGACGCCGCTGGGGACGCCGCTGGGGACGCCGCTGGGGACGCCGCTGGGGACGCCGCTGGGGACACTGTCGGGGTCGCCTCCGGCCGATCGGTCGAGTAGTCGTCCGGAGTGAACCCGGTCCAGGGGACGCACGGCGATCCGCCGGACACGTAGGCTCTAAGAGTGCTCTCCGTAGTACCCACACCCATCACCGTCCGCGTCCCCGCCAAGGTGAACCTGCACCTGTCGGTCGGGGACGCGCGTGCTGACGGCTACCACGAGTTGGTCACCGTCTTCCAGGCGCTGTCGTTGACCGATGAGGTCACCGTCCGGGATTCGGACGAGTCCGGCATCGAAGTGCACGGGGAGGGCGCGGACTCGGTTCCCACCGGGCCGGGCAACCTCGTGTGGAAGGCGGTGCGGTCGCTCGCCGAACACAGCGGTCGGGACCCGGAAGACCCAGGGGTCCAGGTTTCGATCCGCAAGGGAATCCCGGTCGCCGGAGGTATGGCGGGCGGCAGTGCCGACGCCGCCGCCGGGCTCCTCGCGATCAATGCGCTGTGGCGCCTGGAGATGGGGCGCGAGGACCTCATGGAGATCGCCGCGGACCTGGGCAGCGACGTGCCGTTCGCCTTGCAGGGCGGAACGGCGTTGGGCACCGGGCGTGGGGAACGCTTGGTGCCCGTATTGGCCAGGCACACGTATCACTGGGTGATCGCACTGGACCGGAGCGGCCTGGAGACCCCGGGCGTGTTCACCGAACTCGACCGCCTGCGTGCCGAGTCCCGGCCGAGCCCGGTCGGGGATGTGGAACCGCTGCTCGAAGCGTTGGCTTCGGGAGATCCCAGACAATTGGCCCTGCTGCTGGGCAACGACCTGCAGTCGGCCGCCGTGTCGTTGCGACCGGGCCTCCGTCGCACGCTGCGCGCGGGCGTCGACGCGGGCGCGCTCGCGGGAGTCGTCTCCGGCTCCGGGCCCACGTGCGCGTTCCTGTGCACGGACGCGGACTCGGCGGTGCGGGTTGCCGCGGAACTTTCCGGCGCTGGGGTGTGCCGGACGGTCCGGGTGGCCCAGGGACCGGTGCACGGAGCCCGGGTGGTCGGTGACGAGCAACCGGATCGACCCACCCCTCCGCAGGTGCACGCTTGACGCCTGTCCGGGTGGGGACGACACCATCGGGCGTGTCCCGCAGCGCACCCGGCCGCAGTGAGTTCCGGGCCGACGGGACCGTGACCACGCGGAATACCCGTGCGGGTGCCGTCCGTTGCCGAGCTCGGGCGCGGAGGAACGAGACCGGCGTCGAATCGTCCTGAACACATCCGCCCGGTGACGGGTGACGGACCGAGTTCGACGGGTCCGGATACGGAAGTGGGTAGGACCAGCACCGGACCGGACGAAGACGAACCGCAGACCTACCCGAAACGCAGTCAACGGAGTGAAGAACACGCGATGGCCAACCTGATCAACCTCGAAGCCGTGAGCAAGAGCTACGGCGTTCGGCCCTTGCTGGACGGAGTGTCGCTGGGCATCGGTGCCTCCGATCGGATCGGGGTGGTCGGACTCAACGGTGGTGGCAAGACCACGCTGCTGGAGGTCCTCTCCGGAACAGAGGAGCCCGATTCCGGCCGGGTCAGCCACAGCCGCGACCTACGCTCGGCAGTGGTCACGCAGCGGACCGAACTGCCTGCGGGAGCCACCGTGCGCAGCGCGGTGCTCGACCAGCACGGTTTCGACGCCGAACACGAGTGGGCCGCCGATCCGCGCGTGCGGTCGGTGCTCAACGGCCTGGGGATGTCCAGGCTCGGTCTGGACACCCCGGTGGCGGACTTCTCGGGTGGCGAACGGCGTCGAGTCGCGCTCGCGGCTGCGCTGGTGGGAGATCTCGACCTGCTCGTGCTCGACGAGCCGACCAACCACCTCGACGTGGAGGGTGTTCGATGGCTGGCCGACCACCTGCTGGAACGCCGGTGTGCGCTGGTGATCGTCACGCACGATCGCTGGTTCCTGGACACCGTCTGCAACCGCACCTGGGAGGTCACCCAGGGCAGGGTCGAGCAGTACGAGGGCGGCTACGCGGACTGGACCTTCGCGCGGGCCGAACGCGCTCGCCTCGCCCAGCAGGCCGAGGAGAAGCGGCAGAACCTGGCACGCAAGGAACTGGCGTGGCTGCAGCGGGGTGCCAAGGCGCGTACCTCCAAGCCGCGCTTCCGCGTCGAAGCGGCCGAAGCGTTGATCTCCGACGTTCCGCCGCCACGCGACACCGTCGAGCTGGTGTCGTTCGCCAAGCGCCGGTTGGGCAAGACCGTCCTGGAACTGGAGGACGTGGATCTGCGCGTCGCCGATCGCGTCCTGCTGGAGAACGTCACCTGGCGGATCGGTCCGGGAGACCGCATCGGGCTCGTCGGGGTCAACGGTTCCGGCAAGACCACCCTGCTGCGGTTGCTGGCGGGGGAGCGCGAACCGGACGCGGGCAAGCGGACCGAGGGCAAGACCGTGCGGATCGCGCACCTGACCCAGGAACTTCACGACCTGCCCGGGCAGTGGCGCGTCCTGGAAGCGATCGAGGACGTGGCCGAACGGGTCACCTTCGGCAAGTACGAACTGTCGGCATCCCAGCTGGGGGAGCGCTTCGGATTCGGCAAGGGCAGGCAGTGGACGCCGGTGGGCGACCTCTCCGGCGGTGAGCGCCGCCGCCTCCAGCTGGCGCGGCTGTTGATGGCGGAGCCGAACGTGCTGGTGCTGGACGAGCCCACCAACGACCTCGACATCGACACCCTCCAGCAGCTGGAAGACCTGCTGGACGGCTGGGCGGGCACGCTGGTGGTCGTGTCCCACGACCGCTACCTGGTCGAGCGCGTGTGCGACACGGTCGTGGCGTTGTTCGGCGATGGCAACATCACTCACCTGCCCGGTGGGATCGACGAGTACCTGAAGCGGCGGGAATCGCTGCTGGACGACGCGCAGAACGTCGGCAAGCAGGCGGGTGACGCGGCCGGTGCGGGCAAGTCGCGTTCCGGGGCGCTCTCCGGTGCAGACGAGCGCGCCGCGCGCAAGGATCTCTCGCGGCTGGAGCGGCAGCTGGACAAGCTCGCCAAGCGGGAGGGCGAGCTGCACGAAAAGCTGGCCGATGCGGCGACCGAGCCGGAACGGCTGCAGGCCCTCAACGCCGATCTGCGGGCGCTCCAGGAGGAGAAGGACGACATCGAGTCGCGCTGGATGGAATTGGCCGGTCAGCTCGACTGAGCCCTCCGGGGCCGCCGTCCGGAGCGGCGCGCTGCCCGGCGTGTTCGATGCCGGAGGGCATGTGGCAGTAACCTGCGTCACATGAGTCGGTTTGTTGAGGCGCTGGTGACTTCCGCTCGCGAGAACGCGGATGATTCGCAGGCTCGCGGACTCGTCACCGGCCCGCCGGAGGATCCCCGACGACGTGGTTGGGGCCAAGTGCATTCGGACGCGATGCGGATCGCGGGCGGGCTGGTGCCGGAAGTGCGCCCCGGCGACGCGGTCGCGGTGCTTGCTGCCGATCCCGGACTCATCGCACCCGCCGTGCAGGGCGTCTGGCTTGCGGGCGGCAGCGTCACGATGCTGCACCAGCCGACTCCCCGCACCGAACTGGCGCAGTGGGCGCAGGACGTCGTGCGGGTGCTGAAGATGATCGGTATCCGGGTGGTGCTGCTCGGGCCGCCGTTCGAACGGTTTTCGGGCTTCCTCGCGAACACCTCGCTGACCTGCCACGACCTCCGCGAACTGGTCGAAGGTTCGACGGAACCGCTGCCCGAGCCGATCGAGGTGTCCGAGGACGCGACGGCACTGCTGCAATTGACCAGTGGCTCGACCGCGGAACCCAAGGCGGTGCGGATCAGCCACGGCAACCTGATCGCCAACACGCGGGCCATGATCACCGCGACCGGGCTGGATCCCGCCGAGGACGTCGTCGTGTCCTGGCTGCCGCTGTTCCACGACATGGGGATGGTGGGCTGCCTGACGGTGCCGATGACGATCGGGATGGAGACGGTCAAGGTCACCCCGGCCGAGTTCATGGCGCGCCCGCTGCTGTGGCCGGAGTTGATCGGCCGCTACCGCGGCACCGTGACGGCCGCGCCGAACTTCGCCTACTCGATCACCGCCCGGCGGTTGGGGAGCGCGGAGGACGGCGCGTTCGACCTGTCGAGTCTGCGTTTCGCGCTCAACGGAGCGGAACCGATCGATCCGGAAGCGGTCCGGTCCTTCACGGCCGAGGGCGGTCGGTTCGGCTTGGCCCCGGATGCGGTCGTGTGCGCGTTCGGCATGGCCGAGTCGACGCTGGCGGTGTCGATCGGCAAGTCGGATCGGCCGGCCGAATTCGACGCCGTCGATGCCGACGCGCTGGAGCAGCGAGGACGGGCGGAACCGGTCGATGCCGACTCCGCGCGGTCGCGGCGGTTCGCGCTGCTCGGGTCGCCCCTGCCCGGGGTGGAGGTCGGCGTGGTCGACGATTCGGGGCGGGAGCTGGGGCCGCGGCAGATCGGACAGCTCCGGATCCGAGGTGAATCGGTGACCTCCGACTACCTGACGGTCGACGGTCCGGTGGCGGCCAAGGACGCCGACGGGTGGCTGCTGACCGGGGACGACGGGTATCTCGTCGACGGCCAGGTGGTGATCTGCGGTCGACGCAAGGACCTGATCATCGTGGGCGGTCGCAACCTCTACCCGGTCGACATCGAACGGGCGGCCTGCCAGGTCGAAGGGGTTCGCCCGGGCGGTGCGGCCGCTGTGCGGCAGGCGGCAGGCGGCAGGCGGGAACGGTTCGCGGTGGTGGTGGAATCACGCTCGGCCGGTGATGCGGACGCCGAGCACGACCTGCGCAACGAGGTCGCCGCCCGGGTCGTGGATGCGGTCGGTACGCGACCGTCGGCCGTGGTGGTGCTGGCGCCCGGCAAACTGCCGAAAACACCGTCCGGCAAGCTCAAGCGAGCTGCCACGGCCGAGCTGATCGAGCGCTGACGGATGTTGGCGCGAAGACGGGTGGCGGCGCGAAGACCGAGCGGTCAGTGGAAGCGGTTCTGGGCGCTCTCCAGGCCGTCCTGTGCGAGCGCCTCCACCGCGTCGGCACACAGGTCCACGAAGTAGCCGAGTTCCTTGCGCTCGGCTCCCGAGAAGTCCTTGAGCACGTAATCGGCGGCATCCATGCGGCCGGGAGGGCGGCCGACGCCGAACCGCACGCGGGTGTAGTTCTTGGTGCCCAGTGATTTGGTGATGGACCGGAGTCCGTTGTGGCCGTTGTCGCCCCCGCCCCGCTTCAACCGGACCGTTCCGTACGGCAGGTCGAGTTCGTCGTGGATCACGATGATCGACTCGGGATCGACCTTGAAGAACTTCACCGCACCGGCGACCGGGCCACCCGAGAGGTTCATGTACGAACGGGGCTTGGCCAGCACGGTCCGGGTCCCGCCGAGACGACCCTCGACGACCTCCGCGCTGGACTTGTGCACCTTGAACTTGCCTCCGACGCGATCGGCCAGCTCGTCGGCCACCAGAAAACCGATGTTGTGTCGGTTGCCCGCGTAGCGCGGGCCCGGATTACCGAGACCGACGATCAGCGCGAGGTTCGCGGCCTCGCTGTCCGGTGTGCTCACGAGACGGGCTCCTGGGTCGGTCACGGCAAGAGGATCTCCCCGACGCGGGGTGAGCGCAAGCGAGGCGCTGTCCCGCATCCCCGGGCAGGGGGATGGCATCCGGTCCCGCTGGCGCGGAAGCGGACGGAACGGGACAGCGCCGTTGCGAACTCAGCCCGACGTCGAGGGCTCTGGATCACTGAGCTTCGGCAGCGTCCTCGACGACACCGGCGCCTTCCGCGTCCACCTCGGACTCCATATCAGCCTCGGTGGGGGCTTCGCCGACGGCGACGACGAGAGCCTCGGGGTCGCCCTGCAGGATCGCGCCCTTCGGCAGCTGAACATCGGAGGCGTGCAGCTGAGTGCCCGCCTCGGCGTCGTCGACCGACACCTCGATCTGCTCGGGGATGTGCAGCGCCTCGGCCTCGACGCTGAGCTCGGTGAGGTCCTGTGTGACCAGGGTGCCCGGGGCGGCCTCGCCGACGACGACCAGCGGGATGTCGACCGTGACCTTCTCGCCGCGCTTGACCAGCAGCAGGTCCACGTGCTCGATGTAGTTCTTGATCGGGTGCGACGTGATGCTCTTGGTGAGCGCGAGCTCGTTGGCGGAACCGGCGACCTCAAGGGTCAGCACGGTGTTCTGCCCGTTCTCGCGGATCGCCCTCGCGAAGTCGATCGAGGGCAGGGACAGGTGCTTGGGGTCGGAGCCGTGGCCGTACAGGACGGCGGGGATCTTCCCCGCACGACGTGTGCGGCGGGCCGCGCCCTTGCCGAATTCGGTGCGCGGTTCAACGGTGAGTCGTACCTCGGACACGGTGGTGCTCCTCGTGACGTCTGGCGGAAAATGATTCGGTCGCTGGCCTGCGGCGGCGGGGCGCGCAACTGGTGTGATTCGACGTGCGCCGGAATTCCGGCACCGGTATGTGGACGGCACCAGTGCGCCGACAACCCATCGGCGGCGAGTGTGCCGCCGCGTCGATCACGCCGGGCGAACGACCCGGCCTCGCCGAGGCAACCCCAACAGTCTATGCGGTGGGTTGACCCCTGGTGTACCCGGGCCGTGCCGTGGCGATTCGTCGTCCCGCGCGACGGGACGGGCATCACGGTTTGGTCGCGTGCCCCGGCCGAAACTTCCTGTCGGTATTACGTTCCTGCGCATGGTTACTGAAGCGGATTCCGGGGCGCCCCTCGATACGGGTTGGAAGTCCCGGCTCAAACAGGTGGGGCCCGGGATCATGGCCGCCGCGACCGGCGTGGGGGCGGGTGACCTGGTCGCTTCGCTGGTCGCCGGTTCGAGGTACGGGTACGCGCTGTTCTGGGCGGTGATCCTCGGCGCGGTCTTCAAGCTCGCGCTCGGCGAGGCGGTCGGACGCTGGCACCTGGCCTCCGGGCGCACGATGCTGTCGGGCTGGCGGACCCTCGGCCGCTGGGCGACGACCTACTTCGGCATCTACATCATCGTGTGGGGCTTCGTCTACGGCGCCACCGCGATGTCGGCCGCCGCGCTGCCGCTCAACGCCCTGTTCCCGGTGCTGCCGGTGAGCGGCTGGGGCGTGATCAGCGCGCTCTGCGGCCTGACACTGGTCTGGTTCGGCCGCTACGCCGTGCTGGAAAAGGTCATGACCGTCCTGGTCGGGGTCATGTTCGTGACGGTGGTGGGCACCGCGCTGATGATCGGGCCCAGCCTGCCCGCGCTGGGCAAGGGGCTGATCCCCTCGCTCCCCGACGGTTCCGTCGTCTACGTGCTGGGACTGATGGGCGGCGTCGGCGGCACCATCACGATGGCCGCCTACGGATACTGGACCCTCGCCAAGGGCTGGCGCTCGCCGAAGTGGCTGCCGTTCATGCGTACCGACAACGCCGTCGGGTACATCACCACCGGGATCTTCGTGGTCGCCATGCTGGTGGTCGGCGCCGAGATGCTGCGTGGCCAGAACCTCGTCGATGACAGCGAAGGGCTGCTCTACCTCGGTGAGGCACTCGCCGCCGACTACGGCCAGTGGGCCCGCATCCCGTTCCTGATCGGGTTCTTCTCGGTGTCGTTCAGCTCGTTGATCGGCGTGTGGAACGGCGTGTCGTTGCTGTTCGCCGACTGGTGGCGCACTTGGCGGATGCCGAAGGAACTCCCGCCCGAGACCACCGAGTCCTACGCCAACAAGGCCGGAACGCACAGCGTGCCGTATCGGGCCTACCTGCTGTGGCTGACCTTCCCGCCCATGCTGCTGTTGCTGCTGGGCAAGCCGTTCCAACTCACGATCGTCTACGGAGTTCTCGGCGCGTTCTTCCTGCCGTTCCTGGCCGGGACGCTGCTGGTGCTGCTCAACTCCCGCTCGATGATGCCCGCCGCGCACCGGTCGCGCTGGCTGTCCAACACGTTGCTGACCATCTGCCTGGCGTTGTTCATCGGGGTCGCGGTGGTGCAGCTGGTCGGCCTGTTCGGCTGATCGTGAAGTAGGGCACCCGACGAAATAGTTCGACTTCGAAGTACCGTTCGTGCCGGTGAACGACACCGGCATACCAGGAGTGGACGAATGACGACGACAGAACAGGCCGCCGCGGCGCTGCACCTGACCGAGGACGCGCAGAACCTGCTGTTCCGTGACGCGCGAACCGCGAACACCTTCAGCGACGAGCCGGTCACCGACGAGCAGGTGCAGGCCATCTACGACCTGGTCAAGTGGGCACCGACGTCGATGAACCAGCAACCGCTGCGGGTCGTCCTCGTGCGCTCCGAACAGGGCAAGCAGCGGCTGCTCCCGCACCTGATGGGAGGCAACCAGGACAAGACGGAGAAGGCTCCGCTGGTGGCGTTGCTCGTGGCCGACACGGACTTCCACGAGAAGCTGCCGGAGGTCTTTCCGATCAACCCGGACGCCAAACAGATGTTCGCGTGCAACGACGAGTTCCGGACGTCGAGCGCCAGGCTCAACGCCAGCCTGCAGGTCGGCTACTTCATCCTCGGCGTGCGCGCGGCCGGGCTCGCCGCGGGGCCGATGACCGGGTTCAACGCCCAGGGCATCAACGACGAGTTCTTCCCGGACGGCAAGCAGCAGGTGCTGGTGGCCGTCAACATCGGCAAGCCGGGCGCCGACGCCTGGCTCGAGCGGCTGCCGCGGCTGGACTACGACGAGGTCGTCACCACGGTCTGAGTGCGGCGCGAACCCGGAGTGCAGTGCGGACCCGGAGTGCGGCGCGGACCCGGATGCGACGAGGGCCCGGATGCGACGAGGGCCCCGATCCGGTCTGGATCGGGGCCCTCGTGCGTTTTCGGGGAGAGGTCAGCCGGCGAACAGGCTGGTGACCGAACCGTCCTCGAAGACCTGGTGGATCGCCTCGGCCAGCAGCGGGGCGATGGACAGGACCGTGAGCGTCTCGAACTGGTGGTCCTCCGGGATCGGCAGCGTGTTGGTCAGCACGACCTCCTTGGCGCCGCAGTTGGCCAGCCGCTCCACGGCCGGGCCGGAGAGCACCGCGTGCGTGGCCGCGATGATGACGCCCTTGGCACCGGCCTCCAGCAGCTGCTCGGTGGCCTTGGTGATCGTGCCGCCGGTGTCGATCATGTCGTCGACGAGGACGCACAGCCGACCCTCGACGTCACCCACGACACGGTTGGCCACCACCTGGTTGGGCTTCGTGGGGTCCCGCGTCTTGTGGATGAACGCCAGCGGCGTGCCGCCGAGGTCGTCCGCCCACTTCTCGGCGACCCGAACGCGGCCGGAGTCCGGCGAGACGACCGTGATCTTCTCGTTCTCGTAGGTGTCGCGCACGTAGTCGGCCAGGATCTTCTGGGCGAACAGGTGGTCGACCGGTCCGTCGAAGAAGCCCTGGATCTGGTCGGTGTGCAGATCCACCGTCATGATCCGGTCGGCACCCGCGGTCTTGAACAGGTCCGCCATCAGGCGCGCCGAGATCGGCTCACGACCCTTGTGCTTCTTGTCCTGCCGCGCGTACCCGTAGAACGGCAGAACCACGGTGATGCGCTTCGAGCTCGCCCGCTTGAGCGCGTCCACCATGATCAGCTGTTCCATGATGCCGTCGTTGAGCGGCTGGCAGTGCGACTGGATCACGAAGGCATCGCAGCCGCGCACCGACTCGTCGTAACGCACGAAGATCTCGCCGTTGGCGAACTGGTATGCGGCCTGCGGAGTGACCGTCACGTCGAGCTGCTTGGCCACCTCCTCGGCAAGTTCCGGGTGGCTGCTCCCGGAAAAGAGCTTGAGGCTCTTCTTCGGCGTTGCAGACATGGCGCTCACGGTCATCGTCCCTCCCCGTTGACGCCCGTCATGGGGTGTCACTCGTCGGATTGGTGGTTTCTCGTTCTGTTGCCGACCGCTGCTCGGTTAGCGCCCGTTGTGCGGCCTCGTCGGCGGCGGTGCCCGGGCGGCGCTTGGCCACCCAGCCTTCGATGTTGCGTTGCCTCCCGCGCGCGACCGCCATTGCGCCCGGGGGGACATCCTCTGTGACCACCGATCCGGCAGCCGTGTACGCGCCGTCTCCGACCTCGACCGGAGCGACGAACATGTTGTCCGCGCCGGTGCGAGTGTGCGAGCCGATCACGGTGTGGTGCTTGGCGATTCCGTCGTAGTTGACGAACACCGTCGCCGCGCCGATGTTGCTGTTCTCGCCGATCGTCGCGTCCCCGACGTAGGTCAGGTGCGGAACCTTGCTGTGGGAACCGATCTCGGTGTTCTTGACCTCGACGAACGTGCCGACCTTGGCTTCGGGGGCCAGGGTGGTCTTGGGCCGCAGGTACGCGAACGGTCCGACCGAGGCGTTCGCGCCCACGGCGGCCCGTTCGCCGTGGCTGCGCACTACGGAAGCTCCGGGCCCGACCTCGCATCCGGTCAGCGTCGTGTCCGGGCCGACCACGGCGCCCTCGCCGACGGTGGTGGCGCCGCGCAGCTGCACACCGGGCTCCAGCACCACGTCCTGGCCGAGCGAGACGTCGCAGTCCAGCCACACCGAGTTGGGATCGGTCACCGTGACGCCCGCGCGCATCCACCGCAGCAGCAGGCGGCGGTTGAGTTCGGCGCCCAGCTTGGCCAGCTGGACCCGGTCGTTGACGCCCTCGACCAGCCAGGTGTCGGAGCAGGCGAGAGCGCCCACCCCGCGTCCGTCGTCGCGGGCGATCGACAGCACGTCGGTCAGGTACAGCTCGCCCTGCGCGTTGTCGGTCGAGAGGCGGCTGAGCGCGTTGTCGAGGACTGCGGCATCGAAGGCGTACACACCCGAGTTGATTTCGGTGATCGCGGCCTGCTCGGGCGAGGCATCCTTCTGCTCGACGATTCCGGACACCCGCCCTTCGGCATCCCGGAGGAGCCGTCCGTAACCGGTCGGATCATCCACCACGGCGGACAGCACCGTGACCGCGTTCCCCGTGTCGCGGTGCTCGTCCAGCAGGGCTCGCAGTGTCTCGGCGTCCAGCAGCGGGACATCGCCGTAGCTGACGATCACCGTGCCCGTTCGCGGCTCGGCGATCCGCGAGAGCCCGCAGCTCACCGCGTGGCCGGTACCGAGCTGCTCCTCCTGCACGACCTTGCCGACCTCGCGATCGAGCGTCGCCGACAGCTCGTCGAGGTGATCGCCGACGGCATCGCGCCCATGTCCGACGACCACGACGAGGTCGTCCGGGTCGATGCCCGAGCAGGCCCGCACGGCGTGTTCGACCAGTGGTCTGCCCGCGATCCGGTGGAGCACTTTCGGAGTGGTCGATCGCATGCGGGTTCCCTCACCCGCGGCCAGCACGATGGTGCTGACGGCTTCCGACGGCAGCCCGGCGTTGCCGGACGTGCCACGGGAGGAGGGCTGGGCGTTCTCGCCCTCAGGCATCCGTGCTCTCCCTTGGTCTTGGGCAGTTCAACGGCTCACGGTGGCTTCCGGTCACGTTGCGCCGGCTCGCGCCTGAAACCCGCTTGTCGCGGCCAAGTGGGTGAAGGGTAACCGGGCCGAAACCCAACTCCGCCGGTGCCCCGGCGAGCTCGTTCGGCCCGAGTGATGATACCCGGCCGAGAGGGTTTCGCCCGCGGATGGCACCGCCTCTAGCTGCGAATACGCGATCTTTGGGAGGTTTCGGCGGTTCGTCCGGATGGCGTCCCGGGGCTGCCGACCGCGGACGGGTGGCGTGCGGATCAGCGGGCCTGCGGGGGGACCCACATCGTCGAGCTTTCGTCCGAGCTCTCGCGCGGGGGATTGCTCAGCAACGCGGCCACCCGGTTCCCGCCCTCGCGCTTTGCCTTGTACATCGCGGCATCGGCGCGAGCCAGGACCTGGCTGCCGGACTCCTGCGGGCGCATGGCCACCACGCCGACCGAGAGGGTGACGCCCCGGGAACGCGCACCCGGTAGATCGGCGACCATCTCGGCGGCACGATTCAGCGCGGCCTCGGCGTCGGCGAGCGTGGCGCCGGGGAGCAGGACGACGAATTCGTCGCCGCCGTAGCGGGCCACGAAGTCGTCGGTGCGCAGGGTCTCCCGCAGCGCGCCTGCCACCACGCGCAGGACGTCGTCGCCCTCCGCGTGCGAGCATCGATCGTTGACCTCCTTGAAGCCGTCGAGGTCGATCAGCGCCGCCGACAGCGGTTGCGACTCCTGCTGTCCCATCAGCCGGTCGAGCCGGTCGTCGAGGGCCCGCCGGTTGTGCAGGCCGGTGAGCGGATCCTGCAGGGCTTGCTGGGTGATCGCGTCGTGCTTGTTGGTCAGCCGCGCGTGTTCCAGCCGGGTGATCAATGTGGAGAGACGTGCCTCGCGCATCGTCCACAGTTCGGTTTCGAGGCCGAGTGCGTAGTCATGCAGCGCTTCGTTCGACGCGTCGCTGTCCAGCTCGGCCAACTGGGCGTACTCGCGCACCAACGAGATCCGCAGCGTCGGCTCGGACGTGTCACGCGCCAGAGCGCGGCGGGTTTTGCCCAGCATCCGCACGGCCTCGTCGTCGCGGCTCGCCGCGGTCAGGCAGCGCGACAGCGCGATCGACACGATGATCTTCTCGCGGGGATGGATCGCCCGGTCCAGCGACCTCAGCAGCTCAAGGCGATCGATGTGCTCGACGTGCGGCTGCGCCAGCGCGTGCGCGGCACCCAGCACCGGCATCTGGTCGCACGCGGGCCGATCCGGCAGTCGCGGGAACAGCGACTCCCGCCACGGCCCCTCGACGGCGACCGCTATGGCCGATGCGGTGGCGAATCGTTCGGTGGCGATGTCCTCCTGTCCGACTCGTTCCAGTCGGAGTCCCCAGCCGAGCAGCATCCGGCACCGGTTGATCAGGTGCACCGCGATCTCGTGCGGACCGCCGCTCTCCCGGATGCGCTGGTGGGCTCGGGCCATGACCTCGTCGGCCATCTCGTACACGCCGAGCTGGGTGAGCACCGAGCCGATGTCGCTGAGCGCGGTGGCCAGCAGTCGTTCCCAGGAGCGGCGACCCAGTGCCGCGTCGGGGACGAGCTCGTGGTCCAGCATCGCCAGCGCCTCGGCGACCTCGCTGAGTGCGTCGTCCTCGTTGCCGCCGAGCAGGGCCCGCCTGCCTCGGAGAGCGCGCGCGTCGGCTTCGAGTACGCCGAGGCCGTGGCGCTTGGTGTGCGCGAGCAGTTCGTCGAGGAGTGGATCGGCGGTTTCGGCGAATCCCGGCGTCGACAGCCGCATGGAGGAGCAGTGGCGCAGCAGCTGCCCCACGATGCGGGGTTCGCCGCGCCGTTGTGCTTCGGCGAGTAGGTGGTCGCCCTTGCGGATCGTGGTGCGTTGCCCGAGGGCGTCGCCGTGCTGGCCGACAGCGTTCAGTTCGCGTGCGCGTCCTACCAACCACGCGTCGGAGACATCGTTCAGCGTGGTCGCCGCTTCATCGCGAACGTCCGTCGTGTCCTCGCGCAGCGGCACACACCCCCTGTCAACGTCTCCCGCCGGTCTGTTGCGGTTTTCGTGCGGGGCGCGATTCACCACAGCGCTCCTGGAAGACCGGGCGCTCCGCCGCCAGGACTCGAACCTGGACCATCAGAACCAAAATCTGAGGTGCTGCCTTTACACCACGGCGGATCGGGCGTTGCCGGTCGCGGACACCAGCGGCACAGATCCGAAGCCTACCGGCAGTGCTTCGGTGCCGTCGCTGCCCAGCAGACATGGTGGCATGTGCGTCCAGACAGGTTGACCGCGGCCACGCCCAAGGTGCCTTGATCGCGGATTCACGAGGGTACGGCCTTCGGCTCGCGATCTGTCGAACACCTGGGCGGTATCGGTTCGGGTCGCGTTCTCCCCGCTCGGCCCCGTCTGGTTCGAGCGCAGAACGGCTCGAGCCTCGGACACGCCCGGGTTGCAGCGACACGCGGTCCTGTCGCTTGTTGGGGGTGACGATTTGGACACGGCCAACCTACGCTACCGTAGGTTACGGTGCCGTAGGGTTGAGGTGACCTCCTGCGGACCGGGTGTCATAGTCAACCCGCGTCCGTGTCCCCGGATGGACGCCCTCCCACCTCCCGAACCCCATTAGAGGTAGTGAGCATGACCGCAACAATCGAGACAGACGAAAAGCAACGATCCGGACCGAAACCGCTGACGTCCGGGCCCCAAACGCCCGGCCACGAGTCGCTGGTCTACATCTTTCTGCTCGTCCCGTTGGCCGCACTGCTCACCGCTGTCCCGTTCGCCTGGGGCTGGGGAATCGGTGCGCTCGACATCATTCTGGCCGTCGTCTTCTGGGGCATCAGCGGCCTCGGCGTGACCGTGGGTTTCCACCGGTACTTCACGCACGGCTCGTTCAAGGCGAACCGCCCGCTCAAGATCGCGATGGCGATCGCGGGCATGTTCTCGGTGCAGGGATCGGTCATCACCTGGGTCGCCGACCACCGCAGGCACCACGCGTTCTCCGACCGCGAGGGCGACCCGCATTCCCCGTGGCTGTACGGCACCGGCCCCACCGCCCTGGCCAAGGGCTTCTGGCACTCGCACATGGGCTGGCTGTTCGGCCGCGACCTGACCAACGAGGACCGGTTCGCTCCCGACCTCCTCAAGGACCGCGACATCGTCCGCGTGGACAAGCTGTTCGCGCTGTGGACCGCGCTGAGCTTCCTGCTGCCCGCTCTGATCGGTGGTTTGATCACCATGTCCTGGTGGGGCGCGTTCACCGCGTTCTTCTGGGCGGGGCTCGTGCGGGTCTCGTTCCTGCACCACATCACCTGGTCGGTCAACTCGATCTGCCACATGATCGGTGAGCGCCCGTTCAAGAGCCGGGACAAGGCCGCGAACTTCTGGCCGCTGGCGATCGTGTCGTTCGGCGAGTCCTGGCACAACTCCCACCACGCCGACCCCACCTGCGCCCGGCACGGCGTCCTGCGCGGTCAGCTGGACATCTCGGCCCGAACGATCTGGATGTTCGAAAAGCTCGGCTGGGCGTGGAAGGTGCGCTGGCCGAACGAGCAGCGCCTCGCCCGCATCGCGGTCACCGACCACAAGTCCTGAACAGCAGACGTACCGGCCCCGCCAGAGCTCTCGGCGGGGCCGGTACGTCGTGGGGACGTACCCGTCCGCCACGGATCCGACGTCTAGGGTGGTCGAGGTGGCAGTACGGCGACGGGCGCGAAAAGTGAACGACGGTGTGGGGAAGCGCGGTGGGTCCGCCCGCTCGGCCCGAGTGCGGATGACGGGCAAAGAACGCCGCGAACAACTCCTCGACGTCGCCAGGGCACTCTTCGCCGAAAAAGGTTTCGAGGCGGCGTCGATCGAGGAGATCGCCCACCGAGCGGGCGTGTCCAAACCAGTCGTCTACGAGCACTTCGGCGGCAAGGAAGGCATCTACGCCGTGGTCGTCGACCGGGAGATGCACGCGCTGCTGGATTCGATCGTCTCCGCGCTCTCCGCAGGCCACCCGCGTGAACTGCTGGAACAAGCGGCGAACGCATTGTTGGGCTACATCGACAACTCCACCGACGGGTTCCGGATACTGGTTCGCGACTCGCCGGTGGTCAGCGCGACCGGGCATTTCTCCAGCCTGCTCAACGACATAGCCAGCCAGGTGGAACACATCCTGGGCCTGCAGTTCAGCGCCAAGGGATACGACCCGGAGCTCGCTCCCCTCTACAGCCAGGCGCTGGTGGGAATGGTCGCGTTGACCGGCCAGTGGTGGCTGGAGGTGCGCAAGCCCAAGAAGGAGGACGTGGCCGCCCACCTGGTCAACCTCGCGTGGAACGGCCTGTCCAACCTCGAGCACAAGCCGACGCTGCTGCGCCCGCCGGACTGAACTCCCGCCCGCCCGCTGCCTGCGTGACGCCAACGGCTCAGGCGACGGCTCAGGTGTTGGTGACGCGCAGGACGCGGTCGCCCGAACCGTTGGACGTGGTCACGTACAGCGCTCCGTCCGGGCCCTGCCTGGCCGCGCGGAGCCGGCCGTACTCGCCGTCGAGCTCGCGAGGTACCGACACGTTCAGAGTGGTCGTCCCGTCCGGACCCAGCTCGAAGAGCATGAGTTTGCTGCCCTTGAGGGCCGTGACCGCGAGCAGTCCCTCGAAGCGGCCCCACCGCGAACCGGTGAGGAAGGTCGCTGCGCACACCGCCTCGGTGGAATCCCCGGAAGACCACGTCGCGGGGACGGCTCCCGGGAAGCGCCGCAGGTCGGTCATCGGCACCGACTCGTCGTAGGATCCGCTCGCGCCACCCCGCGAGGGATCCCAACCGTAGTTGCCGCCCGGCCGCAACAGGTTGATCTCGTCGTCGACGTCCGGGCCGTGCTCGGCGATCAACACCTGCCCGCCCGGGCGCGGCGCCACGCCTTGCGGATTGCGGTGTCCGTAGGTCCAGATCAACCGCTCGTTCGGTTCCGGGCTGGCGAGGAAGGGGTTTCCCGGCACGGGCGCACCGGTGTCCGGATCGATCCGCAGGACCTTGCCGCCCAGCGACGCGCGGTCCTGGGCCACCGGTGGACGCGCGGTGTCACCTGTGCTGACCAGCATGCTGCCGTCCTCGGCCAGCGCGAGCCGGCATCCCGAGTGCCTGCCGCTGCTGTTGATGGGCAGGCCGGTCAACAGTGGTCCGAGGCGCTCGGCGCTGGCACCGTCCTCGGACAACCGCCAGTTGACGAGCCTGATGTCCGTGGTGCCCCCGCGCTGATGCGTCTGGCAGCTGACGAAGCGCCGGTTCTCGGCGAAGTCGGGATGCACGAGCAGCCCCATCAGACCGCCCTCGCCCACGCTGCGCACATCGCCGAGGTCGGCATCGACCGGTCGGGCGGTGGCGCCCGGCCGGGTGCCGGTCAGCAGGGTGAACCGTCCGGAGCGCTCGGTCACCAGTGCCTGCCCGCCGGGTAGGAACCCGATCGCCCAGGGGTGTTCGAGCCCGCCGGCGACCACCTCCGCGTTCAGCGTCGATCCGGCGGGTGGGGGCGGTGTCCGGTCCGGGGAACCTCCGCCGGGGCCGGTGCCGGGGCCGGGACCACCACATCCCACGAGCAGGGCGAGCATGGCGAACACGATCGGTGGGCGCATGAACACGCTCGGAGTCTCGCATTCCGCTACCCGAAGTGCCCGAATTCGGGCCGCCAAGAGGGACGCGGAGCCGAGTCGTACGCTGGAGGTGACTCCCGATGCCGGATGGGTCGAGCCGTCTTGGACGTGACAGCAAGGGAACCTTTCTTCCACATGTGACAGGAAGGTTCCCTTGCTCCGGAGTCTGCCCGTCTGCGATCTCTCGGTGTGAGGTACTTCCATGCCCCAGGTCGGTCCCCTGCGCGGACTGCTCGAAACCCTGTTCCGGGACTCCGCGATCCGGCAAGCCGTCGAATCCGCGGATCATCCCCACCTCGTGCTGGAAGGAGCTGTCGCGGCACGCCCGCTCATCGCGGCCGCACTGGCCGCCGAGCCAGCGGACGCAGGCGGTGGGGCCGGACGCCCCGTACTCCTGGTCACGGCCACCGGCCGCGAAGCGGAGGAGACGGCCGCGGCGGTCTCCGGCCTGATCGGCCCCGCCGGCGTCGAGGTGCTGCCGTCCTGGGAGACGCTGCCGCACGAACGGCTCTCGCCGCGTGCCGACACCGTCGGTCGCAGGCTCGCGGTGTTGCGCAGGTTGGCGCACCCGGAAGAGCACGACCAAGGACCCGCCCGGGTGTTGATCACCACGGTGCGGAGCCTGATCCAGCCGATCGCACCCGGCCTGGGCGAGCTGCGACCCGTCCAACTCGCGGTGGGCACCGAACACGACTTCGAGGACGTGGTGCAGCGGCTCGCGGGCCTCGCCTACAACCGCGTCGACATGGTCGAGAAGCGTGGTGAGTTCGCCGTGCGCGGCGGCATCATCGACGTGTTCCCGCCGACCGAGGAGCACCCGCTGCGGCTGGAGTTCTGGGGCGACGAGGTGTCCGGGATCCGCCCGTTCGCCGTCGCCGACCAGCGGTCGCTGCCGGAAGCCGAAGATGTCGACCTGTACGCCCCGGCCTGCCGGGAGCTCCTGATCACCGAGCGGGTGCAGGAGCGCGCCGCCAAGCTCGCCGAACAGCACGAAGCGGATGCCCACCTCTCGGAGATGCTCGGCAAGATCGCGGGTGGGGCACCGGTCGAAGGCATGGAGGCGTTGATCCCCGCACTCTGCGACGGGGAGATGCAACTGCTGACCGACCTCGTGCCCGCGAACACGCACGTGGTGCTCGCCGACCCGGAGAAGGTCCGGGCACGGGCCGCCGACCTGGTCCGCACCGGGCAGGAGTTCCTCGAAGCGTCCTGGATGGTCGCCGCCGACGGGGGTAAGGCGCCCATCGACCTCGGCGCCTCCGCCTACCGCGGTCTGGCCGAGATCGCCGAACACACCCGTGAGCGGGGGCTGCCCTGGTGGCTGCTGACCCAGCTCAGCAGCGAGGCGGGAGAGGAAGACGACTCCGTCGTGCGACTCGGGTTCAAACCGGTCGAGGCGTACCGGGGTGAACTGGAGCGTGCGTACGGGGATCTGCGCGCTCACACCGCATCGGGTGGCGCCGCCGTGCTCGTGGTGCCCGGAGCGGGCACGGCGCAGCGGGCGGTGCAGCAGCTCCGCGAAGGCGACCTCCCGGTCCGGCTCGCCGAGGACGGCCTGGACAGCGCGCCGGATTCCGGCGTGGTGACGGTCGTGCGCGGCGGCATGGAGGACGGTTTCGCCGCCCCCGAGGTGGGGCTCGTCGTGCTCACCGAGACCGACATCACCGGTGGTCGCGGCGGAACCTCCACGAAGGACATGCGGCGGATGCCGTCCAGGCGGCGCAACGCCGTCGATCCGCTCGCGTTGCGCCCGGGCGACTTCGTGGTGCACGAGCAGCACGGCGTCGGCAAGTACGTCGAGATGGTGCAGCGCACCGTCGGAGGTGCGACCCGCGAGTACCTGCTGCTCGAATACGCCTCCAGCAAGCGGGGACAACCCGGTGACCGCCTGTTCGTGCCGACCGACCAGCTCGACGAGGTTTCCCGTTACGTCGGTGGCGAACTGCCGACGCTGAACAAGCTCGGTGGGTCCGACTGGAAGAACACCAAGGCCAAGGCGCGCAAGGCGGTCAAGGAGATCGCTTCCGAGCTGGTGCAGCTCTACGCCGCCCGCCAGTCCGCGCCGGGACACTCGTTCGATCCGGACACGCCCTGGCAACGCGAACTCGAGGACGCCTTTCCGTACACCGAGACCGTCGACCAGATGGAGGCGATCGAGGAGGTGAAGGTCGACATGCGGAACTCGGTCCCGATGGACCGGGTCATCTGCGGTGATGTCGGCTACGGCAAGACCGAGATCGCGGTGCGGGCGGCCTTCAAGGCCGTGCAGGGCGGCAAGCAGGTCGCGGTGCTCGTGCCCACGACGCTGCTCGCGCAGCAGCACCTGAACACGTTCACCGACCGGATGCGGTCGTTCCCGGTGAAGATCCGCGGCCTGTCGCGGTTCACCGACCCGAAGGAGTCGGAGGAGACCGTGCGGGGTCTGGCCGAAGGCGAGGTCGACATCGTCATCGGCACGCACCGGTTGCTGCAGACCGGTGTCCGCTACAAGGACCTCGGGCTGGTGATCGTCGACGAGGAGCAGCGATTCGGCGTCGAGCACAAGGAGCACATCAAGGCGCTGCGCACCCACGTCGACGTGCTGACGATGTCGGCGACACCGATTCCGCGCACCCTGGAGATGAGCATGGCGGGCATCCGCGAGATGTCCACCATCCTGACCCCGCCCGAGGAACGCCATCCCGTGCTGACCTACGTCGGCGCCTACGACGAGAAGCAGGTCGCCGCCGCGATCCGCCGCGAGCTGCTCCGGGACGGTCAGGTCTTCTTCGTGCACAACCGGGTGCAGACCATCGAGAAGGCGGCCCGGCACCTGCGGGAGATCGTGCCCGAAGCGCGGGTGGTCACCGCGCACGGTCAGATGAACGAGGATCGCCTGGAGAAGGTCATCCAGGGGTATTGGGAAGGCGAGCACGACGTGCTCGTATGCACCACCATCATCGAGACCGGGCTGGACATCTCGAATGCCAACACGTTGATCGTGGAGCGTTCCGACATGATGGGGCTGTCGCAGCTGCACCAGCTGCGCGGTCGGGTTGGGCGCGGGCGGGAGCGCGGGTACGCGTACTTCCTTTACCCGGGAGAGAACCCGCTGACCGACACCGCGCACGACCGCCTCGCGACCATCGCGCAGAACACCGAACTCGGCTCCGGCATGGCGGTCGCCATGAAGGACCTGGAGATTCGCGGCGCGGGCAACATCCTCGGTGCCGAGCAGTCCGGGCACATCGCGGGGGTGGGCTTCGACCTCTACATGCGACTGGTCGGCGAGGCGGTGCAGGCTTTCCGGGAGCACGCCGGTGCCGAACCGGGCGAAGCGGACGAGGAACTCGCCGAGGTCCGGGTCGACCTGCCCATCGACGCCCACATCCCGCACGACTACGTGCCCGGTGAGCGGCTGCGGCTGGAGGCGTACCGCAAGATCGCGGCAGCTGCGGACACCGCGGCGCTGGATGCGGTGCGAACCGAGCTCGACGACCGGTACGGCCGGGTTCCGGAGCCGGTGGAGCGGCTGTTGAAGGTGGCCGCGTTCCGCCAGACCTGCCGGGCGCACGGTGTCACCGAGGTGACGTTGCAGGGTTCTTCGTTGCGCATGGCGCCGATGGAGCTGGCGGATTCGAAGCAGATGCGGTTGAAGCGCTTGCACCCGAAGGCGGTCTACAAGCCCGCGGTTCGCACAATCTCGGTACCGCGGCCGACGGAAGGTGCCGCAGGGGGCCGGATCGGCGCACCGCCACTGCGGGATGAGGCGTTGCTCGAATGGTGCACCACCCTGCTCGAATCTCTCTCGGACAAACCCGCGGCGGTGGGCTGAACGCCGTCGTCCGCTTCGCGGACACCTTCCTCGCGGTCGAATCCTCGACAGGTCGACCGATCTGCCCTCTCAGCGACCCGGATGGTGGTTCCCTCGGTGTGTCGCCGCCGAGACGGCAGGATGCTTGTCCACAGTGAAGGTGGCTGTCCGTCGGAACGGCCACCTTGCTGATCCACTGGTGTTCGGATGGGTACGGCTCCCCGGTCAACCCGTGGTGGCGGCCCCTTCGAGGTGGTCGCCCCTGAGGTGGTCGTTCCGGGGTCGGACCCGATCGGACTGATCACCTGCGGTTCGGCTGATCACCTGCGTTCGGCTGATCACCTGTGGTTCGGCTGATGGCCTGACGTTCGGGAGGGGACGAACTCGCCGGGCTCGCCCATTCGTGTGGGGACATGTGCGGTCGTACAACCTCGCGAACCCACGGACGTCTCCCGAATGCGGGATTCGTGTTTTTGGCGAGTTTCGTCCGAGGGACGTGGCACCCTTCGTGGACGAGAAGAGGGGAATCGGTGTGGATGATCCATCGCGCCCGGGACGCGGGCGGCAGGGGAGCCGGCCGCGCGGGGCCCGTCCCGGTGACGGACCACCGCCATCGCGCAGGCGTGGCGAGCGGCGGGCGCCCGAGCCGGCCGTGGACGACATGTGGAGCCGCCGCCCAGGGCGGCGGAAGCCGATGGGCAAGGTGTTCGTCGCCGTCCTGGCGATCCTCGTGCTCGGCTCGACGGGCACGGCGTGGGCATACCTGCGTCACCTGAGCAACAGCCTCGGTGGCAACGACGTCATCCTGAGCGAGCCGGACGGGGCCACCGACATCCTGCTGGTCGGCAACGACAGCCGCACCGACGCCGAGGGCAACCCGCTGCCGGAGGAAGTGCTGCAGCAGCTCCGCACCAGTGACGCGGAAGGCGGCAACCTCACCGACACGATGATCCTCGTGCGCGTTCCCAACGGCGGCCAACGGGCCAGCGCGGTCTCGTTTCCCCGGGACACGGAGGTTCAGCTGGGCAACGGGCACGGCGAGCACCTGCTCACCGAAGCCATGCCGAGGGAGATGGCCGCCGCGCGACACCGCCTGGAGGAGCAGGGCGTGTCCGACGAGAAGGAGCTGCACAAGCGGTCCCGGGAGGCGGGCCAGCGTTTCCTGATCAAGACCATCGAGCAGCTCTCGGGTGTCAGCATCGACCACTACGCCGAGGTGAACCTGCTCGGCTTCCACGACGTCACCAAAGCGATCGGTGGGGTGGAGGTCTGCTTGAACGAGCCGGTCAACGACCCGGCTTCCGGCGCGGTGTTCGAGGCGGGCAGGCAAACCGTCCAGGGCGCGGACGCGCTTGCTTTCGTGCGGCAACGAAAGGGCTTGCCGCGAGGCGATCTCGATCGCGTGGTTCGCCAGCAGGTGTTCCTGTCCGGGATGGCGCAGAAGATGCTGTCCGGTGGTGTGCTGAGCAATCCCGCGAAGCTGTCCGAGCTGATGGACGCGTTGCGGAAATCGGTGGTGCTCGACGAGGGCTGGGACGTGATGGATTTCGCCAGGCAAATGCAGGGCATCGCCGGTGGGGACATCGAGTTCCACACCATTCCGGTGGAATTGGTCGGTGAGTCCGGCCGGGAGGACGTGGAGGCCGACCCGGCGGAGGTCCGGAAATTCGTCGACGATCTCCTGCTGGCGCCGCAGGAACGGCAGGCCCAGCAGCGCCCACAGCAGGAGATGAGCGACCGGGTCGAGCACGATCCCTCGGATATCCAGGTCAGCGTGTACAACACCACCGGTGTCAGCGGTCTCGCCGGGCGTGTTTCGGACAGTCTCGCGACCGGCGGCTTCGGCACCGGCAGCGTCGGGAACGCATCGTCGGCATCGACCTCCGTGGTGCGGTACGCACCTGGCGAGGAGGCATCCGCCAAGCAGGTCGCGGCGGCGCTCGGCGGAATCGGCACGGAGCAGGGCGAGGACGTTTCCGCGGGCACGGTCGAGGTGTACGTGGCGGACGACTACGAGGGGCCCGGACGGCGGAATTTCGCGGCTGCCGGAGCCGTACGGCTCGACGGTCTGCGGCCCGCGCAACCGAGTTCCGGGGCCGAGGACGACGAGCGGATCACCGCGGAGGGAGTCCCGTGTGTGAACTGAACACACGGGACCGCCACAACGGATCGGGGCACACACGGATCGGGGCACACACGGAGGGGCGCGCCGGGGCGCCACGAGTCCAACGTGGACACGCGCTCCCGGCTGCCGAGCCCGCGATGTTCCGGGGAGGCAGCAGTGCTCCGGGACGCTGCGCCGCAAGCGTCCGATCCCGCAAGCGTCCGAAGTGGCCGGAGCGGTTCGGAGCGGGCATTCCCGGAAAGCCCGCGGTGTGTCCCTGGTCACATACCGTGCGGTGGCGGGAAGTCGCACCGTGATGAGACTTCACCGGTGGGTGGCTCCGTGAGAGGGTGATCACTGTGAGGTTCGTCATCCAGCGCCCGCTGCGCTTGCTCGCGTTGATCACCGCCGCCGGTTTGCTGCTGGCGGGTTGCGGCCCCGGTCCGAACAAGGTCGGTGCCGCGGCCATCGTCGGGGATACCCGGATTCCCGTGGCGGATGTCCAGTCCTGGTTCGAGGCGGTGCTGGCGAAGGAAGAAGGGCTCAAACCCCGGCTGCGCGAACAGGAGCAGATGGACGAGCTCGGGCGCCAGCTGGCTTCGTACAGCATCCAGCAGGAGCTGCTGCGGCAGGCGGCGGAGACCCATGGGATCAGCGTTGACGAGCGGGAGGTCGCGGAGCTGGTCGATTCGATGGGCGGCGCCGACGCGGCGACGCGCAACAAGATTTACACGCCGCGGAACTTCGAGGTGGCGGCCCGCTCGCAGCTGATCGCCGTCGAACTCGGTCGCAAGCACCTCGATCGGCTGGCCATCACGTTCGACTTCACGCAGGCTGCGACGCGTGACGAGGCCGAGACCAAGGCGAAGCGCATGGCGCAGGGGCCGGAAGAAGCGGCCGAACTGGTGGATGCCGAGCTTCAGGCGGGCACGCCGGCGGGCCGCGACGAGCGGTTGCGCGCGGCCGAGAACGTTCAGCTGGCCGGAGCGACTCCGCTGTTCGGGGCACGTCCGGGGACGGTGGTGGCGTTCGAGCCGCAACCCCAGGCGGGCCAGTGGTTGATCGCGCGGATCAAGGAGCGGGACACCGACGCGCCTCCGATTCCGGCGGCCGCGCAGGCCGACGACCAGACCCTGCAGGCGGTGGGAATGCGCATGCTGGGTGTGACGGCGGACCGGGTGGGGGTTCGGCTCAGCCCGCGCTACGGCGTGTGGGACCAGGTCGGTCTCGGATCGGCACCCGACGAGAGCCAGACGAGGGGTTTCTGGCTTTCCGGCCCCGCGGAGTCGAGCTGATCGCGTCATCGAAGGACCGGGCGATCGGAGTCGAGCAGGTAGCTTCGGTTCCGGGCGGCGGCTTGGGACAATCCCGGTATGGATGCTGAGGCTCGAACGGTCGGTGATGCCTTCGAGGCGCCCACCGCGGACGGATGTGCTGTGGTGGTGGTCGACGACAGGCTCGGTGAGGTGGTCCCGGCGGCCGCTGTGCCGCTCCTGCGCGGTGCTGCCGCGGTTTTCGCCGACGAAGGGTTGACGCGGTCGACGCGCTCGTCGTTGGGTGCCGAGACGCCTCCGTCGGTGGGGGAGCTCGTGGCGCGCGCGGCCGTGGAACCGATCGTGCTCGTCGTGCCGGAGCGGGACTCCGAGTTCGCCCTGGCACTGCGCGCTGTCGGCACCCTCGTGGTCGAGGCGGAGTCGCCGGCAGGTGTCGAGGTGTTGGATGCCGTCACGGTGATGGACCGGTTGCGCTCTCCCGGCGGGTGTCCCTGGGATGCCGAGCAGGATCACGACTCGTTGCGCAGGTACCTGGTCGAAGAGGCTTACGAGCTGCTCGACGCCATCGACCGGCGCGACCGGGAGGCGTTGCGCGAGGAGCTGGGCGACGTGCTTCTGCAGGTGCTCTTCCACGCGCGGGTGGCCGCGGAGGACGCGGCGGACCCGTTCGGAGTCGACGAGGTGGCCGCGGGGCTGGTCAGCAAGCTAGTGTCCCGGCATCCGCATGTGTTCTCCGATGGCGAGACGTTGCACGATTCGGAGTCGCAGCAGCTGCGCTGGGAAGAGCTGAAGCAGCGCGAGAAGTCACGGGAGTCCATTGTGGATGGAGTGGCGCTCGCGCAACCCGCGGTGGCCCTGGCGGCCAAGCTGGCCCAGCGCGCGCGACGTGCCGAAGTGCCCGAAGACCTGCTGCCGCAAGGGGACTCGACCGGACGTGCCCTGTTCGCACTGGCCGAGCGGGCGCGGAGCGCGGGCGAGGATCCCGAGGACGAACTGCGTCGAGTGGCGCTGGCGTTCGCCGGGCAGGTGCGTGCGGCGGAAGCCAACGCTCGGCAGGAGGGCGTCGATCCGGAATCGCTCACCGGTGAGCAGTGGCGCCGGTACTGGATGTCGGCTTTGTCCGACCCTCCTGTTTCGCGTTCGGAGTCGTGCGACGACACTGCCTGAGCACGCGGCTGAGCTGATCGCGTGACCGCGCCACGGCCCATGGCGGCTGGTTGGCCGAATTTGTCCGGTCCGGCGCTTGGGCGCCGTAATGTGGCGAGGGATGCGCGCACGCCTCGGGTGCGCAGAGGAGGAAGTTCGTGTCGCTGCGGCGGAGTGGTCGGCGTAACCGACTGGTGCTGGGGATCGCGCCGATCATGGTGACCGCGCTGTCGTGCGGAAACCTGGTGCCTTCGGAGGAGGAGACGAGTCGGGTCGACGTGCTTCCCGAGCCTCCCACCGCGGTGGCACCACCGGATCCCGGCGTCGCGCCGCCGGTGGTGCGGATACCCGCGCCGGGAGGTCGACCGGTGTCGGTGGAGGAGCGCCCCCAGGGGCAGCTCACCGCCTGGTCGGAATCGATGGCCGACTCGCTCAACATTCCGAGGGCGGCGCTGCAGGCGTACGGTTACGCCGCTCGCGTTCTCGAGGGCACCGCTCCCGAATGCGGCCTGACGTGGACCCTGTTGGCCGGTATCGGCTTCGTCGAATCGAGCCACGGCCGGTACGGGGGCGCGGACCTCGACGCCACCGGCCGTCCGAGCATCCCGATTCGGGGCCTGGCCCTGGACGGCAGCGACGGGGTGAAGCGGATCGAGGACACCGACGACGGCGAACTCGACGGCGACGAGGTTTTCGATCGGGCGGTCGGGCCGCTCCAGTTCATTCCCGGCACCTGGGAGAAGTGGGCCGTGGATGCCGACGGTGACGGTGTCGCGGACCCGGACGACCTCGATGACGCCGCCCTGGCTGCGGGCGAGTACCTCTGCGGCGAAGGCCGGAACCTCCAGGATCCGGACGCTTTCTGGCAGGCCTTGCTGACCTACAACGAGAGTGGCGAGTATGCGCAGGACGTGCTCGATCACGCCGATCAGTACGGTCGGCGGAGCAGGAATCTGCCGGGTGAGTGGTAGTCCTGTCGGCTACCACGAAGTAACCTGATCGAGTGATCGATCCCACTTCATCGCGTACTCGCCGTTCACGTGTGCTCGCGGTCCTGGGGCGTGCGGGGATCGCCGTGACCGCGCTCGCACTGTTGGCGGCGGGCCTGGGAGCGATCTCCACGCTCGGCAAGCCGTCGAAGGCTCCGGTGGCGGGACCGCCTCCGGACGAGGAAGTCGAGCCCGCGCAGGTCTCACCCGGCTCTGTCGCGCCCCCCGTCGAGCAGCCGGCACCCGTGGAAGTGCCGGAGCCGGTGGAAGTATCGGTGGACAACCCGATCCGGGAGTGGTCCAACCAGGTCTCGGCCGTCGTCGACGTGCCTGCGAGGGCACTCGTGGCCTACGTCAACGCCGACCTGGCCATGCGGGACGTCGATCCCGGCTGCCGGGTTTCCTGGGCGACGCTGGCCGGGATCGGACGCATCGAGTCGAACCACGGGCGCTACGGCGATCGGCAGCTGCGAGAAGACGCCCGGCCCTCGTACCCGATCATCGGAGTTCCGCTCGACGGTGGTCCCGGTGTCCGGGCGATCCCGGACACCGACGGCGGTGTCCTCGACGGCGACCGGGTTCATGACCGCGCCGTCGGCCCCATGCAGTTCATCCCGTCGACCTGGGGAAAGTGGTCCACCGACGGGAACGGGGACGGTACCGGTGATCCGCAGAACCTCGATGACGCGGCGATGGCGGCGGCGCGGTACCTGTGCGCGGGCGGGCGGGACCTGACCTCCGGGACCGGTTGGTGGGGCGCGGTGATGTCCTACAACAACTCGGTCGAATACGGGCAGAAGGTGTTCGCGCTGGCCGAGACCTACGCGGAGGCGGGCAGCAGGCGGCAGTGACCGCAAGAGCCGTGCCCTGGGGAGTGTTTCGGTAGTGGTTCGGGTGGTGAGTGGTGTCAGTCCTTGCGGTTGGCGAGTCGTGCGTTGAGCTCGCCGAGAGCTTCCTGGTAGGCGGGGTCCGGATGCATCGTGGCGGCCATCCGCAGCTGGGTCTGAGCTTCCCGCAGTCGCCCCTGCTTCTGCAGGGTTCGGCCGAGGATGTGCCTGGCGTAGTGGTCCGACGGATCCAGCTCCAGGACCTGCAGGAATGCGAGCTCGGCGCGTCGGAACTGGGCGGAGAACAGGTAAGCCCTACCCAGTACCAGCTGGACGCTGGCCTTGTCCCCGGCAATGTCGAGCACGGGTTCCAGGACGCGGAGAGCTTCCCACGGACGTCGCTGCGCGACCAAGCTCTCGGCCCGGCGAAACGCTTCAACAGTTCCTTCGGTCGTCATGGCCCGAACCACCTTACTTTCGGGCCCGGGGGTTTCTCGTCGTCCGAGCGGATGTTTTCGCGGCTCCGCGTACGGGGCGTTCGACGACGCCGCGTGGCCGGGCGGGGCGCCGGTTCACGTGAATGGCGGCCGGAACGATTCGGCAACTCCCGGTGAGCGCAGGCAGGCGGACGTCGGGCCGTCTACCAGGTCGCCGGAGTGACATGAGCAGCGCCACGTCCGCGAACAGAGCGAGTCTCGCGGCAGGGCGACCAGCCACCCGGTTAGGCTCGTGTCCGGTCGTCGGGCGTTCGACCGCCATTCCGGCGGAGACGGAACGCCGGGGCGGATCGAAACGTCCATAGTTCAAGGCTGGTTAGGAGTACACGTGGCGATCATCGAGCAGGTCGGCGCTCGCGAGATCCTGGACTCCCGTGGGAACCCCACTGTCGAGGTCGAGGTGGCACTGGATGACGGCACCCTCAGCCGTGCCGCGGTCCCGTCGGGGGCCTCGACGGGTGAGCACGAGGCGGTCGAGCTGCGTGACGGCGACGCCAACCGCTACGGAGGCAAGGGCGTCGAGCAGGCCGTGATGGGCGTGCTGGACGAGATCGGGCCGGAACTCGACGGTGTCGACGCCACCGAGCAGCGAGTGGTGGACCAGAAACTGGTCGACCTCGACGGCACCCCGGACAAGTCCCGGCTGGGCGCGAACGCCATCCTCGGCGTCTCGCTGGCCGTGGCCAAGGCGGCGTCGGACTCCTCCGGGTTGGAACTGTTCCGCTACGTCGGCGGGCCGAACGCGCACGTGCTGCCGGTGCCGATGATGAACATCCTCAACGGAGGGGCCCACGCCGACACGGGCGTGGACATCCAGGAGTTCATGATCGCCCCGGTGGGTGCGGATTCCTTCTCCGACGCGCTGCGCTGGGGTGCCGAGACGTACCAGGCGCTGAAGTCGGTGCTCAAGGCCAAGGGCCTGTCGACGGGTCTCGGTGACGAGGGCGGTTTCGCGCCCGACCTGGCGAACAACCGGGAGGCCCTGGACCTGATCGCGCAGGCCGTCGAGAAGGCCGGCTACAAGCTGGGTCGCGACATCGTGCTGGCGCTCGACGTCGCCGCCACCGAGTTCCACGCCGACGGCGTCTACAACTTCGAGGGCGCCAAGCGCAGCGCCGAGCAGATGGCCGCTTACTACACCGAGCTGCTCGACGCCTACCCGCTGGTGTCCATCGAAGACCCGCTGTCGGAGGACGACTGGGACGGCTGGGCCAAGCTGACCAGCGAGATCGGCGAGCGCGTCCAGCTCGTCGGTGACGACCTGTTCGTCACGAACCCGGAGCGGCTCGAAACCGGCATCAACCGGCGCGCCGCGAACTCGCTGCTGGTCAAGGTCAACCAGATCGGCACGTTGTCGGAGACGCTGGACGCGGTCAACCTGGCCAACTCCTGCGGCTACAAGAGCATGATGAGCCACCGTTCCGGCGAGACCGAGGACACCACCATCGCCGACCTGGCGGTGGCGACCGGTTGCGGCCAGATCAAGACCGGCGCCCCCGCCCGCAGCGAGCGCGTGGCCAAGTACAACCAGCTGCTGCGCATCGAAGAAGCCCTCGGTGACGCGGCGCGGTACGCGGGTGAGCTCGCGTTCCCGCGCTTCACTCCCGAGGCGTAACGAATCAGTTCGCCCGGGCGGGCCGGCCGCCCGCCCGGGCGGAACCGCTAGGAAGGGCGGTGCGAGTCATGCCGAGCGGGCGCTCCTCTGCGGATCGGGGCCGCAACCGCCGTCAGGTGCAGGGCACGGCGGCGCGTCGACCCGAGCGCGCCCGCGGCGGCAAGGCCGCACCGAAGGAGAACGGCACGAAGCGAGCGGCAGCGGGTACGAAGCGTGTCGCGCCGGGTGCGAAGCGGCCGGTCGGCAACAAGACCGTGCGGAAGCGCTCCGGCGACGGAACCGGTGGCGCGTTCAAGCTCTCCTCGACCCGCAGGGCGTCGGTGTTGGCACTGGTGGTGTGCACCATGGCGCTGAGCGTCTCGGTGCCGCTGCGCACGTACCTGAGCCAGCGCGACGAACTCGCCGCCCAGGAGAGGAAGCAAGCCCAGCTCGCCGAACAGGTCGAGGAGCTGGAGCAACGCAAGACCAAGCTCGCCGACCCCGACCACGTGGAAGCCGAGGCGCGGGCCCGTTTGGGGTTGGTGCGCCCGGGGGAGACCCCGTACATCGTGCAGGTGCCGTCGGACGAGTCGGCGACGCAGCAACAGACCGAACAACAGATCGACGACATTCCCTGGTACGAGGACCTGTGGAAATCGTTGACGGGGAAGGGAACTTGACCGTGCCGGGTACAGCGACTTCGGGGGACGGCGCGACTTCGGAGGAGGGTGCGGCGCCGGAGGAGGGTGCAGCGCCGGAGGAGGGTGCGGCGCCGACGATCAGCGACCGCGATCGCGAGGTCATCACCCGGCAGTTGGGGCGGCCGCCCCGGGGACTCCGCGCGGTCGCGGCACGGGACGCGGCGGGGGAGCCCACGGTCGTGCAGACCGCACCCCGGCTGGAGGACGGAACCCCGTTCCCGACCCTGTACTACCTGACCTCGCCCCGGTTGGTCGCGCACGCCTCGACGCTGGAGTCCGAGGGCCGCATGCGGGAGATGACCGATCGGCTGGCCGAAGATGCGGAACTGGCCGAGCGGTACCGCCGCGCGCACGAGTCCTATCTGGCCGAGCGGGACGCGATCGATTCGTTGGGCATCGAGGTGACCGCGGGCGGAATGCCCGACCGGGTGAAGTGCCTGCACGTGCACATCGCGCACGCCCTGGCGAAGGGGCGCGGGGTCAACCCGTTCGGTGACGAGGCGCTGGACGAGATCGCCCGGCGCTGGCCCGAATGACCCGTGCACCCGCACGGGTCGCCGCCTTTCCCCGACCACGAACATTCCCGACCGCACCCACTCCTGACCGACTCACTCCCGACCGCACCCACTCCCGACCGCGGTCCGGATCTCGTGCCGCGTCCGGTCAGGACTGCGGCGTGATCCGGTCCAGGAGTTCGCCCGCGCTGGACGCCGGGGTGGTGCCGAAGGTGCGCCCCGAGTCCGAGCCCAGCCGGGTGGTGGTGAAAGCTTCGGCGACCGCGTTCGGTGCGTACCGCAGCAGCAGTGATGCCTGCAGCGTCAGGGCCAGCAGCTCGGCGAGCCTCCGCGCGCGTTCGGGAGCGGGCGCGCTCAGTTCGCGGCGCACCCGGGCCACCGCCGCGTCGTAGTTCGCGTCGACTCCCAGCGCCGAGTCGAGTTCGGCGAGCAGCGCATCGGCACTGGACGGCTGCTTGGCCAGTGCTCGCAGCACGTCCAGCGCGGTCACGTTGCCCGACCCTTCCCAGATCGACATCAACGGTGCTTCCCGGTAGTGCCGAGGCATCCCGGACTCCTCCACATAACCGTTGCCGCCCAGGCATTCGAGCGCTTCGGCGACAGCGGCGGGAGTGCGCTTGCAGACGTAAAACTTCGATGCGGGCAGTGCCAGGCGCAGGAACTCCGGTTCGCTGCCCTCCCCGTGCTGCCCCAGGTCCACGGCGGCGGCGAGGCGCATCGACAGCGCCGTGGCGGCCTCCGATTCGAGCGCGAGGTCGGCGAGCACCGAACGCATCAGCGGTGCGTCCGAGAGCCGGTCGCCGAACGCGCTGCGGTGCCGCACGTGGTGGGCGGCCTCGGAGAGCGCGATGCGGGTGTTCGCGGCCGAGCCGAGCACGCAGTCGAGCCTGGTCATCGACACCATTTCGATGATGCAGCGAACGCCACGACCTTCCTCGCCGACCAGATGTCCCAGCGCGCCCGCGTATTCGAGCTCGGCGGAGGCGTTGGACTTGTTGCCGAGCTTGTCCTTGAGGCGTTGCAGGTGGACGGCGTTTCGGGTGCCGTCCGGGAGGACGCGTGGGACCAGGAAGCAGCTCAGCCCGCCGGGCGCCTGCGCGAGGGTGAGGAAGAAGTCGTTCATCGGTGCCGAGGTGAACCACTTGTGCCCGATGATCCGGTAGGTGCCGTCGGCCAGCGGTTCGGCGGTGGTGGAGTTCGCCCGCACATCGGAACCACCCTGCTTCTCGGTCATCGACATTCCCGCCAGCAGGCCGGTCTTGCCGTCGGGAGGCCGGAGCCCGAAGTCGTAGGTGCCGGACCGCAGGCCCGGCTCGTAGTGGTGGGACAGGGTGGGCGAGTGCCGCAGAGCGGGCACGGCGGCGAAGGACATCGAGATCGGACAGCCGTGCCCGGCTTCGAGCTGGGACCACAGGTAGAAACCGGCCGCTCGGCGCACGTGCGCGCCCGGTCCGGCATCCGGTTCCCACGGGGTGGCGTGCAGCCCGTGCGATACGGCGCGGGACATCAACCAGTGCCACGAGGGGTGGAACTCGACCTCGTCGACCCGGTGTCCGTAGCGGTCGTGGGTGCGCAACGCGGGCGGGTTCTCGTTGGCGAGCCTGGCGTGTTCGCGGCCGTGCGCGGATCCGGCTTCGGCGGCGAGTTCGGCGAGCGCGCCGAGTTGCTCGTCGTTCGCGTACCTGCTCACCGCTTCCCGGAGAGCGGGGTCGCAGGCCATCGGATCGAACCCGTCCAGCGGGGGTGGCTGGTTGAAGACCTGGTGGGTCGCGAAGTCTTCCGTTCCGGTGCCGGGCTCGTCGATGAGCGTCATGGCAGCAGGATAGGCGACGGATCTACCTGTGAGTAGGTTTCGCGGTGGTCCCGCTGAGGCTGCTTCGCGCGGAGTAACCGTGCGGCGTCGCCACACCCTCACCGAGCACCTCCGACGCGGGATCGGGGGTCGATCGAACCAGCCTTTCCCGGGCCGCACGACCGGGTGCTCGTCACCCGGCGATGTCCGAGGCCGTGGTGTATCCAAGGACGGTGTGCGCGTTCGCGCCCTACTCGGGGACGTCGCTTCGTCGGCGGCAGGAGGTGTGGTGAAACCTCGCATGATGCGTCGGACCGGACCACCGTTGCGCTTCGCCGGGCACCGCAGGGGGCGGTGGCGGGCGTGGTCGAAGGTCACGGCACTGGCTCCGAGCCTGCTGCTGCCCGCCACGCTGGCCGGGGTTTCGGGGGCGCTGCTCGCCGACCAACCTCGCGAGGACCCGGTCGAGCTGCCCTACGTGCAGCAGGACCCGAGGGGGTTGGGGGCGGGTGGACAACTGCCCCAGGACCGCGAACCCGGCCGCGAACTGCTCGAACGGGCGGATGAACCACGCGAGCTGACCGCCCGCGCCGAGCCGGAGACGGCGATGCCCGCCGGAGACCTGGGCATTCCTCGCCCGATGCTGGCGGCCTACACCTCCGCCGCCGACCGGCTCGCCGAGACCCATCCGGGCTGTGGAATGCACTGGTCGGTGCTGGCCTCGATCGGCCGGATCGAGTCGGGGCATGCGCGGGACGGGCGGTTGGACGTTCAGGGCACCACCGTGTCGGCGATCCTCGGCCCACGGCTGTCCGGCGGTCCTGCCATCGCCTCGATCCCCGACACCGACGGTGGCGCGCTCGACGGCGATCCGGTCTGGGACCGGGCGGTGGGGGCGATGCAGTTCATCCCGGAGACGTGGCGCAAGCACGCGGCGGACGGGAACGACGACGGGGTGGCCAGCCCACACAACGTGCACGACGCGACCCTGGCCGCCGGGCGTTACCTGTGTTCCGGGGGAGCCGACCTGCGCGATCCGCGGGCTCTCGCCGAGGCCGTGTTCGGCTACAACCACTCGGAGAGCTACGTCCGGACGGTGCTGGTCTGGGCCGCTGCCTACGCGCTGGGTGTGAATCCCACGCCCGCGCAGCTGGCCGCCGAGATCGACGAGTCGGACGTGTTGGCGGGCAGTCGGTTGCCGAATCGTCCGGAGATCGTGGCGCTGCCGCCCGCGATGCCACCCGGGCCGCCCGACCGGCCGGATCACCCGCCGGAGGGCACGCGTCCGCCACGACCGGAATTGCCGGAGGCTGAGGGGCCCCATCCGGCGGCGCACCGGCCAGCGGCGCACCGTCCGGAGCAGCACCGTCCGGAGAATCCGCACTCCGAGACGTTCCATTCCGGAGAGCCGCAGCCCGAGGCGCCGAAACCTGAGGCGCCGAAACCTGAGGCGCTGGAGCCCGGACCGCTGGAGCCGGGGGCGCCGAAACCTGAGGAGTTCCGGCCTGAGGAGTCGGGGGCGGAAGGTCCCGGAGCTGCCGGCCCGAGCGAGGAAGTGCTGTCCGAATCGGTGTCGGAATCGTTGTCGGCGCTCGCGCAAGCTCCGAACGGCCGGCCCACGGACGAGGCCGGGACATCATCGGAAAGCGGTGCGTCGGACGCGCCGGATTCCACGGGCCAGGATTCCGAGCACCAGGATTCGCAGAGCCAGCAGAGCCAGCAGAGCCAGCTGCAGAGCGAGGAAGCGCAGGGGCAGGAACCTCAGCGCCCGGGGACGGCTCCGGCTCGTCCCGAGGCCCTGTTCGGTGGGCAGCAAAGTGATGACGTTCCCACCGGCAGCGCGCTTCCGAGCGGTCAGGAAACCACGGGCCAGCAGCCCGCGGGCGAGGAATCGGTGGGCCAGAAACCGCTGGGTGAGCCGACATCGACCGGCGAACCGACGCCGAGCCTGCCGCCGACCGGTGCCCCGACTTCCACGGAACCTCCCGACGCGTTCCAGGAGCCGCTCGAACCATGCGACCCGGACGTGCTGAACGAGGGCGCGTTCGTGACCGACCCCTCCGGCGGGGAACTTCCCGCCCCCGGACAAACACCGCCGAGCGACGCACGTCCGGGTGGAGTTGTCCACGTCGCCGCTACTGAGGAGTCCGACTTCGAACGGTGTCGGGTGCCGGAGGAGTTCGATCCGACCGGGGAATCGGCCACGTCCGCACCGTTCACGGCCGGGGAGCCCGTGCCCCGGCCCGGGGATACCTCGGTGCACCGGGGGAACGGGGTGGGTCGCTAGCGTGTGCGTGAGGCGAGGGGCAGGCGTGGGGATGCGAACACCTGCGCGGCTTTCGAGCGAAGCCCCTCTCAGCGCGCACGAGGAGGACGCTCATGTCACGGGTCGCGGCGATTGACTGCGGGACGAACTCGATCCGACTGCTGGTCGCCGATGTGACCGCGCACGACGACGGAACGCGGGATCTGCGCGACGTGCACCGCGAGATGCGGGTCGTCCGGCTCGGCCAGGGAGTCGACGCCACCGGGCGGCTGGCCGACGAGGCGCTGGAACGCACCCGGTCGGCGTTGAACGACTACGCGATGATCGCGCGGCGCAAGGGCGTCGAACGCGTGCGGATGGTCGCGACCTCGGCCACCCGGGACGCCGAGAACCGCGAGGTCTTCTTCGACATGGTGCGCCAGACCCTCGGCGTGGAAGCCGAGGTGATCACCGGCGACGAAGAGGCCCGCCTGTCGTTCATCGGCGCGGTGGGTGATCTCGACCCCGCAGACGGACCGTTCGTGGTCACCGACGTCGGTGGCGGTTCCACCGAGCTGGTGGTGGGCACCTGGGACGGTGCGACGGCCGAGATTCGATCCGCGTACTCGGCCGACATCGGCTGCGTGCGGCTGACCGAGCGCTGCCTGCGCAGTGACCCTCCTGCCGAGCAGGAGGTCAGGGACGCCGAGAAGGTGGCGCGCGGGGTGCTGGACGAGGCGTTCGCGGCGGTCGATTCCTCGGATGCGCGGACGTGGGTGGGGGTGGCCGGAACGGTCACCACGTTGTCGGCGGTGGCGCAGGAACTTCCCACCTATGATCCTGCCGCCATTCACCTTTCCCGTTTATCCCAGAATAGTGTCGCGGAAACGACTGAACGGCTGTTGGGGATGACGCATGATCAGCGCGCCGAGATAGGTCCGATGCACCCTGGGCGAGTTGACGTGATATGTGGTGGCGCATTGGTCGTTCGGGTTATCGCAGAAGAGTTGCAGGAACGATCGGGTATCCGTTTTGTCACGGTCAGCGAGCACGACATCCTCGACGGCATAGCGCTGTCCATCAGCTAATTCCCACGATGTGGACACGGCGTCCTGATTGTCGACGCGGCAGTGGCAGGTCGGCCGAGAAAGTGTCGGATTTGTGACAACCGAACCACTTCGGTCGCTTGTCATTTATGTTTACGCTCAGCTCTCGCGGTGGTGAAATCGCGGCCGCGGGTTGGCGACCCCGAGGTAATTCTCGATGGGGCGCGCGTGGAAACAGGAGGACGTAGATGCGTAAACGACGTCTGGCCGCATATGTAGCGGCCCCGCTGGCAGTGGGGCTGCTGGCCAGCGCATGCGGAGGTGGGGGCGGTGGCGCCGCGGAGGACGGCGTCATCTCGGTCAATTCCACCGAGCCGCAGAACCCGCTGGTGCCCAGCGACACCACCGAAACCGGTGGCGGCAACGTGGTCGATGCGATGTTCACCGGCCTCGTCGGCTACGACGAGAAGAACGAGGTGTACAACGAGGTCGCCGAGTCGATCGAGACCACCGACAACAAGGTCTACACGATCACGCTGAAGCCGGACTGGACCTTCCACGACGGTTCGCCGGTCACCTCCGAGAGCTTCGTGCGCGCCTGGAACTACGCGGCCTACGCCCCGAACGGGCAGTCCACGGCGTCGTTCTTCGAACACATCGAGGGCTACGACCAGGTAAACCCGGACGACCCGGACGGCGACTCGGGCCCGCAGGAGCCGCCGGAGCCGAGCGCCGAGAAGCTCTCCGGGCTGGAGGTCGTCGACGAGCACACGTTCAAGGTGACCCTGGACGCGCCGTTCGCGACCTTCCCGACGACGCTCGGCTACCCCGCGTTCTCCCCGATGCCGAACACCTTCTTCGAAGACCAGGAGGGCTTCGAGCAGCACCCGATCGGCAACGGTCCGTTCAAGTTCGAATCCCGCACGCCGAACACCAGCATCGAGCTCGCCCGCAACGACGAGTACGCGGGCGTGAACAAGCCCTCGGTCGAAGGTGTCGAGTTCCGCATCTACACGGAACTGGAGACCGCCTACCAGGACCTGGTCTCGGGCAACCTCGACTTCGTCGACCAGATGCCGCCCTCGGCCATGGCCGGGGACAAGTGGAAGGCCGACCTGGGCGACCGGGCCATCGAGAAGCAGATTCTGAGCAACAACGCGCTGCAGCTGCCGCTCTACCAGGAGAAGTACCAGGACCCGAAGGTGCGCCACGCGCTGTCGATGGCCATCAACCGGGAACAGATCACCGAGACCGTGTTCCAGGGCGGCTACACCCCGGCGAAGGGATGGATTCCCCAGGACGCGATCCCCGGCTACGAGGGCGCTGCCTGCGGGCAGTGGTGCGAGTTCGACCCGGCGAAGGCGAAGCAGCTGCTGGGTGAGACGGGCTTCGAAGGACCGATTGTCATCTCGTCCAACTCGGACGGTGGTCACAAGGAGTGGATCGAGGCGGTCTGCGGCCAGTTCAAGAACAACCTCGGCGTGGACTGCGTGTACAACCCGATCCCCACGTTCGCGGAGTTCCTGAAGACCCACGAGACCAACGGCCACGAGGGACCGTTCCGGTTCGGCTGGGTCGGTGATTACCCGGCTGCCGAGACGTTCCTCGGCAAGATCTACCGCACCGGTGCGTCGTCGAACTACATGACCTACTCCAGCCCCGCATTCGACGAGGCGATGAACAAGGCCGACCGGGCAGCCAGCGTGGAAGAGGGCAACAAGCTCTACAACGAGGCGGCGAAGGTGCTGGCCGAGGACATGCCATCCATCCCGCTGTGGGACCAGAAAGCAGTTGTCGGTCACTCGGAACGACTGAAGAACGTGCACGTGACCTTCGACCGCCACCTCGACTTCGAAAGGGTCGAGCTGGCGTCCTGATCCATGGCAACGGGTCCGGCCCACGCGGTGGGCCGGACCCCGCGTCGCGTTCTGGAGGAGATTCACGTGGGGCGCTACGTACTGCGGCGCTTGCTGCAGCTCATCCCGGTGTTCATCGGGACCACATTCATCATCTACAGCCTGGTCTGGGCGTTGCCCGGCGATCCGTTCGCCGGGCGTTGCGGGGAGCGGCCCTGCCCACCCGCCTACATCGCGGAGATGACCGAGCAGTACAACCTGAACGACCCGGTCTACATCCAGTACTTCAAGTACCTCGGGCAGCTCCTGCAGGGCGACTTCGGTGAGACCTTCTCGGGCACCGCGGTGTCCGAGCTGATCTCCAACGCCTATCCGGTCACCATCCGGCTCGCGCTGGTCGCCCTGGTCATCGAAGCGCTCATCGGCATCGGCGCCGGCATCCTGACCGGCCTGCGCGGCCGCGGATTCACAGACAACCTGGTCCTGATGTCGACGCTGTTCCTGATCTCGTTGCCGGTGTTCGTCACAGGTTTCCTGCTGCAGGTCGTGCTGGGCACCCAGCTCGGCATCATCAACCCGAGCGTCAGCTCCCAGGCCACCTGGGGAGAGCTGATCGTGCCCGGCTTCGTGCTGGGCAGCCTGTCGATGGCCTACGTGGCACGGCTGACCCGCACCAGCCTGATGGAGAACCGGACCGCCGACTACGTGCGCACCGCCAACGCGAAGGGGCTTCAGCCGCGCCGGGTGGTGGGGGTGCACCTGCTGCGCAACTCGTTGATCCCGGTGATCACGTTCCTGGGTACCGACCTCGGAACTCTCATGGGTGGTGCCATCGTCACCGAGGGCATCTTCAACATCCGCGGTATCGGCGGGCTGACCTTCCAGGCGATCGTGACGAAGGAAGGCGCCACCGTCACCGGCATCGTGACCTTGCTGGTCATCGTGTACCTGCTGATGAACCTGCTCGTGGATCTGCTCTACGCGGTTCTGGACCCGAGGATCCGATATGACTGAGTCCCTGGAATCCGGGCCCCCCGCGACGGCGCCCGGCGAATCCCCGAGCACACCGCCCGCGGGAGAGCGCGGGAACTCCGCTGGGAAGCCGGAGAAGCCGCGCGGCCTGTGGGGAGATGCCTGGCACGATCTCCGCAGGCGGCCGATGTTCCTGATCGCGATGAGCATCATCTTCGTGCTGGTCGTGATGGCGATCTTCCCGCAGCTGTTCACCTCGATCGACCCGACGCACCAAGACCTGACCAGGTCCCGGGACACCCCGTCGTTCGATGCGTGGTTCGGCTACGACACCCAGGGCCGGGACATCTACGCCAGGACGATCTACGGCGCCCGCGCGTCGATCCTGGTGGGTGTCCTCGCGACGACGGCCACCGTGCTGCTCGGTTCGGTGGTCGGGCTGCTCGGCGGCTACTTCGGCGGGTGGCTGGACAGCCTGCTCTCCCGCTTCTCCGAGATCTTCCTCGGCCTGCCGTTCGTGCTCGGCGCCATCGTCATCCTCACGACGCTCGGCCCGCAGGGAGTGCCCAACCCGGCCAGGATCATCAGCCTGGTGATCCTGTCGATCTCGATCCTGTCCTGGCCGATCGCGATGCGCATCATGCGTTCGGCCGCGATCGCCGCCCGGCAGCAGGATTACGTCAAGGCGGCACGGGCGCTCGGGGCGGGCCCGGTGCGGATCATCCTGCGGCACATGCTGCCGAACTGCCTGGCACCGGTCCTGGTGTACGCCACTATCGCGCTGGGCGGATTCATCGGTGCCGAGGCGACGTTGTCGTTCCTCGGGATCGGCTTGCAGTCCCCGGTGGTGTCCTGGGGCGTGATGATCTCGGACTCCCGCGACTACATCTCGGCGGCCCCGCACCTGTTGTTCTTCCCCGCGGGCTTCCTGGTGGTGACGGTGCTGGCGTTCGTGATGCTCGGCGACGCCGTCCGGGACGCGCTCGACCCGAAGCAGAAGTAGGAGGACCGCTGTGTCTGCTGTGGACAACGAAACCGGCGGCTCCTCGCGGCTGCTGGACGTCGAGGACCTGCACGTGGAGTTCCGCACCCGGGAGGGCGTGGCGCAGGTGCTCAACGGTGTGAGCTATCACGTCGACCGGGGAGAAACCCTGGCGGTGCTGGGCGAATCCGGCTCCGGAAAGAGCGTCACCGCCCAAACCGTGATGGGCATCCTGGACACCCCGCCCGGGGCGGTGACCGGCGGGTCGATTCGGTACCAGGGCGAGGACCTGCTCACCGCCAAGCCGGAACGGCACCGCGAACTGCGCGCCGACTCGATAGCGATGATCTTCCAGGACGCGCTGTCGGCGCTGAACCCGGTCTACACCGTCGGGTTCCAGATCGCCGAGCAGCTCCGCCTGCGGCGGGGAATGTCCCGCAAGGACGCCACCGCCAGGGCGGTCGAACTGCTGGACATGGTGAAGATCCCGAACGCCAAGCAGCGCGTGAAGGAGTTCCCGCACCAGTTCTCCGGCGGTATGCGCCAGCGGGCGATGATCGCGATGTCGCTGGCGCTGGACCCGGATCTGCTCATCGCCGACGAGCCGACCACCGCGCTGGACGTGACCGTGCAGGCCCAGATCATGGACCTGTTGGACGACCTGCGCCGCGAACGCGGCATGGGGCTGATCCTCATCACCCACGACCTCGGGGTCGTCGCCGAGGTGGCCGACCGGATCGTGGTGATGTACGCGGGGCGGATCGTGGAGTCCGCCGACGCCCACGCGCTGTACAAGCAGCCCGGGCACCCCTACACCGAGGGGCTCATGCGGTCGATCCCGCGACTCGACCTCAAGGGCCAGGACTTGGACACGATCGAGGGCCTGCCCCCGAACCTGATGAACATCCCGCCGGGTTGCCCGTTCCACCCGCGTTGCCCCCGCGCCGAGGACAAGTGCCGCGAGCAGGTGCCCGAGAACCACCGGTTGGGGCTGGGTCGGGTCAGCGCCTGCCACTTCGCGGAGGAGTTGATGAGCCGTGACTGAGTCGAACCCGGAACCCATCCTGCAGGTGCGCGACCTGGTCAAGCACTTCCCGGTGACCCAGGGCGTGCTCTTCAAGCGCACCATCGGCCACGTGCGGGCCGTCGACGGGGTGTCGTTCGACCTGAACCGGGGCGAAACGCTCGGCGTCGTCGGCGAGTCCGGCTGCGGCAAGTCGACGCTCGCCCAGGTGCTGATGCGGTTGGAGAAACCGACCAGCGGCACCGCGACCTTCGAAGGTCGCGACATGTTCAAGATGCGCGGTGCCGAACTGCGCAAGCTGCGCCGGGACATGCAGATCGTGCTGCAGGATCCGTACACGTCGCTGAACCCGCGGCGGACGGTTGGCGACATCGTCGGCGAACCTTTCGAGATCCACCCGGAGGTGGCACCGAAGGGCGACCGGCGGCGCAAGGTGCAGGAGCTGTTGGACGTGGTGGGGCTCAACCCCGAGCACATCCACCGCTACCCGCACCAGTTCTCGGGTGGTCAGCGCCAGCGCATCGGTATCGCCCGCGCACTGGCGCTGAAACCGAAGGTGCTCGTCTGCGACGAGCCGGTGTCGGCACTGGACGTCTCGATCCAGGCGCAGGTGATGAACCTGCTCGGTGACCTGCAGCAGGAGTTCGGCCTGTCGTACGTGTTCATCGCCCACGACCTCGGCGTGGTGCGCCACCTGTCGAACCGGGTGGCGGTGATGTATCTGGGCAAGGTCGTCGAGGTCGGCACCGACGAGCAGATCTACGAACATCCGCAGCACCCGTACACGCAGGCGCTGCTGTCGTCGGTCCCGGTTCCCGACCCGTCGTTGCGCGGCAAGCGCGAGACCATCCGGCTCAGCGGGGACGTGCCGAGCCCGGCGGACCCGCCGTCGGGCTGCCGTTTCCGCACGCGTTGCTGGAAGGCGCAGGACATCTGCGCCGAGCAGCAGCCCGAGCTGGAGGTGCGGCTCGGCGATCACCCCTCGGCCTGCCACTTCGCCGAGGAACGCGGCCACGTCGTTTCCTGAACCGCGCACCGGTGGGTGCGGTGCGAGTCACCGCACCCACCGGCGCGCGTCGGGCCGATCGCGGGAGAACCAGCCGCTGGCCACTCCGGGTTCGACGCGGAAAGCGGCTCACGCCGCTCGTGAAACAGGCTCTACGGGTGGTCGGGCGTGACGAAGTCCGCGAGGTCGGCGGCCTGCTTGATCCGGGACGGTTCGTGCACGTACATCATGTGCCCGGCCGGGTAGTAGCGGACGTCGATGTTCGCCCGCAGTTCGTCGGGGACGGCCAGCTGGGCGAGCGTGTGCTCGGCCGCGAAGTACGGCGTGGCGCCATCGGTGTGCCCGGCCCCCACGTGCACGCGCAGGTGCGGATTGGTGCGCATCGCGGTGGCGAGCTTGTCCGTCGCGGTGACGTGCGCCCCCTCGAACTCCTTGTACGACCAGGGCTGCACCCGCGGGCTGAGCACTTCGTAGGGCAGGTCGTTGGCGTAGTCCAGTTCGGACCGCAGATAGTGGTTGATGGCCGCCGAGTACGCACCACGGATTCCGGAAACGCTGGGGTCGTCGGTGAAGTGTTCGGCGGCGGCGTCCGGTTCCCAGCCGGTGAACCGGCCGTCCATCCGGCCCACGGTCATCCGCCGGTCCCGCAGCAGCTCGCTGAAGAAGCGCAGGTGCTCGATGCGCAGGTTCGCCCGGTCCACGTAATCCTCGGAAAGCCCGGTGAGCCGCGCGGTTCGCCGCACGATGTCGGCGCGTTCGTCGGCGGTCAACCGGGCGCCGCGCGCCAGCGCCCACGGGTAGTCCCCGGCCGCGAAGTCCTCGGCCTCGTCCAGGACGTCCCGCAGTGCGCGGTCGCCGTGTTTGCCGTGGTGGTGCGCGACCGCCGCGTAGGTCGGCAGGAACATCGAGTACGGCAGGTCGTTGCCTTCGGTGAACCGGATCGTGCTCATGTCCAGCACCATCGAGATCAGCATCAGGCCGTTGAGGTACAGGCCGTGCCTGCTCTGCAGATATTCGGCCAGTGCAGAGGCCCGCAGCGTCCCGTAGGACTCACCGGCGAGGTACTTGGGGGAGAGCCACCTGCCGTTGCGGGTGGTCCAGAGCCGGATGACCTCGCCGACCGATTCGATGTCGCCCTGGTAGCCGTGGAAGTCGCCGGGCTGCCCGCCCTCGACGGCGCGGGAGTAGCCGGTCGACACGGGATCGATGAACACGAGGTCGCTGTGGGCCAGCAGCGTCTCGGGGTTGTCGGTCATCCCGTAGGGCGGCGCGGCCAGGTTGCCGACGTCACCGGAGACGACCCGGCGGGGCCCGAGCAGCCCGAGGTGGACCCATACGCTGGAGGAGCCGGGGCCGCCGTTGAACGCGAAGGTGACCGGCCGGTTTCCCGGCTCGGCGTGATCGGCGACGTAGGAGGTCAGGAACACCTCGGCCTTGGGCTTGTGCCCCTCGAACTTGCCGTCGGTGTGGACCTCCTCGCGCAGCACCACCCGCCCGGTGGTCGCCGTGTACGACAGTTCGGAACCCTTCACGCTGATGGTGTGATGGGTGCTGACCAGGTCGTCGGTCGGCTCGGCAGATGTGGTCGTGCTCTGCGGCTCGGCGTTGTCGGTCTTCTCCTCGCTGGCTGCCATATCCCGTACTTTACGTGCCGGTCGTGTCCGGTCCGCGCGTGTTCGGCCTGGAAAGGAGTGCGTGATCCCGACACTCGTGGACGCTCCGATCGAGGCGTGGCGGCCGACGGCGCGACGGACCTCGCCGAGCTGAATGCGCGGGTGGCGCGCTGCACGGCGTGGGCTCCGGAACGCTAACGGCCGGCCGGGCCACTGCCAATGCCACGACGCGGTCAGGGCAGCTGTTATTGCCCTGAGCGCGTCGGCGATCTCCGCAGGCCGGGTCAGGCAGGTCTGACCCGGTCCGTTGATCAGAGCACTTCGAGCTCGCTGAGCCCGGCGTGCTGCGGCCCTTCGGGGCCGGTCATCTCGACCCGCACGTAGCGTGCGAGATGGTTGTCCGGAAGGTCTGCGGGGACCTCGGTGTAGTGCTTCCCGTCGACCGAGGTCGACAGCCGGAACGAGGTCGGGGCGGTTTCGGTCCAGTGCGGTGCGATCTGCGAAATCTGCTGCGGAGCACCCAGGTCGAACGTGGCAGTCCCCTGCGTGCCGTTCAGAATCCACGGCGTCGCGGAGCTTCCGTCGACAGCCGCTTCGACGTAACGTCCCGGTTCCTCGCTCGTGGCCACGGCCGCTTTGCACCGCGCCACGTTGTCGGTCGGAGCCAGGTCGGGCCGACGGGTCTTCAGCATCAGCGGGTTGGCCTCGCTGACCACGTGCTCGCCCTGCGGTCCCTGCACGGTGAACGGTTCGCCGCTGCGCAGGTTAACGGTGGTTTCATGGCCACCGATCCGCACGTCGAAGGTTCTTCCCTGCCACTGCAGACCGGTCAGCTCGACGCCGTCGGACAGCTGGGGAGGCAGCATCGGGTCGAGCACCACTTTGTCGCCGCGCCAGCGCATCCCCGTCAGCCCGTGGGTGAAGACCTGGGTGTATCCGCCGGCTCCGGTCAGGAAGTTGAACGTCGGGGCGCCCGCGCCCTCACCCGCTCGTTCTCCGCGTGCTTCGGAGAACTGCGCGAAGGGGGCCTTCACGAACGGCTCGATAGACCGGTTGAGGTAGGTGTTGGTCGCACAGCCCGGTTCGCCGATTTCGGCTGCGTCGATGGCGTGCGCCGAGTCGGTCATCGCCGGACCGTCCGGGTCGGTGCGCGGCGCGTAGTGGTCGAGCGTGTTCTTCGCGACCTCCCTCGGCATGGGCCATTCGAGCGGGTACTGCAGGAGAACCGCATCGGCCTGCTTGATCTGCTGGTCCTGGTAGCCGTCGTACTGCTGGAACGCCTGCTTCTGATGGTCGAAGGGCATGCGTAACCCGTTGGCGATGGCATTCCATTCGGGCGGAGCTTGTTCTCCGAGCTGCTGCGCGGCCGTCGTGGCGTTGCGCAACGCCGTGGCGGCCCCGGCGTTGGTGAAGACGCCGTCGTCGACGCCGTTGCTGTACTCGTCCGGCCCGGCGACGTTGTTGATCGAAAAGCTGCCGTCGGGGTTCGGGGTGACTCGTCCGGCCCAGTACTCGGCGATGTTGCGCAGGACCGGCCAGCCGTGCTCGCGCAGCCACTTCCGGTCACCGGTGGCTTGGTAGTACTGCCACGTGGCCAACGCGATGTCGCCTTGTAGGTGGTTCTGGGTCAAGCAGTGGGGCGGGTCCCAGCTGTGGCAGTCCTGCTGCAACCTTCCGGTATCAGCACTGGTCCACGGGTAGAACGCGCCCTCGGCCCCGATTTCCCGGGCGTTCTGCTGGGCTGCGGGCAACATCTTCTCCCGGTAGGCGACGACCGAGCGGGCGATGTCCGGGTGCTGCAGGAGCAGGCTCGGGTACATCCACAGTTCGGTGTCCCAGAAGTTCAGGCCGGCGTAGTTGTCGCTGCTCAAGCCGGAGGGCGCGACGCTGAAGTTCTGGTCCTTCCGGATGCTCGAGAGGATGGCGTACTTGCTGGAACGCAACGACTTCTGCAAGTCCGGGCGACCTGGGACGCGGATATCGCTTTCCCACAGTTCCTTCCAGCGCGCGGCGTGCGTGTCGAAAAGCTCGTCCCAGCCTCGATCCGTCGCATCACGCGAGGCCCGCACGGCCGCCTTCTCGTGTTCGGGCGTGGTCACCTCCGTGTCGACGCCCACGAACTTGCTGAACTCGTAGGTCTTGCCCCGTTGGACCGGGAACTGGAACTTCTGCGTCGCACCGAGCCCGTCGACGTGCTGTTCCGGGGCGCCGCGCATCCCTTCCGGAGCCTTCATCGTCGAGGCGACGGTTCCCTTCGCACCGACACCATCGGTTTCGAACCCGACTCGCACGGTCTCGCCCTCGACCTTGCTTTCCGTCGGGTGCATCCGGCGTGCTCCAGCGCCGTCGAGTGCGCCGGTTACCTCTGCCTGCCCCTCCCAACGCGGGGTGATTCGCACCCGAACCGCACCGACGTGTGGGTTCGCGCGGTCGGCCACGACCTCGTATTCCAAGTCGGTCGCCTTGCCGTCGGGCGTCGTCCAGGTCAACGATGTTCGCAGCACCCCGCATTGCACGTTGAGCGACTGCCGGAAGTCGGAGATCTGCTCGTGCGGCGTTTGCGGCGAATACACCTGGTCGCCCGTACCAACGGTGAGTGTGGACCAAGTCGGAATGGCCGCGATCGCGTGGCGGGGCTGGTCGCTCTGCGAACTGGGGCCCTCGCCGTAAAGACCGGCGACGAAGGCTCCGTCGTAGCGAGGTGTCTCCAGTGGAAAACCCGTCTTCTCGCCGGTGGCGACGTACCCCGCCCCTGTGGGGGGCACGCGCTGCGACAGGTAACCGTTGCCCACGAACGCGTGCTTGGTATAGGCCGGGTCGAACTCGTCGGTCGACATCTCCCAGGACTGGTCGGTCGCGCACTGCGGCGACGGCGGTTCGACGGCTCGGGCTTCAGGGGCGGGTGCGGCCGTGGTCGTCATGACGAGCAGAGCGCCACCGGCAAGACAACAACTGGAACGATACAGTGACATTTACTCACCTCTTGTTCGGCTCAGGCGAATAAGCGAGGATCATGCTGTGAACGCGTTCACGCGTCAAGATGCAAGAATGTGTTCAGTTGACGGTGTTTCCGATCACTCCGGCAGAACATCACCGCTGGTGATTGGTTGCTCCGATCAACCATGCGATCGCCGCACCAGTGGAGCCGGGCGGGGCGTCTTGATTTTCCTTTCTGGCGGGAATTCGGCGAGTTCTGCGTTTCTCCGGTTTCGTTCCGCGGTCGGATCCGCGAGTGATGCGCTTCGACAGTGCCTGGCTGCGCAGTGCTGCGATGGGCTCGCATGCTTTGCGCGAGACCTCGGCAGGGGCGGCCGGTCACGCGGCATTGCCAGTGTGCCGGTGTAATGGGTGCTGATCAGCTCGTCGGTCGGCTCGGCAGCCATGCTCGTACGCTGCGACTCGTCGTTGTCGGTCTTCTCCTCGTCGGCTGCCATGCCCAGCACTTGACGTGCCGGGCGAATCTGACCCGTGTGGGTTCGGCCCGCGCGGATTCGGTTTGGAAAGGGGCTCGTGATCTCGAAACTCGTGGACGATCCGATCGAGGACCCTGGTGAGGCGGCCGGAGGTGCCGCGGATCTGGCCGAGCTGGATGCGCGGGTGTCGCGCTGCACGGCATGCCCCCGATTGGTCGAGTGGCGCGAAGAGGTGGCGGAGGTCAAGCGCGCCGCGTTCCGCGAAGAGCGGTACTGGGGGAGGCCGGTGCCGGGATTCGGCCCGGCGGACGCGTCGATCGCCATCGTGGGGCTCGCTCCCGCCGCGCACGGCGCCAACCGCACCGGGCGGATGTTCACCGGAGACCGCTCGGGGGATGTGCTGTACCGGGCGCTGCACGAGGTCGGCCTGGCCTCGCAACCGACTTCGCACCACATCGGTGACGGGTTGGAGCTGCACGACACCCGGATCACCGCGCCGGTGCACTGCGCGCCGCCCGCGAACAAGCCGACGCCGGGGGAGCGGGACGAATGCAGGCCGTGGTTGAGCCGGGAGCTCTCGCTGCTGCGGCCGACGTTGCGATCGATCGTCGTGCTGGGCTCCTTCGGCTGGCAGGCGCTGCTTCCGGTGCTGCACTCCACCACCTGGGAGGTGCCGAGGCCGCGTCCGAAGTTCGGTCACGCCGCCGAGGCGGTGCTGCCCGCCACCGATGGTGGCGCCGAGCTGCACCTGATCGGCTGTTACCACGTCAGCCAGCAGAACACCTTCACCGGCAAGCTCACCCCGGCGATGCTGCGCGAGGTCTTCGAGCAGGCGAGGGACCTGGCTGGAGTGAAGTGAGGTGCGGCACTTCGGGCGCATAACGGTTGCCGTTAATAACGTGCTACGTTAAACTCATGCTGCGATCTTTCGCTGACAAGGAGACCGAGCGTGTATGGCAACGACAGCGTTCGCGGGTTCTCGATCAGAAAGTTCAGCGGGCGGCTCTGCGCAAACTCGCCATCCTTGACGCGGCGGAGGCCGTGGAGGACCTGCGGATCCCTCCGGGAAACCGACTGGAGAAGCTGAGTGGAGATCGAGCTGGTCAGTACAGCATTCGCATCAACCAGCAGTGGCGCATCTGCTTCAAGTGGACGTCGGCTGGCCCGGAGAGCGTCGAGATCGTGGACTACCACTGAAGGGAGCTGAGGATGTCTGACGAGTTCGTCATGCCTCCGGTTCACCCCGGGGAAGTTCTGGCCGAGGAGTACTTGGAGCCGCTCGGCGTCACCCAGCACCGGTTGGCCGTGGCGGTCGGCGTACCACCACGCCGGATCAACGAGATCGTGCATGGCAAGCGCGGCATCTCGGCTGACACCGCCTTGCGGCTGGCCCGCTACTTCGGGACGTCCGAGGGGTTCTGGCTCAACCTGCAAATCCGGTATGACCTGGAGCGGGCGAAGGACCACCTCGCCGGGACCCTCGACCGGATCCAGCCGTTGACGGCATGATGCGTTGCGGCCTCCGGCTCACTCGCCGGCTGGGCCGGCAATGAGTTTCCGCGCCACGTCGAGTTGCCAACACATTCACCGGCAAGCTCAACCCGGCGATGCTGCGCGACGTGCTGGAGCAGGCGAAGGCGACCGCGGGCGGGTAAGAACTCCCGGTCGCGGTATCAACCGCGATACCCCGATGACCTTACGACTGTCGGATGCCGAGACAGATGCGTTGCGCCGACGTGCCGAACTCGAGCACCGCTCGATGCAGGATGTCGCCAAGCAGGCGGTACGTGAGTACGTGGAGAACCGCAGTCGAGCTGAGCTGCTCGACCAGGTGCTCGACGAAGAGCTGCCGCGCCACGCCGAAGTGTTGGAGCGGCTTGGCCAGTGATCTACCTGCGGTTGACCGAACTGATCCACGTCGCCGAGCGAACACTCGGCAGCGGGTTCGAGGTCCGCGATCACGGCTTGCTCGAGTCGGCGCTCGCGCGACCGCGCACTTCGGTGTTCGGTGCGGATGCCTATTCAAGCCTGGAGGAGAAGACGGCGGCGTTGTTGCATTCGATTGCCGGCAACCGTGCGCTCGTCGACGGAAAATGCGCTTGGCATTGGCCGCGACAATCGCGTTTCTCGGTGTCAACGGAAAGCGGCTGACCTTCTCCAACGACGAGGCGTACGACTTCATCATCGCCGTGGCTTCCGGTGAGCTCGACGATGTTCCCTCGATTGCTGCCCGAATCAGGCAGGCGGTCGAGCCTCGCTGACCAGTGCAGCGATGGACGTCGGGCGAAACGCCGGAGTTCCATTGAGATCGATCGTCGTTGTACGGAGGGGGGGCGAGCATCGTGATCCGTCGCGCTCGAGGTGATGACCTGCCAGTCCTGCGCGACATCGAGCGAGCAGCGGGCGCACCCTTCCGGAACCTCGGCATGGACGCCATCGCCGATGATGATCCTCCGAGCATTGAGGACTTGAGCGCGTTCCAGCAAGCCGGTCGGGCCTGGGTTTTCGCTGATGAACACGATCACCCTGCGGCCTACCTGCTTGTGGCCCCGGTTGACGACTATGCGCACGTCGAGCAGGTTTCCGTGCATCCCCGTCGCGCCCGGCAGAGACTCGGTAGACAGCTGATCGATGTCGCTGACGCTTGGGCCGCACAACACGATCTTGTGGGCTTGACGCTCACTACCTACGTCGAGGTGCCCTGGAACGCCCCGTACTACGAACGGCTCGGGTTTCGCACCATGACCCACGGGGAACTGACCGGTGGTCTTCGCTCCCTCCGCGATCAAGAAGCGGCCAGAGGGCTGGACGCTTGGCCACGCGTGACGATGCTGCGCCTACATGAGCCCGGATCCCGCCGCTGACGGCGTATGAGTACCTCGAGCCGTCGGTGCCGGGTGGAAGGGTGTCCGCCATGACGACATCGGATCCCAAGGCGGACCTCCACTGGTACTTGCAGGTCGCCCGCGAATCCCTGCTGTGGAAGCTCGAAGGGCTCTCGGAATACGACATCCGCCGCCCGCTGACCCCCACGGGGACCAACCTGTTGGGAATCATCAAGCACGTGGCCAGCTGCGAGGTGGGCTATTTCGGTGTGGTCTTCGGGCGACCGTTCGCAGAATCGTTGCCCTGGTTCGAGGAGGACGCTGACCCGAACGCGGACATGTGGGCGACCGCCGACGAGTCGCGTGAACGCATCATCGACTTCTACCACCGGGCGTGGGCACACGCGGACGCGACGATCGAGGCGAACGAGCTGGACGGGGTCGGTCGCGTGCCGCACTGGCCGGACGACCGGAACGAGGTGACCCTGCACCGGGTCCTCGCGCACATGATCGCGGAGACCCATCGGCACGCCGGGCACGCCGACCTCGTCCGGGAGCTCATCGACGGCGTGGTCGGGCTGTGGGACGGCAACGACAACATTCCGCCGGGCGACCGGGAATCGTGGGAGAGCTACCGGAATCGACTGGAACGGGTCGCACGGGAAGCAGCCCAGGACTGAGCACGTCCGCCAACCGCCCGAGCAAGCGGCGACGCCGGGCGCGAACCGAGCATGCATGCGACTGCCCTCGGCCGCTTCGAGGGTGCGCAGCTCGCGACTGCGACGGCGCGGCAGATGGGCTACGCCTGGCAACGCTGACGGAGCACCAGCCGCTCGTGTTGATGCCCAGCCGCACGCACGGGGTCCCGGCCGCTCGTGTCAGGCTGCGGGCGGTCGTCGGGAGATGCGACTACCGTCGCGGCATGGAGCGAGTGGACTACGCGGACACCTTCATCGCGGTCGCCGAGGACAGCGTGGCGGAGAAAGCGACCGCACCGCCGCTCAACCCGGAGAACCCGTCGATCGCGGCACGCACCTACCGCATGCTCGTCGACCACCCCTACGAGTTCACCTCCGGCGACGTCATCTTCACCGTGTACGCCGACCGCAACGGGATTCCGGAGGTGGACCGGGCGATGATGCGGGCCGAGTTCTACTCGACGAGCCGTGCCTGCCTGCGTTCGTCCGACCTGCCGAAGCGCTACGGGTGGGGGGTCCACGCCGACTCGTCCTGCCGGTTGGCGCTGTACGGGGTGGGGACCGAGGAGTACGCCGAATTCGTCTCCGGACGGCGACGGAGCGAAGCAGGTGAATCGATCACCGTGACGCGGGCCATGCGCGGCTCCCGCCGGGCCAGCTGATCCGTTCCCGGGACGGCTGGGTCGATATCATCGCTGGTCGGGACGCTGATGCGTCGTTCGGTGTCGGCGATTTCGACCGAACCGGGTAGGCGGTTGGGGCCGGTGGCGCGGTGGCTGGTCGAAGAAGTGGGCGCGATGGCGGCACAGTGCGCCGCGAAGTTCAGGTAGAGTGGCGATCACCCGCGGAGTTGATCCGCTAGAGGCATTGGTCCCGGATGGGTCCCGGATGGGTCCCGGATGTGGTCGGCTGTCTACCGATCCGGCCCCAGGAGTGGGTGAGCGGACCGACCGCCGACACCAGGGTGCGCACGCAGTGCGTTCGCTTGTGCACCTTGCGTAGGAGTGATCAGCGCCACCGGCGACTGGCGTCACATTTGGGGGGGTCTGTGCACCATTGGCAGAGCCAATGGTGCGACCATGTGCGTCATGGCTGGTAAATCCGAACCCACCCGGATTCTCATCCTCGGCGGCGGTTACGTAGGCATGTACACGGCGCTGCAGCTTCAATCGAAGCTCGGCCGTCGGGAAGCTTCCGTGACGGTCGTTGATCCTCAGCCGCACATGACCTACCAGCCGTTCCTTCCGGAAGCGGCCGCGGGTTCCGTCGAACCCCGCCACGTGGTAGCGCCACTGCGACGAGTGCTCAAGCGGTGTCACGTCATCACCGCGAGCGTCACCGAGATCAAGCACGCCGACAAGGCCGTGACGATCGAGAACCCGCAGACTGGTCCAGAGACCCTGGAGTACGACGTCCTCGTGGTCGCACTGGGGTCGGTCCCGCGTCTGCTGCCCATCCCCGGCCTGGCCGAACAGGGGGTCAGCCTCAAGACCGTTGGTGAGGCGATCTACCTGCGCAACCACGTGCTGGCGAAGATGGACGCGGCGGCGAACACCGACGACCCCGAGCTGCGCAAGCGACTGCTCACCTTCACCTTCGTCGGAGGTGGTTTCGCCGGTGCCGAAGCCCTCGCCGAGTTGGAGGACATGGCGCGCTACGCGACCCGCCTCTACGAAACGATCACGCCCGAGGACATGAGCTGGGTCCTCGTCGAGGCCGCCGGGCGAGTGATGCCCGAGGTCAGCGAGAAGATGGGCGTGTACGTCGTCAAGGCGCTCGAAGAGCGCGGGATCAAGATCTACCTGAACACCTTCCTCAAGTCCGTCGAGAACGGCCACGCCGTGTTGTCGGACGGCACCGAGTTCGACACGGACACCCTGGTGTGGAACGCGGGTGTGAAGGCCAACCCGGTGATCAAGAACAGTGATCTGCCGGTCGACGAGCGCGGCCGGGTCCGGGCGACCTCACACCTGCAGGTCGAGGGCTTGGATGGCGTGTGGGCCGCAGGCGACTGCGCCGCGGTTCCGGACCTGTCCAAGGCCGACACCGAACCCAACGCCACGTGCGCTCCCTCCGCGCAGCACGCGGTCCGGCAGGCCACCCAGCTCGGCAAGAACATGCTGTCCAGCCTGCGGGGAAAGAAGACCGGCGAATACCGGCACGCCTACGCGGGCTCGGTAGCCGGGCTCGGGCTCTACAAGGGCGTGGCCGACGTGTACGGCTTCAAGGCCAAGGGTTTCGTGGCGTGGTTCATGCACCGCACCTACCACGTCAGCAAGATGCCCACGTTCAACCGGAAGCTGCGCATCATCATCGACTGGACGCTGGCGTTCCTGTTCAAGCGTGAGGCCGTGTCGATGGGGCAGATTCAGGACCCGAAGGCCGACTTCGAGAAGGCCGCCGCGAGCTGACATCCGCTCGCCGAGGCCGCCTGCACTCTCGGGAGGGCGTGCCGCATGTCGAGGGGTATGGCATGCGGTGCGCCTATGACACCAGGTGAGCCTGCTCTGTGCAGGCGACGTGATCGCCCTCTATTCTTGACATTCGGTAGCCGATACTCGAAGACTGTAGGTGCGTCTTCACCTGAAAGTATGTCTGTGGCTCGGAAAGGGGTGAATCCCTTGACGCTGAAGGAACTGGCGGCCTTGTTCCGTGCGGGAGAAGTCCAGGAAGGGCCCATCGCCGAGTTCGCCGCGGACTACCGGAAGGCCGCGCAGGTCTTCCGCAAGAAGGACGACTGACCATGCGCGAGGCCGAGGGGCCGTCGGAGCAGTCGGCGCGCCCGTTCGGCTCCTCCGGGGTGGGTGACGGTTCTCCAACATCCCCGGCGATTCGTCCCGCCCCGCTGCTCCTGCAGGGGCAGGACTACTTCTTCCGCTCTCCCAACGACAGTCTCGACTTCCAGGAGCGCATGCACCGCGCGGGCATGGTCGACGACCGTGCGGAGGATCCCGTTCCCTGCGTGCTCGTGCTGGCCCGCGCCGCCGACATGGAGATGGACGAGCTTTCGCTGGCCCTGGCCGAGCGGAACATCCGGATGATCCGGGTCGACGCCGACCGCTGCATGGAAGCCGCCCTGACCGTCTACACCGACGCGCCACTGATCGAGTTCGAGCGGTGGCTGCTTCGGCCGCTGCTGGTCTGGCGGCGGCACTTCGACATCAGTGCGCTGCGGGCGGACCCGACGACCGTGCACGGGGCCTACGTGCGGGAGCAGTGGACGGCGGTGGCGAACTGGCTGTCCCGCCGTTCGGACTGGCAGCAGGTGAACCCGATCCGGTCCGGCGACCAGCTGGATCGCCTCACGCAGCTCTCCGACGCGGCCGCGTTCGGATTCCGGGTCCCGCGCACCGCGGTGACCACGCGTCCCGGCCGCAACCGTCCCGGCGGGGGCCGCTGCATCATCAAGACCGCAGGACACCACCTGCTGGAGCCCGACCCGGGGGCGTTGCGGGGGTTGTTCCCGCAGCCGCTGGACATTCGCCGGGAGGACGACGCGCGCGAACCCGCGCCGGTCCTGGTCCAGCAGTACGTGGAGTCCGACCACGAGTTGCGAATCTTCGTGGTGGGCGACGAGGTGATCGGCTACCGGGTGGACAAACTCGATCCCGCCCAGCTGTGGGTCGACCCGGACGCGGTTGTGGTGGAACGGGTCGAACTGCCCGCCGACGTGGCGGAACGGGCGCTCGCGTTGTCCCGGCACTGGGGCCTGCACGTGGTCGCGCTCGACCTGTTGGTCGCCGGCGGCGAGCACGTGTTCCTCGAGGTGAACGTGAACTGCGACTGGCGGTGGTTCGAACACCGCGCCGGCTGCTCGGCGGTCTCCGAGACGGTCCACTCGTGGTTGGGCGACCGGTTCGAGGAGCTCGCCGGTTCGGGGGCCGGAGCCGCACCGAACTCTCGGCGAGGTGGGGAATGAGGTTGCGGAACACCGACTGCCGCCGCTTACCTTTGATCAACGCTACTGCTCCGCCTGGTGGATTCCAATTGGAAGGAACCAGTTGCAGAGTCGGTGCGTCCGAGAGGTAGTGAGTTCTCGCCCGAACCGGTGAGCTCATCACCAGCGCCCCCGTAGCCCAACGGGCAGAGGCAGACGACTTAAAATCGTCCAAGTGTCGGTTCGAATCCGACCGGGGGCACCAGCAGTAGGATCTTCACCAGCGAAAACGCCTCTCGTCGTGTGATCGGTGAGCGGCGGGGTCTCAGTTTGAGTCTCAGTTGTTCCTGTTGGATGGGGGCTGAGAGGCCACAGTCCGGGGTGTCTCAGCCCGCTCGTTCGACCACAGCAAGCCTCCCGACCTGATCGGCGATTGCTAGCTCGGTGGAGGCAAAGTTCGCGGACATTGATCAAGGGTCTTCGGGTCGCTCGACAATCCTTGATCGGATCCGGTAGTCGACCCGGATGTGCCGGTAGGTGACGTTGTTCTCGACGCTGTCGGGCAGGCCGCGACGCACGCTTCCCGACGCGGAGTCGCGCTCGGGATGCCCGAAGAACTCGACGTGCGACTCCGGCGCTTCGGAGAAGCGCAATTCCTCGGCCTGTACCACTGCGACGAAGTCGATGTCCGGCTGCTCGCGCCGTGCGGTCATCGCGATTGCTCCCGACGCGATGACCGCGGCCGCTGGGAACGCTCCTCGGAACTCGACCTTTTCTTGCCTGTACGGTCAGTCGTCTTTCCCCCCGACTGTGCCGCGCCACCGGTCGCCTTGCCGGTCGCGGTGCGTGCGGTATCGCCGACGTCTTCCGCCGCCTTCCCCGCGCCCTCACCCACGTTCTCGGTGGCACTGCCCGCACCTTCGCCGACCTCGCTGACCGCGCTGCCGGCGCCTTCGCCGACGTTTTCGGCTGCGCTGCCCGCGCCTTCGCCAACCTCGCTGACCGCGCTGCCGGCGCCTTCGCCGACCTCGCTGACCGCGCTGCCGGCGCCTTCGCCGACGCTCTCGGCCGCGCTCCCGGCGCCCGCGCCGACCTCGCGAACCGCGCTGCCCGCACCTTCGCCGACGTCCTCGACCGCGCTGCCGGCACCTTCGCCGACGTCCTCGACCGCGCTCCCGGCGCCCGCGCCGACCTCGCGAACCGCGCTCCCGGCACCTTCGCCGACCTCACGCGCCGCGGCTCCGAGCCCCTGCGTCAGGTTCTCCAGGATCTGCGGGTTCCGATCGATGGTCTTGAGAACGCGTTCCAGGATGCCGGCGACGTTGTCGAGCCGGACCTTCAGCAAGGCTTGCGCCTCCACACCCTTGATCTCCAAGGCGACCCGGCCGAGGTAGACGTCCGCTCCCACGTTGAGCTTGACCAGGTCCAACACCTCGGCCTGGAGCGAGACCTTCGCTCGGAGATTCTCGACTTCCAGGCTGATCTCATCGACCTTCAGGTTCGGCACATCGAGCAGGACATCGGGCTCGTCGCTGTTTCTGACGGCCGTCTCCGCATCGTCCGGCCCCGAATCGCCTTCGCGGTCTCCCCGGTACCGCTCTTCGTCACCGTTCCGATCGAACTCCGTCTCGTCGGCCATGGCGCTACCCCTCTTCGCACTGGCCCCCATCTCCCGAGAGGCTGCTGCATTACAGCGGCTGAAAGCCAGGAAAACACAGGTCACGAGGGCACGCTGGCCGCAGTGGGCGCATGCGCGAGAAGAGACATCGTCTGTTCGCCACCGAAATGCCAGCTCGTGGGGAACGGCCGCCGATGCGGAGGTTTGGTACGGACACCCGGGGGAAGTCACCGAGAAGGGACCGGAATGCCGGGAAGTCGGTTGGCTATGGCGAGGACCGAGCCCATGCCCACGATGTAGCGGAGACCGGACTCCGCGGCCAACCCGCCGGATGTGGAGGGATGACGATGCTCGAGACCGGCGAGAAACAAGGGTCGATGCGCAGCGTGCTGAACGAGTTGCCGGTCGATCCGCTCAAGAAGGCAGGCCAAGAGCTCGTCGACGCCCTCATCTCCCGGGCGGTGGGCTCGATCGACACCAAGGTCACCGCATTGACGGAGCGGCTCACCGATGTCGCCGAGGGCAGCGGTACCGGACTCGTGAGTGCGATCACGGGCAAGGAGCAGAAGAGCGGCGAGCAGGAAAAGAGTGGCGAGCAGGAAAAGACCGGTGGTCTCTCCCGCCTCACCTCCGGGCTGAGCAGTGGTGCGAGCAAGGCGACGGACACGGTCAAGCAGGCCGTCGGCGGTGGTGGGGGTCAGAGCGACAGTGGTGAGAAGGGCAGCAACGGTGGTGGCGGTGGTGGCAGTGGTGGGGGCGGCAGTCCGAAGGTCGTCAACATCATCGAGGAGTTCGACGTGGGGTTGCCGCTACGGGTCGCCTACGACCAGTGGACGCAGCTGCAGGACTTTCCCACCTTCACCCGCAAGGTAGAAAGCGTCGACCAAGAATCCGACGAGAAGGTCAACTGGAAGGCGCAGATCTTTTGGTCCCACCGCAGCTGGGAGTCCACGATCACCGAGCAGGTTCCCGATGAGCGGATCGTGTGGCGTTCCACCGGGTCGAAGGGCTCCGTCGACGGGGCCGTGACGTTTCACGAGTTGGCGCCGACCATGACGCGGATCCTGATGGTGCTGGAGTACCACCCTGAGGGGTTCTTCGAGAAGACGGCCAACCTCTGGCGCGCTCAGGGGCGTCGCGCGCGTGCGGACTTCAAACAGATCAAGCGGCACATGATGACCCAGACGATCCTCGAGCAGGACGAGACCGAGGGTTGGCGTGGCGAGATCCGTGATTCGGAGGTCGTCAAGAGTCACGAGGAGGCGCTCCAGGAGGAGGAGAGCTCCGGCGACTCGGAGAGCTCCGGCGACGAGCAAGAAGACCGCGACGAGCAAGAAGACCGCGACGAGTACGAGGACCGCGACGACTACGAGGACGAAGAGGACCGCGACGACTACGAGGACGAAGAAGAGCGCGACGACTACGAGGACGAAGACGAGCGCGGTGACGGTGCGGAGCCGGACACCGGTGAACGCCGCGAACCAGCACGATCAGGAAGAAGAAGGTGACCCATGCTTGCCCGCGCTGGACGCCAAGGCGGCGGTATTCTCCGCAGAGCCTTCGCCGCGCTGGCCAGCAAGGTCCGCGGGTGGGTCAACAGGATCGTCGGTACTGTCGCGGAGAGCGTGAATGCCCTGCCTGGCATCGGGCAAGCCCTCTCCGCAGCAGTACAGGGCCGCTCCCCGTTGTGGGAAGGACTCAAAGGTGCTGTGGCAAATCTGAGCCGCGCCACCAAGGCGACCCTGCTCGTCGGGGGTGCCATCACCCTCCTACTCGGCCCCGTCGTGCTCGTGCTCCTGCTCCTGGCCGCGCTCATCGCCTGGATCGTCACAGCCCTGCGACCACACCAGAAGAGCGAGACCACCCGCCCGCGGACCTCCTAGAGTCGAGGCCCTACCCGCTCGAACCCGGACGTTTGACCTGTTTTGACGCGGTGGAGTGGTGGGCATTCCTGCGACAGCCGGAACGGGACGGCGCGTGGGGGCTAGCGGGAGGTTGCGATGTCGATGCTGAGGACGGCGATCGCGGTGGCCATCGGCTATGTGCTGGGGCGCACACGCAGGATGAAACTGGCTATCACGGTGGCCGGCATGCTGGCGGGTCGGCGATTGTCGCTTGATCCGAAACAACTCCTTCAGCAGGGCAGCAAGCTGTTGGACTCCTCCCCGGAGCTACAACAGCTCAAGAACAAGGTCACCGGCGAGCTCGGCGAGCAGCTGCTAAGAGCAGCCGTCAACGTGGCCACGAGCGCAGCCACCAACCGGGTCGATGCCATGGCAGACAAGATCCGGGGCGGTTCTGCCACCGAGACGGCCGAGGCCGCGGGCACCGCAGGTAAGGAAGCGGCCGAAAAGGCAACGGGCACCGTCACCGAGAACGCCCCCACCGGCACGTCCCGGTCGTCTCGCTCGGCCGAGCCGGAATCGAGCGGCGAGGACGAGTACGCCGCGGAGGAGCGGGGCGAGTCGTCCTACGCCGAACAAGACTCCGACGAGGACGAAGAGCGCGCCGAGCAGGACGAGGACGTGGACGAGCAACCAACCGAGGAGAGCTCCCAGGCCGGTGGCCGGAAGGCTCCCCCGCAGCGCCAGACCGAGCGTGCCAGCTCCTCGCGGCGTCCGCGGCGACCGCGACGCCCGGAGAGTCCCGGAAAGGGTTCGGAACAACGGTCCCCGCGTACTGGTCGTTGACGCGTTCGACTACGGACAGGCCTGGTCATAAGCCGGTCGAACCAGCATGTCGAGGTCGGACACACCCGCCGAGCCGATGCTTCGGCGATGGGCACCAAGGTTCGCACCAGAGAAACGCCGCCCATCGGATGCTCGGTGAGCGGCGTGGTCTCGGTGAGCGGCTCGTTTCCGGCCGGTGGCGAGCGAGCGTGCCCACATGTCGCCATCCCCGCCGGCATTAGGGTGCGGGTGTGGAGCGATGTGCTGATGGCTGAGGAACGCGGAGAGCATTTCGTCAAGTCCTTCGAGCGAGGCCTTGCGGTGCTGCGGGCGTTCTCCGCCGAACGCCCCGCGCTGACGCTCACCGAGGTGGCGGAGGATGCGAACCTGACCCGTGCGGGAGCGCGGCGGTTCCTGCTCACCCTCGTCGACCTCGGATACCTGCGCGCGGAAGGGCGCAAGTTCACCCTGGCGCCCCGGGTGCTGGAGTTCGGCTACGCCTACCTGTCCGGACGTCCGCTGCCCAAGCTGGCCGACCCGCACCTGCACCGGCTCGCCGAGGAGCTGCGGGAGAGCACGTCCGTGGCGGTCCTGGATGGCGACGACATCTACTACGTCGCGCGGGTCCCCAGTTCCCGCCTGCTGTCGGTGGCGATCACGGTCGGCACCCGGTTCCCGGCGCACGCGACTTCGATGGGAAAGGTGCTACTTGCGGGCTTGTCCGAGGAGGAACTCGACGCGCGCGTGGCGCGGATGGAACTCACCAAGCTGACCGCGCGCACCATCACCTCGGCCACCGAGCTGCGCGCCGAGATCCAGCAGGTGCGGGCGCGGGGATGGGCCGTTTCGGACGGTGAGCTGGAAGAAGGTCTGCACGGGGTCGCCGCCCCGCTGCGGGACCGTTCGGCCCGCGTCGTCGCGGCGGTGAACGTCTCACTGCAGACCCACACGACGGACGATGCGACGGTTCGCCGCGAGATCGTGCCGTCGTTGCTGGCGACCGCTTCCCGGGTCGAGGCCGACCTCAACCTGGCCCCCGCTTCGCTGCTGTAGGCGGGTACGCGGGGAGTCCGGTGCGCTCACGGCCAGGTCGACAGGTCGATCCAGGACTTGCCCGGGATCTCGCGGGCCGCGGCGAGGGCGCTGTCCGCGTCGGCCGCCATCGCGCCCGCCTGGATGATCCGTTCCGGGTGCACCAGGCTTTCCTCCAGCGACGCCCGAGTGTGGGCGAAGTCGTGCGGGTGGTCGTAGATCAGCGCACCGCGCAGGGTCAGCTGGCGCTGCACCACCTCCTGGGTCACCAGGGGGTACGGCCGGGAGCTCTGACCGATGAGGGTCACGGTCGCGGTCTTGCCCGCCGATCGCACGGCGTCGTGGAACCCGGGCTCCACGCCGGAGGACTCGAAGACGTGCGGGTACTGGCGGTCGGGTTCGTCGCCGGCAGCGGCCGCGCCGAGGGAGAGCGCCAGCGCGAGGCGACCCTCGTGCGGCTCGCTGACCACCGGGTGCGCCCCGACCGCGAGCAAGCTCAGGCAGAGCAGCAGTCCCTGTGAGCCCGCGCCGATGACCAGGCACCGGTCGCCCGCGTTCACACCGGCTCGACGCACGGCCCCTTGGGCGACCGCGAGCGGTTCGAAGCACACCAGGCGTTCGACCGGCCATTCGGCTGGAACGGGCCAGCTGAAGCGTGCGGGGACGGCGGCGTACTCGGACAGCAGTCCCGGCTCGTTGATGCCGAGAATGCCGCGGTCGTCGCAGGCGGACGTGCGTCCGGCCAGGCACCACTCGCATTTCAGGCAGCAGTAGTTCGGCTCGATGACGACCACCTCGCCGACGTGCCGGTCGGTCACGCGGGAGCCGATCGCGACGATCTCCCCGCAGCCTTCGTGCCCCATGACCCAGGGCATCGACGCGGGTTCGCGCTTGCCGTCGTAGACCGTGAGGTCCGAGCCGCACAAACCGACACCGCGCATCCGGACGACGACGTCGTCGTCCCCGCAAACCGGGTCCGGCCAGTCGTGCACGACCTCCAGCGTTTGGGGAGAGGTCAGGGTGACGGCCTTCATCGGAGTGCTCCTCGCTGGGCTGTGCGGCGGGATTCCCCAGTGGCCGCGTCCGGGTGCGTGCAGTGGAAGTGTGTCGTATGGCGGACACCGCTTCCGAGTTCACCCGGTTCGTCGTGGTCTAGTTCGTAATACGCACAAAAGTTCTTATAGTGAACAATGTAGTGACCTCGTGGAGGTCAGTCAACGAAGCTCGACCCCAGGAGGGCGATCCGGGGTCTCATGACGGTGCGGTGGGTCGGCGTTTTCAACCGTGCCTCGTGTACTGCTCGGCGTCGGATGCTGTCTCATGCTCGGTGTCGCCGGGCATCCGGTGGGGTGTGCAGGTGATTGGGCTTGGTCGTGGTCGAGCTCGCGGACGTCTCCGAGGGTGGATGTTGACCCCGCTTCTTCCCGGGCTTACCTTGCTTGTGCGTATTGGTAACAAGTGTGCGTAATGCGAACACGTGGTGCGAGCGCCAATCAGGCAGTGAGGCCATCTCCGGCAACTCGGCACCGACCTGCCGTTGCTGCCCCGGCCCGTCGCTCGCTGGGCGAGACCACCCTCATCTCCGGCAGGAGCAATCCCGATGAACCAGTCAGGTTTTCGACAGTCCCCGAGTGGCGACCCGAAGCTGTCGATCGCCACGGTGTGCCTGTCCGGCACGCTCGAAGACAAGCTGGCGGCAGCCGCGAACGCCGGGTTCGGCGGGGTCGAGATCTTCGAGAACGACCTCATCGCCTCCCCGCTGAGCCCACCCGAGATACGCGAGCGCTGCACCCACCTCGGGCTGTCCATCGACCTCTACCAGCCGTTCCGGAACTTCGAGGCCGTACCCGAGGACATCGCGGCGGCCAACCTGCGGCGCGCGGAACACAAGTTCGACGTGATGGAACAGCTCGGAACCGACACGATGCTCGTCTGCTCGTCGGTGTCCCCGGAAGCCGTGGACGACGACGATCTCGCGGCCGAACAGCTGCACACCCTCGCCGAGCGCGCCGGGCGTCGAGGACTGCGCATCGCGTACGAAGCGCTTGCTTGGGGACGATTCGTCAACACCTGGGAGCATTCCTGGGAGATCGTGCGGCGCGGCGACCACCCTGCCCTGGGAATCTGCCTGGACAGCTTCCACATTCTGTCCCGGACCTCCGAGACGTCCGGGATCAGGGACCTGCCCGCCGACAAGCTGTTCTTCCTCCAGCTGGCCGACGCGCCCCGCCTGGACATGGACGTGCTGCAGTGGAGCAGGCACCACCGGCTCTTCCCCGGCCAAGGAGCCTTCGACCTGCCCGAATTCCTCGGTCACGTGCTCGCGGCGGGATACGCGGGCCCCCTGTCGCTCGAAGTCTTCAACGACGTCTTCCGGCAGGCCGATCCCGACCGGACCGCCGTCGACGCGATGCGTTCGCTGCTCGCGCTGGAGGAACGGCTGCCGAGCGGCTCCGAGCGCGAACGAATCGAGCCGACCAACCCGCCCGGGCCACCGGAACTGTCCGGCCACGCCTTCACCGAACTGGCGGTCGACGGCGTCTCCGGTCCACGCGTGGCATCGGCGCTGAGCGCACTGGGATTCGCACACACCGGCCAGCACCGCTCCAAACCGGTGCAGCTCTGGGAACAGGGCAGCGCACGAGTGCTGCTCAACGCGGCCATCGTCGGACCGGAAGAACCCGGGGTCGCCGCGATCACCGCGTTGGCGGTGGAGAGCGCTGATCCGACCAGTTCGGCCCAGCGCGCGGAGGCGTTTCTCTCGCCCGTGCTCCCGCGCACCCGAGGATCTTCGGAAGCCGACCTGTCGGCGGTCGCCGCGCCGGACGGCACCGCGGTCTTCTTCTGCCGCACCCGCGGTGACGGCAGCTGGCCTGCCGACTTCATCCCCACCGGGGCCAAGGGGGCGGACGGCCCGACCGGGGCCGGCCTCACGCACACCGACCACGTGGCACTCGCGCAGCCCTTCGACCACTTCGACGAGGCCGGACTGTTCTACCGTTCGGTGCTCGGCTTGGAGTCCGTGCACGACAGCGAGTTCGCTGCGCCGTTCGGCCTGGTGCGCAGCCGGGTGCTCGGCGAACCCGGTGGCCGGGTGCGCATCGTGCTCGACGGCACGGTGCTGCGTCGGGGGAACTGGGCACCGGGAGTCCCGGACCCGCAACACATCGCGTTCGCCACCGAAGACGTCTTCGCGAGTGCGCGGACGATGCGGGAACGCGGCGCCCCACTGCTCCCGGTGCCCGACAACTACTACGACGACCTCGACGCCTGCTACCGGCTGTCCCCGGCACTGCTGGCCGCGATGCGGGAATGCGACGTGCTCTACGACCGCGACGAGCACGGCGAGTTCTTCCACTACTACACGGAGGTGCTCGGATCGCGGGTGTTCTTCGAGGTCGTCCAGCGAGTCGACGGCTACGCCGGGTACGGATCGGCCAACGCGCCCGTGCGCATGGCGGCCCACCGCCACCTCCGCCGGGGCACTGCCCGGGACTGAACATCGGCACTCGGGTGCGAGCAAGGGAACTTTTCTCTCAGATGTGAGAGAAAGGTTCCCTTGCTGCATGCGATGCAGCGGGTGGTGCTCGGCCGATCACCTGTCGTCGAGGAGCTCGGTCAGCAGCGTGCGCACGCGGGCGTCGATGTCGTCGCGGACCTTGCGCACCTCGTCTGCCGATTTGCCCGCCGGGTCGTCGAGTTCCCAATCGAGGTAGCGCTTGCCGGGGAAGACGGGGCAGGCATCGCCACATCCCATGGTGATCACGACGTCGGCTGCTTCGACCGCCTCGTTGCTGAGGGGCTTCGGAAACTCCCGCGAAAGGTCCAGGCCCAGTTCGGACATGACGATCACCACCGCGGGGTTCACCGCGTCGGCGGGCGACGAACCGGCGGAGCGAACGGTGACCCGGCCTTCCGCGTGGTGGTGCAGCAGTGCGGCGGCCATCTGCGAGCGCCCGGCGTTGTGCACGCAGACGAACAGGACCTCGGGGGCGGATGCCAACAGGACTCCTCGGTGCAGGCGGTGCCGGAAGGCACGCGCGTTCGGTCGGTCGCGGCCGGACGTGCTCGTCCGGCCGACGCGGGCGGAATCGCGGGATCCCGCCCGCGCGGTGATCAGGAGTGCGTGGTCGAGCGCTCGGTGTCGCCCGCGTCGGTGAACCAGCGTCGGGCGGCTAGCGAGACGTACACGAGGGCAACCAGCACGGGAACTTCGATCAGCGGTCCTACGACTCCGGCGAGAGCCTGACCGCTGGTGACGCCGAACGTGCCGATGGCCACGGCGATGGCGAGTTCGAAGTTGTTCCCGGCGGCGGTGAACGACAGCGTCGCCGACCGCTCGTAGTTCAGGCCGACGGCCTTGCCGAACGCGAAGGAACCCGCCCACATGATGGCGAAGTACGCCAGCAACGGGAGCGCGATCCGGGCGACGTCCAGCGGGCGGCTGGTGATCTGCTCACCCTGCAGTGCGAACAGGAGCACGATCGTGAACAACAGCCCGTACAGCGCGACCGGCCCGATCCGGGGCAGGAACCGGTTTTCGTACCACTCGCGGCCCTTGCCGCGTTCCCCGATCTTGCGGGTGAGATACCCGGCGATCAGCGGGATGCCGAGGAAGATCAGCACCGACTTGGCGATCGCCCACACCGATACGTCCAGCTCGGTCTGCGCCAGTCCCAACCAGCCGGGCAGCACGCCGAGGTAGAACCAACCGAGCGCCGCGAAGGCGATCACCTGGAACACCGAGTTCAGCGCGACCAGCACGGCGGCGGCGTCGCGGTCCCCGCAGGCCAGGTCGTTCCAGATGACCACCATGGCGATGCAGCGCGCGAGTCCGACGATGATCAGGCCGGTCCGGTATTCAGGAAGGTCGGGCAGGAAGGTCCAGGCCAGTGCGAACATCAGAGCCGGGCCGACGACCCAGTTCAGCAGCACGGAGGAGAGCATCAGGCGCTTGTCCCCGGTGACCGCGTCCAGCCGGTCGTACCGCACCTTGGCCAGCACCGGGTACATCATCACCAGCAGACCGAGCGCGATCGGCAGCGAGATCCCGTCGATGGCCACCGCATTCAGGGCTTGGCCGAGTCCGGGGATCCAGCGCCCGGCGAGCAGGCCGACGAGCATCGCCGTGCCGATCCACACCGGCAGGAATCGGTCCAAAGTGGACATCTTCGCTGCGACGGTGTCCGGGGCGGTATGGGTGGTCGTCTCGGTCACGCCGGCACCGCCGCATCTTCCGTGGGGGCGAGCGTGCCCGAGAGTAGGCGAAGGGTCTCGTTCCGGACGCGGTAGTAGATCCAGGTGCCGCGCCGGTCGCCCTCGATGATGCCCGCCTCGCGCAGCACCTTGAGGTGGTGCGAGATCGTGGGGCCGGACAGCTCGAACGCCCCGGTCAGGTCGCACACGCAGGCTTCACCCCCGGCGTGGGAGGCGATCAGGGACAGCAGCCGCAGGCGGGCTGGGTCGCCGAGCGCCTTGAACGCGCCTGCCAGTTCGCTCGCCTGCTGCCCGGTGAGCGGTTCGCCGACTATCGCCGTGGAACACGGTTCGGCCTGATCGCTCGCGGAGAGCGACTCCTCCTGTTTAGACATGTGCCTAATTTGACACATGTCTATGCAACGCCACAAATCCGTCCGGCCCCACCCTGAACCGAACGCATCGCCCGGCACCGTGGCTTCTGGCGCGACACGGTCTTTCCGGAACGTCGCGCCCGCGAGGCGGGATAGCGGCTGCGGTTCGAGCTCGGGCGATCAGCCCCTCGAGGTCGGGTTCGGCTCAGCGGGCGAAATCGTGTCGGCTCATCGGGTGTTAATGATCGTTCTCATGTCCATTCGCCGCCGTTTCGGCTACCTTCCGGACCCGAACCGGTGCCGGGCGCACCTCCGGGGAAGCACATACCGCGCACCGCGGCACGAGCCTTTCGCCTGCCCGAGAAACGCTCGGCGGAGAGGAGTGAAGCATCGTGCCCGACTTCCGCATCGACAGCGCGGTGCGCGAGGGCGACGCGCGCACCGCGCTGTCGGCCGGGTGGCAGACCCCGCGAGATTCCGAGAGCGGTCGACCGGATCGACAACCCCCCGGAGTCACCTGCCGGGAGGGGCCGGTATCCCGCGCTCGATTGTTCGAGGGATCGGTTCCCGCGGTTCCGTCCGTGTCGTTGTCGGCACCGGACGGCCCGCTGGGGGAGAGCGCGTTGCCGGAATCGCCCGGACACCGGCCGGGACCGGAGCGGTTCAACCTGGCGCGAGCGGTCGAACCCGACCACGGGACCAGCAGCGGGCACTGGCTCGCGCGGCGGTTCGTGTTTCCGCTGAACTTCTCGGTGGCGCGGGAAGCGCTCAGCGGCCGGGCGCGAACCGTGCTGCTCGCAGGCGAGTCCGGAAGCGGGCGGCGCGCGGCGGCCCTGATGCTGTTGCGGTCGCTCGACGGGCAAGGTGGCACCGAAGCGCGCGGCACCGGAATCGATGGAACAGGAACGGGCGGAACCGCCATTCCGCTCACCGAGGTCAGCTCCCTCCACGCCCTGCGCGACCCGCGAACCGTCACACCGGGCACCCGAATGTTGCTCGACCTCACCCGCGCTTCCGGCCCGCCACCGCCGGAAGCGCTCGACCGGATCGTGTCCGCGCAGGAGCTGCTCCGGGAACGCGGTGCCAACCTTGTCGTGCTGCTTCCGAGCGGTTACCGACCAGGTGGCCATCGCCCGCGTCGGCTCGTGGTCGAGCTCGAACGTCCCCGCGGAAGCACGGTCCTGCGCAAGCACCTCGCCGCCGACGGTCTGCTCGGCTCTCCGGCGCACGCGCCCGAGCCGAGGGAGCAGGGTCCAGCGGTGCCCGACCCGGGAGCCCCCGACCTCGCCGAGCTGTTGTCGACCGCCCCGATGTGCGAGATCGCCGGTCTGGCCCGGCTGCACTCGAGCATCCTGCCGCCCGGCCCCGCGGTCGTCACCGGTCACTGCTGGTCGTTACTGGCCCACAGTGCGGTGCGCAGGCAGCTCGCGGCCTCCTGGCGCCGCGCACTGGCACGGGACAGCGGTAGGAGCCCGGCGCGCGTGCGGGCCTGGCTCGAGGCAGCGGTCGCGAATCCCCTCGCCGCGAACCTCCTGACCGTGTTGGTCGAGGCCGCCGACGGCCGGATCGACCGGCTCGGCCGACTGCACGTCGTAGCCCGCGACTGGGCGGGTACCGACCGGGCGCGCGTCCGGATCCGGAACGCGCTGGCGGAGAAGTTGGATGCTGCTCAGGAAATCCGTCCCGCCGACTTCCACCTGGGCACCGAAGCGGAGGTGTCATCCCGTTGACGCACGAGAACAAGATCACGCTGGCCGTCCTCACCTCGGTCGCGGTGCTCGTGCCCGTCGTGTTCGGGCTCGCCCTCGGATGGTCGCCGTGGGTGTCGATGCTGCTGCTGGTGCTCATGCTGACGGTGCCCGCGCTGGTCTACCGGCATTTCCTGGAACGCAGGCGGCAGGACGAGCTCAAGCGCGAGTGGGAACGCCAGAGCCGCGTTGTCCCCAAGACCGAGGAACCGGACGAGCGACCGTTCGCCGCTTACCACGTGGACGTGGAGTTGCCGAGCGCGTCACCCGACTTCGACTTCCAGTTCTCCGTCACCGTGTGGTGGCGGGTGGGCAGTGAGCCCATCGGGGTCCGCCACCACAACCCGCGGGCGCTGGCCGCCGATCTGGTGCTGGGCCGGGCGAGGGAGATAGCGGGTTCCGAACCACCCGGAAGGCAGTCCTACCTGCGGACCCGGCTCGACAGCGTGCTCGGGTGCCGGCTCGGTGACCAGTCCGGTCAGGTGGAGGCCTACGCGACCGACGCCCGGGTGGAGCTGGCCGACGCGGACGCCGCCAGGCTCAAGCGGCTCGGCGCCCTGCGCGAGGCCGAGGAGGACTGGACCCGCCAACGCGACCTGGAACGCGCCCAGCGCGAGTACCTCGGACAGGAAGTCATGCAGGACACCGGTAGTGCGCTGGTGTGGTGGCTGGTGCAGCAGGCGCACTCGGCAGACGACATCCGGGGCGCGGTCGGCCTGATCGGTGATCTCAGCGAGCTTTCCGCCGCGGTGAACGACACCGATGTCCCGGAGCGGTTCCGCCGGTACGTGCGAGACGGGGCCGGACGATCGCACGGTCCGGCGTCGTTCGAGATCGGGTCGGCGGAGGGCGCCTTGTTGAACGGCTTCAACCAGGGCCTCTACTACTACGGGGCACAGGAGACGACGTTCGGTCTGGCCGCCGCTCCGGAGAACCTGTCCGCGACCGATCTCCTCGGCAAGATGCTCGACCGCCTCTTCGAGGCCGAGAGCCCCGAGCGGGCGTTGACCGCGCGGCGCATCGCCCAGTTCATCGACCGGGCCGGGCATTCGGAAACGGCCGAGGAGATCCGCCGCACCTTCGACGCCCCCGCGCAGACCACGCTCCCCACCAATGACGGGTAGCCGAGGGACGCTACGTCGAGACATTCGACACCCCCGGGCGGGGGACGTGCGTGGCTGGCCGTGACTGCGAACCGTGTGGGTCGAGCGACGATCGAACCGGGGCGCGGCCCGATCGTGGAACAGCTCGTGGCACCCTGGTAGAGCTGAGCCCGGCGAACAGGTGCGGGCGCGGCTGTGCAGGCACGCCCCGGACTTCCTTCCGGGCGATGACCAGGAGTGGTTGAGTGTTCGACTTTATCCTCTATCCGGTGTCGGCCATCTTGTGGTTCTGGCACAAGATCTTCGGCACCGTTCTCGGGCCGGACAACGGCTTCGCTTGGGCGTTGTCGGTGTTCTTCCTGGTGTTCACCCTGCGCATCGTGCTGCTCAAGCCCGCGATCAGCCAGTTGCGGGCCGGACGCAAGATGCAGAAGTTCGCCCCGCAGATCCAGAAATTGCGGGAGAAGCACAAGAACGATCGCCAGCGCATGGCGCAGGAGATGCAGAAGCTCCAGTCCGAGCACGGGGTCAACCCGGTCGGCGGTTGCCTGCCCGCGGTCCTGCAGATCCCGGTCTTCCTGAGCTTGTTCTACGTGCTGCGCGGCTTCAAGCCGCAGGCCGACAGCAACTACATCTTCGACCGTTCCGAAGTCCAGTCGTTCATCAACGCGGACATCTTCGGGGCCAAGCTGGGCAACTGGCTGACCCAGCCCGCCAGCGTGCTCGCCGACTTCGGCACGGACCGCACCACGATGATCGCGGTCGGCGTCCCGCTGATGATCATCGCCTCGATCGCCACGTTCGCCACCATGCGGATGTCGATGCAGCGCCAGACCGAGGCGTCCATGGCCAACCCGCAGACGGCCATGATGGGCAAGTTCATGATGTACGTCGCGCCGGTCGGCACGTTGATCTCCGGTTGGTTCCTGCCGATCGCGATCGTGCTCTACTTCATGGCGAACAACATCTGGACGCTCGGCCAGCAGCACTTCCTGACCAACAAGATCGACCGCGAGCAGGCCAAGGAGCGCGAGGCCGAGATCGCGGCGAAGCAGGAAACCCCGCGTCCGAAGCCGGGACAGAAGCCGCAGGGCAAGCAGGCGGCGAACGGCACGGTCGCCGAGGCCGAAACCGAGACCGCGGACGACACCGCCGACGACGGCACCGCGGGCGACGAGGAGCCGACCGCGGGCAAGACCGACGACGGATCGAGCGGCAAGGCCGGTGGGAGCCCGAACGGCAAGGCCGGTGGCCAGTCGGGCCAGGCGCGTCCGGGATCGAAGCCTGCGGGCAAGAAGCCCCAGCCGAAGAACCGTCCGGGCAAGAAGGCGGCCGCGACCAAGAAGAGCCAGAAGAAGCGCCGCTGAACCTCGCCTCACCCGACGGGCCCGCGATCACCGGATCGCGGGCCCGTCGTCGTCGCGGCCCCGTTCGTGCCGCCGAGCGCGGTCTCAGGTGACCGGTTCGGCCACCACGATGCGGTTCTCCGAATACCCGGTTTCGCCGCCGACGTAATCGCCGCCGCAGGTCACCAACACGAGCCGGTGCCGACCGCCCTGCCCGAACAGGTCCGCTGCCCGGTCGGGCAGTTCGTCCTTGCCGACGGAGTGCACCTCGGTGACCCGGTACTTCCAGGATTCGCCGTGGTTGTCGACGACGGTCACGTCCGCACCGTCGCGGATTCGCCACAGCTCGGCGAACGGGCCGACGGCGCCCTTCCAGTTGACGTGCCCGGCGAGCACGGTCGCACCTTTCGGCGAATCGAGCCCGGCACCCCACCAGGTGGCTTCCCGCACTCCGTCGGGAACCGGCAGGGTGCCGGAAGCTTCGAGCTCCCGACGAACCAGATCGGCCGTGCCGCCCTCGGGCAGCCGTACGGTGCCCGGTGGCTGCCCGGCCGGGTGGTGCACCGGCTGGACGGCGGGTTCCTGCTCCTCGGTTCCCGGGTTCGGCGAGGCCGTCGTGGCGCTCGCCCGCGGCGGTGTCGGTGCCGCGCCCACTCCGGGCTGCTCCGCACCCCGAACCAAGGCGCTCGCGAGGATCCCGGCGACGGCGACCAGCACGACCACGCCGGCCAGCACCAGCGTGGTCAGCCGCCAACGTCGGCGCGGCGACGGTTCCCTCATCGTTGTCCGCCGAATGCCCCGCGTCGGCGCAACGCGGTACCGGCACCCGCCGCTGCGCCCGCGGTCGCGAGACCGGCGAGGCCGATCCAAGCCGCGGCGGTCAGGCCGTGGTCACCGGTGACCCCGAGCTGCACCGTCTCGCCCCGGAAGGAGGGGTCGCCCGCGGGGATCTCGATCGGAACCGTGGGGGTGTTGGCCTCGTTGAGCAGGCTCAGCGCCAGGGTGGAACCGGGCGTCACGGTGCCGGACACCGAGGGCGGCTGCTCCGGGTCGAACGCTTCCTCGTAGCCGGGCGCCGGGGCGACCTCGGTGATGCGGATCTCCTGCGGAGTGCGCAGGTCGGGAACGGTCGCGGTGCCGTCGTCCCCGGTGGTGACCACCGCGGGCTCCCCGTCGGCGCCGACCAGCGGGCTGCCGTCCTGCCGCACGGCGGGTCCACCGTCGGTTCCGGTCACGCGGAGCGCTACTCCGGCGATGGCCGCTTCGCTCTCCGCGTCGATCTTCGCGATCCGCACGGCACCCGGTGCGGTGACCGCGGTCGTCGACGCGTTCACCGCGAGCTGCTGTTCGCCGCCGGTGGAGACGACACGCTGGGTGGTGTCGGGCTGGTTCACCGCTTGGCGCACGTAGGGGTGCTCGGCGGGGGCGGCGAGTTCACCGTCGATGGACGGTTCGGGACCGGTGGGGGTGACCCGCAACGTCAACGGACTGCCGTCGGCGGGTGTGGTGACGGTGCCGTTCTCGCCGACGCCTTCGATGGTGGCATCGGTGGCCCGCAGGTTCACCGGCACGTCGCTGACGCCGTGGCCGTCGGAGCGCTCGACCGTGAGCGTCCACTCGTCGGTCCGGTCGATGGTCTGCTCACCTTCGGGCGCGGTGAGCGCGGCGGTCCAGGGGCCGCGGTTCGCCTCGGCATCCGTGCGGAGCCGGTCGACCGCCTCCTTGGCGGCCTGCGGCAGCTTCTCGAAGTGCGAGTCGATGTCGTAGCCGATCGTCCGGAAGCTGTTGGCCGGGTCGAGGTCGGATTCGTCGCGTGGGGCCGCGGTCCAGGAGTGCAGCAGGTGCGCGAGGGCGGCGGCTTCGTCGGGTGAGGTGGTGTTGCCGTGGCGGAGCAGCAGGTAGGAGATGTTGGCCGCGATGTCGTCGGGGAGCGGAGTTCCCCACTTGGTTCGGAGCTCGTCGCCGGGCTGGTACTCCTCACCGCTGTCCGGCGCGGTCAGCGCGAACTGAACGCACCAGACCTGCTCACCGTTGACCTCGTAGGAGCCGAGCCAGTCGCGAGACCGTTCCTGGCCGCCGTACGGTTGCCCCGGCCGGGTTTCGTGTCCGACGCCCTCTTGGGGAGCGGCCAGGGCGCTCGCCGGCGCGGCGAGTAACGTTCCGCCGGCGAGAGCGGCGGTTCCCAATACCGCCGTGGCCAACCTTCTGAACGTGCGCATGCGTGGGCTCCAGTTCCGGTCGTCGAGATCGAGCGGGTTCGTGCGCGTGCCGTCCGGGCGAGCTCGGGGGAGAAAATTCCCCGGCCGCCGAGGCGTGCGGACACCCGCCGCGATACTTCTCGTTACGGAACGTGGTTACAAGAGGTCATACGGTGGACCGGCGTGGCTACGGAGGGCTGATCGGAACGGGGCGCGCGGTGAGGTCACTCACCGGATCGGCCGTAGGTTGCGGCCGACCGGTACGGGTGGTCGGTGACCTGCCGCAGCGTGCTCGCGAGGTTGGCGACGCGATGTGATCGTTACTTGGTCTTTGGTCGGTACCGAGTAGGTTCCGACCTTGAGAAGTCGGGATCAGTGAAGCGAGTAAAGTCACGTTTACCAGTAAGGGGAACCCGTCGACGGTCCCGACCGTTGTACCGGTGACGGCGCACGCACGCCCAGGAGGATGAGTTGCGCACAACGAGCAACCCCGCGTTCAAGAACCTGCCGGCCACCGGCGGGAACTCGAACTTCAACTACGGCCAGAACCAGGGCGGCGGAATCGGCGCCCAGTTCGGCCAGACGCCCACTGCCCAGCAGACCTCGCGGCCGATGACCATCGACGACGTGGTCACCAAGACCGCGATCACGCTCGCCCTGGCGGTGATCACCGGCGCGGCGACGTTCATGATCGGCCCCGCAGCGGTCGGGTTGGCGCTGCCCGCGGCGCTGATCGGCCTGGTCATCTCGATGGTCATCATCTTCAAGAAGAAGGTGAGCCCGGCTCTGGTCATCGCCTACTCGGCGGTCGAGGGCGTGTTCCTCGGTGGGATCAGCTACCTGTTCGCCACGATGGTGGGCAATACCGGCATCATTCTGCAGGCGATCGCGGGCACGGTCGGTGTCTTCGCCGCGATGCTGGTGGTCTACAAGACCGGTGCGATCCGGGTCACTCCCAAGCTGACCAAGTGGATCATCGGCGCGCTGGCCGGTGCCGCGGTGCTGATGCTGGTGAACCTCGTCGCGAGCTTCTTCATGGAAGGCGGCATCGGGATCCGCGATGGCAGCCCGCTCGCGATCGGATTCAGCCTACTCTGCATCGGCATCGCAGCGTTCAGCTTCCTGCTGGACTTCGACGCCGCGGACAAGGCCATTCGCAACGGCGTGGACGCGAAGGCAGCCTGGTACGTCGCCTTCGGTCTGATGGTCACCCTGGTATGGCTCTACATCGAGATCCTGCGTCTGCTGTCGTACTTCCAGAACGACTGAGCAGTCCGTTCCTCGGAAGCGGCTCGAGCCGCACACCGTAAGCGAAAGGGCGCCGTCCTCCTCTCGGGAGGGCGGCGCCCTTTCGCGTCACGGACTCAGCTGAGACGTTCGACGATCATGGCCATGCCCTGACCGCCGCCGACGCACATCGTTTCCAGGCCGAACTGCTTGTCGTGCCACTGCAGCGAGTTCAGCAGCGTGGTGGTGATGCGCGCCCCGGTCATGCCGAAGGGGTGGCCGACGGCGATCGCGCCGCCGTTGACGTTGAGCTTCTCCACCGGCAGACCGAGTTCCTGGTAGGAGGGGATCACCTGCGCGGCGAACGCCTCGTTGATCTCGGCCAGGTCGATGTCGCCGATGCCCATTCCCGCGCGGGAGAGAGCCTGCTTGGTGGCCTCGACCGGGCCGAGGCCCATGACCTCGGGGGACAGGCCGGACACGCCGGTGGACACGATCCGTGCGAGCGGGGTGAGGCCGAGCTCCTTGGCCTTGGTGTCGCTCATGATGACCAGGGCCGCGGCGCCGTCGTTGAGCGAGCAGCAGTTACCCGCGGTGATCCGGCCGTCGGGGCGGAAGACGGGCTTGAGTCCGGAGACCGCTTCCTTCGTCACACCCGCACGGGGGCCGTCGTCGGTGTCGACGACCTCGCCGGAGGGGGTGGTGACCGGGGTGATCTCGCGGGACCAGAAGCCGTTCGCGATCGCCTTCTCCGCGAGGTTCTGGGAGCGGACGCCGAAGTCGTCCATCTCGTCGCGGCTGATTCCCTTGGCGCGGGCCAGGTTCTCGGCGGTCTGCCCCATCGGGATGTAGACGTCCGGAAGCTCGTCGAACGACCTCGGGTCGGTCCACTCTTCGGCGCCCTGCTCGGCGGTCCGCTGGGTGCGGGCCTGCGCCTGGTCGAACAGCGGGTTCTGGGTCTCGTCCAGCGAGTCGGAGTTGCCCTTGGCGAAGCGGGACACCGCCTCCACGCCGGCGCTGATGAACACGTCGCCCTCACCGGCCTTGATGGCGTGCAGCGCCATCCTGCTGGTCTGCAGGCTGGAGGAGCAGTATCGGGTGATGGTCGTGCCGGGCAGGTGGTCGTAGCCGAGCAGGACGGAGACGACGCGGCCCATGTTGAAGCCCTGCTCACCGCCGGGCAGGCCGCAACCCAGCATCAGGTCGTCGATCTCGGTGGGGTCCAGCTCCGGGATCTTGTCCAGGGCAGCCCGGACGATCTGCGCGGTGAGGTCGTCGGGGCGGAGCTCCTTCAGCGAGCCTTTGCCCGCTCGGCCGATCGCCGAGCGCGCGGTCGAGACGATCACTGCTTCGGTCATGGTGCGAACTCCTTCGTCCACCGTGAACGGCATCGGGTGAGGTGCTGGTCGTGGTCGGTCGCGCGAGCCCGCCAGCGTGTTACCGGTCGGTAACTCTGTTCGGGGACACTGTATGTCCGCTCGGGCTCATCCTCGCGGTGAGGTGGACCACGGGCAATACCGACCGACCACTCGGTATGTCTACGGCCCGATGATGCGGTTCGTCCAGCCCCGAGCGGCTGTAATCGGCATCACGTCATGGGGCGGAGGCCGAATCGGCGGTTCAGCCGCGCGACGACACGACTCGTTGGCCTGCGCGCCTCCGCCGCTGCCGACCGGGTCGGCGGCTCGGGAACCGAGCCGCCCTCCCATTCCCCGATCGCCGAGCAGATCACCGGGAGCAGGATGTCGGCCGCCGCTTGGTAGCCGGCAGCCGAAGGGTGGAAGTGGTCCGGGCTGAAGAACTCGTTCGGGCGGGTCAGGAACTCCGGCGAAAGCAGGTCGGCCATCGGGACCGCATGGCCGCCCGCCGAGTCCACCGCCAGGCGCTGGGCCTTGCCGAGCCGGAGGCTCCACGACCGGGCCACCGAACGCAGCGGTTGCGGGATCGGCCGGATCGCGCCGAGATCCGGACAGGTCCCCGTCACCACGGTCACGCCCGCAGCCGTCAGCCGTTCCACGGCATCGCCTAGGAGCTCGGCCGCAGCGGGGATCGGCAACCGAGAAGTGACGTCGTTCGCGCCGACGATGATCAGCACGACCCTCGGCGGCGACAACAGGACCGCGTCCACCTGCGCCGCGATTCCCTGCGAGGTGGTACCGACTATCGCGTGCGTGCTCAGTGCCACGGGGCGTTCGAGCTCTTCGGCCATGCCACGCGCGATCCTGGCCCCGGGAACTTCTTCCGACAGCTCGGCGCCCAACCCGGCGGCCGAGGAATCTCCCAGCACGGCCAGTTCGAGCGGTTCCGCACCGGCCGGAAACGCGGCTCGTGCCACCGGCCCCGCGCCGTCGGACAGATAGACCCCGTCGGCTCGCGGCGGCTCCGCCGAAGGCGGTCCGATGACCCGCCGGGCATATCGGGACTGGCCGTTGAGCAGCCCGTATGCCGCACCCGAGAGCCCGCCCGCCATACCGGCGGCGAACATGGCCAACCGCAACACCCGTGCCCCGATCATCGCTCCTCCCGTGGCGCGGCCCCATCGCACCGTCCTCCCAACGAAGATACGCATCAGCGGCCGGATTGGTTTCCACCTGCGGCTGCTCCGATCGGAGTGTCGCCGGATCGCGCACGCGGGTCGGTCGTGGCGGACAGATAGGCTCGGCGGCACAGTTGGTGACGAGTGGGAGGACCCCCGCGGTGGACTATGCCGAGCACGTTGCCGACCTGGTCGGCAACACCCCTTTGGTCCGGCTGAACACGCTGGCCAAGGGCGCGACACCCGTGTTGGCCAAGGTCGAGTACTTCAACCCCGGCGGCAGCGTGAAGGACCGCATCGCGTTGCGGATGGTCGAGGCCGCCGAAGCCGCCGGTGATCTCCGCCCGGGCGGCACGATCATCGAACCGACGTCCGGCAACACCGGGGTCGGGTTGGCGATGGTCGCGCAGCGCAAGGGATACCGATGCGTGTTCGTCTGCCCGGACAAGGTCAGCGAGGACAAGCGCAACGTACTGGAGGCGTACGGGGCGGAAGTGGTCGTCTGCCCCACGGCGGTTTCGCCGGAGCACCCGGACTCCTACTACAGCGTCTCGGACCGGCTGGTCGGCGAGATCGACGGAGCGTGGAAACCGAACCAGTACGCCAACGAGTCCAACCCGGAATCCCACTACCACAGCACCGGACCGGAGATCTGGCGCCAGACGGAGGGGAAGATCACCCACTTCGTCGCCGGAATCGGTACGGGGGGCACGATTTCGGGCACCGGGCGTTACCTCAAGGAGGTTTCGGACGGCAAGGTCCGGATCGTCGGTGCCGACCCGGAAGGATCGGTGTATTCCGGCGGCCGGGGCCGGCCCTACCTGGTGGAGGGCGTCGGCGAGGACTTCTGGCCCGAAACCTACGACCGCGACATCTGCGACGAGATCGTGGCGGTCTCCGACGCGGATTCGTTCGTGATGACCCGCGAACTCGCCAGGCAGGAATCGCTGCTGGTGGGCGGTTCGTGCGGGATGGCGGTGGCGGCCGCCCTCCGGGTCGCCGAGCACGCCGACCCGGACGACGTGATCGTCGTGCTGCTGCCCGACGGCGGACGCGGTTACCTCACGAAGGTCTTCAACGACTCCTGGATGGCCAAGTACGGGTTCCTCTCGCCGGACCACGGGGGCGGCTCGATCGGCGACGTGCTTCGCCGCAAGGACGGAACCATCCCGGAGCTGGTGCACGTTCACCCCAACGAAACGGTCGCCGAAGCCGTGGCGATCCTCCGCGAGTTCGGCATCTCGCAGATGCCGGTCGTCAACGCCGAACCGCCGGTAATGGCAGCGGAAGTGGCGGGCGCGGTCAACGAGCGGGACCTGCTCGACGCCCTGTTCGCCGGCCGGGCGCAACTGGCCGACCGGCTCGACCAGCACATGTCACCGCCGCTGCCCAGTATCGGAGCCGGTGAGGAGATCAGCAATGCGCTGTCGCAGCTGACCAACGCCGATGCGGCGATGGTCCTCATCGACGGCAAGCCTGCCGGTGTCGTCACGCGGCAGGACGTGCTCGGCTTTATCGCCGGTGGCTGATGAGTGTTACGCGCTGAACCAACACTGATCCGCTATCGGATAGCGTGTGTGGAGCACACGCCCAGGACTTTGGTTTTGAATGCCCAAGGGGGTTAGGAAACCCGATGAGCTCTCCGCAGCCACCGGACGGCGGCCAGCAGGAAGAACAGCCGCAGCAATCCGGCGCGCAGCCGGGCGGCACTCCTGCTGATCCCGCCGCCTCAGGTGGGGAATCCACGCAGATGATCTCTTCACGGATGGATCCGGAGGAGTCCGGCCAGGCTTCCGGTGGGGAAGCCACGCAGGTCGTCCGCCCGGCGCAGCCCCCGCAGGGTCAGCAGCAGGCTCCGGCGGACTCGACGCAGGTGGTGCAGCCCGCCGGGCCGGGACCGCAGCCGATGTACGAGCAGCCGGGACTGGCCGGAAACCCTGGCGACGCGAACGCGGGAGGCGGCAATCCCGGCGGTGGCGAGGCCACCGCGATGGTGCCGCCGACGATGCAGCCCCCGCAGCCGATGTACAACCAGCCGGGAACCCAGAGCCAGCCGGGCGGTTTTCCCGCTCAGCCCCCGCAGGGCACGCCGGGTGGTGGATTCCCGGCCCCGCAGGCCGGTGGTTACGGTGCCCCGCCGCCGCAGGCCCACGGCCAGCAGCCGGGCCCCCCGCCCGGAGGCGGCATGGGAGGTCGGCCGGTCGAGTTCGGCGCCCGCGCGCAGAGCTGGCTGATCGACGGATTGATTCCCGGCGGGGTCATGACGATCCTCATGGTGATCAGCATGATCGTCGGGGGCGTTGTCGCGGTTGTCCTGTACGTGCTCGGCGCGCTCGGCGCGCTGGGATTCACGATCTACAACAGTGGCTTCCTGCAGGGCTCCACCGGCCAGTCGCTCGGTCGTGGGCAGGCCAACACCAAGCTGGTGAGCGAGCAGACCGGGCAGCCGATCGGCGTCGGGCCCGCGATCGGTCGCCAGTTCCTGCACATCGTCGACGTGATCATCTGCGGCCTTCCGATCGGTTTCCTGGCTCCGCTGTGGGACGCCAAGAAGCAGACCTGGGCGGACAAGATCATGGGCACGCTCGTGGTGCCCGCCGACGGAATGCCTGGTATGCCCCCGCCGCAGGCCGGTGGCTTCCCGCCTGGTCAGCCGGGCCCGTACGGTCAGCCCCAGCCGGGTCAGCCGGGTCCGTACGGCCAGCCGCAGCCGGGTCAGCCCCAGCCGGGTCCCTACGGCCAGCCGCAGCCGGGCCAGCCCCAGCAGCCCGGCCCGCCGTCCGGAGGCTTCCCGCAGCCGGGTCAGCCGGGCCCGTACGGCCAGCCCCAGCCCGGCCAGCCCCAGCCCGGTCAGCCCCACCCTGGTCAGCCGGGCCCCTACGGTCAGCCACCGCAGCCCGGTCAGCCGGGTCCGTATGGGCAGCCGGGCCAGCCGGGTCCCTACGGCCAGCCGCAGCCGGGTCAGCCGCAGCACGGTCAGCCGCAGCCCGGTCAGCCGGGTCCGTACGGTCAGCCGCCGCAGCAGGGCCAGCAGCCCCCGCAGTGGTGAGCTGCTGACACCGGAGTGGTGAGCGACTGACGCCAGAGTCCGATGAACGGCCCCCGACCTACCGAGGTCGGGGGCCGTTGGCGTACCAGCCCGAAACGCCGCACTTGATGCTGGGGTCGTACGCTGCTCGTATGAGTGACGGCTTCGCTACCCGCGCGATCCATGCGGGTCAGGACTCGGACCCCACGACCGGTTCGGTGATCGTGCCCATCCACGCCACCTCGACCTACGCCCAGGACGGCGTCGGCGGAATGCGGTCCGGCTACGAGTACTCCCGGACCGGAAACCCCACGCGATCGGCCCTGGAAACATGCCTCGCCGAGCTGGAAGGCGGCACGCGTGCCCGCGCGTTCTCCTCCGGCATGGCCGCTACCGACGCGGTGTTGCGCGCCGCCCTGCGTCCCGGCGATCACATGATCATCCCGGACGACGCCTACGGCGGAACCTTTCGGTTGGTGGACAAGGTCCTGACGTCGTGGGGCGTGGAATACACGCCCGTTCCGGTGTCCGATGTGGAAGCGACGCGGCAGGCGATCCGCCCCAACACCAAGGTGATCTGGGTCGAGACCCCGACCAATCCGCTGCTCAACATCGGTGACATCGCCACGTTGGCCCAGCTCTCGCACGACGTGGGAACGACGCTGGTCGTCGACAACACCTTCGCGTCGCCGTACTTGCAGAAGCCGTTGGAACTCGGCGCGAACGTGGTCGTGCACTCGACGACCAAGTACCTCGGTGGACACTCCGATGTGGTCGGTGGCGCGGTGGTCACCTCGGACGACGAACTGGCCGACCAGGTTGCTTTCCTGCAGAACAGTGCGGGGGCCGTACCCGGCCCGTTCGACGCCTGGCTGACGCTGCGCGGGCTCAAGACCCTCGCGGTCCGCATGGAACGCCACAGCGACAACGCCGAACGCATCGTCGCGGCCCTCAACAGCCACCCCAAGGTCGGCAAGGTGTACTACCCGGGGCTCGAAGACCACCCGGGCCACGAGGTCGCCGACAAGCAGATGCGGAGCTTCGGCGGAATGGTCGCGTTCACACACGTGGACGGGGAACAGGCCGCCCTGGACGTGTGCTCCCGCACCAGGCTGTTCACCCTGGCCGAATCGCTCGGTGGGGTGGAGTCGCTGATCGAACACCCCGGCAAGATGACGCACGCGAGCACGGCAGGGTCCATGCTGCAGGTTCCCGCCGACCTGGTCCGGCTCTCGGTGGGCATCGAAGAAGGCGACGACCTGATCGACGATCTGCTCGCGGCCCTCGGCTGACGAGGGCGCGCTGACCGAGCGGGCGCGCGCTGGTCGGGCACGGACCGCACTCGCGCACGGCGTCGATCGCGGCCCGTGCCCCTGACCAGTCGGCGAATCCCTCCGGTCACGGCGCCAACGTGGCATCCGCGCTGCCGAGCGGCCGGGGCGAGGTGTCCGGGCGCTCGGCGGGCACGGGGAAGTCGTCCGGTTGGACGCAGCTACCGGCAAGTTCCACGATCCCGCTCCGGAAGTGGTAAGCGCCCGGGTCGTCGCAGCCGGACTGCAGCACCGCGGTGATCGCGCCTCCCGAGAGGATCGCCGCCGTGGCGATCCCGAAGGCGAACCCGAACGCGCCCGTCGAAGGGGTAAGCGGTGCCATCGCGTCCTCCAGAGAATGGCGTCGAGAAATCGCGTCGCCGTGGTTCGAGCGAATCGCGGCCGACTCTGCGGTCGCGAGAATACCCAACGGCCCGATCGGTGAAGTGGATTCTCCGACATAGTGGCACGATTGCGCCATGCGACTGCTCGAAACGGACAAGATCCGAGCTGCCGCCGCGGAACTCGACGGCACCGTGCGCCGGACGCCGTTGGAGCATTCCAGGGTGTTGGGTGCGCACTGCGGCGGCACGGTCCACCTGAAGTGCGAGAACCTCCAGCGCACGGGTTCGTTCAAGCTCCGGGGCGCCTACGTGCGACTACTCCGGCTGAGTGCCGAACAACGCGCGGCCGGAGTGGTGGCGGCGAGCGCGGGAAACCACGCGCAAGGAGTGGCGCTGGCGGCTTCGCTGCTGGGCATCCGATCCACGGTGTTCATGCCCGAACGCGTGCCGCTGCCGAAACTCGCCGCGACCGAAGCGTACGGCGCCGAGGTCCGCGTCGAAGGGGTCATGCTCTCGCAGACCCTGAACGCCGCCCGAGAGCACGCCGAGCGCACGGGGGCCGAATTCATCCACCCGTTCGACCACGAGGACGTCATCGCGGGACAGGCGACGGTCGGGCAGGAGATCCTCGAACAGCAACCCGAGGTGCGCACCATCGTGGTCCCGGTCGGTGGCGGTGGTCTCGTCGCCGGCATCGCCGCTGCGGTGAAGGCACATGACCCGGGAGTTCGCGTCGTCGGCGTACAGGCCGAGCAGGCGGCCGCGTGGCCCGCATCGCTGGCCGCGGGCAAGCCGGTGCAGTTGACCGAATCGCACACGATGGCCGACGGCATCGCGGTGGCGGAGCCCGGCCGAATCACTTTCGAGCACGTGTCCGAACTCGTCGACGACATGCTGACCGTGAGTGAGGAATCGCTGTCCCGTGCGCTGCTGCTGTGCCTGGAACGGTCCAAACTGGTAGTCGAGCCGGCGGGAGTCGCCGCGGTCGCCGGGATGCTCGATCATCCCGAACGGATCACCGCCCCGGCGGTGGCCGTGCTCTCCGGTGGCAACATCGATCCCCTGCTGCTGTTGCAGCTGATCCGGCACGGCATGACCTCCGCCGCGCGGTACTTGTCGTTGAGCATGCGACTGCCGGACCGGCCCGGGGCGCTCGCCACGCTGCTGGCCCAGCTGGGCCAGCTGGAGGCGAACGTGCTCGACATCGAACACTCCCGGGTGTCCGGTGCGCTCGCGCTCGGCGAGGTCGATGTCGAGATCAGCCTGGAAACCCGCGGTCCCGAGCACCGGGAACGGGTCGTCGCGTCGCTGAGCTCCGCGGGTTTCACCGTGCTGGCCAAGCGTTGAGCCGGCTTGATCAGAGGTTGCCGCGAAGCTCCTGTTCCCGCTCGATCGCCTCGAACAGGGCCTTGAAGTTGCCCTTGCCGAAGCCGAGCGAGCCGTGTCGCTCGATCAACTCGTAGAAGACCGTGGGGCGGTCGCCGATCGGTTTGGTGAAGATCTGCAGCAGATAGCCGTCCTCGTCCCGGTCGACGAGGATGCCGTGCTCCTTCAACGTCTCGATCGGCAGGCGCACCTCACCGATGCGGGCACGCAGCTCGGGATCGTCGTAGTAGGAGTCCGGAGTGTTCAGGAACTCCACTCCGGCGGCGCGCATCGCCTTGATGGTGGTGAGGATGTCGCCGGTGGCGAGCGCGATGTGCTGGCACCCGGAGCTGGTGTAGTACTCGAGGAACTCGTCGATCTGGGACTTCTTCTTGCCCTCCGCGGGTTCGTTCAGCGGGAACTTCACCCGGTGGTTGCCGTTGGCCACGACCTTGCTCATCAGCGCGGAGTAGTCGGTGGCGATGTCGTCACCGACGAACTCCGCCATGTTCACGAAGCCCATGACCCGGTTGTAGAAGTCGACCCAGCGGTCCATCTGGCCGGTTTCGACGTTGCCGACGCAGTGGTCGACGGCCTGGAACAAGCGCTTGGGCGCGTCGGCAGGTTTGGCGTAGCTTCCGTGCCGCTCGACGTAGCCGGGCAGGTAGGGGCCGTCGTACCGGCTACGGTCGACGAGCGTGTGCCGGGTCTCGCCGTAAGTGGCGATCGCGGCCGTTCGGATGGTGCCGTGCTCGTCCGAAACGTCGTGCGGCTCTTCCAGCACGGTCGCGCCTTGTGCACGGGCGTGTTCGATGCACTGGTCGACGTCCGCGACCTGCAGCGCCAGGTCGACCACCCCGTCGCCGTGCTGCCCGTGGTGGTCGACCAGCGGACTCCGCGGGTCGACCGCTCCCTTGAGTACGAATCGTGCTGAGCCGGACTTCAGCACGTATGCCTTGTGGTCGCGGTTGCCGTGCTCCGGACCGGAGTACGCCACCAGCTCCATGCCGAAGGCGACCTGGTAGAACAGCGCGCTCTGGGTGGCGTTCCCGACGACGAACACCACCGCGTCCATGGCCTTGACCGGGAACGGGTCCTTGGACGAATCGTGTTCGACCAGACCGACGAGCCGCTGCATCTGGTCGAAGGTGACGTCGTCGAGTTGCCCGGTCTGGCTGCCGTGATTGACGGTGCCGGTCACGCTGCCTCCTAGGAAGTGGGATGTGATGCGGTCAGGGTGCGCCTCCGGGGCATGCTGAGCAACAGACGACGATGGCGCTGTACAAATTGCCTTGCTCATGGTCGGATTTCGGTTCGGAACTGGACACAAACAGCAAGGAGGAGCCGTGACCGCCGAGCTGAACGGGGCGAGCATCGACGCGTTGGACGCGCGACTGCTGCTGTTGCTCTCGGACGAGCCACGGCTCGGCGTGCTGGAGTGCTCCCGGCGGCTCGGAGTCGCTCGCGGCACGGTCCAGGCCCGCTTGGATCGCATGACCGGACGCGGCCTCCTGCGTGGCTTCCCGCCCGAACTGGATCTCTCGGCGATGGGGTTCGGGCTGACCGCGTTCGCGGTGCTGGAGATCGCCCAAGGGCAGCGGGGGAACGTCTCCGAGCAGCTCGCCGCGATCGACGAGGTCTGCGAGGTGCACGCGACGACCGGGCAGGGTGATCTGCTGGTGCGCATGGTGGCCCGCTCGAACGCGGACCTGCAGGACGTGATCGACCAGGTCGTGTCGGTGCCGGAGGTGCGGCACACCTCGACCTCGATCGCGCTTTCCACGCCGGTACCCGCCCGGGTGCATCCGTTGTTGCGGCGGATCGCCGAGGGCGGGACGGGCGACTGAGAGCTGCTGCGGCGAACCGCGTGTGGCGCCGGTCCCGGTCGGAAAGGCGTCGCTCGGGTTGTCCCCCCGCCTTCACGATCGGGCCGCCTTCACGATCGGGCCGCGCCCGTCCGGAAGATCCCGTTTCGGGAGACGCTCAGAAAGGATCAAGCACCTGTGGTGCGGGTGGCGTCGGAACGAACTTCGTACGATCTTTCGGCGAGTTCGACGAGTATTCCGGATACGTGGTCGGAGGTAACGACTTCGCCGATTCCGCGCGAAAGCGCGCGGGATGGGAAAGTTCGAAACGTTCGATCGAAAATGGCGGGCGGCTATTCAAATGAGAAAGCCACACCACCACGCAAGAGCGCCCGGCGACGACGCACGAGCGCCGCGGTCGTCCAGCGTTGTCGGCCGGACGACCGCGGCGGAAGCATGATTCGGATCAGCCCGTGAACGGCTCCGCCCGGACCAGGGTCACCTGCATCGTGCCACCGTTCGGCAGTTCGTACTCCCTGGTCTCGCCTTCCTTGGCCTCGACGAGCGCCTGCCCGAGCGGGGAGCTGGGGGAGTAGACCTCCAGGTCGCCGTGCGCGCCTTCCTCTCGGTTGGCCAGGAGGAACTTCTCGGTCTCGTCCTCGCCGTCAAAGCGGACGGTCAGAACCGAGCCGGGCATGGCGACGCCGGATTCCGTGGGCGTGTCGCCGACCTGTGCCGTGCGCAGGAGTTCCTGCAGCTGACGGATGCGGGACTCCAGCTGGCCCTGCTCCTCGCGGGCCGCGTGGTAGCCACCGTTCTCCTTGAGGTCGCCTTCTTCGCGCGCTTCGTTGATTTTCGCGGCGATCACCGGGCGGTTGGCCACAAGCTCGTCCAGCTCGGTCTTGAGCCGGTCAAAAGCATCCTGGGTCAGCCAGGTCACCTGGGTCTCGCTCACGGTCACCACTCCTCGTCTACGGCGGCGTCGTGCTTTCCACGGGCCGACAACATCCGCTCCTGCATTTCAGTCTCGGACTGGAACGGAAAAACACGGCCCGCGCTGGGGCCGTGCTGTACTTAATACGATAGCACAAGAGAGCGCGCCCTGGCGCGGAATTTTTCCGGCCTCGGCGACGCAGTGCTGTCTTCACCCGGTTGGCCGTGCATGGGTGGACAAATATTCAGGAACGTTGTAAGTGCAGCCGAACACCTCCCCCGTGGTGGCCAGTGCGGAAGTCCGCAACACCGTTTCCGCGATGGTCGACGTCCCCTCGGAAGGTCGGACGAACACCTCTTTGCGACCGATTTCGGCGCCGTCCTCGGAGCGCGCGCGCACCACGCAGTCGACCGGGCGTTCGGGCTCGTCGCGACGTACCTGGAAAGTGATCCGCACCGAGCTCTCGTCGAGGACCTCGAACGCGACCTGCTTTCCCTCGATCGGGGCACTGCCGATGTTCCGGTAGCTCACGATCGAAGCGATGACGAGGACGACCAGTACCGTGCCGGTCAACAGCCAGCGCAGCACGGGACGTCGCCGCGTGCGCGCCCGCGCGCCGTAGCGACCTTCCGGCAGCTGCTGGGTCACCGCTGCGCCAACCTTTCGCGGACTCGGTTCGGCAGCGGGCGAGTTGAAGGGGCCCTGCCGACTTTCGTCGTACCTCCCGGGAACAATAGGAGACGACACCGGCGTTGAGTGTTGCCGGGTGGCTTTGCCCGCGATCGGTGGATCGGGGGTACGGCGTGATCCCCGGGGTACGGCGTGTCCCCGAAGTGCGGCGTGGTCCCCGGAGTACGGCGTGGTCCCCGAAGTGCGGCGTGTCCCCGGAGTGCGGCGTGATCCGAGGTCGCGACCGCGGGTGATGGCGTTTGACGAGGCAGGCCTGCGCTCGCCACCCCGGTGAGTGGGCACGTTGGCAAGTGGACACCCGAGCAACCGGACACGCCAGCAAGTAGACACGCGTTTCCAGCAGCTCTTCAAGCAGGAGGGACAGCCGGGCGATGGCCGAGAAGCTGCGTCTGATGACGGTGCACGCGCATCCGGACGACGAGTCCAGCAAAGGAGCGGCGACAACGGCCCGCTACGTGGCCGAAGACCATGAAGTGATGGTCGTCACCTGCACGGGAGGTGAAGCGGGCAGCATCCTCAACCCGGCGATGGACCGGCCGGAGGTGGTCTCGAACCTGCCCGAGATCCGCAAGCAGGAGATGGCCACGGCAGCGGGCATCCTCGGGGTGCGGCACCGGTGGCTCGGCTTCATCGACTCCGGCCTGCCGGAGGGCGATCCGCCTCCGCCGCTTCCGGAGGGTTCCTTCGCGGTGGTCCCGCCGGAGGAACCAACGGCCAAGCTGGTCGAGGTGATGCGGGAGTTCCGGCCGCACGTCGTGATCACCTACGACGAGAACGGCGGGTATCCGCATCCCGATCACATCCGCTGCCACGAGGTCTCCATGGCGGCCTTCGACGCCGCCGGCGATCCGGAGCTGCATCCGGAGGCGGGCGATCCCTGGCAGCCGCTGAAGCTCTACTACTCGCATGGTTTCTCCCGCAAGCGCATGCAGCTGTTCCACGATGCGCTGATCGAGCGGGGCCGCGAATCCCCCTACGGGGACTGGTTGCGGAAGTGGGAGGCGTCGGAACGCCCGGACATCGGTGACCGGGTCACCACGTGGGTCGAGTGCGGGGAGTACTTCGAGGCGCGCGACGACGCACTGCGGGCCCACGCGACTCAGATCGATCCGACGAGCCGGTGGTTCGCGGTCGAGCCGGAGCTCCAACGCGAGCTGTGGTCGACCGAGGAGTACGAACTGGTCCGTTCGCTGGTCGATACCACCCTGCCCGAGGACGACCTGTTCTCAGGCGTGCATGAGAAGGTCTATTCATGAGTGCGCAGGAAACGGCCGTCCAGGTGCTGGCCCAAGCACCGGGAGGGGAAGGCGCGGACTTCGGCAAGTCCTCCCCGGTGGGCCTGTTGCTGCTGGTGTTGTTCGGCATCGCGGTGGCGCTGCTGGTCAAGTCGATGACCAAGCACCTCAAGGCGTTGCCCGTGAAGTTCGACGAGCAGCGTGCGGAAACCGCCGCGCCGGCGAGGGCCAAGCGCACCCGGGAAACCGGCAGCGAAGCCGGAGCTGCGTCGACCGACGCTGCGTCGACCGACGCTGGTGAGACCGACGCTGGTGAGACCGACGCTGGTGAGACCGACGCTGGTGAGACCGACGCTGGCGAGACCTCGCGTGAAGGTAGCCCGCGCGAAGGTACTTCCGGCAGCTAGCAGCTCCCGGAACGGCCGGTGCCCCGCGAGCCGTTCGGGATCTTTCCGCTGCTGTGTCCGCCCGGTCCGGCCAGACCGGGCGGACACGGACGTTTTACCAGGTCGGCAGGTGACCGCCTTGGTTTGCGGCCTCGTCGACGAGTGGGAGGGTGGTCGTATGGCAAACCATCTGGCAGATGCGACCAGCCCCTACCTGCTGCAACACGCCGACAACCCGGTCGACTGGTGGCCGTGGTCGGAGGAGGCGTTCGCGGAGGCTCGCCGCCGGGATGTGCCCGTGCTGCTCTCGATCGGCTATGCGGCGTGCCACTGGTGCCATGTCATGGCGCACGAGTCGTTCGAAGACGCCGAGACCGCGGCGGTGATGAACGAGCTCTTCGTCAACATCAAGGTCGACCGCGAGGAACGCCCCGATGTCGACGCCGTGTACATGGAAGCCACTCAGGCGATGACCGGGCAGGGCGGCTGGCCGATGACCTGCTTCCTCACTCCCGGCGGTGAACCGTTCCACTGCGGCACCTATTACCCCTCGGCTCCCATGCACGGGATGCCCTCCTTCCGGCAACTGCTCGACGCGGTCGCCGACGCGTGGACACAACGCGGTGACGAGGTCCGGGCCGCCGCAGCCCGTGTGGTCGAACAACTGGCCGCGCAGAGCCCGCACCTGCCGGAGGGGTCGCTCGACGCGGAAGTCATCGCATCCGCCGTCAAGCGGCTGAACGGCGAGTTCGACGCAACCAACGCTGGTTACGGCGACTCACCGAAGTTCCCGCCGTCGATGGTCCTGGAGTTCCTGCTGCGCCACCACGAGCGGGTCGGTGACGAATCGACCGGGGAGACGGCCTGGAAGATGGCCGAACGCACCTGCGAGGCGATGGCCAGGGGAGGTATCTACGACCAGCTTGCCGGTGGGTTCGCGCGTTACAGCGTCGACGCCCGGTGGGTCGTTCCGCACTTCGAGAAGATGCTCTACGACAACGCCCTGCTGCTGCGCGCCTACGCGCACCTGGCGCGGCGCGGGAGCGCCCTCGGCGAACGGGTCACCCGCGAGACCGCGGGATTCCTCCTGCGGGAGCTCCGCACGGCCGAAGGAGGCTTTGCGGCGTCGTTGGACGCCGACACCGAAGGGGTCGAGGGCCTGACCTACGTGTGGACGCCCGAAGACCTGCGCGAGGCCCTGGGAGACGCCGACGCGCAGTGGGCTGCCGAACTGTTCGAAGTCACCGAGGCAGGGACCTTCGAGCACGGTTCCTCCACCCTCCAGCTCCCGCGCGACCCCGATGATCACGCCCGTTGGCAACGCGTGCGGGACATCCTCTTCGATGCCCGGTTGCGGCGCCCCCAACCGGGCATCGACGACAAGGTCGTCACCGGGTGGAACGGTATGGCGATCACCGCGCTCGTCGAGGCGGCCGGGGTACTGGACGAACCCGAATGGCTGGCGGCCGCGGAACGGGCCGCCGGCCTGCTGGTGGACCACCACCTCGTCGACGGGAGGCTGCGGCGCAGCTCCCGAAACGGCTCGGTGGGGGACGCGGCCGGAGTCCTCGAAGACTACGGCTGCCTGGCCGAGGGGTTGCTGGCCCTGCACCAGGCCACTGGGGAACGGCGCTGGCTCGACACCGCAGACGGGTTGCTCGACACCGCGCTGGAGCAGTTCGCCGATCCCGAGCACGTGGGCGTCTTCCACGACACCGCGGCCGACGCCGAGGCGCTCGTGCGGCGTCCTTCCGACCCGACCGACAACGCCAGCCCATCGGGTGCGGCCGCCACCACGTCAGCGTTGCTGACCGCATCCGCGCTCGCGGGACCGGACCGTTCCTCGCGGCTGCGTCAGGCCGCCGAACAGGCGCTCTCCCGGGCGGGGTTGCTGGTCGAGCGGGCGCCGCGGTTCGCGGGGCACTGGCTTTCCGCGGCCGAAGCCCTGACGCATGGCCCGTTGCAGATCGCCGTGGTGGGTGAGGCGGATGACGGTGGCCGCGCCGACCTGCTCGCGGCCGCGAGGCGGTTCGCGCCCGGCGGCGCGGTGGCGGTCGCGGGGGAACCGGAAAGCCCCGACATTCCGCTGCTGTCGGACCGGCCGCTCGTCGAACAGGCCTCGGCGGCTTATGTGTGCCGCGGATACGTGTGCGAGCAGCCGGTCAATTCGGTCGACGATCTGGTATCGACCCTGCGTTCCTGAGCACCTCCAGCGCCGGACCGCGCCCGGTCGTCGGGCGCGGTCGCGGTGCCGGCCCCCCTCCGCGGGCGGGGCCGGCGTCCCTCAGGAGTAGAGCGCCAGCCAGATGGCGATGTGGTGGCAGATCGCGGCCAACGAGACCGCCGAGTGGAAGAACTCGTGGTAGCCGAACGTCTTCGGCCACGGGTCCGGCCAGCGCGCCGCGTAGAAGATGGCCCCGAACGTGTAGAGCAGACCGCCCACGACCAGCAGGACCAAGGCTGCCACCCCGGCGTTTTCCAGCAGGTCCGGGAGCACGAACACGGCCACCCAGCCGAGCGCGATGTAGACGGGCACACCGACCCAGCGCGGCCCGTTCGGCCAGGCGAGTTTGAGGGTGACACCGCCGAGCGCCCCGATCCAGACCACCGCGAGCACGACGCTCCCGGTGGTGGGTTTCATCGCGAGCATCGCGAACGGCGTGTAGGTGCCCGCGATGAACAGGAAGATCATCGAATGGTCGAGACGCCGCATCCACGTGCGCGCGCCGACCGACTCCCAGGTCTTGCGGTGGTAGAGCGCACTGATCCCGAACAGGCCCAGGACCGTGGCGACGTAGACCGAGGTCCCGAACGCGGCCGCGGGGGAGACCGTCGCCGCGGCCAAGGAGATGAGGGTGGCACCCGCGGCCAGGGCGACCACGAGGGACCACAGGTGGATCCAGCCGCGCATCCGCGGTTTGACCGTGGACATGGCACGGCGACTGCCGGCGGTTTCGCTTACGTCACTGCTCACGGCCCCAGGTTACTGGTACCCGTCGACTCGACGTGCATCGTCGTGCGGCGATGCGTGTCTCATCGGGCGAATTCGCACGAACAGGGAGGAATCAGGCGGGCGTTCCGACCCGCGTAAGCTCGCGAAACGTGGCGCTCAAAGCTCGGATACGAGAACTCATCTTGGACGTCTACGAGCGGCGGCTCCTTCGCAAGCTCGATGGGGCGCGGTCTCCTAGGCACGTCGGTGTGATCCTGGACGGGAACCGCCGATGGGCCAAGGAAGCAGGTCTCGATGTCGATCTAGGTCACCGGGCGGGGGCCCGCAAGATCGAGGATCTGCTCGGTTGGTGCCGGGAAGCCCAGGTCGAGGTCGTGACCCTGTGGCTGTTGTCCACCGACAACCTCAACCGCACCAACGAGGAGATCGATCTCTTGATGGAGATCATCTCCGGGGTGGTCGACGACCTCACCGCCCCGAGCACGCCGTGGCGAGTCCGGATCGTGGGTGCGTTGGAGAGGCTGCCCACCGAGATGGCGGCGCGGCTGTCGTCCGCGGCCCTGCGCACGGAGGGGCGCAGCGGGATGCAGGTCAACGTCGCCGTCGGCTACGGCGGTCGGCAGGAGATCGCCGACGCCGTGCGCAAACTACTTCAGCAGCACGCCGAGGCGGGCACGAGCATCGAAGAACTCGCCGAGTCGGTCGACGTCGAACACATTGGCGAACACCTGTACACCTCCGGGCAGCCCGATCCGGACCTGCTGATCCGCACTTCCGGCGAGCAACGACTTTCCGGGTTCATGCTGTGGCAGTCCGCACACTCGGAGTTCTGGTTCTGCGAGGCGTACTGGCCGGAGTTCCGGCGCGTCGATTTCTTACGGGCGCTGCGGGAGTTCGCGGCCAGGCACCGGAGGTTCGGCGGCTGACTCGGCGTGCCGCTGCCGTCGCCCGGTGCTTCTGCTGCCCGGGTGCTCCTGCTGCCCGGTGATTCCCTGCAACCGGTGATTCCCTGCAACCGGTACGAACGGCGGCTGTCGACCGGAGCCGGAGGAACCCTTGATGGCCGGGCCCGCGATCGGGGCCCGGCCATCAAGAGTCGCGGTGGGGTGGTCGTCAGCCCTTGACGGACGGGTGGTCGACGATCGGAGCGTTGACGCACTGGTTGTCCTGGGGCGACAGGATCGGCACGACGGCGCCGAGCACGGCGACGTTGTTTCCGCAGGCCTGGATCGGCAGGACGCTGAGGTTGTTGTCGTTGAGGACGTTCACGCCGTCGTTGTCCGCGCTGTCGGCGTTGGCGACCGGGGCCAGGGCCATGAGACCGGCCGCGGCACCTGCGACGACCACTGCTTTCTTCAGCACTTCGTTCACTCTCCTCTGGATTACCGAATATCTCGGCGGTGCGGTGTTTCGTCGACGAGTGGACGGAGCGACACCGGAACCCGGGACTGGATTCGCGCGCAAAATTACCTTCGCGTGAAAGGAATCCCAAACTCCGTAGCCCGATGGTGTGTCTTTTTTTCGAGCCGGCGGCCGAGGTTTGGTTCCGGCGCCTCGTCGAGCGTCCCGCCAATGAAGGCATCGATGCGAAAAAGGACGTCGGGACCGCGTAGCCCGACGCCCTTTTTCGGTGCCCCGAAGTGACGGGACGATGGTGTTGTCAGCCCTTGATGGACGGGTGGTCGACGATCGGAGCGTTGACGCACTCGTTGCTCTGGGGCGACAGGATCGGCACGACGGCGCCGAGCACGGCGACGTTGTTGCCGCAGGCCTGGACCGGCAGGACGCTGATGTTGTTGTCGTTGAGGACGTTCACGCCGTCGTTGTCCGCGCTGTCGGCGTTGGCGACCGGGGCCAGGGCCATGAGACCGGCCGCGGCACCTGCGACGACCACTGCTTTCTTCAGCACTTCGCTGCTCCTTGTTGGATGGGATGACTCAAGTGCGCATTCCTCGGATACGAACACCCCGTGAGTTGCCGAGGGCACTCATCGTGGAATCTATCCATGCTTGCGGTCCGAGAAAAGCTCAGTAACACCATCGTGTGATTGTTCTTCTCGGCCCTCAAGTCTGACCGGGATGACTGCGGTTGGATTTGCGAAATAATTGATTGCGCCCGCAATTTTCAGCCGTTGGTAGTAGCCGAAAGTGATCGTCTCGAACAAAGACTTACCGGATCGAGTGAGTGGGGATAAAAGCAGACGGATGTTGCCGGCTTCGGATTTCTTGGCGAGAGGCGAGTTGTCACCTCGGGCGATCCGCGCCTCCCTGGGTGCGAACTGGATTCCGCGCGAGAAGAGGTGCTGGGCGCTGATCGTACTGTTATGACACTGGGAGTAATGAGAGCCAAGAGAAGTGGCGGAGATGCACTCGAAAAGGTGAGCGGGCTGATCTTGCGGGCTACCCGCGGTGCCGACCACTGCGCTCCGTTCCGAGCGCTTAGGCGACGCGACGGCAAACTGCGAGGAAACGACGTGACCAGCCACTTCGCTGGTGATCACCGATCCGCCCCGGTCAGGTCTCCATGGGCCCGCGCTGCCAGGACCACAATCGGTATTCCGTACTTGCTGGTATGTGAAGTGGAGTTGACGACTCGCTGAATCACCTGTGTGGTCGCCTGTCGGGAGCGAATCTCAGAGGTAGCGTCCAGGGTGACGGGTCGTCCCCATGCATGACCGAATGCGGCCCGTCCGGGAGGCCCTGACCGTGGCTGTAGGCAAGATCGGACGTTCTACCGTCCGTCGTGGTCGCGAGGGCCGGTCCGCGGCCCTCGACGGCTGCGGTGGACCGGAGCACCGGTTCGGCCGCAGTTCGGCAGGGACAGGCCCGGCCCGCCGACGAGCGGGTGTGCTCGCCACACTCGCGAGGGAGTAGCCGTGACCACACGACGTTCCCAGCCCCAAGGCTCCCAGCCCCGACCGGATGCCCCGGCAGGCGCCGCGGACACCGGACCCGGGAAGACCGCTAGCGGTACCGAGACCGTCGCGGCAGTTCGAACCCACGTGCTCGACACCTCGGTGCTGCTGTCCGATCCATGGGCGATGGTCCGGTTCGCCGAGCACGACGTGGTGCTTCCGCTGGTCGTGATCAGTGAGCTGGAAGGCAAGCGCCACCATCCCGAACTCGGCTGGTTCGCCCGGGAAGCGCTCCGGAAGCTCGACGAGCTGCGAATTCACCACGGCCGGCTCGACGAGCCGGTACCGGTCGGGGACGAGGGCGGACGACTGCACGTCGAGCTCAACCACTCGGACCCGGAGGTCCTGCCGCCGGGCTTTCGGACGGACTCCAATGATGCCCGGATTCTGGCCTGCGCGTTGAACCTCGCGTCGGACGGTCACCAGGTCACTCTGGTGACCAAGGACATGCCGCTGCGGGTGAAGGCTGCCTCGGTGGCGTTGGAGGCCGAGGAGTACCGGGCGCAGGACGTCATCTCGACCGGTTGGAGCGGGATGGCCGACCTCGACGTCGGGCCGGATGCGATCGACAGCCTGTTCAAGGAGGGCGTGGCCGATCTGGACGACGCTCGGGACCTGCCGGCCAACACCGGGCTTCGATTGCTGGCGGGCTCGCAGAGCGCGTTGGGGCGGATGACGGCGGACAAGCAGGTCAAGTTGGTCCGGGGTGACCGGGAGGCATTCGGACTCCACGGTCGCTCGGCCGAGCAGCGAATAGCGCTGGACCTGCTCCTCGACCAGGATGTAGGCATCGTGTCGATGGGCGGACGAGCCGGTACGGGCAAGTCCGCGCTCGCGCTGTGCGCCGGGTTGGAAGCCGTGCTGGAACGCCAGCAGCACCGGAAGGTCGTGGTCTTCCGGCCGGTGTACGCCGTCGGTGGTCAGGAAATCGGGTACCTGCCGGGCAGCGAGAACGAGAAGATGGCGCCGTGGGCTCAGGCCGTCTTCGACACGCTGGGCGCGTTGGCCAGCGAGAACGTCCTCGAAGAGGTCACCGAGCGGGGAATGCTGGAGGTGCTCCCGCTGACCCATATCCGCGGCCGTTCCCTGCACGACTCGTTCGTGATCGTCGACGAGGCCCAGTCGTTGGAGCGCAACGTGCTGCTCACCGTGCTGTCCAGGCTCGGTGCGAACTCCCGTGTCGTGCTCACCCACGATGTCGCCCAGCGCGACAACCTGCGGGTCGGGCGGCACGACGGGGTGGCCGCGGTGATCGAGAAGCTCAAGGGCCATCCGTTGTTCGCCCACGTGACGTTGACCCGCTCGGAGCGCTCACCCGTGGCGGCGCTGGTCACCGAGATGCTGGAGGGTGAGTTCACGCCGTGATCCCGCGTTGGGGTGTCGACTTCCGGGGAAGTCGACACCCCACTGCTCACCAGCCGGTGGGCATCGGGCGTCCCTCGGCGAATCCCGCGGCGGACTGGATGCCGACGACGGCGCGCTCGTGGAACTCTCCGAGGGTGCGAGCTCCCGCGTAGGTGCAGGACGACCGGAGCCCGGACGAGATGTCGTCGAGCAGGTCCTCCACGCCGGGACGCGCCGGGTCGAGCTTCATCCGTGAACTGGAGATGCCCTCCTCGAACAGGGCCTTGCGGGCCTGGTCGAAGGTGCTGTCACTGCGGGTCCTGGCGCTGACGGCCCGTTTGGAGGCCATCCCGAACGACTCCTTGTACGCCCGCCCGTGCTCGTCCCGCTGCAGGTCGCCCGGTGATTCGTAGGTGCCCGCGAACCAGGAGCCGACCATCACCGACGAGGCACCGGCGGCCAGCGCGAGGGCGATGTCGCGAGGGTGCCGGACGCCGCCGTCGGCCCAGACGTGCTTACCGAGTTCCCGCGCAGCCTGGGCGCATTCGGCCACGGCGGAGAACTGCGGGCGGCCCACTCCGGTCATCATTCGTGTGGTGCACATGGCGCCGGGGCCGACCCCGACCTTGATCACGTCGGCGCCCGCGGCGGCGAGGTCGCGCACGCCTTCGGCGGTCACCACGTTGCCGGCCACCACGGGCACTCGGGGATCGACCCGGCGGATCGCCTGCAACGCGCTGACCATCTTCTCCTGGTGCCCGTGCGCCGTGTCGGCGACCAGCGTGTCCACTCCCGCTTCGAGCAGCGCCGTCGCCTTGGCGGCGACATCGCCGTTGATGCCCACGGCGGCCGCCACGCGCAGGCCGCCGGACCGGTCCAGCGCGGGTGTGTAGACCTCGGACCGCAGGGCGCCGCGAGCGGTCATGATTCCGGCGAGGCGTCCGTCCCGGTCCACGGCGAGTGCCACCCCGCGAGAGCTCCGGTCGAGTTGTTCGAAGACTTCGCGGGGCTTCGTCTCCAGTGGGAGCACCACCGGGTTGTGATCGGCGACGTCGTCGACCCGGGCGAACCGGTCGACTCCCGTGCACGCGGCCTCGTCGACCACCCCGAGCGGCCGGTTGTCCACGTCGACGACGACCACCGCCCCGTGGGAGCGCTTGGGGAGCAGGTTGAGCGCGTCGGCGACCGCGTCCTGGGTGCGCAGCACCAGCGGGGTGTCCCAGGTCGGATGCCGGTCCTTGACCCAGGAGACGATCTCGGCCACGGCGTCGGGCGCGACGTCCTGCGGTAGCACGACGAGGCCACCGCGTCGAGCGACCGTCTCGGCCATCCGCCGGCCCGCCACGGCGGTCATGTTCGCCACCACGATCGGCAGGGTCGTTCCGGAGCCGTCGCTGGTGGCGAGATCCACGTCGAAGCGGGATTCCACGCCCGAGCGCCTGGGGGCGAGGAAGACGTCGTCGTAGGTCAGGTCTGTGGAGGGCTGTTGCCCGTTCAGGAACCGCACGTGAATCCACTCTACTGGCCAAAGGGCTGCTCGTCGTCGCACCAGTGGGCAACGGTTTGCAGCGCCGGTCCGCCTCGCGGGCGCCCCAGCAGCGGCAGATCGATTCAGTCGATGGTGAAGGCGACCCGGGAGCGCGAACCGCTTCAGGGGGTCCGCGGCGGGGCGTCCGAGGAGGCGCCGTCCGCCGGGCGGAGTTCGAGAACCGCCCTGGTGACGGTTTCGGGGTCGCCTTCGGACTGCCAGCGGATCGCTTCCCGGCGCGGGGTCAGCGGCGTGCCGGATTCGACTTCCGTCGTGCGGTAGGCGAAGGCTTCGGTGTGCGAGTGCAGCACCAGGACGTCCACCGTTCCGCATCGCCATTTTCGCGAGTAGAGCAGCGCGTCGATTTCCCCGTCGTCGTTGTGCACCGGCGAGGCCTGGAAGCCGCGGCGGACGAGATCCTGGAGGTTCTGGATCGTGTTCACAGCGCCGTCTTCGCGGCGCCGCCCGTGGAGTGGTGTGGCGTGCTCGGCGTAGGTGGCATGCAATTCCCCATGGTGTTCCGTCGCTGCCGCGCGCGGCGTCGTCGAGCGGGGTAGGTTCGCTCGGCGCCTTCGATCGGTGCTGCGGAACGGATTGTTCGGACGTGGAGATCGGTGTGCGGTACGTGCCGTGCTGACGCGTCCGGTGATCGTATATCGGGGCCGCGGTGCGGGAGTGGCGATCGATGCGATCGCCACTATGTGGAGCACGCTAACTTTGAACATGCTCAAGAACTAGAGCCCTAATCGGGTGATGATCTTCGGCTGGTGGTCCCGGCAGACTTCAACGGCAACGTCGAGCTGTTGGAAGGAACCAGGTGAGTACGTCCCACTCCAGCCCGACCGCACTCCGCAGATGGGTCGCCGGCGAGATGACCAAGCTGCGTGAAACCGGCCGGTTCAGCCGCGCCGAGGCGGCGGAAGTGATCGGAGGAAGTGTCCAGGCCATCGGGCACATCGAGAACGGCAGATCATTGCCGGGGCCGTTGCAGCTCGAGAGACTTCTCGAATTCTACGGAGTGCCGGAACGCGCCGAATTCTTCCGCGAACTGCGGACGCTGGCCAAGAAGGGGCGGGACTGGTGGATCGACTTCGACCTCGACGATCGCACCCTGCCCGAATACTTCAAGCTCTTCCTCGGCCTGGAGGCGATGGCCGAGAAGATCGACAGCTGGGACGTGCAGGTCGTACCCGGACTGTTCCAGACCCGCGACTACGCCAGGACGCTCATCCGGAGCGGAGATCCGCAGTTGTCCGCAGCCGGAGTGGACCGCCGCACCGAACTACGGATGGCTCGGCAGCAGGAGGTCCTGCAAAGCGGAACGGCACCGTCGGTGGGCGCGGTTCTCGATGAAGCCGCTCTCCGGCGTTCCATCGGCGGACCTGCGGTGATGCGTGAACAGCTGTGGCGACTCGTCGAATTGGCCGAACACCCGAACATCGATTTGCAGGTGTTGCCGTTCCAGTCGGGTGGGCACCCTGGAACCGAAGGCGCGTTCACGTTGCTGACCTACCCGGCGGAGTTCGAGAGCGATCCGGGCACCGTGTACGCCGAGACCAGGGTGAAGGGTATCTACTACGAGAATCCCGAAACCGTCCTGCGGTACCGCGAGGTACTGACCCGCGTCCGCGACGTCGCCTGCACCCCATCCGAAACCCCGCACCGCATCGAACAAGCCGCGAAGGAACTCTGAGCACACATGCGTCTCGACCCGCCGACGCCCGGAACCAGCGATACCCCGACCGTGCTGCGCTGGCGCAAGTCCCGCCGTAGCCAGGCGCAGAACGGCTGCGTCGAGGTGGCGTTCGGTCCCGGCCGTATCGGCGTGCGGGACAGCAAGCAGGGCGCCTCCGGCCCGCTTCTCGCGTTCGACGCGCGGGCGTGGACCGCGTTCACCGCACGAGCCCGCGCGGGCTGGTTCGACCGGTGATCGGTCAGAATTCCTCGTCGCCGGTCAGCGGCTCGATCGACCGGTACGCGGAGTAGTTGCGGAAGAAGCGGCTGAACAGTTCGCTGCCGTCGTCGAAGGTCGCGTCCTCGAGCTGCTGGACCTCGGCGACCTCCTTGAGTTTCCAGGTGACCAGCCGGTGGTGCTCGTCCTCGTAGCTGAGCTGCTGCTGCTTGCCGTAGGACGTGGCCTTTTCCTTGGCCTCCTCATCCGACTCGGCCTTGACCAGCACGAACGACTCCTCGTAGAGCGGCGCGTGGCCCTCGGCCTCGGAACTGGACTCCAGCACGAGCGCCGCCACGTAGAACTCCGCCTTGGCACTGAAGGTGCTGGGGCTGTAGTCGCGGGGGTCGATGGTGCCGGGGCCGATGTTGATCGATCCGACGCCCTCGAAGTCTTCGGGCCCGTCCTCGTGGTCCTCGTGGTCCTCGTTACCGGGGGTGGTCATGACTTCAGGGTCTCATCTCCACGCGGTAGCAGAGCACGCACGGTCCCGATGGTGTCGGCCGAGGCGACGTCCTTGTCCGGGCGGTAGCGCAGGACACGAGCGAACCGCAGCGCCACCCCGCCCGGATAGCGGGTGCTCACCTGCACGCCGTCCAGTTCGACCTCCACGATCAAGCCGGGGGTCAGGTAGAGCGTCGAACCGTCTTCGCGCTGGCGCCAACGGGGGAACTCCGCCGTCTGCCAGGCGAGCAACTCGTCGGTCAGACCCTTGAAGGTCTTGCCGACCATGAGCGGTGGCCCGCCGTCCGGGTCACGCGCCCCGAGGTGCAGGTTGGACAGCCAGCCGCTGCGTCGGCCGTGCCCCCACTCGGCGGCGACCACGATCAAGTCCAGGGTGTGCGCGGGTTTGACCTTGCGCCACGTCCGCCCTCTGCGCCCCGCCGCGTAACCGGAGTCGAGCGACTTCAGCACGACCCCCTCGTGGCCCGCGTCGAGGGCCTCGTCCAGCAGGTCGGACGCCTGCCCGGCGTCGGTCGACAGCACGGCGGGGATGCGGTACTCCGAGGCGACCCCTTCGAGAGCGGTGAGCCGCTCCCGGAGTGGCAGATCCAACAGGTCGCGGCCATCGAGGTGCAGGCAGTCGAAGAAGTAAGGGCGCAATCGCAGATCGCGCGGGCTCTGCGCCCCGAAGCGGGCCATCGTCTCCTGGAACGGTCGCGGACGTCCCGAATCGGTCAACGCCAGCGTTTCCCCGTCGAGCACGATCGACCGGCAGTCCAGGCCGCGAACCAGCTCGACGAGTTCGGGCACCGTGCCGGTCACTTCCCGCAGCGTTCTGGTGTAGACGCGGACCTGTTCGCCGTCCCGGTGCACCTGGATACGCGCACCGTCCAGTTTGTACTCGATGCTAGCCGGTCCGAGTTCGGCCAGTGCGGCGTCGAGTGTCTCGGCTGGGGAGGCCAGCATCGGCCGGAGCGGTCGGCCGACCTCCAACCGGATTTCGGCAAGCGCGGATTCACCGCCGCGCAACGCCACCTCGGCGGTCTCGGGCAATCGGCCCGAGAGCATGAACGCTCGGCGCACCGCCTCGGCGGGGACTCCGCCCGCTGCCGCGACAGCTTCGAGTACAACGCCCTCCAGAGCGCCCTGGCGCAACTCGCCACCCAGCAATCGCACCAGGAATCGCTGTTCCGCCGCGGTCGCCGACCGCAGCAGGCGGGTCAGCACCTCATGTCTGCGCTGCGCGGAACCCGCCCCGGTGGTCTCCCGGAGCTCTGCCACCCCACCGTCCACGTCGGCGACGGTGAGCTCCGGCTCGGCGGCCGGTTCGGCGTCCACCGACGACAGGGTGGACCAGCCCACCCCGACTCGACCGCCGGGCAGCTCGCCCGAGATGAAAGCCGTCGCGGGGCGGATCTCGGAGGGCGCCACCCGCGCGAGCAGGTCGGCTATGGCCGTCACCTTCGCCTTCCGCGACCGGGTGCCCGCGACCTCGCCGGATGTGGTCACGACCTCGCTCAGCAGCGCCATGCACTCATGGTGCACGTGCACTCCGGGGTACGGCTCGTCGTGCCGGACCCCGGGGCGCATCCCCTTCGGACACCGGTGCGACCGTCAGCGGTCGGCGTTGGCCATGCCGAGCACGTCGAGAGCGGTGTCGAGCTCCTCGAGCGTCAGCTTCCCGCTCTCCACGTGGCCGCGCTCCAGCACGACCTCCCTGATCGTGCGGCGCTCCTTGAGGGCCTGCTTGGCGACCGACGCCGCTTCTTCGTAGCCGATGTGGCGGTTGAGCGGTGTGACGATCGAAGGCGACCCCTCGGCGTACTCCCGGGCCCGGTCCGCGTTGACCTCGACGCCCGCGAAGACCTTGTCGGCCAGCAGCCGGGACGTGGCGGCCAGCAACTGGGCGGATTCGAGCACGTTGCGGGCGATCACCGGCAGGTTCACGTTGAGCTGGAAGTTGCCCTGCGCGCCGGCGAACGACACGGCGGCGTCGTTGCCGACGACCTGTGCGACGACCTGCAGGGTGGCTTCGGGGATCACCGGGTTGACCTTGCCCGGCATGATCGACGAGCCGGGCTGCAGATCAGGCAGCGCCAGTTCGGCGAGGCCCGTCCTCGGGCCCGAACCCAACCAGCGCAGATCGTTGGCGATCTTGTTCAGGCTCACCGCCACCGTGCGCAGGTGCCCGGAAGTCTCCACCACGCCGTCCTGGGTGGCCTGTGCTTCGAAGTGGTCGCGCGCCTCGGTCAGCGGCAGTCCGGTCACGCGGGCCAGCTCTTCGGAGACGGCGGCGCCGAAACCTCGCGGCGCGTTCAGTCCGGAACCGACCGCGGTGCCGCCGATCGGCAGTTCGCCCAGGCGGCCCAGGCCGGACCGAAGCCGTTCGACGCCGAAGCGCACCTGGGAGGCCCACCCGCCCGCCTCCTGCGCGAGCGTGACCGGCACGGCGTCCATCAGGTGCGTCCGGCCCGACTTGACGACCTCCGTCCAGCCGGCCGCACGTCCCTCGATCACCTCGGCCAGGTGCTCCAGCGCGGGGACGACCTCGGTGAGCACCGCCTCGGTGGCTGCGACGTGAATGGTGGTGGGAAAGGTGTCGTTGGAGGATTGTGACGCGTTGACGTGATCGTTCGGGTGCACGTCCCGCCCGAGCTTGCGGGTGGCCAGCGTCGCGATGACCTCGTTGGCGTTCATGTTCGACGAGGTGCCGGAGCCGGTCTGGAACACGTCGATCGGGAAGTGCTCGTCGTGCTTCCCCTCGGCCACCTCGTCGGCGGCCGCGGCGATCGCCTCGGCTTGCTCGGCTTCCAGCACGCCGAGCTTGCCGTTGACCCGCGCGGCGGCACCCTTGAGCAAACCGAGAGCACGAACCTGCGAGCGCTCCAGTCCTCGCCCGGAGATGGGGAAGTTCTCCACGGCACGCTGCGTCTGGGCGCGGTAGAGGGCGTCGGCGGGCACCCTGACTTCGCCCATCGTGTCGTGTTCGATGCGGTAGTCCTGTTCAGCCATACATGGAAGTGTGGCCCTCACGGCGAGCACTGGTCAGTATGGGCAATCCCACTCGCCCACCCGGGTGACCTGCTTCTCCGCGTTCCCCGACCGCTTTTCTCGGCCGCCTTGGCCGCCCGCCCGGCTCGGATCGCACGAGTGCGAGCAAGGGAACTTTTCTTCCACATGTGACAGGAAGGTTCCCTTGCTCGCCCCGAGACCGGGCGCCGCCGCCCATTCCCGACGGCGATGCCGAGATGCGCTTCAGCCGGCCACGCGCTCGGTGATCCAGCTCTTGTACGCGGTGGCGTCGGTGTAGACCGACGGTGCCGTGCCGCACACCGGCACGATGCTGCCGAGACGGCTGGTGATACCGGTCAGCTGCCAGTTGCCCGACGTGCCTTCCAGCTGCGGCCCTCCGGAATCCCCGAAGCAGGCGTTGGTCAGCAGCTGCCCACTTCCGGTGCAGATCTCGGTGCCCGCGTCGATCGAACTCAGCGTGCAGGCGGCGTCCGGGACGACGCTGGTGTCGAGTTCTTGCAGCTGCGCGGGTGGTTCGCCGCACCCCCGCACCGGGCAGGTGAGACCCCAGCCGATGATGCGCGAGGGCGTGCCTGCCGCACCGGAGGCGTCGGCGATCGGGATCGGGGTCTCGGCGACCTCCCGGTCCAGCTTGAGCAGTGCGAGGTCGGCGTTGGGGGCGTCCGTCTCGTACCCGGGATGGACGACGATCTCGGACACCCCGGTTTGCGTCCCGCCCGTGCTGTGGTCCGGGCTCCCGATGCGGAGCCCGAGGTCGGCGGCTTGTGCTTGTTGTACGCAGTGCGCGGCGGTGAGCACCCATTCGGAGTCGACCAGCGAGCCGCCGCATCCGTGCTGACCGCCGCTCTGCAGCGAAGCCATCCAGTCGTACTGCTCGGTCGCGTCGTGACCGCCGACGATCAGTGTGCTCGGGTCGTCCGCCGGTTCCGTGACGTCGGCGTTCGCCACTGCCGGCGCAGCTCCGACGCTCAGGGCCAATGCGGCCAAACCACCCAGGAACAACGATGTCCTACTCACCGGGTCTCCTCTCCCCAGACCGATCCGGTTTCGGGCACGAAACCACCCTGATCGTTTTCCGGGTACCGCCATTTGCTGTGGGCACGACCGGCCGGTGGGGCGAGCCGGACCGGCCGGCGCGCGGGCGTTCTCGGTGGCGACGGGAGGGCGTTGTGCGGGCTAGCCTGGGGGGCGACCACGGTGAGGTGAGGCATGGTTGCTGGAGCGCCGCGTGAAGTCGATCTGCTGGTCCTAGGAGCTGGTCCGACGGGACTGTTCGCGGCTTACTACGCGGGATTTCGGGATTTGTCGGTCGCACTCGTCGATTCGCTGCCCGAACCGGGCGGTCAGGTGACGGCGATGTACCCGGAGAAGATGATTTACGACGTCGCAGGCTTTCCCCGGATCAGGGGGCGAGACCTGGTCGCGGCACTGGTCGAGCAGGCGAACAGGTACGAGCCGTCCTACTTGTTGGGCAGACACGCGGTATCGATGTCCGCGTCCGAAGAGGACGGTCGGGTTCGCGTCGAGGTCGGGCAGGGGGAGTCGGTGCTCGCCGGGGCGGTGCTGATCACCGCCGGGATCGGCGAGTTCACGCCACGTCCGTTGCCCGCCGGGCAGGATTGGCTGGGCCGCGGGGTCGTGCACTTCATCCCCGAACTGGCAGTCCACACCGGACATGACGCGGTCGTGGTGGGCGGTGGTGATTCCGCGTTCGACTGGGTGCTGGCGTTGCACCCGGTCGCCCGCAGCGTCACCCTCGTGCACCGGAGAGCGCGATTCCGCGCCCATCCCGGCCTGGTGCGCGAGGTCGAGGCCTTGGACGTGCCGCTGATCACCGACGCCGAGATCGCGGAGATCAGGGGGGACGAGTCGGGGGTGCACGAGGTGGAGATCGCGTTGCGGGACGGCGGGCACCGGGTGCTGCCCGCGCAGACCGTCGTCGCCGCGCTCGGGTTCACCGCGAATCTCGGCCCGATCGAGTCCTGGGGTCTCGAACTGGACAAGCGCACGATCCGGGTGGACAGCACCATGCGGACGAACCGGGAGCGGGTCTACGCGGCTGGCGATGTCGCCTCGTACCCCGGGAAGGTGCGGCTGATCGCCACGGGCTTCGGTGAGGCGGCTACGGCGGTGAACAACATCGCGGTGGCGCTGGACCCGGGGGCCCGCCTCTTCCCCGGTCATTCGACCGACAGCGGATGACGCGTACGGCGGTGGTGCGCTCGGCCGAGCGCACCACCGCCGTACCGAACGGAAAGCCCCGGGCGCGGACGGGGTCCTCCGCTGGTCGGTTCAGGCGCCGGTGTGCTGGGTGATCCAGTCGGCGTGCGCCGTGACGTCGGTGTAGATCGAGGGGCCGGTGGCGCAGGTGGAGTCGTTGTTGCCCGCGCGGCTGGTCGCGCCGATCAGTTCCCAGTTGCCCGAGGTGCCCTTGATCTGCGGTCCCCCCGAGTCGCCGTAGCACGCCCCGGAGTCGCCGTTCGGGTTGTCCGTGCAGATTTCGGTGCCGGTGCTCAAGCCGCTGCATTCGCCGTCGTCGACGATGCTGGTGTCGAGTTCCTGCAGCGTGGTCGGCACCTCACCGCAGCCCGACTCGGGGCAGGTCTGTCCCCAGCCGATGATCCGTGTTCCCGTGCCCGTCCCGCCCGGTTCGGCGGCGACCTGGACGGGGGCGGCCTCGACCTGGGTGTCCAGCCGGAGCAGCGCGATGTCGCCCGTAGTGTGGGTGACGATGTCGGCGAGTCCGGCTTCCTCGCCACCGGTGGTGCTGTCGTTGCTGCCGACCCGCACGGTGTACTGCCCGGGAGATCCTCCCTGCACGCAGTGCGCGGCGGTGACGGCCCAATCGGACTCGATCAGCGAGGCGCCGCAGATGTGTGAGCCGCCTTGTTGCAGGGACACGATGAACGAGTATTCCTCGGTGGCGTCGTGACCGCCGACGATGAGTGGTTTCACATCATCGGCGGTGGCGACGGCTGGGAAGGCAAGTGCACCCACCACGCCACCGACCGCAGCGATCACGCCGATCAGACCGGAACGCTTCCGCATGTCGCGTCGCATCCTTCCGTGTGTCCCGGCTCTGCTGGCCGGATGCGCACGGACAGTAGGAGGCGATCCACTTCCGGGGCACCCACGAAAGACGGAGGCGAGGGTCGATCCGTGTCGTGGCATGTCCGTAAAACGGACGCGATCAGTGCGATGTGGACACGCGACTCGCTGGGGTTTCGGCCTGCGGTCGACCGTTCCCGATTTCCCGCGAAACCGGGAAAAACTCGTCGAGATCGACCGCGGCCGACCCGATCACGGCAGCAAGCCGTACCGGGATGCTTCCGATTCGCCCAGTTCGACGTCCGAGTACTCGCGCAGCTTGGTCAGCTTGTGCAGACCCTCGATCATGCGCACCGTGCCCGACCTCGAGCGCATCACCAACGACTGGGTGGTGCAACGGTTCGCCCGGTAGTGCACGCCCTTGAGCAGCGCGCCGTCGGTGATACCGGTCGCGCAGAAGAACACGTTGTCGCCGCGAACCAGGTCATTGGTGGTCAACACCGTGTCCAGCTCGTGGCCGGCCGCCTTGACCTGCGCGCGCTCCTCGTCGTCCTTGGGCCACAGCCGGGTCTGGATCTCGCCGTCGAGGCACTTCAACGCCGCGGCCGTGATGATCCCCTCGGGAGTGCCGCCGATGCCCATCAACATGTCGACACCGCTGTCCGGGCGGGCAGCGGCGATCGCGCCCGCGACATCGCCGTCGGAGATGAACTGGATGCGCGCGCCTGCTTCGCGAACCTCCTCGACCAGCGAATCGTGCCGGGGGCGGTCGAGGATGCACACCGTGACGTCCGCGACGTCGATCTGCTTGGCCTTGGCCACTCGCCGCACGTTCTCGGCTACCGGCGCGCTGATGTCGACGACGTCGGCTGCTTCCGGCCCCACGGCGAGCTTCTCCATGTAGAAGACCGCCGACGGGTCGAACATCGCGCCCCGCTCGGCCACCGCGAGCACCGCGAGCGCGTTGGGCATGCCCTTGCTCAGCAGCGTGGTTCCATCGATAGGGTCGACGGCGACGTCACACTCGGGCCCGTTGCCGTTGCCGACCTGCTCGCTGTTGTACAGCATCGGGGCTTCGTCCTTCTCACCCTCGCCGATGACCACGACACCGCGCATCGACACCGTGCCGATGAGCTTGCGCATGGCATCCACCGCTGCACCGTCACCCGAATTCTTGTCGCCGCGACCGACCCATCGGCCGGCTGCCATGGCTGCGGCTTCGGTAACCCGGACGAGTTCCATCGCCAGGTTCCGGTCCGGCCGCTGCGGCTGCTGATCAGTGGTGGACGTGCTCATCGCGCCTCCCGGTGGTGAGCCAATGCTGTGTTCGACTGTGGGCGCACCCACCACGGACGGGTGGCGCCCGATACTCGCTAGTGGGATCTTCGCAGACCCGGGAGCATTGCTGAGGTGCACGTGGGGGAGCCCACTTCCGGCGAGGACTTCGGACGCCCGTCGCCCGGTTGGTGAGAGCATGAGGGGCGTGGCTGAACAGCGCAACCAGGACCAGCCGGGCGACGAGACCCCAGCGGCGGGTCAACCAGGCACGGAACCGGCACGACCGCCCCGCACGCTGAAAGCGATGCTGTTCGCCATGCTGCCGATGGTCCTGGTCGCGTTCGGAATCGCCGGGCTGCTCGGCCAGTGTTCGTTCAGCCCGCTGGGCCCCACCGTCGAGAAGGGTTCCGCGCCGACGGTGGATGTCGGGGCCGAGCTGCGCGACGCGGCCGGGCGGGTGGGTTTCCCGGTGATCGAACCGAACCTGCCCGAAGGGTGGCGTGCGAACTCCGCGGGTACCGAGCTGCTTCCCTCCGGGGCGCGCGCGGTCCGGATCGGCTGGCTGACCGATGAGCCGCACTACCTGCGCATGTCGCAGTCAACGGCTTCGGAGGAAGAACTCGTCGAGTTCGAGACCGAGCGGTCGCCGAAGGCGGAAGGGACCGTCCGAGCAGGTGATCTGCGGTGGGTGGTCTACAGCGGCGTGCGTTCCGAGCAGGCGTGGGTCACCGAACACGCCGGAACCCGGGTGCTGATCACCGGGGACGGGTCCGAGGCCGAGTTCCGCACGCTGGCCGAAGCGATCGTGCGGGCGCCGACCGGCTGACCGTGGCCAGGTCCGGCGGTGTCCGGCCGCCCGCTCGTACCGGTCTGCGCGTATCCGGGCCCACTCGTTACTCCTCTTCGGGGGCCTCTTCCACTGAGGCGAGCGCCCGTTCCACCCGTTCCCGCGCACCCGCGAGGTGGCGCTCGCAGACCGTCGCCAACGCCTCGCCGCGCTCCCACAACGCGAGCGACTCCTCCAGCGACAGCCCACCGGCCTCCAGCTGCCGGACAACCTCGGTCAGCTCGTCCCGAGCCTGCTCGTAGTCGAGTTCGGCCACTTCGGGATGGGCGGCCACCGGGTCGAAGTGCTCGTCCTGGCTCTGCTCACTGGCGGGCTGCTCACGGGTGGACTGTTCACTGGTGGTCACGAGGCGGGACTCTCCAACGTGTTCGGTACGGACACCACCGCGGTGGCGATCGCCTGGTCGTATCCGACGAATGCCTCGGCGAACTCGGCACCGTCGCCCTCGCGCACCGCGTCGGTGATGCGCGACTGCGCTTCCGCGACTTTACGTCGGTGGGAGGCGCCGTGACCGCACCACCACCGGTCGCCGACGTAGGCGGAGGTGGCCTCGGTGAGTTCGCGCAAGCGGGTGGGCAGCGACCTGCGCTCGAGCGAATCGCATCCGCCCAGCAGCGCGGTCCAGCAGTCCGCGGCGGTCGCGTCCGCCGCTTCGGCTCGGTGGCGCACTTCCGAAGCGCACGGCGGTGTCGTGGTCACCGTGAGCGGGAGGAATGTGAGCTGCTGCGGTGGACGCACCACACACCTCCGTTCGTCAGCCTGCGCCGTCCGTTCCGTCGGGGACGACGGCCTGGATCGCACCGTCGGCGACCCGTACCCGCAGTTTCGTTCCCGGCGGGGCTTCGTCGATGGATCGAAGTACCCCATCCACGCCCTCGGAATCGACACGTTGGACGATCGCGTACCCACGAGCCAGAGTGGCCGCCGGACCGAGGGTCGTCAAGCGAGATCGAGTCGCGGTGATGGCGTGCTGCTCACTGGCCATCACCGCGAGCACAGCCCGGCGCGCCCGTTCCCGCAGGCCGCTGACCTGCTCGGCACGCCGGTCGAGCGGACCGAGTGGATCCGCCAGCACGGGCCTGGTGCGCAACGCGTCGAAGAGGCGGCGCTCACGATCCACCCAACCGTGCAACGCTCGCCGCGCCCGGTCGCGCAGCTGGTGGACGCGCTGGGTCTCCTCGGCGACATCGGGAACGACGCGCTTGCCCGCCCCGGTCGGGGTCGAGCAACGGACGTCGGCGACGTGGTCGAGCAACGGGGAGTCGGGTTCGTGGCCGATCGCGCTGACCACCGGGGTGCGGCAGGTCGCCACGGCCCGGCACAGCGCCTCGTCCGAGAACGGGAGGAGGTCCTCGACGCTGCCGCCGCCCCGCGCCAGCACGATCACGTCGACTTCGGGCTTCTTGTCGAGCTCGGTGAGCGCCTCCACGACCTGCGGAACCGCGCTCGACCCCTGAACGGCCACGTTGCGCACTTCGAACCGCACGGCGGGCCAACGCAGCTGGGCGTTGGTCAGCACGTCGTGCTCGGCGGCGGAGGCCCGTCCGGTCACCAGCCCGATCCGATTCGGCAGGAACGGTAGCGGCCGCTTCCGCGACGGATCGAACAGTCCTTCCGCCTTGAGCAGCTGCCGCAGGCGTTCGATGCGGGCCAGCAGCTCACCGATGCCGACCGATCGGATCTCGTCGACCCGGATGCTCAGCGTGCCACGGCCGACGAAGAACGTCGGCTTCCCGTGGACGACGACGCGGCTGCCCTCGGTGAGCGGCGGGTCCATCTTGCGCAGCATCGCCGAGGAGCACGTCAGCGTCAGGGACACGTCGGCGGAGGGATCCCGCAGGGTCAGGAACGAGGTGGACGCGCCGGGACGGAGCGACATCTGGGTGACTTGGCCCTCGACCCAGATGTCGCCGAGCCGGTGGATCCAGTCGGCGATCTTGCGAGAGACCGTGCGGACCGGCCACGGATCTTCTGGGGTGGTCTGGGAGGTCAGGGGTCGCTCCTGCTGACGTGTTCGGTGGAGGGCTGTTCTCGGATGGTGCCAACCTGACTGGTGCCAACCTGGACGGTCCCAGCCTGGACGGTCCCAGCCCTGGCTCTTCGGATACTCCAGTCCCGGGTCTCGGATAGTCCCAGCTCGGCTCTCGGGCGGCCTCAGCCCCGGTCGGGTCGGCGGGTACCGGCCGTGGCCGGGTGACACCCGACCGGGGGTCACTGTTCGGTTTGGAGCCGTTCGAGCCGCTTCGAGAGCATCCGCACGAACTCCGGGCGCATCCCGTGGGCCTGCTCGTGTTCGAGCAGCCGGGTGAGTTCGGCTTCGGAGAAGCCACGCAGCTTGCCGCGCAGCTGGGGGAGGGAGAGGTGGTCGTACTCCGGCAGGATCGACAGGTCGTCGTCGAGAATCCGCGGATCGCTCGTGCTGTCGCCTTCGTGGGCGGTGCCCTCGTTCCGGGCGGTGTCCCCGTCCACGCGGTCCCACGGCGACGGGCGGGGTGGATCGTCCTCGTCGAAGGTCGCCCATTCGGGTTGTTCCGCCGGTGTGTGCAGAACGCTGAGCGCTTCATCGCCCTTGATGGCGAGCTCGGTCACCTGCTGCTGGACCCGCATCGACGCCTGCAGTGCCTGGCTGGCCACGGTGACGGGCAACCCGAGAAGCTGGCCGGGCAACTGGCGGGTCTGCTCGACCGCCGTGGCCGCGAGTCCGGCGGCGAGGCGGACCGGCAAGGGGAACGATCGCATGTCTCCACCTTGCCGCACTCGGCCTCGGGAATCCATCGGTGTGCCGAGATGCGGCGGCCGGGCATCGATGGTGCGGGCGGTTCCGAAAGATCGTCCGCGAGGTGGATGGCGCGGCTGACCTTGCCGGGGCCGGTCCGTACCCTTGGAAGCATGACGACCTCGCCCCAGGCCACCGAAAACGCTGACCAGGGAGTCCCCGGTGCGGAGACCGCCGACCGGCGCCCGGACAGTGCCAAGCGAGTGCTGTTGGCCAAACCTCGCGGTTACTGCGCCGGTGTCGACCGCGCCGTGGTCACCGTCGAGAAGGCTCTGGAAACCTACGGCCCACCCGTGTACGTGCGCAAGGAGATCGTGCACAACCGGCACGTGGTGGATACGCTGGAGGAACGCGGCGTGATCTTCGTCGAGGAGACCGACGAGGTGCCGGAAGGTGCCTTGGTCGTCTTCTCCGCCCACGGCGTGGCTCCGGCAGTGCACGAGGAAGCGGCGCAGCGCAACCTGCGCACCATCGACGCCACCTGCCCGCTCGTCACGAAGGTCCACAAGGAAGTCAACCGGTTCGCCCGGGAGGACTACGACATCCTGCTGATCGGCCACGAGGGGCACGAGGAGGTCGAAGGGACCTCGGGCGAGGCCCCCGACCGGGTGCAGCTGGTCGACAAGGCCGAGGACGTCGACAAGGTCGAGATCCGCGACCCGTCCAAGGTGGTGTGGCTGTCGCAGACCACCCTGAGCGTCGACGAGACGATGGAACGCGTCGACCAGCTGCAGGATCGCTTCCCCGACCTGCAGGCGCCGCCGAGCGACGACATCTGCTACGCCACGTCCAACCGCCAGATCGCGGTCAAGGCGATGGCCGCCGAGTGCGACCTCGTGCTGGTCGTCGGCTCGCAGAACTCGTCGAACTCCAAGCGGTTGGTGGAGGTCGCCCTGCAGGCGGGTGCCACCTACTCCCACTTGATCGACTACGCCGACCAGATCGAGGAGTCCTGGTTGGAGGGCGTCAACACGGTCGGCGTCACCAGCGGTGCGTCGGTGCCGGACGTGCTCGTCTTCCAGGTGCTGGACTACCTCTCCGAGCGCGGTTGGGGCGACGTCGAAGAGGTCACCACCGCCAACGAGAAGATCTCCTTCGCGTTGCCGCGAGAGCTGCGCAAGGACCTCAGCGAGAACTCGGAGACCCCGAAGGGCGTTCGCTGAGCATTCGCTGACCGGAAGTTCTTCGTTCCCGGCGGGGTACTCCGCCGGGAACGAAGCGTGTGGCGGATGCCCCTGATGGTTTCGGCGCTCGGATGGTTTCGGTGCTCGGGTCTTCGGTGGACTCAGTCGAACGAATCGCCGCGCCGGGGACGCCGCGGACGCTTGGGAGGTTCCGCCTCCGGCGGCCTTCCGCGACCGGGCGCCGGGCGTTGAGGTCGTCCTCGGCCCGCCGGTCGTTCGGGCCGTCCCTCGCCGCGCGGAGGTGGCTGCGAACCCGATTCGGGCCGCGGCCTGCCAGGCGCGGGGCGGCCGCCGCGCGGGTCCTCCCGGCGTGGTTCCCCGCCCCGCGAGCCGTCCTTCCGAGGGGCGTCCTTGCGCGGACCGTCCTTGCGCGGACCGTCCTTGCGCGGGTCCCCTCGCCGAGGATCGTCCTTGCGGGGTTTCCGCTGGCGCGAATCCGGCTGAGGCGCTTCGTTCCCCCTGCGCTCGGTCCGCTTGCCCTGCTCGTCCGGGCGTTCCCGAGGCGGAGCCGGGCGCTTGGCGGGTTTCGCCCCGTTCTTCTTCGGCTGTGCGGGAACCTTCTTCGTGGGAGCCTCGCTGTTGGCCGGAGCGTCCTGCCGGTTCTTCGCGCGCTGCAACACGAACAGTCGAAGGAGGCCGAAGCCGAGTGTGATGCCACTGGCGATCGCCATGATCGGGAAGCTGTTGATCAACGGCTGGACGATGGCGAGAGCCGTGGCCGTCACGCCGCCCTGCTTCGAACCGCCGCCGCTGAGCAGCACGATCACCGGCATCACGATCGCGGCGATCAGCGGTGGCTGCACCATCGGGCCGAACACGTTCTTCCGTCGGGCCAAGCCGACCGCCGAAACGCACCCGAGCAGGAACAGCGCCTCGAACAGCAGACCGGGCTTGGACCAGAGCACGATGTCCAGGCCGGTCCCGAGGCTCGTCGTCACGATCGGGAGCAGGATCGCGAACCACAGCGGCACACCGCGAACCGTGCCGAAGGCGGCGCGATCGGACCAGGCGGGCACACCGGTGTCGGGGGTGGACGCGTTCGGACGCTCGCGAGTGGCGGTCACGCCATCAACCGTAACGCTCCGGTTCTGTTTCGGAGCGGCCTCTCCGCAAATGGGGGCGCACCAGCCGCGACCTTCGCCCGGCCGGGCGGTGGGAAGGCGCTTCCGTCCCATGTGCGGTATTTCCGCGGACCCACCCCGAGCGTGTGAGCCTTGACACAGCTGGCGTAGTCCTCCTAGCGTCGGGCAATCGTTTTCTCGTGGCTGGCGCGCCCGGTTCGTCCGGGCTGTCGTGGCGGGGGTGCCCATGGAAACAGCACCACTGATCGAGATGGTCGGCATCACCAAGCGCTACGGGGGAGTACTGGCGTGCGACCAGGTGGACCTGAGCGTTCGCTCGGGCGAGGTCCACGCGCTGCTCGGTGAGAACGGCGCGGGCAAGTCGACGCTCATGCGGGTGCTCTCCGGCGATGTCACCGACCACGACGGAACCGTCGCCGTGGCGGGGCGGTCGGTCAGCTTCGCCAAACCCGCCGACGCCCAGCAGGCCGGCATCGCGATGATCCACCAGGAGCTCGACCTCGTGCCCGCGCTGTCGGTGGCCGAGAACCTCTACCTCGGGCGGGAGCTGCGGCACCGGTGGGGCGGGCTCGACGGCCGGACGATGGCGGCGCGGACCACCGAGCTGTTGCGGCGGACCGGGATCGACCTGGATCCGACCCGGCCCGTCGGTCAGCTCCGGGTCGGTGAGCAGCAGCTCGTCACGATTGCCAGGGCGCTGTCGCTGAACGCCAACGTTCTGATCATGGACGAGCCCACCTCCGCGTTGTCCAACGCCGAGGTGCTCCGGTTGTTCTCGGTGATCGACGAGTTGCGCAGGGCGGGAACGGGCATCGTCTACATCTCGCACCGGATGGACGAGATCGGGCGGATCGCCGACCGTGCCACCGTGTTGCGGGACGGTCGCCGGGTCGCCGAGTTCGATGCCCGGACGATGACCGCCGACCAGGCCGCCGAGGCCATGGTCGGCGGCGGCGTGCGGGAGTTCTTTCCCGCGGGCCGGGGCGAGGCGGGCGAGGCATTGCTGGAGCTGAGCGGGTTCGCCGTCCGTCCGCGCCGCCCACGCGTGGGCAGGCGCGAACCGGACGGCATCGACCTGACCGTGCGGCGCGGGGAGATCGTCGGATTGTGCGGGCTGCTTGGCTCGGGCCGGACGGAACTGCTGGAAGCGCTGTTCGGAGCAGGGGCCGCGGGTTCCTGGGAGGGGAGCGCGCTGCTCGACGGTCAACCCGTCCGGCCGGGCGGTCCGCGTGCCGCACTGAAGCAGGGGGTCGGGTTCGTGCCGGAGGATCGTGCTTCTTCCGGTCTGGTGCTGCAGCATTCCGTTCTGGCCAACACGGTGCTGTCCGTGCTGGGGCGGCTTGGAGCGGGCGGCTGGATTCGCCGCAGGAGCGAATTGCGGGCCACCGAGGAGAGCGTGCAACGGCTCAAGGTCAAGCTCGCGGGCCCTTTGGAGCCGGTCGCGACACTTTCGGGCGGGAATCAGCAGAAGGTCGTATTCGGACGGATGCTATTGACCGAGCCGCGACTGCTGCTGCTCGACGATCCGACCCGAGGTGTGGACATCGGTGCCAAAGCCGAGATCTACCAGCTTCTCGCCGAGATCGCCGAGCGCGGCATCGGCATTCTGCTGGCCTCGTCGGAACTTCCGGAGCTGATCGGCGTCTGCCACCGCGTCGTGGTCCTCCGGGCCGGACGCAGCGTGGCGGAATTCGACGCCACCCGGGTCGGTGAAGCCGAATTGTTGACCGCGGCGATGGGGGAGAAGGTCACCTCGCACGGTGCGGCCATCGGGGAAGGAACGGCGTGAGCGATCGGACGGACGAGAAGCCGGTGGACGGCGCGGGTGAAGACCGGGATGCGGACGGTCCCGGTCACGCCGGTGGCTCGGGAACCGCCGATCCTCGCGTGCTCTCGCGGCGGACGGCGGGTCCTGCCGAGATGCTGTTCCGGTTCCAGAGCTTCTTCGGGCTGGTGGCCGTGTTCATCGCCGCGGCGGTCTTCTCACCACGCGGCTCGGACGGTCAGGTCCTCTTTCTGACCAGTGAGAACTTGTTCAACATCGCCAGGGCCGTTTCCGAGATCGGCATCATCGGGATCGGGCTGACCTTCGTGATCCTCATCGGCGGGATCGACCTGTCAGTCGGATCGGTGCTCGGGCTGGCGGCGGTCGGGTCGGCGGTGCTGCTGGTCGAGAACAACTTCGGTGTGCTGCCGGCCGTGGTGGTTGTGTTGCTCGCCGGGCTCGGGTTCGGACTCCTGCAGGGTGCCGCGGTGGCGTTGCTCGGTGTCCAAGCGTTCATCGTCACGCTCGCCGGGTTGCAGATCGCGCGGGGGCTCGCGCGGATGTGGTCGGGCGGCGAGACGGTGCAGATCAGCTACGGCGACGGACCGGAGCAGGCTCCGATGCTGTTCTCGCTGCTGGGGGAGCGGACGTTCGGCGGTGTCGTGCCGATTCCCGCGCTGATCTTCGCTGGTGTGGCGGTCGTGGCGATCCTGTTCTTGCGCAGCAGCGCGTTCTCCCGCCATCTCTACGCGATCGGGGGAAACGAGAAGGCGGCACGGCTCTCCGGCGTGCCGGTCAACCGAGTCAAGATCATCGCCTTCGGGGTGGCCGGACTGTGCGCGGCGCTCGCCGGAATCGTCCATGCCGGACAGCTCAACACGGGCAGTCCGAACGACGGCATCGCCTACGAACTCGACGGCATCGCCGCCGTGGTGGTCGGCGGTACCAGCCTGGCTGGTGGCCGGGGCTCCGTCGTCGGAACCATCGCGGGCGCGCTGCTGCTCGGAGTGCTCAACAACATCCTCAGCCTCAACAGCGTCGACACCGACGTCCAGTTGCTGATCAAGGGTCTGGTGATCGTCGCGGCCGCCGCGTTGCAGCGGTTGCGGCCCTCGTGATCGACCTCGGGAGGAAGCACGATGCGCAAGACAACGAAGTCCTTGCTGGCAGCCGCGTGCGTCACGACGGCGATATTCACCGCGGGTTGCGGTACGACGAGTGAGAACACCGGTCAGGTTCAGGCGCAGGACCCGACGCAGGACTGCGCGGGACCGGACGGCGAGTACACCATCGGGATGAGCCAGGCGAACCTCGCCGAGCCGTACCGGGTTCGGATGGATGCCGACATCCGGAAGGCGGCCGAGGAGGTTCCGCAATTCGACGTGGAGTTCCAGGACGCGGCGAAGGACAACTCGAAGCAGGTCAGCGATGTGGAAAGTTTCGTGACCAAGCAGGTGGACCTGTTGATGATCTCGCCGAACGAGGCCGCGCCGCTGACCGAAGTCGTCAAGGACGCGTACAACTCCGGAATCCCGGTGATCGTGCTGGATCGCAAGGTCGAAGGTGAGGCCTACACCAGCTACATCGGTGCGGACAACGTCGCGATCGGAAGGCAGGCCGGCGAGTACTTCAAGAACACGTTGCTTCCGCGGGGCGGGAAAATCGCCGAGATCAAGGGCCTTTCGGGTTCCACGCCCGCCGCGGAGCGAGCAAAGGGATTCCGGCAGGCGATCGAGGGCAGTGGAATCGAGATAGTCGCCAGCGAGGACGGTGAATGGGAACGTTCGGTGGGACAGGCGAAAATGGATGCGATGCTCAAGTCGCCCCCCGATGTCGAGGCTGTCTACGCGCACAACGATCCCATGGCCGAGGGAGCGTTCCTGGCCGCCCAGGCAGCGGGGAAGCGGGACCTGAAGTTTGTCGGAATCGATGGCCTGCCGATCGAGTCGGGCGGCATCAAGGCTGTTGAGGCGGGTCGGTTGGCGGCCACGAACCTGTACCCGACGGGTGGTGCCGAAGCGGTGGAGACCGCGAAGAGGCTTCTGATCGATTGCCGGCGGGTGCCGAAGTCGCAGACCCTGCCGACGGAGCTGATCACGCGGGAGAACGCGACCGAGGTGTACGCCCGGTTGAACGCGGCCTGATCACGCGCAGTGCCCGCCTTTTGTGAAAAATAATCGAATAGCACCTGGATGGTGGTTGCCGGAACACAGTCCCGGCAACCATCTTATTGGGTGATTAACCCGGAGATTTCTTCCCGACACGTTCCAGCTTGCTTGGAACGAGGCGAAACGCTTCCTACTATTCGTTCGATGCGGGCGATGGATCTTCGGCCCAACGTGCAGTCAGGACGATGAATTCGATTCGCGCACCACCACCGTCGAACACGTACACCGCTATCCGGACGGATAGCCGTGTGGGGAGGGCGAGCACGATGGAGAACGGCTCACGACAACCAATTTCCAGCGCCGCTGACCGTCGATTTCCACGAAAGATGGGCGCGTACTTCGGCGCCGCCTCGTTGGCGGCGGCCGCGATGCTGGCCGACGGCGGCTTCATGACCGAGCGCGCGTTCGGGCAGCAGCCACCTGCCCAGAGCGGAGCGACGAAGGGCAGCGTCGGCTGGGAGACCTACCGCGACCCGGAGGCGCTGACCCAACTGCGCGGATCGGAGAACAGCGGGCAGTTCTCCAGCTTCGCGCGCAACGGCACCAACGACGACGGCTTCGAGGGAACGTACTCGTGCCTGCGAACCAGCGGGCAGGGCTGCGTCATCGCCGAGCGAGCAGGCGCGGGCGAGATCTCGTCCATCTGGTTCACGCGGGAACCGTGGGGCGATGTCACCGGAACCGGCCGTATCACGATCGAACTCGACGGGCGGACCGTCCTGGACGCCCCGCTGGTCGACGTCGTGGATGGCAAGGTCGGGGCGCCGTTCGAATGGCCGCTGGTGGGCAACGCCGCCGACTCCGCGGGTGGGGCCGTCATCAAGGTTCCCATGCCCTACCGGGAATCGATGCGCGTCACCGTGGAGAACAATCCGTACTTCTACCACGTCAGCCACCGCGAATTCGCGGATGCGGAGGGTGTCCGGACGTTCGATCCCGGGGACCCGGCCGAGGACGTGCTCGCCCGGTTGCGCAAGTTCGGCGTGGCCGATCCGAAGGGCACCAGGCCGGACGCGGAACGGACCCGGCACGAATTCGAGTTGCCGCCCGGCGCCTCGACGCGGGTGGCCGAGCTCGACGGTCCCGGCCGCATCGACCAGCTCCGGGTGCGGTTGCCACAGGTGGTGCCCAGTCCACGGGTGGTCGACGACGGCCGGGCGTTCGGGGAGGGCGGTGGTAGCCGGTTCCAGGCCGCCGTGGACCCGCGAAACGAGGGCGTCCGCGTCGTTCGCCGGTTCGACCCGCAGATCGCGCACCAGGTGGCGGACATGCGGGTCGACGGTGTGCACGCCGGTCAATGGCGCAGCGGTGAGCGGGCGCCCGGCGAGTGGGGCGTGCAGTCGATCGAGGTGACGCCCGAGTTGACCGGCGGAAAGGAGTCGGTGGAGATCTCCAACCACTTCGTCTCCTCGTCGTTGGACGTCAACGAGTTCCGCTACGACGTGCACAGCCTCGTCGACGGTGAATGGGTGCGCACCGATGTGCTCGATCTCGGGCCTGGCCACCCCGGTGAGGAGTCCGCGCACGGGTACCGGATCGACAACGAGGTATTCGCCCGGGACAAGTTGGTCGGGCGTTACAGCTTCCCACCGGAGGAGGTGGCCGCGTCCGAACACGTGCTGGAGAGCACGCGACTGCGGATCAGCTTCGACGGCCAGACCACCGTGGACGCGCCGGTCGGCGAGTTCTTCGGCTCCGGGCTGGGAGAGCACGACGTGCGCAACATGATGAGTTCGATCGATCCCGGTGCCGACGGTTGGTACACCTCGTGGTGGCCGATGCCGTTCGACGAATCGGCCACTGTGGAACTGGTCAACACCGGCGGTGTACCCATCAGCGGCGGCACGGCCGAAATCGTCGATTCACCGGCCGAAGCGGGTGAGAACACCGGTTACTTCCACGCCACCCACAAGCGCGGCCGGACCGTCCCCGGGGAGGACTGGAACTTCCTCGACGTGCAGGGGAGCGGCACCTTCTACGGGGTCACGCACACCATGCGCGGTCTGATCCCGCCGAACCGAACGCAACAGAAGGCGCAGCCGCTGTCGTTGACGGAAGCTCCCGCCAACCAGCGCAACTACCTCGAAGGTGATGAGCGCTTCTACGTCAACGGTTCTTCGAGCCCCGCGTGGCACGGGACGGGCAGCGAGGACTACTACGAGTCGGGCTGGTACTTCAGGGACGGGACGACGTTCTCGATGCCGGTGGCGGGCAACCCCGCGCACGAGATCAACGGCGACGGGTGCCGCTACGACTGCACGGGTGCCTATCGGCTGCAGGTCCCGGACGCGGTCCCGTTCCGCGACGGTCTCGTCGCGGGGATCGAGCACGGCCCGGACAACGACGAGCCGGGCGACTACAGCTCGACGGCCTACTGGTACGGCGGCCGTCCGGCGTCCCAGGAACAGGTCGACGTGGTCGATCTCGCGGATGACGCGAATCGGGACGATCACGAATACCGGGCCGACGGCGAATCGGTGACCCAGCTGGAATCGAGGTTCGAAGGCGGGCGCGATCCCGAGCCGTTCACCAGGGAAACCACGGTGGCCACGGGGCCGGTGAGCTTCCGGGTCGACGTGGGCGACGGCGAGGGCGTGCGGCTCCGCAGGCTCAGCGATCAGGCCGAGCCCTACCAGCGGATGGAGGTTCGGGTGGACGGGCGACCGGCGGGCGTGTGGCTGCAGCCGTTGGGCAACCGCACCCACCGCTGGTTGGAGGACAGCTTCGCGCTACCGAACGACCTGACCAGCGGTAAGTCCTCGGTGCGGGTGGAATTGCTCCCGGTCGACGGTGCGCCGGGGTGGTCGGCCTCCAAGTACACGGTGTTCGACGGCTGAGGCGACCGGTCCGCGGCGACTGGTCCGCGGCGATCGGACCGTCGGGCATCCGGCGCGGTGGCGTTGTCCCGGTTACGGCCGGGGCGGCGTCACCGCTTGGTGCTGCCGCGGGGGATGAGGTGTGCGGACAGCGTGGTCGTCGTGGGGGCCGACTGGTCACCGTTGATCCGGCTGAACAGGAGTTGTGCCGCGACGGCGCCCATGTCATAGGCGGGCTGCTTGACCACCGTGAGCGGCGGGTCGAGCAGCGTTGTCCAGGGTGCGTCGTCGAAGGCGACCACACCCACGTCGCGCCCGGGTCGAAGTGCGAGTTCCCCCAGGGTTTCGAGTACGCCGACGGCCATCGCGTTGTTGGCCACCAGCAGGCCGTCCGGGGGGTCGGCTTGGGTGAACAGCGAGTTCGCGGCCTGCTTGGCCCCAACTGCCCGGAACTCCGAGCGCCGCACGAGCGAGTTCGAGCCGCGCAGGTGCGCCTCGCGCAGTCCGTCGCGGTAGCCGGCGAGTCGATCGTCGGCGGTCGGGACCCCGGTTGGCCCGGTGAGACAACCGATCCGCCCGTAGCCGCTCGCGGCGAGGTGGGCGGTGGCTTCGCTGGCCGCGAGCCGGCTTTCGACCAGCACGGTGTCCCCGGTCGCGCCGGGCAGCGGTCGGTCGACAGCCACGCACGGGGTGCCGTGGGCGTCCAGCAGGTCGGCGCTGTCCCCGCGGCCGGTCGGGGAGAGCAGCACGCCCGCGACCCGCTCCTGGAGGGCGACGTCGATGTACTCGCCCTCCTTGTCGGGGTCGTCGTCGGAGTTGCACAGCACGACCGAGTACCCGGCGGTGTGCGCGACGTCTTCGACTCCGCGCGCGATCGCGGTGAAGAACGGGTTCTCCACGTCGGAGATGATGAGGGCGAGCACGGCGGTTTCCTGCTTGCGCAGGTTCCGGGCCGGCCCGTTCGGGCGGTAACCGAGCTCGTTCGCGGCGGCCAGCACCCGCGTGGTCAGGTCGGGGTCGACGGTGCTCTTGCCGTTGAGCGCACGCGACACCGTCGCGGTCGACACCCCGGCTCGGGCCGCCACGTCACTGATCGTCGCCACGACGCCTCCTCGTGTCCACTGGGGCTGCGGGGGAAGCGGCGGTGCCCCTCGTGATGCCGGGCCGACCCCGCACCACCCGATCCGCTTCCGGAGTGCGCCGGCCGCGTGCTCCCGCCGTCGATGTCCTTGACAGCCAACGCGGCTCCAGAATAACTTCCGGGAAAACGATTGCTCAGCCCTTCCCGCTCGCGTTTGTGAATACCTTTCCCCTTCATGTGCGCCAACCGGAGCACCCGGGCCCCGGTTGCCCGCCGGCTCTCGGCAGTCGACGTCGCCTGCCGGAACACTTGGGAGGACCTGTGGCCCGCATCGGTGTGGTGAGCATTTCCGACGGTCGTGACCACGTGCACGCGCGGAATGCCGAATTCATCCGGACCAAGCAGACGGCGCTCGTGCGATCGCTCGAAGCGGCCGGCCACGAGGTCGTGGTCGGCGACGATCTCGTCTCCAGCAACGTTCTGGCCGGTTCGGTGGCGCGCAAGGTCGCCGCCGCCGACGTGGACGTCACGGTCCTCTACTACGCGGTTTGGGCGTTTCCGCACTTCACCATGCTCGCTGCTGATGCGGTCCGCGGTCCACTGGTCCTCGTGGCCAGTACCGACCCCACCGAACCGGGCCTGGTCGGCATGCTTGCCGCCGGTGGCGCCCTGGACCAGATCGGCCGGACCCACACCCGCGCGTGGGGCGCCCCGGACGACGCCGGGCTCGTGAACGAGATCGGCGTGCGGGCGACGGCGGCCGCGGCGGTGTCCTCGCTGCGCGGCTCCACGTTCGGGCGGTTCGGTGGCAGACCGATGGGGATGAACACCGCGGTCGCCAACACCGACCAGTGGCAGCGTCAGTTCGGCATCGACGTCGAGGAGATCGACCAGTACGAGCTCGTGGTGCGGGCGGAGAAGGCCGACCCGGCCGAAGCGAAGCGAGCACGGGAATGGATCGAGCGCCACGCCGCCGGCGTGCACTACGACGGCGACAAGCTCACCCCGGAACTGTTGGAACGGCAGCTGCGTTCCTACCTGGCGATCCGGGACATCATCCGGGAGCGCAACCTCGACTTCTCCGGGATCAAGGCGCAACCCGAACTGACCGAGAACTTCGCGACGATGGACGTCACCGAGGCGTTCCTCAACGACCCCTACGACTGGGACGGGCCCAAGCAGCCGCACATCTGCGCGACCGAGGCGGACATGGACGGTGCGCTGACGATGCAGCTGATGCACCGGCTGTCCGGAACTCCGGTGCTGTTCGCCGACGTGCGGCACTACCACGCGGACCGGGACATCTGGGACCTGTGCAACTCCGGCCAGCACGCCACCTGGTTCGCCGCCCGCAGCGACGACCCGGCCGAGAACCTCGCCCGGGTGAACTTCTACCCCGAGGTGTTCTTCTTCCCCGCGGGCGGTGCCTCGGTCCAGCACATCGCCGCGCCCGGTGAGATGACCCTCGGTCGCCTCACCCGCGAGGACGGCCGGTACCGGCTGCAATTGATGCTCGGCGAGTTCGAGAGCTACGACGCGGCGACCAACAAGTCGCTCGTCGACCAGTCCACACCGGAGTGGCCGCACGCGTTCGCCCGACTCGACACCCCTGGCGACGTGTTCCTGTCCCGGTTCGGCGCGAACCACATCCACGCGATCCCGGGGGATCACCGGGCGGGGCTGCGCGCGGCCGCGGACCAGCTCGGTGTCCGCGTGGACGAGTGGTCCCGAACCTGACCGTCGAAGGTGGACGAACCCCCGGCTTCGGCCGCGGGCAGGAGAGTCCGGCGCGAATCAGCGCGAAACCGCGCACCGACCCAAAGCCGGGAGGAAACGATGGCCGACCAGGTGCTGCTCGGGATCGACATCGGCACCGCCAGTTCCAAGGGCGTGCTGGTGACCGCCGACGGCCGGATCATCGCCCGGGCGAGCCGTCCGCACGAGACCTCCCACCCGCACCCGGGCTGGGTCGAGCACGACGCCGAATCGGTGTGGTGGGCGGACTTCCGCGCGCTCGTCGGTGAACTGCTGCCCGAAGCCGAGGGGCGGACGCTGGCCGGTCTCGGGGTGAGCGGCATCGGCCCGGTGCTGCTACCCGCCGACGGCGGGGGCAACCCGCTGCGCCCGGCGATCCTCTACGGCGTGGACACCAGGGCGACCGCGGAGATCGACGAGTTGACCCGGGAGTTCGGCGCCGACGAGATCCTCCGCCGCGGCGGTTCGGCGCTGAGCAGTCAGGCGGTCGGTCCCAAGATCCGTTGGCTGGCCAAGCACGAGCCGGACGTGTTCGAGCGCACCGAGATGCTGCTGATGTGCAGTTCTTACCTGGTGCACCGGTTGACCGGGCGGTACGTGCTCGATCAGCACTCCGCCAGCCAGTGCGACCCGCTGTACGATCTGGCGGCCCGCGACTGGTCGCGGGAGTGGGCCGAGCGGGTGGCTCCCGGGGTGCCGTTGCCCGAGCTGAGCTGGCCGACGGAGGTCGTCGGAAAGGTCGGTGCGCGGGCGGCGGCCGAGACGGGCTTGCCGGAGGGGCTGCCGGTCACGGCGGGGACGATCGACGCGTGGGCGGAGGCGACCAGTGTCGGCGTCCGCGAACCGGGCGACGTGATGCTGATGTACGGCAGCACGATGTTCTTCGTCCAGGTGCTGACCGACCCCCGGCCGCATCCGAACCTGTGGGGCACGTCCGGCGCGTTCCCGGACACCTACACGCTCGCGGCCGGCATGGCGACCTCGGGAGCGGTCACCGACTGGTTCCGCAAGCTCGTCGACGGCGAGTTCGCGACGCTGGTCGAACAGGCCGGGCGGGTACCCGCGGGCAGCCGCGGGTTGTTGCTGCTGCCGTACTTCGCGGGGGAGCGGACCCCGATCTTCGATCCGGACGCGCGGGGCATCATCGCGGGGTTGACCACCGACCACGGTCGCGCCGAGCTGTACCGGGCCGCGCTCGAAGGCATCGGCTACGGGGTGCGCCACAACCTCGAAGCCATGGGCGACGCGGGTGCGCTCGCCGAGCGGTTGGTCGGTGTCGGCGGTGGCACGCGGGGTGGCCTGTGGACGCGGATCGTCTCCGACATCACCGGCCGGGATCAGCAGATCCCGGCCGAGACGGTGGGTGCGGCGTTCGGTGACGCGTTGCTGGCCGGGATCGGCACGGGTGCCGCCGTGCGGCCCGACGAGTGGAATCCGGTGGCGACCACGGTCCACCCGGAACCGGCCAACACCGAGCGGTACGACGCCTTTTACCAGCACTACCGGGAGCTCTACGAGTCGACGGTGCGGACCGCGCACTTCCTCGCGGCCGAACAACGCACGGCGGACGGGCCCTGACGAAGCGGGAGAAACGCCATAGTCACCCGACGATTCGGACGATCTTGCTATCGTCAGGCGTCCAGCTGCGGGTCGGGGAAGGGTGCATGGTGCGGGCGCGACGTTTCTTGGCCGCTTTGTTCGTCGGGGCGCTGTTACCGGTCGTGGGCTGCGCCCAGCAGGCCGCTCCCAACCCGAAACCGCAGGCGAAGTCCGCGGACGAGATCGCTGCCGTTCGGGACCTGGGCGCCCACGAGGTGCACCGTGACCTGGTGTTCGCGGAGCGTGACACCGGTCCGCAGCGGCTGGATCTGTTCCTGCCCGAGCCGAGTCCGCAGCGCAGCCCGCTGGTGGTGTACGTCCACGGTGGTGGCTGGGACGCCGGTTTCCGCTATCTCGGTGGGGCGTCAGCCGAGGCGGGTGCCACCGAGTCCCGAACCGCCGCGGAATTGGTGCGCAGCGGCTACGCCGTGGCCACAGTGGACTACCGGTTGAGCGGGATCGCCCAGTCGCCCGCGCAGGTGGAGGACGTCGCGGCAGGGGTCCGGTGGCTGACCGAGCGCGCCGCCGACTGGCACCTCGACCCGAACCGGGTGGCCCTGTGGGGGAGTTCGGCCGGCGGCCTGCTGGTTTCCCAACTCGGTGCGAAAACCGGCGAACCGTCCGATCCCGGTGGCGGACTCGAGGGCATCCGTGCCGTGGTCAACTGGTTCGGTCCCACCGACATGAGCGCCGAGGCCGAAGTCGAACACCCCGAGCTGGACGACTACGCGCGGCGCGTGGTGACCAAGTTCCTCGGATGCGAACCGGTCGACTGCCCGGGGATCGCCGACGCGGCCAGCCCGGTCCGGAACCTGTCCGGAGACGAGCCGCCGTTCCTGATCCAGCACGGCGTCGACGATTCGATCGTGCCGCTGGAGCAGAGTCTCGACTTCGCGGAGGCGATGCGAGAGTTGGACCTCCCGGTGGAGGTCCATCCCTACGAGGGCGTCGGGCACGGCTTCGCACCCGGACCACGCACCCCGGCGATCGTGGAGACCGCGGTGGATTTCCTCGACGAGCACCTGCGGAGCTGACCGCCTCGCCGGTTTCAGTCGGTTTCCGGCCCACTCGATCCGTTGGTTTCCGCGGCGGCCCCGCTGAGCAGGGTGTCCTCGTCCTGGCGCACCGTGGAGAGCCCGCTGGTCGCGCCCGAGGACTCGGCCAGCGGAACGACCGCGCTGCGGAAGGATTCGAGTGCGTCCAGCTCGCGGCGGCGGGCGGAGACGAACCGCTGCAGATGCGTGCTGGAGAGGTTCACCGCGTCCACCGCACCGGACGCGGCGCGCTGGGCCCGAACCGCCTGCGAGCGCACCTGCTCGATGTCCTCGGCGATGGTGCGTTCGGTCGCCGCGAACATCGCGGCCGAGGACAGCACCGCGAATCCGGTCGGTCCGCACAGGAAAACTCGCTTGTCGAGCAGCCACGACAGCAGTTGCGGGTCGGTGTCCAGTGCGGCGATGACGGCGGCGTCGGACGGCACGAACATGATCGATCCGTAGATCGCGTCCGCCCAGCGCTGGTAGCCCTTGCCCGAGAGTTCGTTCGCGCGGGACCGGATGTTGCGCACGTGCACCCGCAGCGCGTCCCGTCGCTCTTCGGGATCGTCGGTGTCCATCGCCTCCGCCCACACCGCGAGGCTGGCCTTGGCATCGACCGGCACCTGGCGGCCGCCGCCGACGTTGAGCACCAGGTCGGGGCGCGCCGCCCCACCGCCCGCGAGGTCGGTCTGCAGGACGAAGTGGACGCCTTCGCGCAGGCCCAACGACCGCGCGGTCTCCACCAGCACCTGTTCGCCGAGTTCTCCTCGACCGGTGATGGACGCGAAGGCGACCTCGTAGCGGCGCAGCGCGGCCTGCTGTTCGACGGTCCGCGCGCGTTCGGCCTCGACCATCCGCATCGCCTCGTCGGCGCGTCGCGCGTTGTCGTCGTAGAGGCGCCGGATCAGCAGCAGGGCCGCCGCGAACAGCACCGTCAGCACGATCACGAAGCCGGTCAGAAGTCCTGAATTCAAGTGCTCTCCTCGTGTTCGGGGGCGTTCGCCGGAGGCTTCGCCGGTTCGCCGGAGGCTGCGACGATGCGATCTCCCTGCGCCGCGTTCCAGTTTCTCGTGCGCGTTCCGCGTGCCACCGAGTATTCGCGATGACCCCGACACTCCGATGACCCCGGCACTCCGACTTCGGCACTCCGACTTCGGCACTCCGACGCTTGGGTGCGGTGCCCGAGCGGTGACGCATTGCGCCGAGCGGGTGACGGACAGGTGCCGACACGCCGAAGTGCCTTGGGGGGTCGCGATCGTCGGCCCCCGACGTCGATAGCTTTGGCGCATGCGGGTGCTGCATACCTCCGACTGGCACGTGGGCCGGACCTTCCACGGCCGCGACCTGCTCAAAGATCAGGAAGCGGTGTTGTCCGGGCTCGCCGACCTGGTGGCCGACGAACGGGTCGACGTCGTCGTGGTCTCCGGCGACCTGTACGACCGGGCAGTGCCGTCCGGGGAAGCCGTGGAAACCTGCGTGCGCGTGCTGGGGCGCCTCCGCGACGCCGGTGCCGAACTGGTGGTGACACCGGGGAACCACGACTCCGCCGCGCGGGTCGGCGCGTTCGGAGAGTTCGCCGCCGCCGGCGGCCTGCACCTGCGCACCCGGGTTTCACGACTGCACGAACCCGTGGTGGTCGACGACGAACACGGGCCAGTCGCCTTCTACGGCATTCCGTACCTGGAACCCGATCCCGCCCGGCACGCGCTGGCCGCCACCCACGAACACGCACCCGGTTCCAGCGCCGAGGTCGAGGCGCGCGGGCACGCCGCGGTGCTCACCGAGGCGATGAACCGGGTGCGCGGCGAACTCTCCGGGCGCGCGGCGCAAACCCGCTCGGTGGTTCTCGCGCACGCCTTCGTCACCGGAGGGGACGCGACCGATTCGGAGCGCACCATCGCGGTGGGTGGTGTGGAACAGGTTCCGGGCGCGGTGTTCGGCGGGGTCGATTACGTGGCGCTCGGCCACCTGCACGGCCCGCAACGCCTCGACGAGCACCTGCGCTACTCGGGCAGTCCGCTGGCCTACTCGTTCTCCGAGGCCGCGCAGACCAAATCGGTTTGGCTGCTCGAACTCGACGCGGGTGGTCTCGCGGGCGTGGAACGCCGCGAACTACCGGTTCCGCGGAGACTCGGCACGGTGACCGGCACGCTGGCGGATCTACTGGCCGAGCCCGAGTACACCGAGCTGGAAGACCACTATCTCTCGGCGACGCTCACCGACGAAGTTCGCCCGTTGGAGGCGATGCGCCGGTTGCAGGAACGGTTCCCGCACGCAGTGCACCTGGAGTGGAAACCGGCGAGTGGCCGCGCGACCGCGCCGTTGCGCTACGCAGAGGCGGTGCGCGGACGCGACGATCAGACCCTCGCCGAAGGGTTCCTCGGCGACTGCCGGGGCGCCGACCCGACGGATTCGGAGCGGGAGTTGCTGCGGGAGGCGTTGCACTCGGTCAACGCGGGGGAGGTGCGGCTGTGAGGCTGCACCACCTTGAGGTGACCGCGTTCGGCCCCTACCGGGGACGTGAGACGGTCGATTTCGACGTGCTCGGTTCAGACGGGCTGTTCCTGCTGCACGGGGACACCGGAGCGGGCAAGACCACGCTGTTGGACGCGGTCGCGTTCGCGCTCTACGGCAGGGTTCCCGGTGCGCGGAACGAAGCCAAGCGGCTGCGGTGCGACTCGGCCGACCCCGATGTGGGCACATCCGTGGTGCTGGAGCTGACCGTGCAGGGCCACCGGCTGCGGATCACCCGCAGTCCCGAGTACGAACGCCCCAAGAAGCGCGGAAGCGGCGTCACCACCCAGCAGGCGAAGGCGTCGTTGACCTGGCTGGGTGCACCTCCGGACGGGGAACCCGCCGAGGGGATCACCCGGATCGACGACGTGGCCCGGACAGTGCAGCGCCTGCTCGGCATGGATGTCGAACAGTTCTTCCAGGTGGTGATGCTGCCGCAGGGCGAGTTCGCCCGGTTCCTGCGCGCGGACACCAAGGATCGCGAGGAACTGCTGGAGCGCTTGTTCGGCACGGAGCGGTTCGCCGCCGTCGAGCGGTGGTTCAGCGAACGTCGCAGGCAGCGGGGGCGGGAGCTGGAGGAGCGGACTCGCCGGTCCCGCGAACTGCTGGCCAGGATCACCGGGGTCGCCGGGGTGGAGCCCTCGGAGGGCGAGGACCAGCAGTCCTGGCTGGAGCAGCTGGAGAAGCGGCTCACCCGCGAACTGGAGGACGCCCAGTTCGAGCAGACCCGGCTGGGCCGGGAGCGGGAGGCCGCCGACGCGGCGCTGGCCGAACGCAGGCAGTTGGCCGAGAAGGTGCGCCGGGTCCGGCAGGCGAACGCCGAGCTGGCCGAGCTCGACGGCGGGCGCGAGCAGCACGCGGCGTGGCGCGCCGAGGAGGACGCCGCGCGTCGGGCCGTGCCCGTGCTGACCGTCCGCCGGGAACGGGAGCGCGCCGCCGCGGCACTGGAACGGGCTCGGAACGAGGTTCACGCCGCCGGAGAGGAATGCCCGGAGGTCGACATCGACGAGACCGACAACGGGCTGCGCGCGCTCGCCGGTCGGTACCGGGAGCACGCCGGTGCGCTCGCTCAGCTCGTTCCGGAAGCGCGGCAGCAGGAATCGGACCGGACCCGGATCGTCGAACTCCGCGAACTGATCGCGGAGGAGGAGAAGCGCGATGCCGACCTGTCCGAGCAGCAGGCGGCGCTGCCGGACCGGATCACCACGACCCGCGAGCGGCTCGACTCGGCGCGGCAAGCGGGCACGCGCCTCGAATCCGTCGCCCGGCGCGTCGAGGAACTGACGGAGCTGCTCGGCGCTGCCCGCGAGCTGCCGGAAGCGGAGCGGAAGGCCGGTGCGGCGTCGGAACGCTCGCGGGCGGCGGTCGACGCGCACCAGCGTGCCCGCGACCGGCTGCAGGAGCTGCGTGCGCGGCGGCTTGCGGGCATGGCCGCCGAGTTGGCGGGGAACCTGCGGGACGGTGCCCCGTGCGCGGTGTGCGGTTCGGTGGAACATCCGGACCCGCCCCGCCCGGTGGACGATCAGGTGAGCGCCGACGACGAGGACAGAGCCCAGCAGGAGGAGCAGGCCGCCCACGCCGAGCGGGACAGCGCCACCGCGGTGGCGAGCGAGACCCGGCAGGCTTGCGAGCGGCTGCGGGAGCGGCTCGGCGAGCACACCGAAGTCGCCCTCACCGCCCAGCTCACCGAGGTCACGGCTGAGCGGGACGCGCTGCGGGAGAGGGCCGACGAGGCCCAGCGGCTCGTCGAGCAGCTCGCCGAGCTGGAAGCCTCCGCCGACGAGTTGGCCCAGCAACGCAGCGGTATCCAGAACCGGATCGCCTCCTCACGGACCGAACTCACCACGCTCGAAGCGACCGTGGAGGACCGGCGCGTCCGGTTGGACGAGGCGCGCGGCGAGCACGCGGGCATCGCCGAACGGCGGGAACACCTGCTCGACCTGACCGCGCGGGTCGACCGGCTGGTGGCAGCCCGAACCGCGCTGCACGACGCGGAACGCAGGCTGGAGGAACAGCGGGCGGCGCTGGCGCAGGCGGCCACCGAGGCGGGTTTCGGCGGTGTCGAGGAGGCGTTGGCCGCCGAGCGGGAGGAGGCCCGCACGAACGAGCTCACCGAACTGTTGGCCAATGTGGAACGCCGGTACGCGGCCGCGCGGGCGGTGTTGGCCGCTCCGGAACTGGCGGAGGTCGATCCGGGCGCCGATGTCCGGCTGGAGGGCGTCACGGAGGCGGCCACGACCGCCCGGGAGGCCGCCGAGCGGGCCGCGTCGAAGGCATCGCAGACCGAACAGCGGCACGGTGAGGTGGTTCGGCTGGCCGAGCAGCTCCGCGACCTGTGGGGCCGGCTCGCTCCGGTCGCTGCCGGGTATGCCGAGCTGGACGCGTTGACCGACGTGGTCAACGGGCGCGGGCAGAACGCGCGGAAGATGTCGCTGCGGGCCTACGTGTTGGCGGCGCGACTGGAGGAGGTCGCGGTCACCGCGAGCAGCCGCCTGCAGCGGATGAGCGAGGGCCGCTACTCGTTCGTGCATTCGGACGCCGCCGGTGCCCGCAATACCCGGGGTGGTCTGGGCTTGGACGTGCTCGACGACTACTCCGGCCAGGTGCGCCCGGCCAAGACGCTGTCCGGCGGCGAGTCGTTCCTGGCCTCCCTTTCGCTGGCGCTGGGCCTGGCGGACGTGGTCGCCGCGGAGACGGGGGGAACGCTCCTGGACACGCTGTTCATCGACGAGGGTTTCGGGACGCTCGACGCCGACAGCCTCGACCTGGTGATGGACACGCTGGACGAACTTCGGGCGGGCGGCCGCGTCATCGGCCTGGTCTCGCACGTGGAGGAGATGCGGCAGCGCATCGGTGTGCGGCTGCGGATCCGGAAGTCCCGCGAAGGTTCGACCCTGCGAATCGAGACCTGACCCGGCGGCGCGTTCCGGAAGCGCACCTGCGGAGTGTTCCGGAAGTAATTCGGGTGCTGGGCACTCAGCGGAACCTCCGGCCCGCCCGTCGCCCGACCACCGTCTCCCACGGAATCGCTTCGCTCTACTCCGGTCCGTTCGCCGCGGGATCTCCGACGTCGCGCACCGGCGTACGCCACGTCGGAGCTGTCCTCGCGAAAGAACACCGGAGAACCCGACCCCGCGTCCCACGCGGAAGGTGACTGCCACGCTTGTGAAACAGATCTCGGCCCGGCGGGCGCGTTCCGGACCTGCCGGGGGAGCGTGCCCAGCAGTGCTCCCCGGAACGGTCACTGTTGCCGTTCGTGCCGCAACAGGCGGTCTTTGACCTCCGTTCCCCACCGGAATCCGCCGGGGGAGCGGTCGCCACGAACGACGCGGTGGCACGGCACGAACAGCGCGGCCGCGTTGCCCGCGCATGCCGACGCCGCCGCGCGCACCGCCTTGGGGCGACCGGCCAGGGCGGCGAATTCGGTGTAGCTGACCGGCTCTCCTGGCGGGACCTTCCGCAGTACCTCGCGCGCGTGCCCGAGGAACGGACCGGCGCGTTGCCGCACCGGAACGGTGTCGATGGCGTCCAGGTCGCCTCGGTGGTAGGCGAGGATCGCCCTTGTGACGGCACCGAGGTCGGAGACCTCGCGCGGTCGCTCCGGCAGCAGCTCCGGTGCGATCAGCGCGCTGAGCTCGTCCGGATCCGCCGTCCAGCCCGAACCGAGCACCGCTTCGTCCTCGGCGACGACCGCGCTGAACGGTCCGAACTCCGTATCCACAGTGGACCAACTGGTCATGATTCCGCCTCTCTTCCGCGAGTGCCGCCGCGTTCGGCGGCCCGCCACAGCAGGATCCCGGCGTAGGACCGCCACGGACTCCACTGCCGTGCGTGTTCTTGTAGAGCGCCGGACCCGCTCGGGAGTCCGAGCGCGGCGGCGCCTCGGCGCAGTGCCAGGTCGCCGTCGAGCAGCACGTCGGGGGCTCCGAGCACCCGCATCGTCACGTACCTCGACGTCCACGGGCCGATGCCGGTGATGCCGCGCAGGTCGGATTCCAGTCCGGCTTCGTCCCGTCCGGGGTGGACCCGCAGCGTTCCGTCGGCGAGCGCCTCCGCGACCCGGCGCACCGTCTCCACCCGGCTGCGCGGCCCGGTGAGGACGTTCGCGGCTTCGGCAGCCAGCACCGGCGCGGTGGGAAACAGCGTCGTCACCTGCGCGTGGGGTTGGGAGAGCGGTTCGCCCAACGCCGCGACGAGGTTCCCGGCGGTGGTGCGTGCCGCGCGCACCGAAACCTGCTGCCCGAGAACCGCGCGGATCACCGTCTCGGTGCTGTCTACGCTGCCCGGGACGCGCGAACCGGGTGCGCGCGTGATCTCCCGTGCCAGCACCGGGTCGGTCCGCAGGGCGACGGCCACGGCTTCCGGATCGGCGTCGAGGTCGAGTAGCCGACGCAGCCGGGTGACCGCGCTGCCGAGGTCTCGCAGCTCGGTCAACCGCAGCACGCAGGAGAAGTGGTCGGCTTCGGGGCGCAGAGTTGCGATGCCGGTGCCGTGTGGGAGTCGCAGCGACCGGGTGTAGCCGTCGGCATCGTGAGCTTCGACGCCGGGGACGGCTCGGGCCGCGAGGAATCGCAGCAGCCCGCTCGTGTCGCAGGGTGTTCGGAAGGGCAGCCGCAACGAGATCGAACCGGCCGCCGTGCCGTCCGGGCCGCCGCGTCGCCGCGCCTGCTCGCGCAGTCCGGTCGGGGTGGTCGCGAACACCTCGCGCAGGGTGTCGTTGAACTGGCGGAGGCTCGCGAACCCGGCGGCGAACGCGATCGCCGTGAAGCTCAACGGTGTCGTCTCGATCAAGGTGCGGGCGGTGTGCGCGCGGCGCGCGCGGGCCAGACCGAGCGGTCCCGCGCCGAGTTCAGCTGTCAGCACGCGGGTGAGGTGCCGGGTCGAGTAGCCGAGCTGCGCGGCCAACCCGTCCACTCCTGACCGTTCGACGCAGCCGTCGTCGATCAGCCGCATGGCCCGGCCGGCGAGATCGGCCCGCAGATCCCACTCGGGCGACCCGGGCACCGCGTCGGGCAGGCACCGGCGGCAGGCGCGGTAGCCGGCGGCCTGCGCGGCGGCGGTGGTGGGGAAGAAGCGGCTGTTGTCCGGTTTCGGTGTGCGGGCAGGGCAGGACGGGCGGCAATAGATGCCGGTGCTGCGCACGGCGTGCACGAAATACCCGTCGAAGCGGGGATCTCGCGCGGCGATCGCCCGGTGGGCTTGTTCCGTCGTGACCAGCACGTTCCCGATAGTGCCACTGGGAGGTGCGGGTAACTAGCGGGAATCGGACATCTGGGCGCGGGGTGATCGGGCGGTGTCGGTGCTCGGACGAGGGCGCTGACCAGGTCGGCTCGCTCGTGGGTGGGGAATTCACCGCCCGAGCTGTACTGCCGGAGTGCTCGCTGCTTACTGTCGGGGCATGGGAACTACGAACCGATTCGCCCGCGTCCTGAAGATCTCCGGCACGGCGGCCGCTGCCGCTCTCGCCCTCACCCTCACCGGGGCCTGCGATGACGCGGGCGTCATGCCCGGCCAGGAACAGGAGCAGGAGCAGGAACAGGAAGAAGGTGGCCAAGAGGGAGGCGGCCAGGACGGCGGCGAGGAGCAGGAGGAAGGCGGTGGCGGTCAGCAGGAGGACTGACGGCCGCTTCTACCGGAACGCCGCACCAGCTTCGTGCCCTGCATCGGAACCGGTGCGGCGACCGGGCTTCTGTGATCGACGACCGTAGCGCCTAGACTTACGTCCCCGTGAGCCTCACCCTCGGAATCGTCGGCCTGCCCAACGTCGGCAAGTCGACCTTGTTCAACGCGCTGACCAGTAACGACGCCGTCGCTGCGAATTTCCCGTTCGCGACGATCGAGCCGAACGTGGGTGTGGTGCCGCTTCCGGACCGACGCCTGGACACGTTGGCGGAGATCTTCTCGTCGGAGAAGACGATCCCGGCGACCGTGTCGTTCGTCGACATCGCCGGCATCGTCAAGGGAGCCTCCGAAGGGCAGGGGCTGGGCAACAAGTTCCTCGCCAACATTCGCGAGGCGGACGCGATCTGCCAGGTCATCCGAGTGTTCGACGACCCGGACGTGGTGCACGTCGACGGCCGCATCGAGCCCTCCAGCGACATCGAGACGATCAACACCGAGCTGATCCTGGCCGACCTGCAGACGCTGGAGAAGGCGCTGCCTCGGCTGGAGAAGGAAGCTCGCACGAACAAGGAAAAGCGTCCGTCACTGGAGCTGGCGAAGGAAGCCAAGGAGATCCTGGACTCCGGCAAGACCCTGTTCAACGCGGGCAAGGCCGACTCGCCGGAGCTGCGCGAGCTGAACCTGCTGACCACCAAGCCGTTCCTGTACGTGTTCAACGCCGACGAGGGTGTCCTCGTCGACGAGGAGCGCAAGAAGGAGCTGCGGGAACTCGTCGCACCGGGCGACGCGGTCTTCCTCGACGCCAAGGTCGAGGAGGAGTTGGTGGAGCTGGACGCCGAGTCCGCGCAGGAGCTGCTGGAATCGGTCGGCCAGGAGGAGCCGGGGTTGAACGCGCTGGCCCGTGCCGGGTTCCACACGCTCGGCCTGCAGACCTACTTGACGGCGGGACCGAAGGAAGCCCGGGCCTGGACGATCCGCCAGGGCTGGACGGCCCCGCAGGCCGCCGGTGTCATCCATACCGACTTCGAGCGCGGCTTCATCAAGGCCGAGGTGGTTTCCTACGGCGACCTCGTCGAGGCCGGATCGATGGCCTCCGCCAAGTCGGCGGGCAAGGTCCGCATCGAAGGCAAGGACTACATCATGCACGACGGCGACGTGGTGGAGTTCCGCTTCAACGTGTGATCGTCCCTCGGCGTCGCGGCCGGTCTCGAACCTGCTCGGGCCTCAACGCTGCGACGGGCGGCCGGTCCTGGCTTCCCGACCTGGTGCAGCACCGCGACGACCACCGGAGGCAGGGCGAAGGCCACCACGGTGGCGACGATCGACACGGTCTGCAACGTGTCGGTGAACGCGGTTCGGGCGGTGTCGAGCACGAGCGTGCCCTCGGCGGGCGGCAGGCTGTCGGCGACGGCCGCCGCACCGCCGAGCGTGTCGCCCGCCTCGGCGCGCGCGTCCGAGGGCAACTCGGCTGCTGCGGTGGCCGTCTGCGCGCGATACAGCACCGTTCCGGGCTGCCGATCAGGGCGACCCCGAGCGCTGCCCCGAGCTCCCGCGTGTCTGAACACATCGGCCATGCCTACTCTGAGGGGCTCTGACCAGAGCGTGCTCGAATCCGGCGATGGCGTTCGCCACGACCGCTCGGGGCGAACGACTGGACCTGCTGCCCGACGCCGAATCATTCGAATCCTGTGGTGTTGGGCCGCTCGAACAGGATCGGACCAGGCTCTGTCGCGTAACTTCACCGAACAGGACGAACTCCTGTGATGTGCACCATTATTCAAGAGCCACATTCAGTGGCGACGTTCCGTGGCATACGGGTGATCGCTAGGCCATCATGATGACATGATCAAGAAGTCCTACTCTGGCACGCGGAGCACATGTAGCGTCCGGAATTGTCATTGCAACACGCAATCGGAGGCTGGAAATGGCACACGTGCACGAGGACGCGCTCGTCCTCAATCGACTCAACGGTGGTCGACTTTCCGTCCGCGATGGATCCCTCGTGGATGGAAAACATATCATCGTTACTCGCTATTCGGCCTACGATGAGACCTACCCCCAAAGGTGGAACACGGTCAAAGTAGGCGAAGACGCCTATGGCCGCGACATTATTCATATTGAACAGTCGGACGAGAACGGGACGTTCCGTGTGGACGTTGGTAGCGATGACCCCAAGGCCGATGCCACCCCCGTCCTGCTCAAAAAGGCTGACGAATCGGACCGGCAGAAGTGGCACGTTTGGAATGACGTTGCCGGTGAGGGTCGCTTGGTGAAGCTCTGCTCGCATGTCGATACTTCGGTTGTGATGTGTGTCTACGACTACGGCGGATACTGGGACCTCGTTGTCCGAAACCGGGAGATTTCCTCGGTTGATCGCCTCTGGTATTTCAACGAGCGCGCACACAAGGACATCATCCCCAATTGATCGGGATTTTCGCGGCGTCGCCTCCGGCGTATCGGTAACGCATGACCCTGCCCGCTTGCTCTGCTTTGCCCGGTAAGAACGGAATGGCGGGATGCGTACTCGTGGAGGTCGCACCGGAATCAGGCGCGACCGCGCAGTGCGGCGGCTTCGCCGGTTGTTCGTCAGCGGGTCGAAAACGGCCGCAAAAGCGACAGCAAATCGCAAACAGGTGTCCGCCGGTCACGCTGCCGGTAGCGGACATCGACGCGTGTTGCGAACGTCCAGGCAGTCGTTCCGCTTCAATGTGTGCTCGTCCGTAGCGAAGAACGGGGCTCGGGACTCGGCATGAGAGTTCCGAGCCCCGTTCTTCCCTCGACTTGACCTCCACAGCTCGGAGCGTGGTGCGCGATCATGCCCTGATCCGAACGTCGTCTGGCCAGGATGACCACCGCTATCGCCAGATCCTGATCCAGTACTACTCAGACCCCGAACGAGCTCGCAGGCAGAGGCCTCGCCGCCTAAGAGGTCAGGTTGGTGACCTGCATCGATACGCCAGCGTCGATCTCAGGTCCAAACAGGGGAACTGTGGTCCCGGGGCAATCTACTTCCGGAGTGACAAGAGTGACAAGAGTGACAAGAGGGACGCTCTGTGTCGACGTGATCAACCCCAGGAATCGTGATTCGCAACCGAGTACCTGCCCTCGTGTGATCAACTGAGGTGGCCGGGCACTGGAGCACCGAGGAGGTTGTCATGACCAAGGAAGGCCGCATGCACTTGCCTGCGATCAGGGCGCTCGCTACCGGAGAGCTGACCTCTGACCAGCAGCGGTGGTTGCTCGACACGCTTCAGCTCGAAGAGACCCCTCGCACCGTGGGACCAGGAGCGAAGCAGAGCCTCGCGCACCGTTCCTTCACCAGCGAGGCGGGCACAACCCGGCTGGTCTTAGATCTCGCCCACACCGGCGACGCCGGCTGGGTGCTTGCCCTGTTCTTCGACGGAGAACGGCCCTCCGCTGACACCGTCGAGGACTACCGGAGGTTGTTCCGCGACCTCGTCGACCAGCTGGGACTCGAGCTCGTCGAGATCACGCCCGCCGCCACCGCCGAGGAAGTCCACGTCGTGCCTCCGTCGCCAGCCAGCGAACCAGAGACCGCTGCCGGCGCCTCGTGGGGCCTTCCGTACTACGAACTGGAGCAACTGTGGGCCCACGTGGGCCTGCGTAGGGACGCCCCGCGGGAGGTAAAGGAGGTCAAGCTGCGCGAAGTGATGCGGACCCCGGCTTGGTCCGCCGCTCCGCCGACTCTCCGCCAGCAAGCCGAGGACTTTCTCACCGGCGGATGATCCACGCCGCGCGGAGCCGGCCCAGTAAGAGGAGGGGCGAGTCCGAAGCGGTGGCGGGCGGGATGCTCACGGCATCGCAGCTTCAGCTCGCCGTGCTGCGAAGTCGTACTGCGGCTACGGCAGCGGTAATGATCAGCACGGTGGCGGCTGCCATGGAGGCGGTGGCCAATCCTTGGGTGAAGGCGTGCTGCGCAGCCTGGCGTACCGGCTCGGCTCGTGATTCGAGAGAGTCGGCGTACTCGAGTGTGGCGCCGAGTGAGTCGCGGGAGTTGGCATCGGCACTGGCAGGTAGGGCCTGCAGGAGAATGCGATAGGCAACGGCTAAGACCGAGCCCAGCACTGCGATGCCCAGACCGGATCCCAGCTCGAACGAGGTCTCTTGGATTGCCCCTGCCTCGCCCGCGCGGTCAGCGCTCGCCGTGGTCATGATGGCATCGGCGCCGAGCGTCATGACCACGCCAGCTCCCAGACCAGTGAGGACCAGCAGAACCCCCGAGGTGGTGGCACCGGCTTGTGAGGTGATCGAAAGCATGCCGGCCAGTCCGGCAAACGCCGTTCCGAACGCGGCCAAGGAACCGGTGATCACCCAACGATAAGTCCACCATGCGGCCAGTTGTGGGGCGAGCACAGCTCCGAGCGCACTGGCCACCGCGAGAGGTACCAACGCCAGGCCCGCCTGCAGAGGGGAGTAGCCCCCTGCGAGTTGCAGCAACTGGGTGGCGAAGTACAGCAGCGTGGCATAACAGCCGAAGCACACGAACACGGACAGCGTTGCCGCGGAGAAACGCCGGTCCGAGAACAACGAGAGATCCAGCAAGGGGTGGTTCACGTGGCGCTGCCGACGCGTGAACCACACCAGCAGAGTCAGTCCCACCACGCCGGTGACGAATCCGACTGTATCCACCGAAACTTGTTCGGCGGTCCGCTTGAGGGCGAACACCACCGCCCCGAGGCCGGCCACGGAGATCGCGGCGCTGAGCCCATCCCACCGACGAGGCGCAGGATCGCGGGATTCGGGGATAAGACGAGTTCCTGCCGCGACTGCGAGGACGACCACTGGAACGTTGACCAGGAACACCGCTCCCCACCACCAGTGCTGCAATAGCAGTCCGCCCAGCACCGGCCCGAGGGCAGCACCAACGCTGTTGGCCGAGGTCCATAACCCAAGTGCGAGGGCGCGTTCACGCTGGTCGGCGAACACGTTGCGGATGATGGCGACGGTCGCGGCCATCATCATGGCCGCGCCGATTCCGAGTGCAGCCCGTGTAAGGATGAGTTGGGCCGCAGTAGCCGAGGCCGCCGCACCGGCCGAGGCGAGTCCGAACACGACGAACCCGCTCAGTGCCAGGCGCTTACGGCCCCACCGATCGGCCAGGGTGCCGAACGTGACCAGAAGCGCGGCCACGGTCAATGGGTAAATGTCGACGATCCACAACAGCTCGGCCGTGCTCGGCGATAGCTGGCGGCTGATTGTTGGTACCGCGACGTGCAGCACTGTCAGGTCGATGCCGACGAGTAGCAGGCTAGTGCACAGCACTCCCAGAACTGCCCAACGCCGCACCGGTGTGACGACAGGGGTAGTGCGGGTGCTGTCCATTCGGGACGAGGGTTCAGTACTCACACAGAGAAGACTCGTCAGTAGCCCTTGTTCGCAGCAAGTACTGTCTTTTTTGTGGCGTAGTGCCAATCCGTATACCCATGCAGGGCACGAAGGTACGAGGAAAGATGGAAGGCCATGCGTGAAGACGTGGAGCAGATGCCCGATTACTGCACGATCGAGGTTGCCATGGCCGTGGTGGGTGGTAAGTGGAAGTTCGTCATCCTCAAACACCTCTTCCCCGGGGCCCAGCGCTTCGGGGAGCTCAAACGTGCCCTGCCCGGCATCACCCAGCGCATGCTGACCCGGCAGCTACGCGAACTCGAGGCCGACGGCCTCATACTCCGAACCGTTTACCGCGAGGTTCCGCCCAAGGTCGAATACTCGCTGACGGCTATCGGACGCAGCCTAGAAAACATCGCCGACCAGCTAGACCAGTGGGGACAGTGGTACCGCGATACCCAAACGGCCCGGTCGACAGCCAACACCCAGCCTTCTCGGTGACCTGTGCCTGAAGAACCGGTGAAGACGAAGACGGCTCCTAGCGCCACCAGAACACGAGGTACGGCAGCACGGAGGTAGTGCCCAAACACCTCTGTCCGGGAGGTTCTTGTTCCGGTCTGAACGGCCTCCGTCTGACTATGCGAGATCGCGACCAGGGCCTTGTCGCGATCGTCCGGTGGCCGACGCTGTGACCATGTAACTATGCAAGGTCGCCGGGTGCGACGACGATCGCTCTGCCGTCTACGTCTCCGATCTGGGCACGGCAGTAGCGCGAGGTGACCATGAAACGATCGCCCAAGGACTCACCCTCGATCCCGGTGAGACAACAGTGGAACTGCCCGCGTTGACCGTGATGGTGCCCGTTGAGTCCACTGTGAGCAGATCACACGGAGCAACGCCCGGAGCAGCCTCGAAACGCGGGCCGGAACGCACCCGACCGGCGGTTTCGTCCGCCACGTGCGTGCCTGCGATGCGCCATCCGGCGATCCGCGTCCGCGTGAAGAGCAGCACACCTCCCGGTGACGGTGCGGCCCCGTTCTTCCCTTGACTTGACCTCCACAGCTCGTAGCGTGGTGCGCGATCATGCCCGCGCCGAACGGAGCGAGCTATGGCAGGACCGGTCTGGTCCCTCTGGATGTGCGCGGTGGCCATGCTCGCGGTGACCGTCCACGGCGGCGTCCTGGTGGTGGACCGGATGCGGGCGAAGTCCGCGCGTGCGCGGTCCGGTCTCGGCGCGGAACTGCTCCAGGTGCTGATGGGCGTCGGAATGCTGGTCATGCTCCTGCCCACGATGGGCGGCTGGACCAGGCCCGTCTGGGGCGTCGTGTTCGCACTGGGGGCGGGGTGGACGGGCGCGGCCGCGTACCGCGCGAGCCGACCGGGCACCGAGCGCGCGGTCTCGACCACGAACCGGGCTCCGGGAAGACTGCACCTGCATCACACGGCGTCCAGCGCGGCGATGGCTTACATGTTCTTGGCTGCGCAACCGCACGGGGCGAGTCCGGCATCGTCGGGTCCGGTGCAGGTCGTCTCCGCAGGCGCCCCGGCCGCCCACTCGCACGGCGCGGGGCACGGCAACGCGGCGGTCGTCCTCGAACACGACCACTCCGGCCTGGTGCTTCCGCTGCTGGCGTGGTTTCTCGTGGTGCATTCGGTGCTGCGAGCGGGATGGCTGGTCGCCGACCTCGTGAACAGCGGCAGAACCGACTCCGCAGCGGTCGCGGGCGGGACGCTCTCGACGCCGCCCGCCGTGCTGACCAGGCCCGGGATCGACATCATCGCCGAGATTCTCATGGCGCTCACGACCGCCTACATGCTGCTGATCATGCTCTGAGCCCGTCAGCTCCGGCAGCGCGCGGCGGTATCCGGCCACGCAGATCAGCGCTCGGACAGGTCTCGCCGGCTACGGAGCTGCGTGCTGGAATGTTGCGGGTCCGATGGCTTGCGGAAGGAGAGCGATGACGAGCGCGGCCGTGTGGGGATTCGCCGTGGTGGCCGTCCTGGGGGTGATCACGCCCGGTCTGGACACGATGCTGGTGCTGCGGCACGGTCTGCTCGCCGGCCGCAGGGGAGGCCTCGCGGCGGTGTTCGGCGTGGCGGCGGGCTGTCTCGTGTGGGGCACGGCCAGCATCGCCGGGCTGACCGCGCTGCTCGCGGCGTCCGACCTCGCGTACAACCTCGTCCGCGTGCTCGGCGCCGCCTACCTGATCTGGCTGGGGTCGACGGCCCTGTGGCGGACGCTGCCCCGCAACCGTCGTGCAGCCCCCGAAGCGCGCCACGCCGAGGAGGCGCCGGTGCCCGTGGGCACCCGTTCGGCCTTCCGAGCCGGACTGCTGACCAATCTGCTCAACCCCAAGGTCGGTGTGTTCTACATCAGCCTGCTGCCGCAGTTCCTGCCCAGCGGACCGGCCGCGACCGGGTGGGGCGGTGTTCTCGTCGCGATCCACGTGGTGGTGGGCCTGGTGTGGCTTTCCGGCCTGGTGTGGATCGCCGGGCGAGCGCGCGCGTTCCTCCTCCGGGAACGCGTGCGCCGGGTGCTGGACCGCCTGACGGCGACCGTGCTGGTGGGGCTCGGGGTGAAGCTGGCCGCGGAAGTCTGACACCGCGCCGGTCGAGCGTCCTCAGCTTTGCCGGAACCGCCTGGTTCGCATCGGCTCGGTAACAGTGCGCGGCGAGATGCAACTCGAATGGTTCAGCGAGCGTTTTACCTGAAACGCCGTCACGCTACGGGCGGTCACTCCATCCCAGTGGTGACGCCGATCGCCATCGGCGCCGAACCACCTGCACGCGACCCGGAACCGAACCAGTGGGGGTGCTGATGCAGCACCGAGGAGTACGCATTTCCGCGCAGTACGCATCCGGCGACCGACGGGCCAACGTCCGAGGCGCCACCGGCAGGGGACGTTCGGGCAGGGCCCGTTCCGGGCAGAGATCGCGAAGAGCCTCTCGTCCCGCGCCGCCCACCTGACCCGTCTGCCTCCAGGCGTGCTCAGCGGCGGGTCGGCCACCGCCGGCCGCGGCGCACCTCCGCACGGCCCGAGCGGGTCGATCACTGTCCGCCGTGGACAATGTCGCCGTTCGCTTGTTGTTCGCGGCGCACGTTCGGTCCCGATCGCGGGACCGTCATGATCGTCGGCATGGTGTTGTGCGGAGGAGTTCACGATGACTGAGCCGCTGTCGAATGCGCGCCTGCTGGAGCTGGATCAGGAACACGTCTGGCACCCCTACGGAACGATGCCCGCCACCGACCCGCCGTTGCTGGTCGAGTCGGCGCACGGGGTCCGGTTGCGGATGGCCGAACCGGTGCACGGGCAGCGGGAACTGATCGACGGCATGTCGTCGTGGTGGTCGGCGATCCACGGCTACGCGCATCCGGTCATCGACGAGGCGATCCGCGGACAACTCGGCCGGATGGGCCACGTGATGTTCGGCGGGCTGACCCACGAGCCCGCGATCCGGCTGGCCAGTCGTCTGGTCGAGATCACCCCGGATCCGCTGCGGCACGTGTTCCTGGCCGATTCGGGATCGGTGTCGATCGAGGTCGCGATGAAGATGTGCCTGCAGTACTGGCGCTCCCGGGGGCGGGCGGGCAAGCGGCGCATGCTCACCTGGCGCGGCGGCTACCACGGCGACACCTGGCACCCGATGTCGGTGTGTGACCCGGAAGGCGGCATGCACCATCTGTGGGACGGGGCGCTGGCCCCGCAGGTCTTCGCCGACGCACCACCTGCCGACTACGACGAGCAGTACGTTCGGCAGCTGTCCGACCTACTGGAAAAGCACGCGCACGAACTCGCGGCGGTGATCGTCGAACCCGTGGTCCAGGGCGCGGGAGGCATGCGCTTCCACTCGCCGGAATACCTGCGGGACCTGCGCGAACTGACCAGCCGGCACGACGTGTTGCTGATCTTCGACGAGATCGCCACCGGGTTCGGCCGCACCGGCGAACTCTTCGCCGCCGATCATGCGGCCGTGAGCCCGGACGTGATGTGCCTCGGCAAGGCGTTGACCGGTGGTTACCTGACGATGGCCGCGACCATGTGCACGTCGGAGGTGGCCGAAGGCATCTCCACCGGTGAGGTTCCCGTGCTGGCCCACGGCCCGACGTTCATGGGCAACCCGCTGGCCTCGGCCGCCGCGAACGCCTCGCTGGACGTGCTGCTCGACCAGGACTGGCGCGGGGAGGTCGGCCGGATCGAGAAGCGGCTCTCCGAGGGGCTCGTGCCCGCCCGACAGCTGCCGGGAGTGGTCGACGTCCGCGCGCTCGGCGCCATCGGGGTGATCCAGCTCGGCCACTCCGTGGACATGTCCGCCGCGAGCCGCGCCGCGATCGAGCGCGGCGTGTGGTTGCGGCCGTTCCGGAACATGATCTACACGATGCCGCCGTACGTCACCGACGACGCCGACCTCGACCGCATCGCCGCGGCCGCGCTGGCCGCGGCGGCAGCGAGCTGAACGAAAGGAAGCGCCTCGTGGACGGCATCGTTGTGATCACCGGAACCGGTACCGGGGTAGGCAAGACCGTGGTGACCGCCGCGCTGGCGGCGCTCGCCGCGCACCGGCGGGTCGCGGTGGTCAAACCCGCACAGACCGGTGTCGCCGACGGCGAGCCTGGTGATCTGGCCGAGATCACCAGGTTGGCCGGGCCGGTCACGGCGGTCGAACTCGGCCGCTTCCCCGACCCGCTCGCCCCGCGCACGGCCGCGCGACTGTCCGGAACGCCGCCCGTCACCGCCGAAGCCACGGCCTCGGCGGTCGCCGAGCTCGCGGACGAGCACGACCTGGTGCTCGTCGAAGGAGCCGGTGGGCTGCTGGTGCAGTACGACGAAGCGGGCAGCACCCTCGCCGACGTGGCGGCGCGGCTGGGTGCGCCGGTGCTGGTGGTGGCCGAAGCCGGGCTCGGAGTGCTGAACGCCGCCGCCCTGACCGCTGAAGCGCTCCGCACCCGCGACCTGGCGTGCGCGGGCGTGGTCATCGGGAGCTGGCCGGGCACTCCGGATCTGGCGGCCCGGTGCAACTTCGCGGACCTGCCCGGAGCGGTCGGCGCGCGCCTGCTGGGGGCGATTCCGGAGCGGGCAGCTGAAGCGGCACCAGCGGAATTCGGCCGGATAGCGGCTCGGGGACTGGCCCCAAAGCTCGGCGGAAGCTGGGACCACGAGATGCCTGAACGGTAGGGCCAAGTCCCGGCAAGACCGCTCGATCCGCCGACAGGCCCGCTCGATGTCCTGACCGGCGGGTGACCTGCTGTTAGCGTGGAAAAATGAACCCGTCGGTGCTGGTCGTCGGTGCAGGTGTGCAAGGCCTCTCGACCGGTGTCGTGCTGGCCGAGCAGGGCTACGAGGTGCTGATCCGGACGGCCGAACGACCGCAGGAGACCACCTCGGCGGTGGCCGGTGCGATGTGGGGTCCGGCGATGCTACGGCCACCCGGACGGGTCCTGTATTGGGCGACCATGGCGCACGCCGAGTTCATGACCCTTGCCCGCGAGGAAGATTCGGGTGTGCGGCTCGTTCCGGGCCGGATGGCTTCGAGGCTCGCCCTCGGTGACACGGTGCCGCCCGAAACCCGATTGCTGACCGACCTGCGGCACTGCACGGAGGACGAACTACCGGAGGGGTTCGCCAGCGGCTACCGGGCGACCGTCCCGCTGATCGACATGCCCCGCTACCTGGACCGGCTTGTCGACCGCTTCCAGTCGGCGGGTGGACGGTTGGTGCTGAGCCCGGTGCCCTCGCTCGCCGAAGCGGTCGAAGAAGCGGCGACGGTGGTGAACTGCTCCGGTGTGGGAGCCCGCGAACTCGTCGGGGACCCCGGGGTGCATCCGGTGCGTGGCCAGCAGGTGGTGGTGCGCAATCCGGGGGTCGAGGAGTACTTCGTCGAGGTGGGCTCGAATGTGGAGTTCGCGAGCTTCTTTCCGCACGGGGAGCGCCTGGTGCTCGGCGGGATAGCCGTGGACCAGGACTGGAATCCGAACCCGTCGGAGCGGGTGACCGAGGGGATCATCCGGCGCTGTGCCGCCATCGATCCGCGAGTGTCCGAGGTCGAGGTGCTGGAAGTGCGGGTGGGGCTGCGACCGGGGCGCGATGCCGTGCGGCTGGACGTCGAGGAGTTCCGCGGGGCGCGGATAGTCCACAACTACGGGCACGGCAGTTCCGGCGTCGCATTGTCGTGGGGCTGTGCCTTCGAAGCCGCCGACCTCGTCACCGGCGAGGCCTAGGACGGGCGTTGTATCCGATCTCGCTGCCTCAGGCCGGGTCATTGGTCCCGTCGGTACTGCCCTTCCGTCGAGACCTTGCCTTCCCGATCGCCATGCCTGCACCAGGTCCGATCGCTATCCCGACAGCCAAGAACGCCCATTCGTCCAGAAGCAGGGAAAACGCGACTCCCAGTGCCAAGCCGACAGCGGCACCGGAGCCGATCTCTCGCTGATCAGCGATCTTGTGCACGACACAACCTCCGCTCGCCCGCGTCCGAACTGAGGGACCACCCGCGCGGACCTACCACCCCAGTGGACTCGAATCCTATTTTCCCGCAGCGCCCGTTGGAAATGCCGGTTATGTCTCCTGGCGGGTGCGGGGTGGTTGGTGGTCTCCACGGGTGCTGTCCTGACCAGCAGTGCTGTGCGGAATCTGTGTAAGAGAAGGGCTCTCTCGCCGGGTCCCCGGCGAGAGAAGCTGTGGCGCTGTGATCACGGCACCTGGTGGTTCGTGCTACTGGCTCACGCTCGATCTATATCTCTGCGCAGGGGGATGCGCCCCGGGGCCCGCCCGGATTCGTGTCGGGCGGGGCTTCCGGTCGGTGATCAGTGGTCGAGCCGACCTGTCTTGACTGCGGACAGGAATGCCGACCACGCCGACGGGCTGAACACGAAGGCGGCGCCATCGGGGATCTTGGAGTCCCGGACGGCGATCGTGTCGGACAGGTCTGCGATCTCGGCGCAGTTGTCGTTGTCGGTGGTGCGGCTGGACTTGTGCCAGGTGACCGGCCCAAGAGCTGGGGCTCGCACGTAGCCCTCCTTAAACGTTGGCTATGCCGAACCGACCAGCCGCGCCCTGCTCAGGAGAGGGCTTCCACCACGCCGTCGATCTCCTCGGCCATCGACACGTCCTTGTGGGTGATCCCGCCTTCCGAGTGCGTCGAGCAGTGGAAGGTGACCTTGCGCCACCGGATGTCCATGTCCGGGTGGTGGTGCTCGCTCTCGGCGATCTCGGCTATGCGGTTCACGGCCTGGATCGCCTGCGCGAAGTTTTCGAACTCCACGGTCCGGGTCAGCTCCGAGTCGTCCTGGTGCCAGTCCGGCAGATGCGCCAGCGCCTCGGACACCTGCGTGTCGTTGAGAAGATCGGTCATGAACACATGGTGGTGCCTCACCGCCCGGAATGCGAGCAACCCGCCGGTGCGTCGGCGCGGCTCGTGCGGCCACGGGGCGTGGCGAGCGTCTCGAACACGCGCCTGCCGTCGCGATCTCACCTGAAGTACACTCACGTCGCCACGGGAGTCCAGTGAGCTGGGCTGAGAGGAGGGGCCGAACCCCTCGACCGTCGAGACCCGAACCGGATCATGCCGGCGCGGGGAGGCGATGCGATCAGCTCGATGCCGCACGCGTGGTGTGAGATCGGGAGGATCGTTTGAAACGTTCGTTACAGCGCCTCGGCGTCGCCACCGTGGTGGTCGCCCTGGCATCCGGCTGCTCGCTCATCGGAACTTCGGCGGAGCCGCCACCGGGCACGCGCACGGTCACGCTGGTCGCCCACGACTCCTTCGCCGTCGACGAGCAGGTGCTCGCCGACTTCGAACGGAAGAACGGGATTCACGTCGAGATCCGGCACAGCGGTGACGCCGGGGAACTCACGAACAAACTCGTGCTGTCGAAGGGCGACCCGATCGGCGACGTCGCCTACGGGGTCGACTCCACCTTCGCCTCTCGCGCGCTGGGCGAGGGCGTGTTCGCCCAGCACGACGCCGTCAACGCCGACCGCGGCCCCGAACGCCACGCGCTGGGGGCCGGTGACCGGCTCACCGCCGTCGACGTGGCCGACGTGTGCCTCAACGTCGACACCCGCTGGTTCGCCGAACACGGCGTTCCGGAGCCGACGAGCCTGCGCGACCTGACCGATCCCCGGTACCGCGACCTGCTCGCCGTGCCGAACCCGACGACGTCCTCCCCGGGGCTCGCATTCCTGCTCAACACCGTCGCCACTTTCGGCGAAACCGGCTGGCAGGACTACTGGCAGCGGCTGATGGCCAACGGCACCAAGCTCAGCTCCGGTTGGGAAGAGGCCTACAACCAGGACTTCTCCGGTTCGTCCGGTGCGGGACCGCGCCCGATCGTGCTGTCCTACGCTTCCTCCCCGGCCGCCGAGGTCGGGCCGGACGGCACCGCCCCGACCAAGGCGCTCCTGGACACCTGCTACCGGCAGGTCGAATACGCCGGGGTGCTGGCGGGCGCCGAACACCCGGAAGCGGCGGGCAAGGTGGTCGACTTCCTGCTCTCCCAGGATTTCCAGCGCCAGGTCGCCGAACAGATGTACGTGTACCCGGTCGTGCGGGACGTGCCGCTGCCTCCGGGCTGGGCCACCCACGCGCCGCTGCCGCACGATCCCGCCGAAATGCCCGCCGAACGGGTCGAACGCCACCGCGACCAGTGGGTCGAACAGTGGCGCGACGTGGTTCGGGGCTGACCGCCGATGACCGTGCTCGCCGGTCGGCGGCGGAGTTCGTCGCCCGCGCCGCGTGCCGGGCACCGGGTGCTGCTGCCGCTCGCCGGTGCGCTGGTGCTCGGATTCCTCGGGACGTTCTTCGTGTGGCCGGTGGCGGCCATCGTCGAGCTGGGCCTGGACGGCGAATTCGGGGCGGTGCTGACCGAGCCGAGCACCTGGCGGCTGGTGGGTTTCACCCTGGGGCAAGCCGCCGCGTCCACGGCGGTGGCGCTGCTGGCGGGCATGCCGCTGGCCTACGTCCTCGCCCGCGCGGCCGTGCCCGGGCGAACCGCGATCCGGGCGATGATCACGGTGCCGTTCGTGCTGCCGACGATCGTGGTGGGCATGGCCTTCCGCGCGCTGCTCGGAGGTTCGGACGGCAGCGTGTTGGCGATCGTGCTGGCCAACGCGTTCTTCAACGTCGCGGTGGTGGCCAGGACCGTCGGTGGGCTCTGGGCGCACCTCGATCCCCGTGGTGAGGACGCCGCGCGGAGCCTGGGCGCCTCCCGGTTGCGCGCGTTCCGTTCGATCACGCTGCCCGCGCTGATGCCCGCGCTCGGATCCGCCGCGGCAGTGGTGTTCCTGTTCTGCTCCACGAGCTTCGGCATCGTGCTGGTGCTCGGGGACGGCCGGTACCGGACCCTCGAAACCGAGATCTACCTGCGCACCGTGCGAATGCTCGACCTCTCCGGTGCGGCCGCGCTGTCGCTGCTGCAAGTGGCGGCGGTGCTGGCGGCGCTGGTGATCGCCGCCGTGGCCAGGCGGCGTCGCGAGACGGCGCTGCGGCTGCGGCGCACCGGGGACACCGCGCGACGGCCTCGGGGCGCGGAATGGTGGGTGGTCGGAGCGGCCGCACTGGTGCTCAGCGGAATGCTCACCCCGATCGTGGGGCTGCTGGCCCGTTCGGTCACCGCGCCCGACGGCTGGAGCCTCGCCGGATTCCGGGCGCTGGCCGGAACCGGGGAGCGCGGCACGCTGGAGGTCTCGGGCTACGAGGCGGCGCTGAACTCGGTGCGCAACGCCGCCGACGCCACGTGGCTGGCGCTGCTGATCGGCCTGCTGGCCTCGCTGGTGCTCGTCGGGGTGCGGCGGAAGAGCACGGCGGACGTGCTGGACACCGCGCTGATGCTGCCGCTGGGCGTCTCGGCCGTCACCGTCGGATTCGGCTACCTGATCACGCTGGACGCGTTGCCTGGCGACCTGCGCACGTCACCGCTGCTGGTCCCGTTCGTGCAGGCGCTCGTGGTGATTCCGCTGGTGATCAGGATGGTGTTGCCGGTGCTGCGGGCCATCGACGCCCGGCTGCGGCAGGCCGCCGCGACACTCGGCGCGAGCCCGTGGCGAGTGCGGTGGGAGGTCGACGTGCCGCTGGCCGCCCGAGCCGTCGTGTCCGCGGCCGGGTTCGGGTTCGTCGTGGCGCTCGGCGAGTTCGGCGCGACGAGCTTCCTCGCCCGCCCGGACGCGCCGACGCTGCCGGTGGCGATCGCCCGATTGATCGCCAGACCGGGACAGCTGAACACCCAGATGGCGTATGCGGCGTGCGCGCTGCTCATGGTCGTCACCGTGCTCGCCGTGATCGTCATCGAACGGTTGCGGGTGCGCGAGGACGCAGTCGAGGAGTTCTGAAATGAGCCTGACCATCCGCGAACTCACGGTCCGCTTCGGGACCACCGAAGCCGTGTCCGATGTGGACCTGTCGGTGGCCGGAGGTGAGGTGGTCGCGCTGCTGGGGCCGTCCGGATGCGGAAAGTCCACGCTGCTGCGCGCGGTCGCCGGACTCGAACGGCCCACTTCGGGCGGGATCCGCTGGAACGGAGACGACCTCGCGCGGGTGCCGGTGCACCGGCGTGGTTTCGGCATGGTCTTCCAGGACGGGCAGTTGTTCCCGCACCGCGACGTCGCGGGGAACGTGGAGTTCGGGATGCGGATGCGCGCGCACGGCCGGGCCCACCGGAAGCGGAAGGTGGGCGAGCTCCTCGACGTCGTCGGCCTCGACGGTTACCAGCGCCGCCGGGTCACGGAACTGTCCGGGGGCGAGGCGCAACGGGTCGCGTTGGCCCGCGCACTGGCCGCCGACTCCAGACTGCTGCTGCTGGACGAGCCGCTGTCCGCGCTCGACCGGGTGCTCCGTGACCAGCTCGCCGTCGACCTGGCGGCGCTGCTGGACCGCGACGACGCGACCGCCATCGTCGTCACCCACGACCACGACGAGGCCTTCACGCTGGCCGACCGGGTGGGCGTCCTCCTCGACGGCACGATCTCGCAGGTGGACACCCCCGGCAGGCTCTGGCGCCACCCGGCCACGGACGAGGTCGCCGAATTCCTCGGTTGCACCACGCTGCTGCCCGCGCAGGTGAGCGGCGGGATCGCCAGCTGCGCTCTCGGCCGGGTGGCGATCGGTGCGGAGGACGGTGCCGCCCGGCTGGGGTTGCGCGCGTCCGGAGTCCACGCGGCCCCGGAGGTCGGTGCAGGCGTCGGTTCAGCGGTCGCCGGTGGTGGTGCTGCCGGGACCGTGCTGGAACGCGTCCACCGGCACGACCACGTGCGACTGGGCGTCGACGTGCCCGAGGTGGGGAAGGTCGAGGCGATCGCGCAGATCAACAACGCCCCCGCGATCGGGGAAAGCGTGCGACTCGAACTCAACCCCGGCGGCGTGGCGCTCGTCGGCGAGTGAGCGCCGGAGGTGGGGGCCGGTGACCGGCTGGAGACGGTCGGGCAAGATACGAACACGTGTCTGTGTTGCGTAGCACGGGATTGATCGACGCGCCGGTGGCGACCGTGGCCGCCGCGCTGCGTCACACCCGAACCGCCACGACCGGCCTCGCCGAGGTGGGCGTGCGCGCCTGGGCGACGCCCTCGGCGCTGGAGCTGCTGGTGCCCGGTGACGAGATCGGCTTCCGGCTCGGCGTCGCCGGAATACCGGTGCGGTTGCGGACCCGCGTCGTGCGGGCCGATGCCGACGGGATGTCCTCGGTACTGGTCGACGGGCCGCTGCGCGAACTCCGGCACGAGTCGGTGCTGGCCGATGTGGGTGGTCGGACCCTGGTCACGGACTCGCTGCACTGGACGACCCCCGGCGGCAGATTGGGCCGGGTGGTGGACGTGACGCTGATGCGGCGGGTGGTGCTCGGCGTGCTCGCGCAGCGAATGGTCGCGGTGCGGGCCGTCGCCGAGGCGTGGGCCGAGCGGTCGGTCGTCGTCGGTGCCGCCATCGTCCGCAAGGGGCAACTGCTGGCCCAGCAGCGGCACTTCCCGGCAGCGGACGCCGGACGCTGGGAACTGCCCGGCGGGCGGGTGGACCCGGGCGAAACCGAGGCCGACGCGGTCGTGCGGGAATGCCGGGAGGAACTCGACGTCGACGTCGAACCGGCGCACCGGATCGGCACGGACGTGCCGCTGAACAACGGCATGCTGCTGCGCATCCACGCCGCCGAACTCGCCGATTCGTCCGCTTACCCGAAGGCCGTCGAACACCGCGCGGTGCGCTGGATCGACGGGCCGGACCTGACCGGCCTGAACTGGCTCGACGCCGACCGCGTGCTGGTGCACTCGATCCGAGACTGCCTGCGCCGGTGAATCGCTCGAGCCCATCAGCTCGACGAATGTGCTCGGCGGGCGCCCCGCCCGACGGATAGTCGGGCGGGCCCCGCGGGAACGGCGGTGACAGGGCCGCTCGACCGGTGACAGGGCCGCTCGACCGGTGACAGGGCGGCTCGACCGGTGACAGGGCGGCTCGACCGGTGACAGGGCGGCTCGACCGGTGACAGGGCGGCTCGACCGGTGACAGGGCGGCTCGACCGGTGACAGGGCGGCTTGACCGGTGACAGGGCGGCTTGACCGGTGACAGGGCCGCTTGACCGGTGACAGGGTGGCGGGACCGGCGTCCCGCCACCCTGCGGAGTTCAACGCAGTCCGGCCATTCGCAGTGCGCCGTCCAGCCGCGGTTGTGCGCGCTCGGAAGCGCGCTTGGCTCCCTGCGCGCGGATGCGATCGAGTTCGGCCGGGTCGTCGAGAAGCTCGCGAACCCGCTCGCGAACCGGGTGCAGCTCCGCCACGACCGCTTCCGCCGCCAGCTCCTTGAGTTGCTGGTACGAGCCGATGCCTTCGGCGGCACCGAACGGGCTCGTTCCGGTGCAGCCGGCGAGGATCTCCAGCAGGTTCGCCACGCCGGGTTGCTCCTCCGGGGCGTAGCGGACCCGGGCGAGATCGTCGGTGACCGCCCGCCGGAACTTGCGGCGTACCACGTCCGGCTCGTCGAGCACGAAGACCACACCGGCCGACTGCTGGTTGGACTTGGCCATCTTCCGGCTCGGATCCGCCAGGTCGCGCACCCGGGCCGACGCCGTGGGCAGCACCGCGCCGGGCACCGCGAAGACCTCGCCGAAACCGCTGTTGAACCGCCTGGCGATGGCCCGCGCCAGCTCGACGTGCTGGCCCTGGTCGGCACCGACGGGAACCTCCGTCGCACCCTGCAGGAGGATGTCGGCGGCCATCAGCACCGGATAGGTCAGCAGGCCCACCCTGGCCGAATCACGGCCGGAACCCTTCTCCTTGAACTGCGTCATCCGGGCGGCTTCGCCGTAGGTGCAGGTGCACTCCAGAACCCAGTTCAGCGCTCCGAGCTCGCCGGCCAGATCGGACTGGACGAACACCGATTCCGGCTCGATGCCGGTGGCCAGCAGCACCGCGAGCTGCTCGCGGGTCAGCGCGCGCAGCCGCTCCGGTCGGTACGGATTGGTCATGGCGTGCAGGTCGGCGATGAAGAACCGGTCGTCCGGTCCGGCCTCGGCCGCCCACCGGCGCACCGCGCCGAGGTGGTTTCCGAGCTGGACATGGCCGGACGGCGTCAATCCGGAAAGGCGGGTCATGATCACTCCTGGTGTCGGATCCGACCGCCACCGGGATCGACCGCTCCAGCATCACGCGTCGGCCGCCACCAGCGGCGGCCGAGTCAAGTCTGCTGTCAGTGCACGTCGAGCAGGGGCCGCCGTTCGGCGGCCCACCAACTGGTCACAAAAGCGTGCACGGAACGAATGCTACCTCCGCGTGATCGGCGGGGGGAGAGCCGCGGCGTTATCGTGAAAAAATGTTTGTTGTACTGCTGCACTACACGGGTCCCGATACCGAGATCGACGCCAGGCTGGTGGATCATTACGAGTGGGTCAGCCGCCATTACGATGCGGGTGATTTCATCGCCACCGGTCACCGGCAGCCGCGAACCGGAGGGGTGATCATCGCCCGGGCGATGTCCAGGAACAGGCTGGAGGCGATCCTGGCCACCGACCCGTTCGAGTGGCACAAGCTCGCGCGCCACGAGGTGATCGAATTCGAGGCGCTGCGAACCGTCCCGGAATTGGCCAAGTACGCCGATCGCCTGTCCCCGGCGGAATAGTCGAGCAAAACCGAATATCGCGCGATCAGTGTTCCGCCCGCGGCCGTCTGTCGGCGCGGGCCGGGGAGATCACGACTTTTTCTTTCCCTTCTTCTTGCTCTTCTTGTCCTTCTTCTTGTTCTTCGGAACGACCTCGTCCGCGACAGCTTCCCGGTCGGCGAGAGATTCTTCGCGGGCGACGCCGTCCCGGCCGTCGACACCGTCCTCGTCGGCGATGTCCTCCTGGTCGTCGACGCAATCCTGGTCAGCACAGTCGCACTGATCGTCGACCGGCTCTCGGTCCGCCATCGATGTGTAGGTGGGTTCCACAGCCGTTTCGGCGTCGGATGCGTCCGGGAGCGGCTTCAGGTAAGCCTCCAGGGGCTTTTCCAGCAGCTTCCTGGCGGCGCGTTCGGGAGCCGTTTCCATCGACCGCGGGTCGGTCAGGTCCCGAGCAGCCGTCTCGAGTCTCGGTTCGCTCCGGTCCGGCGCAGCGGTCTCGGCGCGCTTGGGGGCGCCCTTCTCGGCCTTCCGGGCCTCCTGAGCCTTCGAATCCCGCAGGGCCTCGCGGAGCACTACGATCGGGCAGCTCTTGCACGGTGGCTTCGAATGACAGCACTTTCGCTTGACCTTGATGGTGCCTTTGCCCACGCTATTCACTCCGCGGCCGGGGTCGGGACCTCCAGCGTAGGTGAACCTAACCTAAGAAGGCGAACTTGATGTTGTTCGTGGGCCCAGGGGTGTTGCACTGCGCACGTGCCCGAGGGTTCTACCGAGCATTGGACTACGCTTGGTGGTGCCGCGTGTCGACATCGTGCCGCGTCGGGCCCTATTCCCGGCGGCGTCATAGCTCCGCAGCGGCGGCAATAGCGGAGCCGCGGCAGACGTTGGTCGACGAGCACCGCCGCTACTTTCCGAACCACTTGCTCTCCGACCATTCAGGAGTACTCGCGTGTCCGCCACCAGCGTCGCCGTCCCGAACCAGCAGACTCGCAGCGATCTGCGCAACGCAGCGATCGTCGCGCACGTCGACCACGGCAAAACAACCTTGGTGGACGCAATGCTGCGCCAGTCCGGCGCCTTCTCCGAGCGAGCGGAACTCGTCGACCGGGTCATGGACTCCAATGACCTGGAGCGCGAGAAGGGCATCACCATCCTGGCCAAGAACACGGCCGTTCACCGGGAGACCGAGGACGGCCCGGTCACCATCAACGTCGTCGACACCCCCGGTCACGCCGACTTCGGCGGTGAGGTCGAGCGCGGCCTGTCGATGGTCGACGGTGTCGTGCTGCTCGTCGACGCCAGCGAGGGGCCGCTCCCGCAGACCCGTTTCGTGCTGCGCAAGGCGCTCGCCGCGCAGCTGCCGGTGATCCTCGTGGTCAACAAGGTCGACCGTCCCGACGCCCGGTGCGCCGAGGTCGTCGAAGAGGCCCACGACCTGCTGCTGGAGCTGGCCTCCGAGCTCGACGAGAGCGGCGAGGCCACCGTCGACATGGACGCGGTCCTCGATCTGCCGGTGGTCTACGCGTCGGCCCGCGCCGGACGAGCCAGCCTCACCCAGCCGACCGACGGGGAACTGCCCGCGGACGAGAACCTCGACTCGCTGTTCAACGTGCTCCTGGAGCACGTGCCCGCGCCGGTCGCCGAGCTCGACGCGCCGCTGCAGGCACTCGTCACCAACCTCGACGCCTCCTCGTTCCTCGGCCGGATCGCGCTGTGCCGCATCCACGCGGGCACCTTGCGCAAGGGGCAGAACGTCGGCTGGTGCCGCGAGGACGGCAGCGTCGAGAAGGTCAAGCTCACCGAGCTGATGATCACCGAGAACCTCGATCGGGTCCCGGCGGAACAGGCCTCGGCCGGTGACCTGGTCGCCATCGCCGGAATTCCGGACATCACCATCGGCGACACCCTCGCCGACCTCGACGACCCGAAGCCGTTGCCGCGGATCACCGTCGACGACCCGGCGATCTCCATGACCGTCGGCATCAACACCTCGCCGATGACCGGCCGCAACGGCGGCACCAAGGTCACCGCGCGACAGGTCAAGAACCGGCTGGACAGCGAGCTGATCGGTAACGTCAGCGTCAAGGTCGTGCCCACCGAGCGCCCGGACACCTGGGAGGTGCAGGGACGTGGCGAGCTGGCCCTGGCCGTGCTGGTGGAGAACATGCGGCGGGAAGGCTTCGAGCTGACCGTCGGCAAGCCGCAGGTGGTCACCAAGACCATCGACGGCAAGCTGTGCGAGCCGTTCGAGCGCCTGACCGTCGACGCTCCCGAGGAGCACCTCGGCGCGATCACCCAGCTGATGGCCTCCCGCAAGGGCCGGATGGAGACGATGGACGGCCACGGCACCGGCCGCATCAACCTCGAATACATCATCCCGGCCCGCGGCCTGATCGGGTTCCGTACCGAGTTCCTGACCGAGACGCGGGGCACGGGCATCGCCAACCACGTCTTCGAGGGGTACTTCCCGTGGGTCGGTGAGCTGCGCACCCGTAACAGCGGTTCGCTGGTCGCCGACCGCACCGGACCGGTCACCAGCTACGCGATGATGCAGTTGGCCGACCGGGGAACGTTCTTCGTGGAGCCGGGCGCCGAGGTGTACGAGGGCATGGTCGTGGGTGAGAACCCGCGTGCCGAGGACCTCGACATCAACGTCACCAAAGAGAAGAAGCTCACCAACATGCGCTCCGCGACCGGTGACGAGCTCGAGCGGCTCGCCAGGCCGCGCACGCTCGGCCTGGAGGAGGCACTGGAGTTCTGCTCCGCCGACGAATGCGTCGAGATCGGTCCGGAGGCGATCCGCGTCCGCAAGATGGTTCTGGACTCCACGACGCGCGGTCGTGACCGCTCGAAGGCCAAGGCGCGCGACAACTCCTGAGCGATGTGTGCCGTTCCGCGCGAGACTGGTTGGTCCGGGTTCGCGTGGAACGGCGGACATGGCCGTTCACCTGAGGGACACTCCGTAATGGCACCCCGCCGCCGATCACCGGAACAGCGGACGGAACGATGGGGTGCTCGCGCCGCTTCCTAGCGGAGCGTGCAATTGTCCGCCCGCGTGTGGGTCGCCAGGTGTTGGGAGGGAGGTTCGGCCGCGTGTTTTCAGGTCGGCGTCGTCCCGCCGTGGTCGGTCTGCTGTTCGCCGTGCTGAGCTTGGTGGTGTCGTGCACGAACGCGCCACCGCCACCGCTGGTCGACCCGCCGGCCACGTCGGACGCCCCGCCGGACGTGCCGACCACCCAGCCGATGCCCACCGAGGTCGTCGTCGGCGTGGACACCATCGAGGGCGGGTTCAACCCGCACACCCTCGCGGACCTGTCCCCGACGAGCTCGGCGTTGTCCAGCCTGATGCTGCCGTCGGTCTTCCGGCCGGACGAAAACGGCGAGCTGCGACTGGACACCACGCTGATGGAATCGGCCGAAGTGGTTCCGGACGCCGAGAAGTTCACCGTCCGATACCGGATCCGGACGGAGGCGAACTGGTCCGACGGCGGACCGATCGCGGCCGAGGACTTCGTCTACCTGTGGCAGCAGCTGCGATCCCAGCCGGGGGTGACGGATCCCGCAGGCTACCGATTGATCGAGGACGTGGCGTCCCACGCCGGTGGCAAGACGGTGGAGGTCACCTTCGCCCAGCCCTACCCGGGTTGGAAGTCGCTGTTCACCAATCTGCTTCCCGCGCACCTGCTCAAGGACTCACCGGGTGGCTGGACCACCGCGCTCGACGAGGGATACCCCGCCTCGGGCGGACCGTTCCGGTTCAGGCAGGTCGACCTCGACCGCGGCGTGATCGTCCTGGAACGCAACGACCGCTACTACGGCACCCCGTCGGTGTCCGACCGGATCGTGCTGCGCGCCAATGACAAGGCGGGGCAGGTCGCAGCCCTGCGCAGCGGTGACAGCCACCTGGCGGTGTTCGGGGCGGACCGCGCGGCCATCGACTCGCTGCGCGCGCTGGGTGAATCCGTGCAGATCACCACCATTCCGCGGCCGGCGACCATGCAGGTCCTGCTGCGTCCGACCAGTCCGAACCTCGCCGAGACGAAGGTGCGCCGAGCGGTCGCGGCGGCCGTCGACCGGGACCGCCTGATCGAGGTGGGTTCCGACGGTGGCCCGGCCGACCAGCTGCACGCGCACAGCCAGGTGCTCGCGCCCTCCGAACGCGGCTATCGGCCCACCGAGCCCGCGGGAAACCCCAGCGGGGATCCCGCCGATGTGGCCCGGTTGCTGACCGAGTCCGGTTATCAGCGCAGTGGCGGTGTGTGGATGCGGGACGGCAAGCCGCTCAACCTGGTGATCGCGGCCCCGTTCGAACACCAGCAGTACGTCCGGATCGCCGAGGAAACGGCCCGCCAGCTCACTGAGCAGGGAATCCGGGCGACCGCGGTCACGCCGACCGGTGATGAGCTGTTCACCGACGTACTCGCCGACAACCCGCTCGCGGAGGAGCCCGGTCCGGCCGCTTCGGTGGACATGGCGATCACTCCGAGGCCTGCGGGCGGAGATCCGGCGTCCATGATGGCTTCGGCCTACGGTTGCCCGTCGTCGGCGTCCGAGAGCGACCCGTCGTCACTGCCGTACAACCCGGCCGGATTCTGCGACGAGCTCCTGCAGCCCACTATCGAGGCGGCCATGACGGGGCGTCTCTCGTTCGAGGACGCCTCGGCGAAGATCGAGTCGGTGTTGTGGTCGAGGGCGATCGCCCTGCCGCTTTACCAGCAGGCCCAGGTGCTCGTGCAGCGGCGCGACGTCAGCGGTGTGCAAGAGGGCAACGGACTCGCCGGGCCGTTCTCGACGGCGGCCGATTGGAAGGGCACACCGGCCGAGGACGACGGCTGGTGATCCGCTGCGTCCCAGCGCGTGCCACCAGACCGTTCGCCAGGCGCCGCACGGCGTTCAATAGGCTGGCCGGGTGACGACGCTGACGCCCCCACCTCGGTTGCTGCTGGTACACGCGCACCCCGATGACGAAACGATCTGGACCGGCGGCACGATTGCCCGGTACGCCGCTTCCGGTGTTCGCGTGACAGTGGTTACCTGCACCCTCGGTGAAGAGGGCGAAGTGATCCCCGAAGACCTGCGTCGGCTGGTCTCGGACCAAGCCGATCAGCTCGGTGGTTATCGGGTCGGCGAGTTGCGCGCCGCCTGCGCGGAGCTGGGGGTCGCCGACCAGCGGTTCCTCGGCGGGATGGGGAGCTGGCGCGACTCCGGCATGCAATGGGAACGCCCGGGAATCGCCGGAGCCCTCCCCGGGGCGCATCCTCGTGCGTTCGTGGCCGGGGACCGGGGCGTGCAGGCCGATCAGCTCGAAGCGGTGCTACGGGAGGTCGAACCGCAGGTGGTGGTGACCTACGCGAGCGACGGGGGCTATGGGCATCCGGATCACGTCCGCGCGCACGAGGTGACCATGACAGCGGCCGCGAGAGTGCCGGAAGTGCACCGCGTCTTTCACGTCGTGCCGTCGGAAGGCGTGCAGGCCGACGGGCTGGCCGAGCTCGGCCGGGCGCCGGACCTGCCGTTCGCGCTGCCCCGACCCCACGAGTTGCCGAGCGTGGCGGACGAGCGGATCACGACCGTCGTCGACGTCGGCGAACACCTCCCCGCGAAGCTCGGCGCGTTGCGCGCGCACCGCACGCAGGTTCGGGTGTGGGAGGGCGCTGAGGACGGCGGCGCGGGTGTCGCGGCGTTGGCGTTGTCGAACGACGTGGCCCAGCCGCTGGTCGATACGGAGCACTTCGTGCTGGCTGCGGGTACTTCCGAGGGCTGCGCCCATGACCTGTTCGGGGGCCTGGAAGTGGGCGGAACCGAGCGGGCGGAGCACCGGTGACGGCGCGGGATCGGGTGGTGTTCGGCTTCCTGCTGGTGGACATGGTCCTGCTCGCGCTGATCGAGCTGCTCTACCTGCCGTTGTACATCGATTCGATGCAGTTCCCGATCACCGCGGCTCTCGCGGCCGTGACGACGCCGCTGGCCGTGTCGGCGGCCGGCCGGCTCTCCCCGCACCTGAGCGTCGCGGTGGCCCCGCTGCTGGTGTGGTTCCTGACGGCCTTCGGGTTCGGTGCGTTCGGCCCGGGCGGGGACACGGTGCTGCTCGGCAACGACTGGCGCACCCTGTTGTTGCTGGGGGCCGGGACGTTGCCGAGCGCGATGATGCTCGGGATCGTGCTGGCCCGGAACCGGTTGGCCGCGAACCACGCGTGATCGCCGTCGGCCTCCGGTCGCAGATGTGGCGAACAGCACTCCTGGTGGCGAGAGCCACGCGGTGAGTGCCGGATGTGGCGGCCGGACGTGCGCGTCACCTGGCGGAATGGTCGGGTTTGGGGGGATGCGCCCTGGTCGGGGCCGGTGGGGTCGACGGGTGCCGGCGTGCGCGTCCGCGTTCCAGCATCTGGGTTTACGCCGTTTACCCCCGGGGTGGAGGGACGTAAGGTCAGGGGGCCCGGTGCGCTGTGGGAGCCGATTTCGTCCCCGCGGTGCACAAGGGGGATACTGTCAGGACCGCGCGGCACTTGTGAGCGCGGACAGGGAAAACGCTTCAAGCAGGAGAGAGCAACCGTGACCTACGTGATCGCCGAACCCTGCGTCGACGTGCTCGACAAGGGATGCATCGAGGAATGCCCCGTCGACTGCATCTACGAGGGCGGGCGGATGCTCTACATCCACCCGGATGAATGCGTCGACTGCGGTGCCTGCGAGCCGGTGTGCCCGGTGGAGGCCATCTACTACGAGGACGACGTCCCGGAGGAGTGGACCGCCTACACGAAGGCGAACGTGGACTTCTTCGACGATTTGGGCTCCCCGGGCGGAGCGGCCAAGGTGGGCAGGGTCAACAAGGACGTCGAGCCCGTCACCAGCCTCCCGCCGCAGGCGGAATGAGGTCGGACGTCAGCCCGGTCGGAGATCCGGCCGGGCCTCGAGGGCCGGTGCTGCCGGATTTTCCGTGGGACTCGTTGGCCGACCACGCGGCGAAGGCCAGGGCGCACCCTGACGGACCGGTGAACCTGTCCGTGGGTACGCCGGTCGACCCGGTCCCGGACGTGCTGCGCCGCGCGCTCGACTCCGCGTCGAAGGAATCGGGCTATCCGGCCACGCACGGTACGACCGAGCTGCGGGAGGCGGCGGTCGCCGCTCTCGGACGCAGGCACGGAGTGGTCGGGCTGGACCCGGATGCGGTGCTGCCGACGATCGGATCGAAGGAGCTCGTGGCCTGGCTGCCGACCCTCCTGGGGCTCGGCGGCGGCGACGTCGTGGCGATTCCGGAACTGGCGTATCCGACCTACGAGGTCGGCGCGACGTTGGCCGGAGCGAAGACCGTCCGCCTCGCGCCGGGTGAACTTCCGCCTCCGGGCACGGCGCTGCTGTGGTTGAACTCGCCGTCGAACCCGACCGGTCGCGTTCTCGAAGCCGAACAGCTGGCCAGGTCGGTGCGCGCGGCTCAGGAGATGGGCGCCGTCGTGGCTTCGGACGAGTGCTACCTGACGCTCGGCTGGGATGCCGAGCCGGTATCGGTGCTGCACCCCGCGGTGACGCCCGATCCCACCGGTGTCCTCGCCGTGCACTCGCTGTCGAAGTCCTCGAACCTCGCGGGCTACCGCGCCGGGTTCGTGGCCGGCGATCCGAACCTCGTGCGGCGCCTGCTGGAGCTGCGCAAGCACGCGGGGATGATCGTTCCCCGCCCGGTTCAGGAAGCGCTGACCGCCGCGCTCGGCGACGACGAGCACGTGAGCGCCCAACGCGGGCTGTACTCGGCGCGGCGCGCGGTGTTGCGCCCGGCGTTGGAAAAAGCGGGCTTCACCGTCGAGCACTCGCAGGGTGGGTTGTACCTGTGGTCGACCGGTGGCGAGGACGCCTGGGAGACGGTGGACTGGCTGGCGCAGCGGGGCATCCTGGTGGCGCCCGGCACCTTCTACGGCCCCGCGGGCAGCAGGCACGTGCGCGTCGCCCTGACCGCATCGGACGAACGCATCGAGGAAGCAGCCCGGCGCCTGGCGCTGTGAACCGCCTGGCGCTGTGAACCGCCTGGTGCTGTGAACCGAAACGTCGCGGGGCGGGTCGATTTCCGGAGAAATCGACCCGCCCCGCGTTCGCGTTCCGTGGTGGCCGTGAATCAGTCGTTGGCGTGCAGTGCGGCGTTCAGCTCGACCTTGCCGCCCTCGCGGTTCTTGACCTCGACCGTGCCGGTGACGGAGTTGCGCACGAACAGCAGACCGTCCGAGCCCGACACCTCACAAGCCTTGGTCATGGTGCCGTCGGGCAGCGTGACCTTGGTGCCCGCGGTGAGGTAGAGCCCGGCCTCGACCACACAATCGTCGCCGAGGGTGATGCCGACGCCGCCGTTGGCGCCGATGAGGCAGCGTTCGCCGACGGAGATGACCTCCTTGCCGCCACCGGAGAGAGTGCCCATGATCGAGGCGCCACCGCCGACGTCGGAACCGTCACCGACGACCACGCCCGCCGAGATGCGACCTTCGACCATGGAGGCGCCGAGCGTGCCCGCGTTGAAGTTCACGAAGCCCTCGTGCATCACGGTGGTCCCACTGGCCAGGTGAGCACCCAGGCGCACGCGATCGGCATCACCGATGCGCACGCCGGACGGCGTGACGTAGTCGACCATGCGCGGGAACTTGTCGATGCTGTAGACCGTGACGTTGCCACGTGCGCGCAGCCGCATCCGGGCCGCCTCGAAGCCCTCCACCGGGCACGGGCCGTGGTTGGTCCACACGACGTTGGACAACAGACCGAACATCCCGTCCAGGTTCTGGCCGTGCGGGCGCACGAGCCGGTGCGAGAGCAGGTGCAGGCGCAGGTACAGGTCGTGGGTGTCGGCGGGCTCGTCGGACAGCCTGCCGATGGTGGTACGCACGGCGACGACCTCGACCCCGCGCGCGTTGTCGTGGCCGAGCAGTGCCGCGCCGGTTTCGCCGAGGGCCTGTGCCGCTTCGTCGGTCGACAGCCGAGTGCTGCCGGATTCGCCCGGTTCGCCGATCTTGACAGTGGGGAACCAGGTGTCCAGCACCGTTCCGTCATCGGTCACGGTGGCCAGGCCCACGCCGTGGGCACCGGTGCTCTGCGGATCGGGGTTCTGTGCGCTGCTCATGCGAAAAACGGTAATCGGCATCGGGAGCTACGGCCGAGTAGGGGTGGGCTGTCGCGCTCCGGAATCGGCTGGGCACGGAGGGTATTGAGCCGGGCTTCGGGCTCGCCTGGGATCGGGCTGACTAGCCCCGGTGCGGGGCGGCTCCACCGGAGTCGGAACGGGCCGGACAGGTGGCCGGTGACGCCTCGGCGGCGGATTCGAGGGTAACCTGCCGGGCGTGACCGCACCGCTGGACCTCACCGCCGACCCCGTCGAACTGACCGCTGCTCTGGTGGACGTGCCCAGCGTCTCCGGAGACGAGAAGACGCTCGCCGACGCGGTCGAGCAGGCACTGCGCAGCCAGGCTCCACACCTGGAGGTCGTGCGCAACGGGGACGCCGTGCTGGCGCGGACGGATCTGGGGCGCGACTCCCGGGTCGTGCTCGCCGGACACCTGGACACCGTGCCGATCAACGACAACCTGCCGTCCCACTGGACCGGCACCGGAACGGAAGCGACGCTGCACGGGTGCGGGACCGTCGACATGAAGGGCGGTGACGCGGTGATGCTCAACGTCGCCGCGGCACTGGCCGAGCCGCGCCACGATCTGACCTTCGTGTTCTACGACTGCGAGGAGATCGCCGCCGAGCGAAACGGCCTCAACCGCATCGAGCGGGAGCTGCCCGACTGGCTCACCGGGAACCTCGCGGTGGTCTGCGAGCCGTCGAACGCGGTGATCGAGGCCGGCTGCCAGGGAACCCTGCGGGTGGAGGTCCGTACGGGCGGCGCCCGCGCGCACACCGCACGGGCCTGGATGGGCAGCAACGCGATCCACGCCGCGCAGCCGGTGCTGCAGCGGCTCGTCGACTACGTGCCGCGGAATCCGATCATCGACGGCCTGCAGTACCACGAAGGGCTGCAGGCGGTGCGGATCGACGGTGGGGTCGCGGGCAACGTGGTCCCCGACTCGTGCGTGGTGACCGTCAACCACCGGTTCGCGCCCGACACGTCGTTGGCCGAAGCGGAAGCGCACGTGCGCGAGATCTTCGACGGCTACGAACTCACCGTGGTCGACGCTTCGCAGGGGGCACTGCCCGGGCTCACCGAACCGGCCACGGCCGACCTGGTCGCTGCATCGGAGGGGGAGCCGGTGGCCAAGCTCGGCTGGACGGACGTCGCCCGCTTCGCCGCGCGCGGTCTGCCCGCGGTCAACTTCGGGCCCGGGGCGCCGACCTTGGCGCACACCCAGCAGGAACACGTCCGCGTGGCGGAGATCCGGCGCTGCGCCGAGGTGTTGCACCGCTTCCTCAGCTGACCGGGAGTACGGGCCGGCCGGACGGTCGGCGATTCCTCGGCAGGTCGGCGACCGTCGGGCCGGTGGGACTCAGTTCTGCGAAACGGTTCTGTTGTCTTCGGCCGATTCCGGCGTGCGGGGTTCCGGTGCGTGCGGCTCCGGTGCGGGGGCTTCCGGCCCCTCGGGTTCCGGCGTGTCGGCTGCCGGTGCGACGCCGGACGGCGCGATCACGTCGGTTCGGGCGGGGACGTCCGCTGGCGGGATGGTCTCCACCGCGGTTTCGGCGGACTCGTCGGCGGAGAGCTCCTCCTTCTGCTTCTGGCCGGTCTTCCCGTCGTGCCCGGTCTGATCGACGAAGCGCAGCAGTTCTACCGGGAACGGCAGGACGAGGGTGGAGTTCTTCTCGGCCGCGACCTCCACGACGGTTTCCAGCAGGCGCAGCTGGAGTGCGGCCGGTGTGTCGTGCATGACCGCCGCGGCCTCGGACAGCTTCCTCGATGCCTGGAACTCGCCATCCGCGGAGATGATGCGGGACCGGCGTTCACGCTCGGCTTCGGCCTGTCGTGCGATCGAGCGCTTCATCGTTTCGGGCAGGGAGACGTCCTTGATCTCGACGCGATCGATGTGCACGCCCCAGCCCAGTGCGGGATTGTCGATCATCACCTCGAGGCCCTGGTTGAGCCGCTCGCGGTTGGAGAGCAGGTCGTCGAGATCGCTCTTGCCGATGATCGAGCGCAACGACGTCTGGGCGACCTGGCCCATTGCGAACAAGTAGTCCTCGACGTTGATGACCGCCCGAACCGGATCGGTCACGTTGAAGTAGACGACGGCGTCGACCCGGACGGTCACGTTGTCGCGGGTGATCCCCTCCTGGGCGGGTACCGGCATCGTGACGATCTGGAGGTTGACCTTCCGGATCCGGTCGACGACCGGGACGATCATGGTCAGTCCTGGGCCGCGCGTGCTCTCCTGGAGCCGCCCGAAGCGGAACACGACACCGCGCTCGTACTGCTTGATGATTTTCGCGCTGGCGCCGATGTAGAGGATGCCGAGCACGAGGATGACGACGATGAGTTCGATGAGCATGATGCACTCCCGGGCTCGAGTGAAGTCGTGCCCGACGGCGCGCCGAGCGCCCGCGTAGATCGTCGTAGACCTGCGTGGTGTGCCTGCCGTCGACCGTCGGCACCACCGATCTTCTCCCTGTATCGTACGCCGCCGATCGACCGGGTGAATCCACTTCGCAGCAGGTGACGAGGGGTGGCGGTGGTAATCGGCTGCCGCTGGGGCGGGTGTGGCCCGAGGGGTCCGGCCGGACCGGAGTCGGCTCGGCGTGCTGCGGCGCTGCACCACGCCGACACTGTCGGCTCACCCGATGTTCGTTCCGGGTGCCTACCCTCGGTCGCATGACTATCGAAGGTCCCCGTAGCGGCCCCAACGGCGACAGCCGCCCGCACGAGAAGCAGCGCGGTCCGGTGGTACTGCGCAGATCGAGGCTGGAGGAACCCACCACCACCGACCAGCGGCTGCTCGATTCACGCGGTCCGACCGACTGGGTGCACACCGACCCCTGGCGGGTGCTGCGGATCCAGGCGGAGTTCGTCGAGGGCTTCGGCGCGCTGGCGGAGGTGCCTCGCGCGGCGACGGTGTTCGGGTCCGCCCGCACACCTCGTGAGCATCCCGAGTACCAGTCCGGGGTCGAGTTGGGCGCGGCACTGGCGAACATCGGCTGTGCGGTGATCACCGGAGGCGGGCCGGGAACCATGGAGGCCGTTAACCGGGGAGCGTCGGAAGCAGGTGGTCTTTCGATCGGGCTGGGTATCGAGTTGCCCTTCGAGCAGGGCCTGAACCCCTGGGTGGACCTCGGGGTCAACTTCCGCTACTTCTTCGCCCGCAAGACGATGTTCATCAAGTACGCGCAGGCGTTCGTCTGCTTGCCCGGCGGGTTCGGCACCATGGACGAGCTCTTCGAGTCGCTCACGCTGGTGCAGACGAAGAAGGTGACGAAGTTCCCGGTCGTGCTCTTCGGACGGTCGTACTGGCAGGGTCTCTACGACTGGGTGCGGGACTCGATGTACGGGTCGGGCAAGATCGGCGAGAAGGACCTGGCGCTGTTGCACGTGACCGACGACATCGACGACGTCGTGAGCATCGTGCAGGAGGCGTACCAAGCATGGGAGGACGCACATTGACCGATCGTGAACCCGCTGTGGACGTCGCCGTCTGCGTGTACTGCGCATCCCGCGACGTTCCCCAGGAACATCTCGACCTGGCGGCGTCGGTGGGCAAGGCCATCGCCGACCGCGGCTGGACCCTGGTTTCCGGCGGTGGCCGGGTATCCATGATGGGCGAGGTGGCGCGGGCCACGCGGGCCGGTGGTGGCCGTACGGTAGGCGTCATTCCGCGCGCTCTGGTCGATCTCGAAGTCGCGGACTCCGAGGCGGACGAGCTGCTCGTCGTGGACACCATGCGGGAGCGAAAAGGGCTGATGGACGCGCACGCGTCCGCGTTCCTGACGTTGCCCGGAGGCGTCGGCACGTGCGAGGAACTGTTCGAGGTCTGGACTTCGCACTACATCGGCATGCACACCAAGCCGGTCGTGATCCTCGACCCGAACGGTCACTACAAGAAGTTGCTGGAATGGGTCCAGGAAATGGTCGACACCGGGTTCGCCTCCCAACGTTCCCTGGACTCGTTGATCCGGGTGACCGATGTCGAGGCCGCGCTGGACGCCTGCGGGGGTGCCGGAATCCCGGCGGGGGACTGACCTCCCCGGTCGTCCGGGGCCCGGCTGTCCGGGCCCCGGAGTGACGCGGCTCAACCCAGCGGGATCTCCAACGTGGACGGAGTCCGCTCGGACGAACCGAAGGTGACCGCGGACGCATCCGCGCTCTCGTAGCGCGGGTCCACGGTGTCCACGACCAGCGCGAGCCGATGACCGGCCGGTACTTCCCAGCTCGTCGGTTCCAGCGGGAGGTCGACCTGCTGCGGTCGTCCGGGTGAGGCGTCTCGCAACGTGATCGGTTTGTGCGTGATCAGACTGCCCGCGCCCGCCCGGTCGACGTCGTAGAGGTAGGCGAACAGCGAGGTCGTTTCAGCCTCCGGTGTGACGGTCGTGGTCAGTCGGGGTGCGCCGCTGACGGTTACCGACCGCTCGTAGGGCTCGGTGGCCCACACCCCTGCGGCGGTTCGATCCACGAGCGGGACCGACACCCCGGTGGGGATGTTGAAGGTGCCCTGCAGCGCGCCGCTGATCATGACGGTCCCGCTGTCGGCGAGGGTGGGACGGCCTGCTTGGATCTCGTTGCTCCAGCCGGGCTGTTCCTCGGTGGACAGCGCGCCGGTGGCGGGCGCGAACGGGTGCTCCTGCCGAGCTGCGCCCAGGTGCCGGGTCTCCACCTCGCCGGTGGCCGCATCCCAGTCCGCGTAGCCGCGCCACGGTCCGCCGTTGACCGGTTCGACCTGGACGGGAGATTCACCGTCGATCCCGTTCGGAATGCCGCGCAGGTGGTGGTCGAACCAACGCTTGGTCGAGTCCCAGATGTGGTTGGGCAGGCCCGCTGCGCCGAACAGCTCCGGGGTCGCGTGATCGCCGGGAGCGAGCATCAACCGCTTCGGCCCCGCCAATCCCTTGTACAGCGAGGCCATCTGCTGGGGCGGGAACAGCGAGTCGCCCCAGGCGTTGGCCAGCATGACGGCGGTGCCGTGGGAGTTGAGCTCGTCGAGTTTGTTGAGCGGCGCGCGTTCGGGCGCCATGTCGAGGCCCTCTTCGACCCGCCCGGCCCGGTACGCGCGTTCCAGTTCGCTGAGGTCGTCGCCGAAGCGGCCGGTCAGGTGTCCGAGGCCCAGCAGCAGCTCGGCACCTTGGGTGCTGACCGTCCGGTTCGGATAGAGCGAGGCCACGAGGTCGGACCAGCCACTCATCGCCGAGATCGCCCGGACACGGCGGTCGGCGGCCGCGGTCATAGCGCTGATGCCCGCACCGTAGGAGATGCCCGCCATGCCGACGGCGTCCGGATCCGCGTCGGTGTTGGCCAGTGCCCAGTCGATCACCTTCGAGGCGTCGGCGACGTCTTCGGGACCGGCGACCTCGACTTCACCGCCGGAAGCGTAAAAGCCACGCGCGGTGTAGCTGACGACGACGTATCCGGATTCGTAGGCCATTTCCGCTGCCGCGCCGACGTACTCGATGTTCGGTGTGCCCCAGCTCGCGGGCATGACCAGCACGGGGTGCGGGCCGTCGCCGCGTGGCTCGATCACCTTCGCGTCGAGCGGTACGCCGTCCGCGCCCGGGATGCGGTGCGAGCTGATGTCGACCCCGGGCGCGGCGTGGGCGGTCGCGGCGGTGAGGACCGAACCCGCCATCAACGTGCTGAGCAGAGCGGCCATCAACACGGGGATCGTCCGGGACGGTCTGCTCGGCGGTGGATATCGGCGCACGGTGAGGCTCCTGTCGATCTGTGTGGCACAGCGCACAGATGTAACCATTTACTACTGGCGAGTAGCAACGGCCATTCGGCGGAGTCGCTCCGGTCGGCCGACGTGCTGCGGGGCGGGTGAGTCGAGGGCACCGGCGGGTGAGTCGTCGGTCAGTGCCCGCGCGGCGAGCGCGGTCAGGGCGGGGGCTTGCGAGCGAGGTTGAACGCTTCATCGAGCAGGCCGTTGAGTGCCGGGACCGGAACATCGGGCCGGACCTCGAGCAGTACCGGCGCGAGTCGGAGCCATCGGGACCTGACCCGCGGTGCGCTCGGCTCAGTTGCGGACAGCTCGTCGGCGAGCTCCTCGATCCGCCACTGGGCCTCATCCCGTTCGAGGCTCGGTTCGGGGTGGTCCGCGATCACCCCGACGAGGGCGTTGATGTAGTTCCGGAACTTCTCCATCGCCGGGCCACCGGCCCCGGGGCGGGCGGCCGTGGCCGGGTGAACTTCCGGCCCGTCCCCGGTCGCTCGTTGGTCGTACTCGGACATACCGCGTCGCTCCTCCCCGGTGGCTCGCCCCACCGAACCGCCGCATTGGCTCGAAAGTCTGGGGCAGCGGTCGATGTGCGGCGGCCGATCGAAAATGATCCACTCGATCGGCCCATCGCGGCCCGGCCGGCCATGAGGCAGGTCACGCCGGGTTCGAATCGGAAAAGGACCTAAGTCCTCTTGCGCGTAGCGGTGACAGTTGACCTGGCGGGACCGTAGAGTGGCTACTCGTGAAAGCTGATGCGCTACGTGGTCACCTGGATGCGCTCCTGCTGGCGACCTTGGATGGCAGGCAGTTGCACGGCTACGCGATTATCGAGGCACTGCAGGATCGCAGCGGCGGGGCGCTCGATCTACCGACCGGAACCGTCTACCCGGCGTTGCGGAGACTTGAACGAGCCGGGTACGTGCACAGCGAGTGGAGCACGGTGGGTGGACGCCAGCGTCGCACCTATGGACTGACCCGGACCGGCGCGCAAGCTCTGCAAACCGAACGGCGAGCGTGGCGGGAGTTCACCGCGGCGATCGAAGGCGTTCTCGACATTCGCCCGGAGCCGGTGCGGGCCTGAGCGTGGTGAGTCCGGTCGTTGGCGCACCCGGTGGTCGGCCGTGCCAGGATCTATGGCGTGGCTAGTGCGCTCATATACCTGCTCGTCGTGCTCGCGGTTGCCGCGATCGTGTTCCTGCTCGCTTCGATCGTCTTCGGTCGGGGCGAAGAGTTGGAGGCGTTGCCACCGGGCATGACCCCGACCAGGCTCCCGCCCAACGACGTGTCCGGGAGCGACGTGCGGGAACTCCGGTTTCAGCAGGTGCTTCGCGGCTACAAGATGTCCGAGGTCGACTGGGCCTTCAATCGACTCGCGGGAGAGATCGACGAGTTGCACGGCCGGATCGCCGTCCTCGAAAGACAACTCGACGTGGCAGGGGAACAGCTGGCGAAGGGCCGGTCGCCCGAATCGGAGGACTGAATCGTGGGTGTCGGAGAACTGCGGTTGAGCGTTCAGGTCGGGCAGGCGGCCGAGACGGTGTGGGACGCGGCGACCGACTGGCCCAAGCAGGGCGAATGGATGCTGGGCACCGAGGTGTTCGTGCTCGCGGGCGACGGCGGGGCCGGATCCGAGCTCGCGGCGTTCACCGGTCTGCGCGATGTCGGTTTCCTCGACCGGATGGAGATAGTCGAGTTCCGGCCGCCGACGCGCTGCCGGGTACGGCACACCGGCGCGCTGGTGAGCGGTACGGGAGGGTTCGACGTGATCGCCCACGGCCCGCGTGCTGCGACCTTCGTGTGGTGGGAGCGCCTGGAGCTGCCCACCGGGGCGGGCCTGGTGTGGCCGGTGCTCCGTCCCGCCGTCAGATGGGGGCTGCGGCGTTCGCTGAACCGGTTCGAATCCTGGTGCGGCCGTTACGCGGAAGGCGTGTGAACGGTTCGTCGGACTCGCGGAGCCCGTCCGGAATGCCGATGGCTTCGTCGAGCGATGGAGGAGTGGTTGATGGCTGAGTCCGTGGAACAACCGGACCCGGGTGTGGTGGTCGGGCCGGATGGCAGACCGAGATGCCCGTGGGGAGTGCAGGCAGCCGACTACGCCGAGTACCACGACACCGAGTGGGGCGTCGAGTTGCGCGGTGAACAGGCGCTCTTCGAACGTCTGACGCTGGAATCATTCCAGTCCGGACTCTCGTGGCTGACGATTCTGCGCAAGCGCCCGGCCTTTCGCGCGGCCTTCGCCGGGTTCCGACCCGATCGCGTGGCCGCGTACGGCGAGAGCGACCGGCAGCGGCTGCTGGGCGACAGCGCCATCGTCCGCAACCGCGCGAAGATCGACGCCGCGATCGGCAACGCGCGTGCCGTGGTCGAGCTCGCGGAACCGCTCGACGAGCTGCTCTGGTCGTTCGCGCCGGAGACGGGTCGTCGGCGACCGGGGACGATCGCCGACGTACCCGCGATCACGCCGGAGTCAACCGCGATGGCCCGGGACCTCAAGCGGCGGGGATTCACCTTCGTCGGCCCCACCACGTGCTACGCCCTGATGCAGGCGACCGGCATGGTCGACGACCACCTGGTCGGCTGCTGGCGCGCGACGTGACGAGGCCGGAGCGGTGTTGAACCGCTGAGCGGTGTTGAACCGGTGGATCAGTGCCCGGTGAAGCGCGGGTCCCGCTTCTCGACGAACGCCTGCACGGCTTCCCGGTGATCCGAGGTCCTGCCGGATTCGTCCTGTGCACCGGCCTCCACCGCGAGCGCCTCGTCGAGCCCTTCCGCCGCGGCCGCGAGCATGCTCTCCTTGATCCGCGCGTACGCGCTGGTCGGCCCCGCGGCCATGCGCTTGGCGAGCTCGGTGGCCGCTTCGGTGGCCTCGCCCGAACCGACCACGCGGTTGACCATCCCGATCCGGTGGGCTTCCTCCACGCCGACCGGTTCGGCCAGCAACAGCATCTCCATCGCCCTGCCGTAGCCGATCAGTCGGGGAAGCGTCCAGGACGCACCCGAGTCGGTGGACAGCCCCACGTTGGCGAAGGCCATCAGGAACTTCGCCTCGGGTGCCGCCACGCGCAGGTCGCAGGCGTAGGCCAGGGAGGCGCCCGCCCCGGCGGCGCTGCCGTTGACGGCCGCGATCACCGGCTTGGGCATGGTCGTCACCGCGCGGATGAGCGGGTTGTAGTGCTCCTCGACGGTCCGCAGCGGGGAAGGATCGCCCGCTTCGAGCAGGGCGATGTGCTCCTTGAGGTCCTGACCGGCGCAGAACGCCTTGCCGTTGCCGGTGATGACCACGGCACGGACGGAGTCGTCGGCAGCGGCCTCACGCAGTGCGGTGATCAGGCTCTGCTTGAGCTCGACGTTGAGGGAGTTGAACGCTTCCGGGCGATTCAACGTGAGCAGGCGCACACCCTCGGTGTTGTCGGTCAGCAGTACATCGGACACTTTTCGCCCCTTCGTCGGTCTGGGTTCGCGCGCTGATCGAACCCGGTTTCCACAATGGACACGGTCCGCTGTGGCGGTATGTCTCGAGTGGACAGTTTTGTCCCGGTGGTGGCACCGATTCTGTGACCACCGGCACGGTGTCATCGTGCTCACGCGTGCAGGTACGAGTAACTGCACGTGGTGCGATCGAACCGATATGCGGGCTGAGTCTGCCACCCCGTACCGCCATTCGACCAGCGCAAGCCCGACACGAGTTGATCGGCTCGGTTTCGCCTCCGCGTCCGGATGGGGGAGAATGGCCCCAGCCCCGGCTGGTTGCGGCGACCAGTGGGTGGGAAGAGTTCACGGAGGGAGCACGCTATGGCGGCCATGAAGCCCCGGACCGGTGACGGTCCCCTCGAGGTGACGAAGGAGGGGCGAGGCATTGTGATGCGCGTCCCGCTCGAGGGCGGTGGGCGGCTCGTCGTCGAGATGTCGGCCGAGGAGGCCAAGAACCTGGGTGACGCCCTCGAATCAGTCACCGGCTGAGGCCGCTGCGAGAACGATCGGAAGGCGTCCGATCGGCTGAAGCGCTGGGGCCCCGGCATCGAGAGGATGGTGCCGGGGCCGTCGTCCGTTGTCGACCCTCGGGGTCGGATTTGCGCGGTTGGTGATCCGCCGCGCGGGAAGGTACATCTGTGTCCGGTTCTTCGGTGTTCGGTGGTTCCAAAGCAGGGCGGGCCGATGACTCGCTACTTCCGGTGATTCCCACTTCATTGACCGAGATGGACGTCGTGCGTCGCTGGCGGGACGGCGTGCCCGCGGCCGTGCCGGTCTTCGAGGGCGAGTCCGGCCCCGAACTGGCGACCGCTGCCGATGCGTTCCATGTGGACAGCGCGCTGCTGGAGACGCTCGGCGCGACGGCGTCCGTCGGCGAGGTACGGACCGTGCCGCTGTCGGACGGCAGGTTCGGCTGGTCCGTCGGCGTCGGCTCCGGCGAACCCGATCAGTGGCGGAGTGCGGGCGCGGCCCTCGCCCGCGCAGTGCGGGGACGTCTCGGTGAGGGCGCAGACTCCGACGCCGAGTCCGGTGACCTCGGTGACGCCGCCGAAGCCGAATACCTGCAGGTCCGGTTGCCCGAGGGCGTCGCCCCGGAGAGCGTTTCGGCCCTGACGCTGGGCCTCACGCTCGGCGACTACCGGTTCCGGGTCAGCGGCAAGCCCTCCGCCCCGAGGCTGCGCAAGGCGTTGCTGGTCGCCTCGGAGAGCGCGGATGTGGCGGCGCTCGGCGCAGCCGCCTCTCGCGCCCGGGAATGGGCTTCGGCCACCGCGTTGACTCGTGACCTCGCCAACGCACCCTCCAACGTCAAGACCCCCGATTGGTTCACCCGGCTGGCAGCCGACCTGGCCAACCGGGTCGACGGGCTGGAAGCCGAGGTCCACGACGAGAAGTGGCTCGCCGACCACGGCTTCGGCGGCGTGCTCGCGGTTGGCGGTGGTTCGGCGAGCCCGCCGCGGTTGCTGGAGATGTCGTGGAATCCCGCAGGCGCCGAATCCGGCCCCCACCTGGTGCTCGTCGGCAAAGGCATCACCTTCGACACCGGCGGTATCTCGATCAAACCCGCCGAGGGCATGCATCTGATGCGCACCGACATGGCAGGTGGCGGCGCGGTGATCGGCGCGATGCTCTCGATCGCCCGGCTCGGCCTGCCGGTGCGGGTCACGGCGCTCGTGCCCTCGGCGGAGAATCACGTGTCCGGCACGAGTTACCGGCCGGGTGACGTCGTGCGGCACTACGGAGGAACGACCACGGAAGTCGGGAACACCGATGCCGAGGGGCGAATGGTACTCGCGGACGCCCTGGCTTACGCGGTCGAACGACACGCTCCCGACGTGCTCGTCGACGTGGCGACCCTGACCGGTGCGATGAAGGTCGCGCTCGGCGTGCGCACGGCAGGCGTTTTCGCGTCCGACCCGGAACTGGCCGGGCGACTGCGTGAGGTCGGCTCGCGCGTGGGCGAGCAGTGGTGGTCCATGCCGCTGCTGGCGGACCACGCGGAAGACGTCCGCGGCGAGTTGGCAGACCTCCGCCAGACCCCACCCGGCCCGGGTGGCGTCACCGCCGCTCTCTTCCTGCGCGAGTTCACCGGCGGAGTGCCCTGGGCGCACCTGGACATCGCGGGACCGGCGCGGGCCGAATCCGCGTACTCCGAGGTCGTGGCCGGGGCGACCGGGTTCGCGGCGCGGAGCTTGGTGGAATTCGCCGCGAACATGGCCGAACAGCGCTGATCCCTCCCGAACGGGGCTGGCCCTCCCGAACAGCGCTGAGCGCTCCGGCACGCGCCGAGCGAACGGCGTGCGCCGGAGCTCGATGCGGCGGCATGTACGAGAGGTCCGCCGCCCGCCGAGCGTGAGCGCAGCGCCGTCGAGCTAGGTTCGTCGCCGTGAACACCGACCCGCGCCGAATGCGCAAGATCCGGTACGCCCTGCTGGCGGGGTCGACGGGTCAATTCGCGCTGTTGTACGCACCGCAGCCGGTGCTACCCCAGGTGGCCGAGTCGTTCTCGCTGGGAGCCGGCACGGTGGCGCTGCTGATCTCGGCGGCCACACTGGGACTGGCCGCCGCGGCGTTGCCGATGGGAGCGCTGGCCCAAGCCCTCGGTCGGCGCCGGACGATGGTGACCGCGCTGGTGGCCTCCGAAGCTCTGGGGCTGCTCCTGCCGTTGATACGGTCGTTCCCACTACTGGTGGGGGCCCGCCTGCTGCAGGGCGTGGCCGTGGCCGGTCTGGCCGCCGTCGTCGCCGCCTACCTCGCGGACGAGACCCGCGGGCACCGGATGGGCGCCACGATGGGGCTGTACGTCGCGGGTACGACGCTGGGTGGCATGTCGGGCAGGGTGATCGGTGGTGTCGTCGGCGACTTCGCCGGCTGGCACGGCGGCCTGCTGGCGGTTGCAGTGGTGGCGGGCGCCTGCACCGTGCTGTTCGTCCTGCTGCTCCCGCCGGAACGCTCCCGGATGAGTGCGAGCTTCGGGGAGGCTCCCGAAGCGCCCTCGAACTCGAAACCTGGCTGGGACGGATTGCGACCGGCGCTGCGCGACCCGGTGCTTCGCGCCCTCTACCTGATGGCGGCCCTGGGCATGGGGTCGTTCGTCACCGTGTACAACGTGCTGAGTTTTCGCCTGACCGGGCCGCCGCTGTCGATCCCGCCCGCTCTCGCCGCCCTGGCGTTCCTGGCTTACGCGTCCGGAACGGTGAGTTCCGCGTTCGCCGGACGCATCGCCGATCGTTGGGGGCGGCTCGGCACGCTGCTCGCCGGGCTCGCGATCACGCTCTGCGGTCTCGGCCTGATGCTGGCCGACGCGGTGGCCCCGATCCTGCTCGGACTGGTGCTGTTCACGGGCGGGTTCTTCGCGGCTCATGCGGTGGCCAGCGGCTGGGTGGGAGTGCGCGCGTCCGCGCGGGCACGCGGCCAAGCGGCCGCGCTCTACCAGTTCTGCTACTACGGGGGCAGCAGCCTCGGAGGTCTGCTCGGTGGCTGGGCGTACGCGATGTGGAACTGGCCGGGTATGAGCGCGTTGTTGGCGGCGTGGATCGTCCTGGCGGCGATCGCGGTGAGTTGGGCCGGTCGAGGGCCGTGGCGGGGCCGACCGCCTCAGGTGGCGTCGGAGTCGTAAGGGGGACGCTCGTCCGGCTGCAGCGGTCGCTCCGGCCGCCGCTCCGGTTTGGCCCCGGAGGCCCGCGAGGAGGAGCCGGTCCCGTTCTCCTTGGTGAGCCCGTGGAGCGGGTTCTCCCCGTCGAAGAGGTGCTTGGTGACGGCCTGGCGCGGATCGAAGTTGCGTATCCCACGTAGGTCTTCGAGCGGTTTGCGCAGGTCGTTGAACTCCGGTCCGAGCTCGGACTGCAGCTGATCCCGCGCGCCCGTCGCGTACTCCTTCACCTGGCGAACGGACCTGCCCAGCCACGCCGCACCCGAGGGCAGCCGTTCCGGACCGAGGATGAACAGCCCGGCGACGACGAGGACGAGCACCTCCAACCAGCCGATGCTGTCGAACACCTCGACTACCTCCAGGTGATGAGCGGACGTCGGGTTTCAGCGTACCCACGGGAAGGTCCCGGGGTCCGCAGCCGGAAAGGGCTCGGCAACCCGCCGCCCATCCGGTGCAGGTGAATGTCGCTCACTCGCGTGGTCAGATTAGCAGCCCGGGGGTCAGGAAAGCCGCACGTCCAGGACCAATTCACGGCCCTGTCGAACAACCGTCACGGGCACCGTCTCACCGACCTGGTGCCGGTCGACCGCCACGACCAGCTCGTCGGCACCCCCGACCTTGCGGTCACCGACCTTGGTGATCACATCGCCCTCGGCGATGCCGGCCCCGGCAGCGGCGCTGCCGTCCCGCACGTTCTGGACCTGCGCGCCGTCCGCCATGCCGTCGCTGACCGATTTGGCGTTGACGCCCAGGTCGGCGTGCCGGACGGTTCCGGTGCGGATCAACTCGGTCGCGATCCGCCGGACATCGTCGACCGGGATGGCAAATCCCAGCCCGATCGAACCGCCCTCACCGGAACCGAGGGTGCGGATGGCGCTGTTGATGCCGATGACCGCACCGTTCCCGTTGACCAGCGCGCCACCGGAGTTGCCCGGATTGATCGCGGCGTCGGTCTGGATGGCGTCGACCACCGCGTTCGTGTCGGTGCCCTCGCCGGCAAGTCGAACCGGCCGGTGCATCGAGCTGACGATGCCCGTGGTCACCGTGCTGGCCAGTCCCAGTGGCGAACCGATCGCGATCACGTCTTCGCCGACGACGAGTTCCGCGGAGCTGCCGAGTCGGGCGACGGTCGGGTTGGCCACGTCTACCTTGATGACCGCCAGGTCGGTCTTCACATCCCGCCCGACGATGCGCGCGGGCGCTCTGGTCCCGTCGTGGAAGACCGCCGAGACCTCGGCGTCCGGGGTGTCGGCGGCCATCGAGACCACGTGGTTGTTGGTGACGACGTATCCCTCGCCATCGATGACGACGCCGGAGCCGGTACCGCCCTGAGCACCGACCCGAACCTCGATCGAGACCACCGCGGGCACGACTTGCTGTGCGACCTCGGCCACCGCGCCCACCGGCCGGTCCGTTCGCGGCTCCACCTCCGTGAGGGTCACGTCGGGACTCGTCAGCGGGTTGCCCTCTTCGGCGGTGATGCGACCGATGAAGCCACCGACGACGGCGAGCAGCACCGCGATCGCGGTCAGGGTGGCCAGCGTGCGTGGATGCACCCGTCGCCCGAACAGGACCTCGCGAGTGCTCAGCAGCGGACCCGGGCCGTCTTCGGTGGTGTCCTCGTGCGGTTCATCCGGAACGGCCGGGGGCCCGATGACCGCGGCGGCCGCCGGATCGCGCCAGGGGTCGCGTTCGCCCCGCTCATTCCAGAAGGTGTCGCCGGGTTCCCCGCCGTTGGGTTCCGGCGCGTCGCCGGGGGCGCGCTGCAGCGATTCGGCATCGCCGGCCGGTCGGCCGAAAGCACCGGCCAGCGCCTCGGACGGTGGTGGTGCTCCCTGGACGTGCGGAGCGGTCCGGTGCTGGGTCGCGGGGGCGAAGCTGCCCTCGACACCGGTTGGCCGCGCGAACGCGGCGGACTGCGCGGGGTCGACCGCCGGTCGTTGCACCGGACGCGGTTCGAGGCGCGGGGTCTCGCCGTTCCGGGCTGTGACCGGATCGGCTCGGTCGTGCTCGGTCGGTTCGTCGGAGGAAGCGGGCTCGGCAGCCGGAACGCGAGCTCCGAAAGCGCTGGAACCACCCTGCCACGGGTGCACCGGCTCCGATCCGGTGTTCCGGTCGTCATGGCCCTGTGACGCGCCGTCGCGGACGCCGTTGTTTCCGGCGTCTTCTTCCGGGCGCGACCGGCCGGCTTCGGCTCGGTGCGCAGGGCTTCCTGACTGCTCGCTCATCTATCCCCGGGCTCGTGAAGGTTTCGGCTCGGCACCTCGAGCATGAGTGGATCACACGAGGGCGGCCCCCCGGCCACCGGCATGGGCCGGTCCCGGGGTCATTTTGCCGGGTATCAGGTTAAGTCCCTGTGGGGGACTCCTGCGCGTGCAGTGCGGACATCGGGTCGTTGCCGCGCGGCTTTCGCTGGTTCCGCGGCGACGGCCGGGTCGGTCAGGGCTGCGACGCGAGCGATGTCGTGGCCGGCACCGTCGCGGTGTTCGCCGCCACCCGCGGCCGGGAGGAAGGAGCGGGTTCGGATGAGGTGCTCTCCCCGGCAGAGGCCGGAACGACCGCCTGGTCATGGGGGCCGCCAGGGTAGGGAGCCGGTCCGTTGACCGGGTTCTCCTGCTCGTCCTCGGTCGGCACCGTCATCAACGCCAGCGCTCCCAGCACCAGGCCGGAGAAGACCACCCCGGCACCTTGGCGGGTCCGCCGTCCTTGCTGACGCGACGGATTCTGCTCGGCGCGGTCGCCCAGTTTGGTGCCGGTGCCGAACGCGTGTCCGTTGCCGAACTTCGCGCCGGCCCCGAGTGGCGTGCTCTTGCCGCGAGCGCGCGTGGGATCGACCGCGACGAGCTGGCCGTCTTCGGTCACTCCGAGCTCGTCCGGCCGGTCCGGCAGTTCGGCGCTGGTCGGGATGGACTGCAACTGGTGCAACAGTCCGGACGAGATCGAGGGCGTTTCGGCGGACTGCACGGCTGCCCGCGCCTGCCGTTGCGATGAGGCGTCCGAGGCGCAGGCCGGACAGTGTGCGAGGTGAGCGACCGCGCGGTCGTGCGCGCTCGGGCTCAGCTCGCCGTCGACGAATGCCACGAGCGCGTCCAGCGCGAGGTGTCCTTCGGGCAGACCCCACCCACGCAAACCTGTCATGCCGAGTCCTCCTGAGCATGCTTGCGGCGCATTTCCAGTGTGGCCTTCAGCATTTGGCGGCCACGGTGGATCCTGCTTCGCACGGTACCGAGCTTGACGCCCAAGGTGGTGCCGATCTCCTCGTAGGAGAGGCCTTCGACGTCGCAGAGCACGACAGCGGCGCGGAACTCCGGCGGGAGGTCGTCGAGCGCGACCTGCAGGTCCGGGTCGAGGTGGGTGTTCGCGAAGACCTGTTCCGGACTGGGCGCACCACTGGGCAGCCGGTCCGTGTCCTCCGGCAGGCCCTCCATGCGCAACCGCGTCCTGCGGCGGGCCATGTCGAGGAACAGGTTGGTGGTGATGCGGTGCAACCAGCCCTCGAACGTGCCGGGCTTGTAGGACGCCAGGGAGCGGAAGACCCGGATGAAGGTCTCCTGGGTCAGGTCCTCGGCGTCGTGCTTGTTGCCGGATAGTCGGTAGGCCAGCCGGTATACCCGATCGGCGTGCTCACGGACGACCTCGTCCCAGGACGGCGGCGTCCAGGCCGCTTCGGGGACGGTCGTGGCGGGGGTGTGCTGGCCAGTGTCGTCGGCCAGGCTCAGCTGCTGTGTTGCCATCGGACGAAACGCCACCTCCTGAGGGTGTTGCACCGGGACAACGGACGGGCCCGGCGCTTTGTTCCGGGGCCGTCGACTTCGGGTGAAGGATTCCCGGTGTTGCCGAACACCACTCTCCACCACGATGGTGAGGTGGAGATGAAAGTCGACTGAGAGTCGCCTGAGAGAAACAGCCTTCTAACGATGTGACCCGATCGGCGAACACCACCGTTGTACGGCGTTAACCTTGCGCACCGTGATACCCGAGACACCGGTTGGTGCCGGGCCCACGGGCCGGGGAAACCTGCAGCGCCGCTTCTCCGGCGACGAAGTCGACACCGCGGACGAGAACACCCCCGTTGTCGCCGAGGACGTCCCCATAGCCGCTTCTACGGCCCGCTTCCTATGGTTCATCGCGACCGCGCTGCGCGCCAGAGCTGTGGTTGAAATCGGTGCCGGTTCGGGCGAGAACGCAGTGTGGTTGCTGCGCGGCATGCTTCCCGAAGGGGTGCTGACCTCGATCGACCGCGACCCCGATGCGCAGCGGGCGGTGCGGGCGAAGTTGTCCGATGCGGGGATTCCGAACTCGCGCGCGCGGTTGATCACGGGAGTGGCGTCGAAGGTGCTGCCGAGGTTGTCCGAGGACACCTACGACCTGGTGCTGGTGGACGCCGCGCGGACCGAGTACCCGCGATTGCTCGACCTGGGCACGCGGTTGCTGCGGGCCGGCGGGGTGATCGTGTTCGCCGGTCTCGGTTCGGAAGGGGCCGATGTGGCGCCGGGCCGGGAAGAGGACGCTCGTGCGCTGCTCGAACTGGCCGGTCGGATCCAGGCCGCGGAGGAGCTGATCCCGGTGGCACTGCCGGTGGGAGAGGGGTTGCTCGCCGTCGCACGGGCGTGAGGCACGAGTTTCTGCCGCCCGCCTCCGTCGGCCGGGAACCCACCGGCCGGGGACGGTTTCCCGGCGCGACCTCGCGTAGGACGACGGGTCCCGCGAAGCCGCGCCGGTCCGTCCGGTCTCAGGCGGGGGAAACCGACAGCAGCTGCCCGGAGAGTCCCCGCGCGCGGGTGGAGAGCCGCTTGGCGACGTCGCTGAGCACGACGGAGGCCGGTGACTCCGGATCGTCGAGCACCAGCGGCCTGCCGGAGTCCCCGGACTCGCGCAGCCGAGTGTCCAGCGGGACCTGCCCGAGCAACGGGACCTCGGCGCCGACGGACTTGCTCAGCGAGTCGGCCACGATCTGCCCGCCGCCGGAACCGAAGATCTCCATCCGCTGACCGTCGGGCATCTCCATCCACGACATGTTCTCGACCACGCCCGCCAGGCGTTGCCGGGTCTGCATCGCGATCGCCCCGGCGCGCTCGGCCACCTCCGCGGCGGCCTGCTGCGGGGTGGTGACCACCAGCAGCTCCGCGTTCGGGATCAACTGCGCGGTCGACAGCGCGATGTCGCCGGTGCCCGGGGGCAGGTCCAGCAGCAGGACGTCGAGGTCTCCCCAGAAGACGTCGGAGAGGAACTGCTGCAACGCGCGGTGCAGCATCGGGCCACGCCACACGACCGGGGTGTTGCCCGGGGTGAACATGCCGATCGAGATCAGCTTCACGCCGTGCGCCTGGGGCGGCATGATCATCTGGTCGACCTGGGTCGGTTTGCCCGCCGAGCCGAGCATCCTCGGGACGGAGTGTCCGTAGATGTCGGCGTCGACCACGCCGACCGACAGGCCGCGTTCGGCCATCGATGCGGCCAGATTGACCGTCACGCTGGACTTCCCGACACCGCCCTTGCCGGACGCGACGCAGTACACGCGGGTCATCGAACCGGGTTCGGCGAACGGGATGCGGGGTTCGTCGGTGTTGCCGCGCAGCATCTTGCGGAGTTCGGTGCGCTGCTCGTCGCTCATCACGTCGAGTTCGACCTCGACGTTCTGGACACCCTCGACCGCCGTCACGGCCGACTCGACCCGCTGGGTGATGGTTTCCCGCATCGGGCAGCCCTGGACGGTCAGGTACACCCCGATCGCGACGGCACCATCGGATCCGATGGACACGGACTTGAGCATGCCCAGATCCGTGATGGGTTTGTGGATCTCGGGGTCCTCGACTGTGCTGAGGGCCTGCCGGACGGCCTCTTCAGTGGGGGACTGCGTACTGGTCACGGTTGCCTGACACCGACCCTTCCTGCGCGTGCGCTCTACTCTTCATGCTACGGACCGGTAGGCATCCGTCAGTAGTGGCTCACGTTCTGGCCTGATGTGAGGCAAAACATGGGGGCGCTTCGCGTTTGTTCGACTCCGTTCCGTAGCATTGATCTCCGTGACCGAGACGGGTCTTGATCGATTACCCGGTCGAACCGAGATGTCGGCCTACCGATGCTTCCTGCGCGCGCACGCGAGGGTGACGCGTTGCCTGGAGAGCGACCTGATCGCCGAGCAACGGCTGACGCTCGCGGCCTACGACGTGCTCAGCGCGCTCGCCGAAGCGCCGGACACGCGACTGCGCATGACCGAACTCGCCGACGCGGTGCTTCTCTCCCGCTCCGGGGTGACGCGACTGGTGGACCGGCTGGAGCGCCTGGGGCTCGTCGGCCGAGTCCGGGTCGACTCCGATGGACGTGGAGTACTGGCTGTGATCACCGAGCGCGGGCGGGACCGGCTGGAGGGGGCCGCCGACACGCACCGGCGCGGGGTCGCGCGCTATTTCCTCTCCGCGCTCGGCGCCGACGGTGTCGAGGAGCTCGCTCGCACCTGCGCGCAGCTCGCCGACGGGGGTGTGCCCGCACCGCCGGGCTCGCGGGCGCAAGCTTGAACGCATGAGTGCGGGAAACCCGATCCGCGCTGTCGGGCTGGTCCACGTGGTGGACGGTCGACTGCTGCTGGTTCGTTCGAAGAAGCAGAGCGCCTTCTACCTGCCGGGTGGCAAGATCGACCCGGGTGAGACCGAGCTGCACGCTCTCCACCGGGAGGTCCGGGAGGAGCTGGGGCTGGTGCTGCGTCCCCGCTCGGAGCGGTTCGTCGGCCGCTACGTCACCGACGCGTGCGGGCAGGGAGTCGGTGTGCGGGTGAACCTCGGCTGCTACGCGGCCGAGGTCGAGGGGGCACCGCGACCGGCGGCCGAGATCGCCGAGGTGGAATGGATGACGGCGGTCGAGTACGGGGCCCGGCCGGAGACGGCACCCGCCGTGGTGGCGTTGTGGAACGACCTGTCCGCGGTCACCGGGTCCGCCTGATCGGAGCTGAGAGCTCGCCCCGGTCAGTCCTGGCCCTCCTGCGGTTCCGGAGGCGGTGAATCGTCCTGGACCGTGGAGTCGGCGCGTGCGGCGCTCCGGCGGCGTCTGCTCGCCGCGCTCTCGGCTCCGGGCAACTCGTCGCGGAGCCGGTCCAGCTCGCCGCGCAGGAAGTCGCGGGTGGCCACCTCGCCCACGGCCAGTCGCAGCGAGGCCAGCTCACGCGCGAGGTACTCGGTGTCGGCCCTGGTCTGTTCCGCGCGGGCGCGATCCTCCTCCAGCGCGACCCGGTCCCGGTCGTCCTGCCGGTTCTGGGCGAGCAGGATCAGCGGGGCCGCGTACGACGCCTGGGTGGAGAACGCCAGGTTCAGCAGGATGAACGGGTACGGGTCCCAGCGCAGGCCCACCGCGAACACGTTCAGCACGATCCAGGTGAACACGAACAGCGTCATCCAGAACAGGAACTTGCCGGTACCGAGGAACCTGGCGACGCGCTCGGAGACCTGACCGAACAGGTCGGGGTTCACCTCCACCGGAAACCGGCGGGAGGCGCGTGGCTGGTCGAGGCGGCGCTGGGACAGCTCGGGCATGGTCACCGCACCGAGTCGTGTTCGGGGAGCCCGCTCTCGCGCCAGTTCTCCGGGAGCAGGTGGTCGAGCAGGTCGTCGACGGCGACCGCGCCGAGCAAGTGCTCCTCGTCGTCGAGCACCGGCCCGCACACCTGGTTGTAGGCGGCGAAGTAGCGGGTGAGCTCGGAAAGCGACGCGCTCGACCGAAGGCTCGCCAGATCCGTGTCCAGCGCCCCGGCCACCAGCGCGGACGGAGGCTCGCGCAACAGGCGTTGGATGTGCACGCAGCCCAGGTAGCGGCCTGTGGGGGGCACCGAGGGCGGGCGGCACACGAACACCATGCTGGCGACGGCCACCGGAAGGTCGGCGTTGCGAACCGTCGCCAGGGCTTCGGCGATGGTGGAGTCGGGCGCGAGGACGACCGGTTCCGGAGTCATGAGGCCGCCCGCGGAGTCGAAGGAGTACTCCAGCAGCCGCTTCACCGGTGCGGATTCGGCGGGTGCCATCATCCCCAGCAACCGTTCCTTGTCCACTTCGGACAGCTCGGCGAGCAGGTCCGCGGCGTCGTCGGGGTTCATCGCCTCCAGCACATCGACGGCGCGCTCCTCGCCGAGGTGTTTCAGCAGGTCCTTCTGGTCCTCCTCCGGGAGTTCCTCCACGACGTCGGCCAACCGCTCGTCGTCGAGCGCCTCGGCGACCTCGTAGCGGCGCTTGGCGGGCAGCTCGTGCAGGGTGCTCGCCACGTCAACGGCGCGCATCGTGTCGAACAGGGCGAGCAGCTGTTGCGCGCCCTGCGGCTGGGTGGACAACACGTTCGCGAACAGTCCGGAGACCTGGTCCCAGTCCAGTACCTGCGTCGGCGAGCGACGACCGAGCTTGCCGGAGCGTTCGCGGACGGCCAGCCTGCTGATCATCCAGTCCCGGGTGCGGGTCTGCTCCATCGCGACGTCGACCAGGACCGCCTGCGCCCCGCTGGCCGTGATCGTCACCCTGACGTCGAGAAGCTGGCCGAGTACCAGTTTCTCGTTCGGCCGCTGGTGGAACCGGCGCATGTTCACCGAACCGGTCGCCAGCATCACCGCGTTGGGTTCGATGCGGGTCACCCGAAGCATCGGGACGAACACGCGCCGCCGTGGCGACATCTCCATCACCAGGCCGAGCACTCGTGGCGGTTGGCGTCCGACGCGCAGCCCGGTGACCACATCGCGGACTTTGCCGATCGACTCGCCATCGGGGCCGAACACCGTCAACCCCGCCAGCTGCGCCGCGAAAACCCTGGTCGTGCCTGCCACGCCGCTCAGGCTAGTGGCTGCGGGCGGGGTGGGCAGCGCGTCCGAGATCGCCCCGAGCCGAACATGACGACGGCGGTGGGTGCGCGACGCCGTGCGGACGTGTCGATATGTCCGGGGTCGGCACAAGCCGGCTCGTCGCGATCGTTGTCACAGTCGCTCGAGGGCTCATGCGTGCTAGACACGTCACCAGTCATTGTCCGAAGAGGAGGTTTTCCGTGGTCGACCGCCAACGTCCCCGCCGCACCTGCCTGGCGGTTCCGGGCTCCAGCGCCAAGATGATCGAGAAGGCGCGTGGCCTCACCGTCGACCAGTTCTTCCTCGATCTCGAGGACGCGGTCGCGCCACTGGCCAAGGCGGAGGCGCGCGAGCGGGTCGTGACCACGCTCAACGACGGTGGCTGGGAAGGCAAGACGCGTTCGGTCCGGGTCAACGATCTCACCACCGAATGGACCTACCGCGATGTTGTGGAGGTCGTGGAAGGAGCGGGAGCCGCCCTCGACACGATCATCCTGCCCAAGGTCAGCACCGCCGACCACGTGCGGTGGCTCGACATGACGCTGACCCAGGTGGAGAAGGCGACCGGGCTGGAAGTGGGCCGGATCGGCATCGAACCGCAGATCGAGGACGCCAAGGGCCTGGTGGAGGTCGACGCCATCGCGAGCGCATCACCACGGGTGGAGGCGTTGGTCTTCGGGCCCGCCGACTTCATGGCCTCGATCAACATGCGTTCCCTCGTGGTCGGTCACCAGCCGCCCGGCTACGACGTGGGCGATGCCTACCACTACACCCTGATGCGGCTGCTGATGGCGGCCAGGGCGCACGACCTGCAGGTGGTCGACGGCCCCTACCTGCAGATCAAGGACGTCGACGGGCTGCGCGCGGTGGGTGGACGATCGGCGGCTCTCGGCTTCGACGGTAAATGGGTGCTGCACCCGGCGCAGGTGGACGCGGTCAACGAGATGTTCTCGCCACGCCAGGAGGACTACGACCACGCGGAGAACATCCTGGACGCCTACGACTGGCACACCTCGGAGGCCGGCGGCAAACGCGGTGCGGCGATGCTCGGCGACGAGATGATCGACGAAGCCTCCCGCAAGATGGCGCTGGTCATCGCGGGGAAGGGGCGGGCCGCGGGCATGGACCGCACGGACCGGTGGAGCCCGCCGGCGGAGTGACCGGGCGGGCCGCGGGCATGGACCGCACGGACCGGTGGAGCCCGCCGGCGGAGTGACCCGGCGTCGATGGGGAGCCGGTGCCGGCCGGTGTCCGGGTGACCGGCCGCGCGGAACCACCACGACGGTCCGATCGTCCACTGTGGATCGAAGCAGGCTCTCGTCCAGCCGGGTCGAGGGCGTCGCTGTGCCGCCCGGACGACGGTGCTGGTGCGCGCGGAGCAGCGACCGTGCCGCCAGGCGGGTGGTCAAACCGGTCGTCATTCCACCCGTGGGGCGCAGGCGGTAGTTTCCGCTCGAATGGAAATGTCGATGGAGGGCGGAGCGGCGACGTGACCACCGCTGGGCCGGTGAAGGAAAACGAGCAGGAACTGCGCTTGGCATTGGCCATGCGCGGCGGGGCCAGCATGGCGGTGTGGATCGGCGGAGCCGTCGCCGAGATCGACCGGCTGCGGAGAGCGCTGGACGACGAGGCCTCGGCGGAACATCCCTGGGCCGGCTTGTCCGCGCTGGCCGGGTACGACTCCGTGCGCATCGATGTGCTGGCCGGAACGTCGGCGGGCGGGCTGAACGCGACGTTGCTGAGCGCGTCGCTGGTCTACGGCATGCCCTTCGAGACCATGCGCGAGACGTGGGTCAGCCTGGGCGACCTGGAGTCGATGGCCCGGCCGATCCCGAAGTTCTGGCAAGCACCGCCACGATCCCTGCTGGAAGGCGACGCGTACTTCCGGAAGCAGCTCGCCGATGTTCTCCGGGAGAACGTTCCTGCCGACAACAACGAGCGAAAGGCCGTCGACCGGGCCGATCTGCTGCTGACCGCGACCCTGCTCGACCCGGTCGTCGAGAAGCACTTCGACGGACGGTCCGGCCCGATGCTGGAGGAACGTCGTACGGCGTCGTTCCGTTTCCGCCACCGAGGACGGCCGGGGCAGCCCCTGTCGGATTTCGGGACCGGCAAGGACTTCGACGACACGGTTCTGCAACTGGCGCACGCGGCCAGGACCACTTCGTCCTTCCCGTTCGCGTTCGAACCGGCGAACGTGCATTCGGCGCCCGGCAGCGCTCCACCGGGAGAACCCGACATGTTCGGCAGGTTCTCGGAGGTCGCAACCGATTCGGGCGCCAAACCGTTCCGGGTGATCGACGGTGGCGTGTTGGACAACATTCCCGTCACCGCCGCCATCGAGGCGATGGCGGCCTCGCCCGCGGACCGCCCGAGCGCCCGGTGGCTGCTCTACCTGAACCCGGAACCGGAGGCCGCGGAGGAGGAACGCCCCCGCGGGCGGCAGTTCGCCCTGCCGGTCGCTTCGACGGCGGTGCAGACCCGGCTCTCGCAGGAGTCGTTGCTCGCCGACCTCAACGCCCTCGACGAGCACAATCGCGCGGTCGCCCGCACCGGGTTGCGCCGCAGGGCGTTGTTCGCCGAACTGCGAAGCACCCCGGCGGACCAGCGGCACCGGGTGCTCGAGGAGCAGACCGCCGCGGTCCGGCGGGATCACGCCGTGGTGCGGGCGGAGCTGGATGCCCAGGAGGTGCACCGGCTGCTCACCGACCCGGACGGCACCGGCGACGACGACCTGCTTCCTCCGGTCCTCGGGGATCCGCTGGCCGGCTGGTCGGCACCGGCCCGCAGCCTGCTGGGGCGACACCTCTCCCAATGCATGGGTGAACGGGCGGCCACCGACCCCGCCGAGGTGTTCGACGATGTCCGCGCACTGCGCTCGGCGGTCCAGGAATGTCTCGGTTGGGCCAGGGACATCGAGCGGTGGGCGGCGCGCGAGCGGCTTCCGGAGATCGGGCGCTGCAAGACCGCGCTGTATCGCCTCCAAGCGTTCGCCGACGTGCTCGAGGGGCATGCCGACCGCTACTGGGTTAACGGTGCCCGGCTCGAACCGATCGTCGATCCAGGCGAACTCGATGGTTGGGTGACCCGGGTCGCACAGCGGCGGTTCCGCCTGCAACACCACCTTCCGTCGCCGATCAGCCCCCTGCTCGGCGCGGTGCTGGCCGAGGTCGACGGCGGCGCGAGGTTCCAGCGGGCGCTGGCCGAGTTCGCGGGCGAGCTGATGTCCATCGTGGACTCTTCGGGGGCCGATGCGGTCGACGACGACGCTGATCGCGTCGACGCCGTTGCCGAGGCCACCGCGATGCTGCACGGCCTCGCCGACCGGCTGGCGACGGCCGCGCCCGAACGAACCCACGCGGACGAACCCGCTCAGCTGGGGTACGAGCTGTTGGAACAGGCGGAACAGCGGCTCGATGTGCTGCGCCGACTCGTCGTCCTCACCGCTCCGTTGGACGTGGGGCGGGCACCCGGCACGCACATCAACCTCCTGCGCGTCGTCGGTGATGCGCAAACCCCGCTGCCGTTCCGGGGGCTCACTCGGGGCGCCGAGAGGTTGGGCACGGAGAACAAGATCCGCGGCGGCGACCTGGGCAACTTCGGGGCGTTCCTGTCCGCCAAGTGGCGGGCCAACGATTGGATGTGGGGCCGCATGGACGCGGCCACCAGCCTCGTCGATCTCCTGCTCGATCCGGTGCGGCTCGTCCGGCAGAACTCCGAAGACGGCGCTTCCGGCGTGCTCGCGACCCTGCGCCAGGTCGTCACCCGACTCAGCAGTGCCGAGCTGGGTGAACTCGACGAGGCGAAGCGCAAGCAGTGGGCCGCGTTCCTGGCCGAGCTGTGGGCGGGCAACGAGCACGAGGTGAGCGCCGAGATCCGGGCGATGTTCGAGCGTCCCGAAGACGTGCATCCGCTGCCGCGTACCCGCGAGGTCGTCACCGAACGCCTGCACTGGACGATTGCGGCCGGGGAGATCCCGTTCGTCGAAGGGGTGGAGATCGGTGCCGACCCGAACGGTGGTGCCGCATCGACCCCCGCGATCCCGGACCGCCTCGCGCGCAGCGTCAAGAACTACTCCGTCGGCCGCCAGCGACTGGTCGATCTGGGGGAGCAGCGGACCGCGACGATGGCCACCCGGCTCGGTCTGCTGGCCTGCCGAGCGGTCCAACCCCGCGGACACAGCCTGCTCGAGTGGTTCGGGCGCCTGGGGATGCTCGTGGCCAAGCCGTTGCTGGCCGCGCTCGTGCTCGCGGTTTCGGCGCCGCGACGCGTGGCGGCGGTCGCGTTCCTGGCCGCGGTCGTTTGCACGTTGGCCGGTGCGTCCGCGGCGACGTCGGGGCTCGGTTTCGACCCCGCCGTCGCTTCGGAACCGGGGACCGGGCAGCCGAGCACGGTCGCGGTGAGCGGCCAGGACACCGGCGGGAGCGGCTGTCCACCGGACGCGTTCGGGCAAGCGGACCGGGCTTGCCACCCGACCGGCCCGGCCGCCGTTGGGGAATCGGCCGCCGCTGGGGAATCGGTCGGCACGGCGTCGGTCTTCGACTTCTCCGGCACGTCGGGGGCAGGCTTTTACGTTGCCTTTCCCCTGTCCGTCGTGTTCGCGGTGTGGCTGTCCTGGGCACTGATCGGGCGGGGGCGTGGATTGGCGCGGTGGTTGCCCGCCGCCCTGCTCGCCGCGGTGTTGCTGGCGGGACTCGTCGGGGCCGTGCTGTCCGGGTTCCGACTGGGCGCCTTCGGAATGCTCGAAGCGGCGGTCGTGCTGACGTGGTTGGCCACGTTCGCGTACCGCTACGCCGGGCGGTTCGCGGCCACCGCGCTGACCGCTGTGGTCTTCGGCGCGGTGCTGTTGGGGTACAGCGGGCCGCACTGGCTCGTGGTGGCGACGGTGGCCACCGCTTACGCCCAGATGGCGCTGGTCGGCTCGGTGGATGTGCTCCGACCACGACCGCGACCCGCTTAGAGAACCTTTCGCGGTCTGCCGAGCGGCGGGTACGCGAGCCGTCGCCGTTCTCCGGTGCCACCACGCACGCGTGCGGTCGGCAGCGGTCCACGTCGGAGCTGCTGAGCGGCCTTCAGGCCGGTCTCGGCACCGAGTCGATCTCGGTTCGCGGGCGGCAGAGTAGCCTGGCGGCAGGGGACAATAACCCCGACCGCCGGGCCACCGCGGATTCGACCGCGAACGGTCCGGTAATGACGTCAGCCGCACGGAGGTGTCCGAGGTGTCCAACCCGTTTACCGGCCCCGGCCGGTCGGCGCCGGGTGCACCGAATCTGCCCACCCCGCCGACCGGTTGGCCGATCGGTTCGTACAGTACCTACGAGGAAGCTCAACGCGCTGTTGACCACTTGGCCGACCAGGAGTTCCCGGTCCAGGAGGTCACCATCGTCGGAGTCGACCTGATGCTCGTCGAGCGGGTCACCGGTCGGCTCACCTGGGGCCGCGTGCTCGGTGGCGGGGCCGCGTCGGGTGCGTGGTTCGGTCTGTTCGTAGGCTTGATCATGGGACTGTTCGCCGAGCAGGACTCCTGGTTCCTCCCGGTCCTGGTCGGTCTCGGCACTGGTGTCGTGTTCGGTCTGGTCTTCGCCGCCGTCGGGTACGCCTCGACGAAAGGGCGGCGCGACTTCTCCTCGGCGAGTCAGCTGGTGGCCGGACGCTACGACGTGCTCAGCCAACCGAGCCACGCCGAGCGGGGCCGCGACATGCTCGCCAGGCTCGCCATGCGCCCGCCGACGGCGCAGTAGAAAACCGGGAACGCGAGGGCTGTCGGCGACGTGACCCGGCAGCCCTCGCTTCGTGCGCACGGGCGTGCGGTGGCGCCGTCAACGGCTGGTGAGATGCGGGTTGCCCAGTTCCTGCACCCAGTAGTGCCCGTACCGGCTGTCGGGGCGAAACGCGTGTCCGACCCCGAGATCGGTGTAGGTGCAGTCGAGAATGTTGCGCCGATGCCCGGAACTGTTCATCCACTGCCGGAAGGTGCGCCCGGCGAGGCCGTTTCCGGCTGCGATGTTCTCGGCGACGAAGTTGCTCGGATACCCGGCATCGAGCGCTCGGCCCCCTGGATCGCTGCCGTCGGGACTGATGTGGTCGAAGTAGCCCTCCTCGGCCATCTCGATGCTGTGCGCCCGCGCGGCCCGATTCAACGCGGGAGCGAGGTGCAACGGAGGACAGCCGACCCACCTCCGCGCCGAATTGGTCATGGACAAGACCTGCCGTTCCAGCGACGGTGCGCGGTGCGCTTCGTGCGGAGCCGCATTGGCGGTCCCGGGCAACAGGGTCGAGGCCAGCAGCATCGAGGTGAGCAGTGCTCGGTTGCTTCGGAAGGTACGCATTCGCGGGTCTCCTGCACGTCGGCATCCGTGCCGGAGTTATAGCCCGGTCGAGCCGACGTGGCGCGGTCGTTCCCCGGAACCGGGGAACGCCGCTCAGTGCGCTCTCACGCGAAAGGAACTCGCTTCGGAGTGTCCACACCGGTCACTTCACACCTGATTCGCGATGATCACGAACAGCGTGCCGATCCAGCCCATGATCAGGGCAGACAGGACGGTGAACTTGTTGTTGCTCATCAAACGGGCCATGGCGCTGCCTCCCAGTGAAAGGCCGTGGCGGGGGCCTTTCTCGCTACGGTGTGGGCCGAGCGGCTTGGCAACCCACAGTTGCTCCCGGTCGTCGCTGGTCAGGCGGAGGACGTCGCGTCGCAGGAGATCTGCGCGCGAGAACTCGACGCGGCGTGCGGCGGTGCGGGGGCGGTGGTGGGCGACCACCGTTCGACTGTCTTGTCGCAGGTCCGGGCCTGGGCCCGGGGGTGTCGGCTTGCCGGTCCGGTTCCGCCGGAACGAGCGCCGTGCGGCGCTGCTGGAAAGGCGAGAACGGTCCGGCGAATGCGAACGCGCTTCTCGATGTGAGGTGCGGTGCCTTACGTCAGCGCGCGAGTGCGGCGCGCGAGGCGGTGGTGACCGGGTCCCACATCGCGCCGGGTTTTCGCTCGAGCCACGCGGTGCGGCGCGAGTCCGCGGCGAGAATCCGACGCACGACGGGACTTCGTCCGGGAGGTTCGTGACCCACGAAGCGCAGCAATCGATGCCGGGCCGTTGGCCGGTGCTTCGACACGACGGGCATGACTGCCTCCTCCCAGATGGGTGTGGTGCCTCGAAACTGCTCGATGGCGATGCGCGACGTCGCGCTCCGGCCGAGAGCCGGGAAAGAAGTGGCGAGGTGAACGAACGCCACGCCTGGGACATCGTCGCAGAGGCGAGTTTCGTTACACCGGCGGGTCAAAGCCACTTGTTCCGCCGGAAGATGTTGAACAGCACCACGCAGGCGACCATCATCACCAGCAGCGTCACCGGATACCCGAAAGCCATCTCGGTCTCCGGCATGACCTCGAAGTTCATCCCGTAGATCCCGGCGATCATGGTCGGCGTCGAGATGATCGCGACCCATGCCGAGATCTTGCGCATGTCCGTGTTCTGCTGCAGCGTGATTTTGGCGAGGGTGGCGTCGACCAGCGTTGTCAGCAGTTCGTCGAAGGACGCGACGCGCTCGGAAACCGTCGTCAAGTGGTCGTCGACATTACGGAAGTACGAACGCACCTGCTCGGGAACCGTCGGTGTGTATCCCTCGGCGAGCCGTTGCAGTGGTTTGGCCAGCGGCATCACCGCGCGGCGGAGTTCCATGACCTCGCGCTTCATCAGGTAGATGTGCTCGGCGTCGATCTTGGTACGAGGTGCGAACACGGCCGCTTCGATCTCGTCGATGTCGTACTGGATCGCCTCGGTGACCTCGAGGTAGGTGTCCACGACGTGGTCGGCGATGCCGTGCAGCACGGCGGCGGGGCCCAGCGCGAGCTGCTCCGGGTCCGCTTCCAGCTGGCGGCGGATCTGGGCCAATCCGGCGTGCTTGCCGTGCCGCACCGTGATGACGAAATCTCGTCCCACGAACGCCATCAGCTCACCGCTCTCGACGATCTCGCTGTTGGCCGACAGCTTCTCGTTCGCGATGTAGCGGACGGTTTTGAGCACCATGAACAACGTCGTGTCGTAGCGTTCGAGCTTGGGGCGCTGGTGCGCGTGCACCGCGTCCTCGACCGCCAGCTCGTGCAGTCCGAAGGTTTCCGCGAGCCCGTTGATCTGCTGCTCGTTCGGTTCGTGCATGCCGATCCAGACGAACCCTGCGTCGCGTCGACGAACCTCGGTGATGGCTTCTTCGTGCGTCCACGCCCCGTCGAGCCGTTCGCCGTCCACATAGACCGCGCAGTCGACCACGTGCGTCGCGGTGGGTTGCGGAGTGCGCGGGCGAGAGCGTGCGCTGCGGTTGATCCGGCCTACGCGTTGACGCAGACCGAGCCTGGGCAATGCGGCCACGGCGACCTCCATGGTGCTGACGCGGGAAGGCTGAGCGAATTTCCTGCGGTGGCTCGCATCCCGGCCGGTGCCGCGGGTTCGCCCTGCGGGGGTGAACCCGCGGTGCTTCTCCTAGCGGCGGACTTCGCCGGCGGGGATGCGGCCGATACTGCACGGGAGTGCGCTGTCCGCACTGCTACTCACGATCCCTCACCTCCCGGATGTCCTCGCCCGCGCGGGGACGATGGTCGTCGACCCGGTCACGGTACCCCGAGCCTCGCGGCGGCCGATGGCGCGTCGGGACGCTGCGTCGCCCCGACGGCAAAACGGGTGATTTTTTCGCGCCGCGACCCCGACGGCTTTCGGCACTCATGTCCGAATGGCGCATTGATCGTGGTATGCACTGATGCGACTATTCGCATGGGGTGGTCTTTGCGCGGTAAACAATTCCGCGCGCGCAGTTGGGCCGGGGCCGCCGAGGGCAATCCCATTCCGTTCGGGTGTGGTGAAAGTCGCAGCACTCGCTTCCTGGGTGGTCTGCGGTATTGTCACCTGCGAAAAGTGTGTTCGGATGTCTTGCGCGCAGCGGCCCGAGAATCCTGCGGGAGTCGTTCGCGGTCGGCCGAAAAGTGCGCCGGGTGGAGGGTTGCGACGACTCGGAGTCCGCGATTTCGGTGGCTTTCGCCCGCATACCGCCGAACGAAGGATTTCTCGGGGAGGTATCGCTCGCCGGATCGGAATCAGCCGCTCAGCTGTCCTCCGCGGTCCTTCGCTGTCCTTCGTCGACTCCGCGGACCAGGGATGACCGTTCTGTTGTGCGGGCAATCTCCGTGCGGATGCGGCGGCGGCCGGTATGTTTCGATACGATCACCGACACTGAGGGTAGTTGGTTCGGGTCGGCTTGGATACGACTGCCCCAAGTGCGGTATAAAGCTGCCGTAAAGCGGCCAAGTACGGTACAACGGATCAGCAGGCGCCAGCGCGACTAAGGGCATTTCGGACGGGGTGCGTCACAGTGAACATGAAGAAACTCCTCACCTGGGTTGGGGTTGCGTTCCTCCTCTTCTTTTTGATCTCGGCCCCCGACCAGGCGGGCGGTGTCGTCAACGGCATCCTCGGCAGCCTTGAAGAGGCGGCGAACGCGGTCATCGTATTCATGCAGAACATCTTCCTGTAGGCGTCGGGAGGCGGATGCCGTGTTCGCGCCGAGAGACCCCGACGAATACCTGCTCGACACCGAACGACGAGTGATCCGGGTGCGCAGGCATTGGGCCTGCCTGCTCTGGGAGCTCTTCGACGCGGTCGGGCTGCTGCTCGGGGTGGTGATGCTGTCCTACCTGCTTCCGGTGGACAGCTGGCTGCCGCAGAACATCCTCTGGTACGTGGGGCTGTTCGTCCTGCTGCAGTTCACCTACAAGCTCCTCGACTGGTACGTCGAGCGGATCGTCGTCACCGACAAGAGATTCATGATCACTGAGGGGATCATCACCTCGTCGGTGCAGATGATGCCGATCGGCAAGGTCACCGACCTCACCTACGAGCGGAGCATCCTCGGCAGGATGTTCGGTTACGGCACCATGGTCGTCGAATCCGCCGGTCAGATTCAGGCATTGAACCGAATCGACCACCTGCCGAACCCGGAAGAGGTCTTCGACGCCATCTCCCAGCTGGTCTTCGGCGAGAAAAAGGCCCAGCAGGAGAGGTTCTCGATGCTCAAGGCACGGCGCGCCGCGGTCGGAAGGCGTCGCAAGGCCAAGGTGTGAACCCGTTCGCCCGGGTCCCCCAGCGACGGGTGAACGAACGCCCGTAGCGGTGGTCGGAGGCCGTGGTGGGGCGTCGGTGCTCGACGCGAAACCGCATCGGCCACACTGATGGGTGTGCGAATCGATCTGCACACCCACACCACCGAATCCGACGGCACGGACACGCCGTCGGATCTCGTCGCCAACGCCATTTCCGCCGGGATCGACGTCATCGCTTTGACCGATCACGACACCACGGCGGGCTGGGCGGAAGCCGCCCGGGCAGTGTCCGACCAGGGAAACCTCCGGGTCGTACCCGGTGCAGAGCTGTCCTGCGCATGTCCTGACGGGCGCGGGCGCACGATCACGGTGCACCTGCTGGCCTACCTGTTCGACCCCACGTCGACCTCGCTGGTGGCCGAGCAGAGCCGACTGCGAGCCGAACGCAGGCAACGGCTGCGCTCGATGGCCGAGCGGATGGCCCTCGACGGCTTTCCCATCGACGCCGACGAAGTCATGGCGGGGTTGCCACTGGATTCCCCGGGGGGTCGGCCGCATCTTGCCCGAGCCCTCATGCGCGGCGGCGTGGTCGACACCGTCGACGAGGCGTTCGCCCGCTTCCTGGGGAGCGCGGGCAGTTACTACATGGCGCGCACGGACACGCCGGTCCGGGAGGCGATCGACATGATCGCCAGTGCGGGCGGGGTCACGGTGCTGGCGCACCCGTTCGCGGCGGCACGAGGGCCGATGGTGACTCCGGAGGTGATCGGGGAACTGGCCGGAGCCGGCCTGACGGGTGTCGAGGTCGACCACCCGGATCACGACGCAGACACCCGCGCCCGGCTGCGCGGGCTGGTCGCCGACCTCGACCTGGTACCGACCGGCAGCAGTGATTACCACGGGACGAACAAGACGATCCGGATCGGCCAGGAAACCACCCATCCGGATTCGTTGCGGGAACTGATCCGCCGCGGGACCGGGGCTCGCGTGATCGGTTGACCGGGGCGCGGACGGCGGGTCCCGGCAGCGAGCCGCTCCGGCCCGAATCCCGGCACCGGCCCACGACTGAGTACTGTGGGCGAGGTGCAGGGACAGCTCGGTCTTGAAGGTATACCCAGCAAGCTCGTCCGGGTGACACCAGCCAGACTCGGTTCGTGGGCCGGCTGCCCGCGGAAGTTCCGGATGACCTACCTCGACCGCCCTTCGCCGCCCCGTTCCGGTGCGTGGGCCCACAGCACTCTGGGGGCTGTGGTGCACAACGTGCTGCGCGCGTTCTTCGAACTGCCGCCGGAAGAGCGCACCCCGGATCGAATGCCCCGGTTGCTGCGCAGGTACTGGAAGAGCGACGGATTCGCCGGGGCGGATCAGGTGGCCGAGTACCGCGCCCGCGCTGAACGGTGGCTGACCGATTACGTCGAGCGCAACGACGTCTCCGAAACACCGCTCGCGGTCGAACGATGGGTGTCCGCACCAGCCGGGACGATCATCGCCGAAGGGCGTGCGGACCGGATCGACGAGCGTGGTGGCGAACTCGTGGTGGTCGACTACAAGACCGGTCGCCACGGGGTGAACCCAGACGACGCGCGCGACTCGATGGCGCTCGGCTTGTACGCGCTTGCGGCCCGCAAGACGTTCCGGGCGAAGTGCGACCGGGTGGAGCTGCACCACCTCCCCAGCGGAGGTGTCGTTTCGTGGGAGCACACGGAGGAATCGATCGGCGCGCACCTGCGGCGAGCCGAGCAGCTCGCCGAGGAGATCCGGACCGCGACGGAAGCGTGGGAAGCCGGCGACGGATCGGCGCGGACCTTCCCGGCGCGTACCGGGCGGCACTGCGCGTGGTGCGATTTCCGAGCTCATTGCCCGGAAGGTCGCGAGACCGCGGCCGGTGCCCCCTCCTGGGCTCTGTTGGGAGATTGAACAGGATGCGAATGACCGGACCCGGTCGAGGCGGTCGTCAGCAGGATATGCCCACATGGGACACGATGCCGGACATGCGGCAGTCTCAGCAGTGGCGTCCCGACGTGGTTCCACCGCCCCCGCATCGACCCCCGACGCGGTCGGGCACGCTCGCGCGCGGTTTCACCGGTTCACTCGCCGTAGGCTTGCTGTCGCTGTCGCTGGTTCTGATCGGCATCCAGTTCTGGGCCACCCATGTGGGCCAGGAAGGCCCGGGACTCGATGCCGTGATCACCCACGGGGTGTCGGCGTGCGTGGTGCTGACGATGCAATCGGTCGCCGATCGCCGCCGCGACCTGGTGGGCGGGCTGCTGACCGCGGGAGTTCTGCTCGGAACGCTGGCCAACCTGTGGTTCTGGTGGTGGCTCTGAGCGACCGAGCCGTCAGCGCAGTGCGACGAGGGTGTCGCCGCGTTGTTCCAGCAGGACTTCGCCGACGGCGGTGAGGGAGACCGGCTGCGTCCGGTCCGGCCGCTCGACCGGCAGCAGCCTGCGGAAGGCGCCGGTCCTGCGATCGTGGACCGCGAGTCCGTCCGCGACCGGGATCACGAGTTCGCCGCCGAAGAGCGCACCGGGGCCGAGCGTGTCCGGAACCGTCCACAGCGGAGAGAGGGTGGCGGCGTCCAGCGCGACCGTCGCGGTACCGGTGTACCAGTAGAGGACCCCGCCGAAGCTGATGCCATCGAGGTCGTCGAGCCGGCCGTCGACCTCCTTGAACTCGGCTTCGCTGAGCGAGGCCACCCGGTACGGCTCGCCGGGTGGCGTTTCGGCGAGTTCCGCGAGGATCGACGCCTTGGTCAGGTGCGGGGCTAACCGGTCGAGCTCCTCGGCCAGAACGTGCGCCGTCCGGTCGGTGCTTCCGCCGGGAACCGGCCGGAGGTTCACCGTCCACAACCGCTGCGGGGCGTGCGGTTCGACGCCGTCCGCGGGTTCCTCGCCGACGCCCTCCGCCACGGTGAACTGATCCCGCACGCTGGCGGTCGAGTTGTCGTAGAGCAGCACCAGGGCGCGGTCCCGGAGTAGCACCGCGGTGTGGCTGTGGGTGACGGCCACGACGGAAGCGTGTTCGCTGCCCACCCCGACGCTGAAGACCTCTTCGGGCTTCTCGTCGTCATCCGGGTTGGTCTTGATCACCGTAATGCGATCCCCGGAGTCCTTCTCGCACTCCTCGATGAGTGCCACCCGGCCCTCGGAGACGGCGGTCGACCCGTATTCGCAGCCCGGCCGCGACATGTTGTTGTCCGGGGTTTTCAGGTCCGGGGGGATCCCGTACTGCTGGGTTCGCACCAGGTCGGACCGCCACGACTCGATGGTCTCGTGGCCGGTGGCGGTGACGTAATCGCCATCGGACAGCAACCGGGTTCCGGGCCGGGCGTCGCTGTTTCGCTGCGGTCCGCGCTCGCCCGAGGCGCCTCGCAACGAGGTCACCTCGCTGCAGTAGGAGCCCTTCCGGTGCACGGCGATCGCCCGATTCCACTCGGCACCGATGGTGCACAGCGGAATGTCCCGGGCGTACCGCCACCGCTGGTCCCCGGTCAGTGGATCGCGTCCGACGACTTCGCCGCCGGTGCCGGTGATCACCGTCGAGTCGGTCACGACCGGTGTGGGCGTGGCGGTGCTCCGCTCCCGCCAGATCTCGCCGAGTTCACCGGGAACGGACGCCGGAGCGCCGACGGCCGGGGGAGGGGCGGCCGTCGTCTCGGAGTGAGTGGCACGAGCGTCGCTGCGCAACCACAGTACGGTCGCGCCCACGAGCACGGCCACGGCGATCAGCGCCACTGCGGAAAGGTCGGCTTTCGTGCGCCGCTCCGGCCGTACCACTGCCACTCCCAGCTCGTCGGTCACTGCCGCCGCGAGCTTAAACCCGGATCTCGTGGCGGTACGTCGATACCCGTGCCGCTCGGTTCACGGCCGCGACGACGGCACCGCGGCGACGACAGCTCCGCGAACCGGTGGGCGAGCGGTCGGTGGACCGCTCGCCGACTTCCGCGAGTGCTCGACGCGGTGCGGGGCCGTGCTCGTTACTCGGCCGCACCGGTGGTGCCGGAGCCGCCACCGTTGCCGGAGCCACTTCCGCGGCGCCTGCGGCGACGCCGGGGGCGCTCCGCACCGTCCGCGTTCTCGGTCTTGTTGTCGGCCTGCGGTGCGGTCGCATCGACGCTGACCCCGCCACGGGTGCGGTTCCGGCGACGGCTGCGCCCTGCAGGACGGCTCTCGCTGCTGTTCTCCCGCCGGGTGCTGTCGGTCTCGCCCGGCTTCTGCTCACCACCGGCGGCGCCACGAGTGCGGCGACGCGGTTTGCGCTTGGTCTTGGACTCCTCTTCCGGCTCGGCGTTCAGCCCGTCGCGGGTCCGCTTGGACAGCGGGAGCCTGCCTGCGGCGTCCGACGGGATGCCGAGGTCGGCGTAGAGGTGAGCCGACGTGGAGTACGTCTCGACCGGGGTCGGTTTGCCCAGGTCCAGCGTGTCGTTGATGAGCTTCCAGCGCGATTCCTCGTCCCAGTCGACCAGGGTCACCGCGACGCCCTCGCGTCCCGCCCGGCCGGTGCGGCCGATGCGGTGCACGTAGGTCTTCTCGTCGTCGGGGCACTGCAGGTTGAACACGTGGGTCACGCCTTCGACGTCGATTCCGCGCGCGGCGACGTCGGTCGCGACCAGGGTGTCGACCTTGCCCGCGCGGAACGCGCGCAGCGCCTGCTCACGGGCTCCCTGACCGAGGTCACCGTGTACCGCCGCTGCCGCGAAGCCCCGCTCGGCGAGGTCGTCGGAGACCTTCTGGGCCGTTCGCTTGGTGCGCGTGAAGATCATGGTCAACCCGCGTCCCTCCGACTGGAGGGCCCGTGCCAGCAGTTCCGTCTTGTCCATCACATGCGCGCGGTAGACGAACTGCTTGGTGCGCTCGTGGATGGCGCCCTGGTCCGCTTCTTCGGCCCGGATGTGGGTGGGCTGCTGCAGGAAGGTGCGGGCCAGCGTGATGATCGGGCCCGGCATGGTCGCCGAGAACAGCATGGTCTGGCGCTCTTCGGGAACCATGCGCAGGATGCGCTCGATGTCCGGGAGGAAGCCGAGATCGAGCATCTCGTCGCCCTCGTCGAGGACGAGCCCGCGGACCTTGCCGAGCACGAGGTGCTGCTGCTCGGCCAGGTCGAGCAGTCGACCGGGCGTGCCGATCACCAGGTCTACGCCCTTCTGCAGGGCATCGATCTGCTGCTCGTACGGGCGGCCGCCGTAGACGGCGAGCGTCCGGAGGCCCGTGTGCTTGGCCGCGTCGGTGAGGTCTCGTGCCACCTGGACGCACAGCTCGCGGGTGGGGACGATCACCAGGGCTTGCGGGGTGCCGTCGCCGGGATCCTGCAACCGGTGCAGCAGCGGGACGCCGAAGCCCAGCGTCTTACCGGTGCCGGTGCGGGCCTGCCCGATCAGGTCGTCGCCACGCAGTGCGAGGGGAAGGGTGAGTTCCTGGATCGCGAAGGTGTGCTTGATGCCCGCTTCTTCGAGCGCCTTCACGATCTCGGGTTTGACGTCGAGTTCGGCGAAGGTGGGCGTGTCGGGAACGGTTTCCTCCGCGTGCAGCGGTGGTACCGCGTCGACGTCGAGTTCGTCCGGGGTTCCGGTTTCGCTGTGCTCCAGCGTCTGCGGGTCGACCGCGTCGCCGTTGTGCGAGCCGTTCTGCTCGGGAGTGTGCAGGTCGGAAGTTTCGCCCGAGTCGTCGCCGACCCGGTTGTTGCTGAGCGTCAGAATGATCGCCTCTCTCGGTACCTGCGCGCAAAGCCCCGCGTGGGCCCTCCTCGCGCAGTGACTGCTTCCGGCACGGCAGCCACCCGAATTCCGTGGCCTGATCCTGTGCTCGTGGTCACCGACGTGATGGTGCGCGCCCTTGTTCGATCAGCGGTAGTGGCCGCTGCCAGGTTTCCTTGTCCGGCATCGCAGCGCGCCGAACCGCTGACGCGAGCCGCAGGTACGCCGATCCGGCGAGCCCGGGCGCGGGCAGTCGTGCGCACTTGCGGGGATCCCGGGGCCGTCCCGATCAGCCCTCCGCCCGATTCGCGACGTGGTGGGGATCGTCAGCCCTGCGTCGGTACCGGACCGGTCGTTCACCGGAACAGCGCCGCTACCGGAACCGCACCGCATGACACCGATGCTTCTCCGCCGACCAGGATACCTGCTTTCCGGCCGACGGGGGTCGGCCGCGTCCGGGAAATCATCGCGCCGGTTACGCTCGTGGTCATGGACCCGGCTGATCAGAGCACCTCCGAAGGCGGTAACGAGCGGTTCGAAGAGGGGGTGGTGGACCTGCTCGCGGCGCTGGCCTACGGCGAGTTGTCCGCCTTCGACCGGCTGGCGGAGGACGCCCGCAGCGCACCGACGCTCGGCGGGCGCGCCGCGCTGGCCAGCATGGCGGCCGCGGAGATCGGTCACTTCCGGATGTTGGAAGATCAGCTGGCCCACCGTGGCGTGGCGGTGGAGGACGTGATGCGCCCGTTCGTCGAGCCGTTCGATGCGTTCAACGCTTCCACCGCGCCCCACTCGTGGCTGGAGTCCCTGGTCAAAGCATACGTGGGGGACGGTCTGGCCGCCGATTTCTATCGCGAGGTCGCGGAGTGGCTGGATCCGTCCACCCGTGAGCTGGTGTTGACCGTGCTGGCCGACACCGGGCATTCGGCGTTCGCCGAGCGGGAGGTCCAAGCGGCGTGCGCCGACGATCGCTCGCTGCACGACAAACTGACTCTGTGGGGACGACGCCTGCTGGGCGAGGCCATGACGCAGGCGCAGCGCGTCGTGGCGGAACGCGACGCCCTCGCGGAGCTGATCATCAACGGTTCGGGCGACCTGACCGGTATCGCCGCCCTGCTCCGGCGCTTGCAGAACAATCACACCAAGCGCATGGCCCGGCTCGGGCTGGGATGACGCGTGTTCGGTGTGCCGCCGCGCACCGAGCAGAATTCCGAACACGCGAAAGCCCCCGGCGGGCGTTGTGGAGCGCCGTTCTGGGATAGCCTGAAGCCGCCCAATGAACACGAGTTCTCACGGAGGTTCGGCGTGGAGGTCAAGATCGGCGTCGTGGACAGCCCGCGCGAGTTGGCGGTTGTCAGCGGTCAGTCCCCTGACGAGGTCGAGGCGCTGGTCGCCGACGCGCTGAAAAACGCCGACGGTGTGCTGAGCCTCAGCGATGACAAGGGACGCCGCTTCGTCGTTCCCGCGACGAAGCTGGCTTACGTGGAGATCGGGCCGGCCGAACCCGCACGTGTCGGGTTCGGCGTCGGCTGACGTTGTGCCGGTGCGTCCCCGACGGTGAGCCGTCGAGGGCGCACCCGCTCAAAGCGGGATTTCGAAGGGCGGGCGTCCGAGCCCGGTGATCCGGAACCGGTTCCACGGGTCCGGGTCCGAGAGCGTGCCCACCGCCTCACCCGATGGTGTGCGCAGCACGACGTCGGTGCGCTTGCCATCGGCGAGTTCGCTGACGTCCGCGTGCGCATCGACCCGCCCGTACCAGTGGAACCGCCCGTCGATGGGCTGGAAGTGGCCGCGCAGCACCACCCGCACGTCGAGTTCCGCGTCCTCGGTCCGAACAGTCGCCGGGCCTCGGTAGTCGTCCTCGCCGTGGTCGTGTTCCTGCATGGGTTTCCTTTCGCCGATACCGGTGGCGTTCGCTGGCCTGGTGTCCTGTCCTGACCCGGTGACCCGGTGACCCGGTGACCCGTTCCGGCCCGGTCCTCCGATGGCCCGGCCCGAGAAGGTCCGGCCCGAGGGCCGTGCTCAGTTTCGGCCGGGGTGCTCGTCCGCCTTCCGGCGGTCATCGATCTCGTCCCCGGAACTGTCGTCCCCGGATAGCGGGGTAACCACGCGCAAACCCGTGCTCAGATCGAGCGGCGTGTCCGGGTCGATCACGATTCCGCCCGAGCGCAGCACGCCGTCGATGGCGTGCCAGATGATCTCCGCGAGGTAGTCGGTGAGGTTCTCCCTGCTCATCGACTGGCGCTCCAGCCACCAATCACCGCTCGCCTGCACGAGTCCGACGATCCCGTGGCTCCACGCCTCGACCCCGCCCGAATCCAGGCCGAGTGCCCGGATGTAATCACCGAGCAGTCGGGAGAGTGAGTTGGCGATCTGGGTCTTCTCGGTGGTGACCGGGTCGTCCTGTACCGCCCGGTCGGCGAAGGTGCGGCGCACGACGAACCGGTAGAGGTCCGGGTACTGCTCGATCACCCGCAGGTAGGCGTCGAGCATGCGGCGGATGCGGTGGTTCGGGCTGCCCTCTTCGGCGAGGGCGGGGGCGAAGTGCCGCATCAGCAGATCGGTGCCCCATTCGCCGACCGCCACGTAGAGGTCGCTCTTGTCGCTGAAGTGGCGGTAGAGGACCGGCTTGCTGACCCCTGCCTCGGCTGCGATCTCGTCCATGCCGACATCCGGGCCGTGGTTGCCGATCGCGCGCACCGCGGCCTCGACGAACTCGATTCGGCGCGCCTTGCGGTGTTCGCGCCAGCGTTCGCGCCGGGCGTCTCCGGAGGGCTTCTCCGCCGCTTTGCCGGATCCCTTGACATGTCGAGAGGGGTCGCTCACAGTGCCAAATGTAACTGTTACTACTGGTAACATGCAATTCCCCGGGCGGGCTGATGCTTTGATCCGGAGGGCGAGAGGGTGATCAGTTCGTGAGCAGGACCGCGCAGGTCAACGACCGGGAGAAGACGGCGACCCGACTGCTGAAAGCCTCGGCCAAGAACAGCTTCGACCCCGAAGTCGACATCGACTGGGACGCGCCGCTCCCCGACGACAAGCCCTACATCCCGTTCGAGCGGTCCTCGCTGTACGGAACCCCGATGTGGGATCAGCTCAGCCACGAGCAGCGCATCGAGCTCACCAAGCACGAGTTCGCCAGCATCGCCTCGAACGGCCTGTGGTTCGAAACCCTGCTCATGCAGATGCTCCTCAAGGAGTTCTACGCCTCCGACCCGCGCAGCGCGCACGCCCAGTACGCGCTCACCGAGGTCGCGGACGAGTGCAGGCACTCGACGATGTTCGCGAAGGCCGTCGATCGCATAGGCGCTCCGCCGTACGGCCCGGCACCGCTGCTCTACCACGGTGGCCGGGTGCTGCCCGCCGTGCTCAAGGGGCCGTCCGCCTACGCCTCGATCCTGGTGGCCGAGGAAGTCCTCGACCGCTTCCAGCGGGACCAGATGTACGACGAGCAGGTTCAGCCGCTCGTGCGGATGGTCAACCGGATCCACGTGCTCGAAGAGGCCAGGCACGTCACCTTCGCGCGGGAAGAGGTGAAGCGCCGAATGGCCGAGTGCAACCCGGCCGAACGCGCCTACCACCAGTACTGGACCGCGCTGGTCTCCTTCTGCATCGTCTACAGCCTCATCAACCCGCGGGTCTACAAATCCGTCGGTCTGCGCCCGAGGGACGCGCACCAGGTGGCCTGGGAGAACCCGCACTTCCGGAACACCATGAACTGGAGCGGAGAGAAGATCATGTCGTTCCTGGACGAGGCTGGGCTGATCGGCAAGCCGGGTATGCGCTGGTGGCGCAAGGCCTGCCTGATCCGCTGACGAACCCGTTCGACCGCAGTTCGCCCGCCCCCGTCAGAAAGGAAGTCATGTCGGTCATCGCAGAAGCCGGGCGCACGACATTCACCGCAGGCGACGGCACGCGACTGCGCGTGCTGGAGAGCGGCTCGTTCGATGCACCGGTCACGGTCGTCCTGGTGCACGGCTGGACGCTCAGCCCGCACACCTGGGATCGGGTCGTGACCGGTCTCCCGGCAGCGGCCGGAACGACCGTGCGGACGGTGCGTTTCGACCTGCGCGGGCACGGAGAATCCGATCCGGCCCCTGCCGGAACCGCGACGATCGAGCGCTGTGCCGACGACCTCGCCGAGCTGATCGCCGAACGCGTCCCGGCCGGGCCGATCGTGCTCGCGGGCCACTCGATGGGTGGCATGACCGCGATGGCGCTCGCCGAGCGGCACCCGGATCTGTTCGAGAGCCGGATCGTGGGGGTCGCGCTGGTGGCCAGCTCCGGCGGCGACCTCGAAGCGCCCGGCCTCGGGCTGCCGGGGCCGGTCGCCGCGGTCGGAAACCGGTTGGAGCAAGGCGTGCAGCACAAGCTCGCCGCAGCTCGGGGCAAGCAGGTCCTCAAGAACTCGCGGATGCTCCGGCCGGGAATGCGATGGCTGCTGTTCGGCGACCGGCCGGACCCCGCCGACGTGGCCGCCGCCGCCGACTGGTTCGCGACCTGCCATCCCGCGAGCGTGGCCGGGTACCGGGCCTCGCTCGCCGAGCACGAGCGTATCGGCGCGCTCGGCGCGTTCCGGTCGATCCCGACGGTGGTGCTCGCCGGAACGCGCGACCGGCTCACCCCGTGCGAACATGCGCGCCGGATGGCCGCGGCCCTGCCCGACGCGCAACTGCTCGTGTACCCGGGAGCAGGTCACATGCTGCCGCTCGAGCGCTCCGACGAGGTCACCGAGCGCATCGCCGAGCTGGTGGCCGCCGTACCGCGCCAGTAGGGAGTGTTTCGGAGGTGGTTTGGGTGGTGGGCATTCGGGTGGTGGGCACCCGGCGGAACCTCCGGCCGGCCCGTCGCCCGACCACCGTCCCCCACGGAATCGCTTCGCTCTACTCCGGTCCGTTCGCTGCGGGATCTCCGACGTCGCGTACCGGTGTACGCCACGTCGGGGCTGTCCTCGCGAAAGGACACCGGAGAACCCGCCACCAGCCACCCCGGGTTCCACACGGGAGGCGGCCGCCTGTGAAACAGACCCCAGGCACGCCCGGTGGGTTTCGCGCGGGGTTCGCTGCCCTGCGCGAAACCGCGGGGGTGATCAGCCCGACTGCATCGGAAAGCCGGCCAGGCCCTTCCACGCCAGCGTCGACATCAGGTGGACGGCCTCCTCGCGCGGAATCGACTGCGAGGTGTCCAGCCAGTACCGGGCAGTGACCTGGCTCAGCCCCACCAGGCCGACCGCCAGCAGTCGCGCCCGCTCGTGGTCGAGCCCCGCGTCGGCGGTGACCGCTTCGGCCACGGCGTCGGCGCAGCCCGAGAGCGCGTCGTCCACCGCTTTCTCCACCGCGGGCTCACCGCGGATGTCGGATTCAAACACGAGTCGGAAGGCCTGGTCCTCCTCGTCGACGAACCCGTACAGCGCGTCGACGGCGGCCCGCACCCGGTGCTTGTTGTCCGGGTTGGACTCGATCACCGCACGCACGCGACGGACGAGCTCGTTGCCCTGCGTTTCGAGCAGGGCGAGGTACAGCTCCAACTTCCCAGGGAAGTGCTGGTACAGGACGGGCTTGCTGACACCCGCTCGTTCGGCGATGTCGTCCATGGCAGCGGCGTGGTAGCCGTTGGTCACGAACACGTGCTGGGCCGCGGTCAACAGCTGTGCTCGACGAGCGTCGCGAGGCAGCCGCACACCTCGGCTCGGCTGCACGGTCTCCGTCATGGTGGCCTTCACCCGGTTCCTTCCCTGCCACGTACCGGAGGTCTTCCGGCTCGCGGGCACTGGTGACTTTACTCGTCGGTAGCGGCGTCCCTCGACTCCTTGCGGGGAACTCGTCGTTGTTTTCCGGCGAGTTCTCGGGGTCGGAGCTCATCCTGGACCACGTGACGACGAAAGCACAGCGAGCGCGCCTGCCGCTGCTCAAGATCGCGGGTCAGCGGGGCCCGGTGCTCGCCGGAAGACCGCTGTCGCGGTCCTCGTGGCGACGGGCCGGGGACGTCCGGCTCCGCGAGTTGACGAGGGTACCGATGGCGACCGACGGTGTCGTGGACGCGGCTGCGTGGGCAGGACCGCCCCCGGGCGAATACGTCGAGTTGGCCACCACGTACGGGCCGCTCGCACTGCATCTCCGCGAGACACCCGCCCTGGAGCGCACCGACCGGACTGCCGTCCACCTGCACGGGCTCGCGGGCTCGTCGACCAACTGGACAGACCTGGCGCGGATGCTGGGACTGCGCACCCGCAGCGTGGCGCTGGACCTGCCAGGGTTCGGCCACACCGAGCCGCCCGTCGGTTTCGACTGCACCAGGACGGCGAATACGCACGTCGTGGTGCGCTACCTCGAGGAACTCGGGGGCGAGCCGGTGCATCTGTTCGGCAACTCCTTCGGTGGTGCGGTGGCGATCGAGGTGGCGGCCGAGCGTCCCGACCTGGTCGCCACGCTGACCCTGATCTCGCCCGCGCTGCCGGATTTCCGCCCGGATCCGAGGCGGTTGTCCGACCAGCGGATGCTGTGGGCACTGCTGCCGCTGGTCGGCCCGCGCGTGCGTCGCGGACTGGCCAGGGTGAGCGCTCAGGAACGGGCTGACCGCCTGATCCGGTTGTGCTTCGCGGAGCCGGCGGCAGTTCCACCGGATCGGGTGCGCGCAGCCGTGGAGGAGATCGAGATTCGGGCCGACCTGCCCTGGGCCGGGCCCGCACTCGAACGGACGACCGAGCGGCTGCTGCGTTCGTGGCTGGTTCCGCCCTCTCAGTCGATCGGGCGGCTGCTGGGCCGGGTGCGGGCGCCGACGCTGGTCGTCTGGGGGCTGCAGGACAAGGTGGTCAGTGTGCGCAGAGCGGTACCGGCAGCGGAGAAGCTCGACCGCGGCCGGTTGTTGATGTTGCCGCGTACCGGACATGTCGCCCACATGGAGCGGCCACGCACCGTGGCGCGGGCCGCCGTCGCGATGTTCGACGGAGTACCCGACAGCTGGTGACGGGGTCGAATCGTGACGCCGAGTGCGCTGGGCGGATCTCCGCAGACCGGCGCCACCACTGGTGGTCGGCGACGCTCACCCGCTGTGGCACCCTGGTGCGGTGAGTGGCTCGTCTCGATCTTCCCGCGACTCCCCGGACGCACGTCCTCGTGCGAACCGGCGCGGTGCGGCGTCCGGTCGCGGTCGGCGACCGGACGAGGACGCTCCGCTGGCCGCGGCGTGGCGTCCCACCCCCGCTTCCGACGGGGACGGCGAGGAGCCGGAACCCCGGCAGGGACGCCGCAGGCGCCGAGGCCGCATGGCCCGCTACGGCTGGCGGATGTACGCCCTGCCGCTACTCGTGGTGATCAGTGCGCTCGCGATCTTCCAGGCGGTCGATCAGCCGCCGTCCGAGGGCGGCATCGCGACGGGCGTGCTCGGAGAACCCGAGGACTCGCAGAACGTGCCGGACTCACCGGTCGTCACCGAGGCGCCGCCCGGGCAGACCTACGACCCGAGCATGTTCTCCGCCGAACTGCCTCCGGGACTGCCGTTTCCGAAGAACGGCTCGCGCATGATGGACGTGATGCCCGGGACCACCGAGCGGGTGGGCGAGGGCGAGCTCTACACGTACACGGTCGAGGTCGAACGCGGGATCGAGCTGACCGAGGGAAACCGCACCTTCGGCGGCCTGGTGGACGAGACCCTCGCCGACCCCCGGAGCTGGACGAACCCGGAAGCGGGCGGGATCGCCCTCCGACGCGTCGACGAGAGCAGCCCGGAGGAGCCGGACTTTCGCATCACGCTGGTGAGCCAGGCCACCGCGCGGGAGGTGTGCGGTTACGGCAACGGTTTGCCGTTCGACACTTCGTGCCGCATCGCGGAGGAGGAGGACCGGGTTTACATCAACGCGGCCCGCTGGGTCCGCGGGGCGGTCTCGTTCAACGGTGACGACGGCAGCTATCGGCGGTACGCGATCAACCATGAGGTCGGACACGTCTTCGGCAATCCGCACGTTCCCTGCGCCGAGCAGGGCGGGCTGGCGCCGGTGATGATGCAGCAGACGTTCAGCACGTCGAACGATGAGCTCCACGAGCTCAACAAGGCGGTGCCCCAGGGCACGGAGATCCCGAAGAACGGGTTCGTCTGCAAGTACAACGCGTGGCCGTTCCCGGTGGGGACGGCGGGCTGAGGTTTCCGGGCTGACGGCGGCTGAACGGCGGCGGGGGCTGAACGGCGGCGGGCCGATGCCCATCCGCCCCGCTCGTCGACGGCCGGGCATCCCGGATGTTGGGAAGTGGTTGGGTCGGGGAAGAACACCGGCCAGGCTTGCGTTACACCACACGAGAGGTCGGCCGATGGACGTCGGCCCTCTCGTGACGCTCGCGCGCCCGCCATCCGGGACGGCGGCACTGGCCGGGAGACACTCTCCCGGACCGACGCCGTCCGCAGGTCGGGACGGCGCGAGGTAGGACCATTGAGGAGGAGCTGGGAGATGTCCGGCGATTCAGCCCAGGCTGCAGCCAACCAGAACGCTACGGGGCTTCCGCCGCTCGTCGAGCCCGCGGCGGAGCTGACCAAGGAAGAGGTCGCGCGGTACAGCCGCCACCTGATCATCCCGGATGTGGGGATGGTCGGGCAGAAGCGGCTGAAGAACGCCAAGGTGCTCATCATCGGTGCGGGCGGGTTGGGTAGCCCGGCGCTGCTCTACCTGGCGGCCGCGGGCGTCGGCACGCTCGGCATCGTGGAATTCGACGAGGTCGACGAGTCGAACCTGCACCGGCAGATCATCCACGGGCAATCCGACCTCGGGCGGAGCAAGGGCGAGTCGGCCAAGGACTCGATCGCCGAGATCAACCCGTACGTGCAGGTGAACCTGCACCAGACGCACCTGTCCTCGGAGAACGCGCTCGACATCTTCCGGGACTACGACCTGATCCTGGACGGCACCGACAACTTCGCCACCAGGTACTTGGTCAACGACGCGGCGGTGCTGCTCGGCAAGCCCTACGTGTGGGGTTCGATCTTCCGCTTCGAGGGCCAGGTCAGCGTGTTCTGGGACGCGAAGGGTCCGAACTACCGCGACCTCTACCCCGAGCCCCCGCCGCCCGGGATGGTGCCGTCCTGCGCCGAGGGCGGTGTGCTCGGCGTCCTGTGCGCCTCGATCGGCTCGATCATGGTCAACGAGGCGATCAAGCTGATCACCGGTATCGGCGAGACCTTGCTCGGCCGCCTGATGATCTACGACGCGCTGGAGATGAGCTACCGCACCGTCAAGATCCGGAAGGATCCGAACACCGAGCCGGTCACCGAGCTGATCGACTACGAGGCGTTCTGCGGGACGGTTTCCGATGACGCCCAGCAGGCAGCGGTGAACAGCACGATCACCCCCGCCGAGCTCAAGGAGAAGTTCGACCGGGGCGACAAGTTCGAGCTGATCGACGTCCGCGAGCCGCACGAGTACGAGATCGTCAAGATCGACGGGTCCACGCTGATCCCCAAGGATCGGATCCTCTCGGGTGAGGCGCTCTCGGAGCTTCCGCAGGACCGCCAGCTGGTGCTGCACTGCAAGTCCGGTGCGCGTTCGGCAGAAGCCCTGGCGGCCCTGCACAAGGCCGGTTTCGGAGATGCGGTGCACGTCGGTGGCGGTGTGCTCGGCTGGGCCAACCAGGTGGACCAGAGCCTGCCGACCTACTGATCACTCCCGGTGGCAGGGTGATCGCCCTGCGCTGAACCCTGCCACCGAGGTGGATCGGGACAGGCGGGCGCGCGGAGCGCCTGACCCCGAAACCGGAACGAGCGATGTAGCGTTTGCTCCGTGAGTGCTACGCCGGAGTCGCCCCCGCCGCATGTGCGTGCGGCGTTCGGCGCACGCGTCGAAGAGCCTGAGCTGCTGGAAGGAGGCCTCGCCTGGCGATGTGGCGAGGCCGTCCTGAAACCGGCCGCGAACACCGCCGAAGCCGCATGGGTGGCACAGGCGCTCGACCTCATCGAACCCGGTGAGGTGCGGGTCAGTCGGCCGGTCCGCTCGACGGACGGCCGGTGGGTGGTGTCCGGTTGGTCGGCCAGCCGGGACATACCCGGTCGGCCGGAGCCGCGGCACGACGAGGTCGTCGCGCTGTCGCTGCGGCTGCACGAGGCGAGCAAGCATCTGTCCCGTCCCCGGTTCCTCGACGCGCGCCAGGACGTCTACGCGCTCGCGGATCGGATGGCCTGGGGTGAGGCCGAGTACCCGTTGCGGCCCGACAAGGGCGGGCGGCTGTACGACGTGCTCGCCGGATCCAGGCGCAAGATCCAGCTCCGCCCGCAGGTCGTGCACGGCGACCTGTTCGGGAACGTGCTCTTCGCCGGGAACGCCTCGCCCGGGATCATCGATTTCGCCCCGTACTGGCGGCCTGCCGAGTGGGGAGCCGCGGTCACGGTGATCGACGCGCTCGCGTGGGGCGGGTCGGACCCGGCGATCGTGGAGCGTTGGTCACATCTGGCGGAGTGGCCGCAGGCATTGCTGCGGGCTCTGCTGTTCCGGTTGGCGGTGCACGCGTTGCACCCCCGCGCCACCACGGCTTCGCTCGGCGGGTTGGAACACGCTTCCCAAACGGTGCTCGAAGTGCTGTAGGACACGCCGTCCCGTTCGCGCGAAGGCGTCAGAATGATGGTGTGGACGAGATGACGACTTCCGACAGCGATCAACCGCTGCGCGGCTTCACCGTGGGCATCACCGCCGCGCGCAAGGCCGACGAGATCGGCGCGTTGCTGACTCGGCGCGGTGCTCGGGTGCTGCAGGGTGCGGCGATGCGCACGGTGCCGTTGCCGGAGGACGGTGAGCTCGCCGAGGCGACGCGTCAGGTGCTGGCGGCACCGGTGGACGTCGTGGTCGTGACCACCGGCGTCGGGTTCCGGGGCTGGTTGGAGTCCGCTGAGCAGAACGGTGTCGGTGAGTCGCTCGTGAGTCATCTCGCGGGTGCCGAGCTGCTGGCGCGCGGCGCGAAAGCGCGAGGGGCGATCAGAGGAGCGGGGCTCCGGGAGACGTGGACGACACCTTCGGAGGAGTCCGCCGAGATCCTCGGGTACCTGCGGGAAACCGGCGTGGCGGGTAAGCGGGTCGCGGTGCAGGTGCACGGGGATCCGATGCACGAGTTCCGGGATGCCCTGCGCGCGGCGGGTGCCGATGTGGTCGCGGTACCGGTCTACCGCTGGACGGACCCCGTCGATCTCGATGCGCTGGACCGCCTGATCGACGCGGTGATCGCGGGCGAGGTGGACGCACTGCCGTTCACCAGCGCCCCGGCCGCGGCGAACCTGCTCGGGCGCGCGGACCGGACCGGTCGGGGGGAGGCTCTCCTGGAGTCGCTGCGCGAGCGGGTTTTCCTCGCGTGCGTGGGGCCTGTTACGGCGGCGCCGATCGAGCGGGCCGGGCTGCCGTACGAGGTGCCGGAACGGGCCCGCACCGCGTCCCTGGTGAAGTTGGTGGCCGAGCGGTTGCCCGCACGAGTGCGCTGACCGGGAGGCCGGTGCGTGGTCAGCTGCCCCAGCGGTACCGGCGCATGTTGACGCGTCCACCGTCGGCGAGCACGCCTTCGCCGCGCAGGAGTTCGAGCTGGCGGTGCCGGATGTGGTCGGCGACCGTGCCGTTGGAGCGCAGGACGCGGTGCCACGGCAGGTCGGCCCCGTCTTCGGAGAGGATGCGACCGACCAGCCGGGCCGACCGAAGACCGGCCAGTTCGGCGACGTCGCCGTAGCCCAGCACGTTGCCCGGCGGGATCGACGCCACGATCGATCGCACGCGCTCCATCGTTTCCTCGTCCACCGGGCCAGTTTGCCAGCGGGCGGTCTCCGGCCGGAGACCGCCCAGGAGCGTTGTGCGGCGGGCGTCACCTCGCCTGAGCGAGAATCCCGGTGAACTCCCACGGCTGCTGGTCGATGCCGCTGCAGCTGGCGGGGCCGCCGCCGGTGCACGGCCGGTCGCGGTTGACCGACCAGAAGCTGAGGCGTCCGAGGCCGTTGCCGTTCGCGTAGTCCGCGATTTCCCGGAACGCCGCCGGGTCGACGATCTCGCCGGTGTCGGTCCGGCCGTTCATCGACGAGATCCCGGCGTGGGCGTAGGCGGTGGCGTCGTCGTAGCCGAAGGTGCTCTTGAGCAGTGCGACGAGCCCTTCGGTGGAGCTGACGGTGTCGGCCACCATGTCGCTGCCGCCGAAGTTGAACGGCATCTGGGTCCAGACGTCGACGTCGGCTCCGATCTCGGCCGCCTGCCGGATCATCGCCTCGCCCGCCGCGTTGGGGCCGGTGGTCAGCGTCGGGAAGGTCACGACCGTGCGCAGTCCGGGGTTGTCCTGCTTGACGAGCTTGAGAGCTTCGAGCACGCGGTTCCGCGCGGCGGGGTCTTCGAACTCGGTGGCTTCGATGTCGACGTCGATGGCTGCGAGGTCGTAGGCGTCGATCAACTTCTGGTAAGCGCCTGCCAGTGAGGTCGCGTCCTGGCAGACCTCGCCCAACTTCTGCCCGCTGTAGCCGCCGATGGACGGTATGACGTCCCCGCCGCCCGCACGGATCTCGTCGATGGTGGCGTTGTCCACCCCGTCGAGCGGCCGGGTGCCGTCCCATGCCGGGTTGCAGCCACCGTCGGAGAGGACGAAGGCGAGTGTGAAGTCGCGGATGCCGGTCGCGTCCATCACGTCGGCGGGTGCGGGCGGGCTTCCCCAGCCGTTGTAGAGGTACGGGGACGCTGCGATGGGGCTTTCGGCGGCGAGCTCGCCGCCGGTCGGGTTCGCGCCTGCTGCCGGGAGGGCGGCGCCGGTCGTGGCGACCAGCGCGAACGCGCAGGCCGCGGCGCTGCCGAGGATGGTGCGGGACCGCCGGTTCCTTCGCGGGGTACTCATATGTCCTCCTGCGACCTTTTCGGGTGGGGTGCGTCGCGGTCCGGACGTTCGCAGAAAACGAAATTGGTTTGTACCACCATCCGGAAGCGCTCTCACGCCTGCGTGCGGGGTAGCCGCATCCGACGGTCGGGCAGGCGGCGAACCGGCCCGGGCGAGCTTCGGCCACCCGGCCGGTAAGCGTGTCAGCTGCACCCTTCGCGATCTCGTCGGCCTCGCGTGGTTCCATCGGGGACGTGTCGCAGCCGTCTCCCACCCTCGTTCGCCGCGCGGGCGCAGACCGGCCGGACCTCCGGTGGGAAAGCTCCGCGCGCCGGGTGCTCGAAAACGGCGGGGGGAGCTTGCGGGTCCTCGGCGGACCCGGCACCGGGAAGAGCACGCTCCTCGCCGAGGTCGCCGCCGATCGGATGCTGAACCGCGGCGTGCCACCGGAGAACGTGCTGGTCCTCACCGCGAGCAGGCGATCCGCGAACTGGATGCGGTCCGAGATCACCCGGCGACTCACCGCCTCCGACGGTGGTGCGGAACTGCGGACCGCGGGTGAACCGCTGGTCCGAACCGTCCACTCGTACGCGTTCGCGGTGCTGCGCTCGCAAGCCGTGCGCGAGGAACTGCCGCCACCGACCCTGCTGAACGGTCCCGAGCAGGACGCCCTGGTCCGCGACCTGCTCGCGGGTGATCTCGAGTCGGGCGCCGAGTACTGGCCGGACTCGTTGCGGGCCGCGCTGACCGCCGACGGATTCGCCGCGGAACTGCGAGACCTGCTGCTGCGCGCGGCCGAACGCGGGCTCGGGCCCGGTGGGCTGATCGAGCTCGGGCAGCGGCACGACCGCCCCGAGTGGGTCGCGGCCGGGCGGTTCGGCAGGCAGTACGAGCAGGTCACGTTGTTGCAGGGCGGCGCGAACTCGCAGGCGGCCGCGCCCGCGCTGGACGCTGCCGAGCTGGTCGCCTCCGCCCTGCTGGCCTTCGACACCGACCCGGGCTTGTTGGGCGCCGAACAGGACCGCGTGCGCTACGTGCTCGTCGACGACGCCCAGCACCTCGACCCGCAGCAGCACCGGCTCATCCGGCGCTTGGCCGAACGGGCCTCCGAACACCTGCTCGCCGGTGATCCGGACCAGGCGGTGTTCGCCTTTCGCGGGGCGGACCCGCGTTGCCTGCTCGATGCCGACCCCGTCGGGGACCGGACCGAAGTGCTCACCGTCGACCACCGGATGTCGAAACCCGTGCGGGCGGCCGTGCAACGGCTGGCGGCACGGTTGCCCGGCACGGGGCCGCAGCGCGAACTGGTCGACCCCGATATCGAGGACGACGGGGAGAACGGCGGTTCCGTGCAGGTGCGGCTGCTGTCCTCGCAGGCGCGGGAAGCCGCGTGGGTGGCCGACCAGTTGCGCCGCGCACACCTGCTGGACGGCGTGCCGTGGTCCCGGATGGCGGTGGTGGTGCGTTCGACCGGACTGTCGCTACCGGTGCTGCGCCGGGCGCTGCTGGCCGCCGGGGTTCCGCTGGTGCTGCCGGTGGACGATCTGCCGCTCGCCCAACGTGGCGCGGTACGTCCGTTCCTGACGCTGCTGCGGTGCGCGGCCCGCCCGCACGAACTGGTCCCGGAGTCCGCCGCCGAGTTGCTCTCCTCGTCGCTGGGGGGTGCCGATCCCCTGGCGCTGCGGCGGTTGCGACGCGGCCTGCGGCGGCTGGAACTGGCCGCCGGTGGCAGCCGGTCAAGTGACGAACTGCTGGTGGAGGTGCTGCACGAGTCCGACCGGTTGGCGGCTCTGGAGGATTCGGCGGCCGAACCCGCCAGGCGGGTCGGCAACCTGCTGCGCACGGCCACCGAGTGCGTCGGGAACGGCAAGGGTGTCGAACAGACGCTGTGGCAGGTGTGGAAGGCCAGCGGGCTCGAATCCCGATGGCTCGCGCAGACCGAGCGGCGTGGTGTCGCCGGCGCGCAGGCCGATCGAGATCTGGACGCGATCATGGCGCTGTTCGACGCGGCCGCGCAGTACGTCGATCGGCGGCCGGGGGATGACGCGGCCGGATTCGCCGACCACCTGGAACGGCAGCAGATCTCGGGGAGCTCGTTGGCGCCGTCGGCGCCCGGCGGCAATGCGGTCGCGGTGCTCACCGCGCACGCGGCCGCCGGTCGGGAGTGGGACGTGGTGGCGATCCCCGGAGTGCAGGAGGGCGTGTGGCCCGACCTGCGGGTGCGGGGTTCGATCCTGGGGATGGAACGGCTGATCGACGTACTGTCCGGAGTGGACGAGCGCCAGGTCTCGTCGACGGCGCCGTTGCTGGCCGAAGAGCGACGCCTCCTGCTCCTGGCCGCGAGCCGGGCGCGGCGGAGCCTGCTGGTCAGCGCCGTCCGCGGTGAGGACGAGCAGCCGTCTCGATTCCTGGACGAACTGGAAGGTCTCGTCAGCGACCCCGATTCCGGTGAGCGTCCCGTCGTGCGGCCGGAACGGGGACTCGTGCTCGCCGAACTGGTCGGTGAACTCCGGCAGGTGGTCTGCGACGCGGAAGCTCCTTCGAAACGCCGGAAGCGAGCCGCGCGGCAGCTCGCCCGGCTCGCTTCGGCGGGAGTTCCCGGGGCGCATCCGGACACCTGGTACGGCCTGCCGGAGAGCTCCAGCGCGGCACCGCTGTTGGCGGACGGCGAGCCCGCGCGAATCTCGCCATCTACTGTGGACACCCTGGCGAAGTGTCCGCTCCGTTGGATGATCGAACGGCACGGTGGTCAGGACCCGGCGGAACTCGCGGCCGTCACCGGCACGCTCGTGCACGCACTCGTGCAGGCCGCGGCCGACGGGGCCGACGCCGAAGGACTGCGTGCCGTGCTGGACGAGGCGTGGAAATCGGTCGACGCCGGACCACCGTGGTTCTCGCGGCTGGAGCGGCAGCGCGTCGAATCGATGATCGACTCCTTCGTGGCATGGCTGCACGGGACTCGTGGCGACCTGACCCAGCTCGGGGTGGAGAAGGACCTCGACCTCACCATCCCCGCCAGGGAAGACGGTCCGCAGCTTCGGCTGCGTGGTCGTGTGGACCGCTTGGAGGCCGACGCCGAAGGCAGGCCGGTCGTCGTCGACGTCAAGACCGGGAAGACCCCGGTCAGCAAGAACGACGCCGAAGAACACCCCCAGCTGGCCGTCTACCAGCTCGCGGCGGCGTTGGGCGCGTTCCAGGACGCGCAGCAGTCCGAACCGGGCGGTGCGCGGCTGCTGTACGTGGCCAAGCCGGAATCCGGAACCGGGGCCGCCACCGAACGGTCCCAGCAGGGGTTCGACCAGGAGCGCACGCAGGTGTGGCTCGACCTCGTGCACGACGCCGCCGAGTCGAGCGTCGGCCCCGCGTTCGTGGCCGCCGAGAACCCGGACTGCCCCCGCTGCCCGGCACGCACGAGTTGTCCGGTGCACCCGGCCGGAAGGCAGGTCGGACAGTGACCGCGGACGTGCCGATCACACCGCAACGCATCGCCCAGGCGCTCGGTCTGCACCAGCCGACGCCCGAGCAGGTGGAGGTCATCGCGGCACCCGTCGAACCGACCCTGGTCGTCGCGGGTGCGGGTGCGGGCAAGACCGAAACGATGGCCGCCCGGGTCGTGTGGCTGGTGGCGAACCAAGTGGTGGGCCCGGAACGCGTGCTCGGGCTGACGTTCACGCGCAAGGCCGCGCGCCAGCTGTCGGATCGAGTTCGGGCCAGGCTGCGCAGGCTCGCCGGTTCGGGTCTGCTCGACGAAGCGGACCCGAGCGGGGAACTGCGCTCGGCGGTGCTGGCGAGCGAGCCCACCGTGCTGACCTACCACGCCTACGCCGGACGTCTGGTCGGCGAGCATGGGTTGCGCGTACCGGTGGAGCCGGGAGCACGGCTCCTCACCGAGACCGCCGCATGGCAGCTGGCGCACCGCGTGGTGTCCACCTGGACCGAGGACATCGACACCGACAAGGTCCCGTCGACGATCACCGCGCACCTGCTCGCGCTGGCGGGCGAGCTGGGTGAGCACCTGCTGCGCCCGGAACGGCTGCGCGAGCACGCCGAGTGGCTGTGCCGCAACGTGGAGGACGCGCCGAAGGGCAAGCGGCAGCGGGACGCCCTGTCCCAGGACCTCCGGAAGGTCATCACGGCGCAGCGGTTGCGGGTCGCGCTGTTGCCCCTGTTGGAGGAGTACGCGCGCCAGAAGCGGCGCGAAGGGGCCATGGACTTTTCCGACCAGATGTCGCTGGCGGCTCGCCTGGCGGTGGAACACCCCGAGGTGGTGGCGGGGGAACGCGAGCGCTTCGGGGCCGTGCTGCTGGACGAGTACCAGGACACCGGCCACGCTCAACGCGTCCTGCTGCGGGCACTGTTCGGGGACGTCTCAGCGGGCGGACGACCCCTGCCGGTGACGGCGGTCGGCGACCCGGCGCAGGCCATCTACGGCTGGCGCGGTGCGAGCGCGGCGAACCTGCCCCGATTCACCACCGACTTCCGCAGGCTCGACGGGGCGGGAACCCCGCTCCCGGCCCACCGGTTCGGGCTGCTCACTAGTTTCCGGAACACCCCGGAAGTGCTGCGGCTGGCCAACTCGGTCTCCGAGGTGCTGCGGGAATCCGGGCTCGACGTGGAGGAACTGCGGGCACGGGACGGCGCAGGCCAGGGCGACGTGCGGGTGATGCTCGCCGAGGACGTGCGGGGCGAGCGCGAGTGGGTCGCCGACCGGGTGGCCGCGCAGTGGCACGACGCGGTGGATGCCACCGGCAGCCCGCCGACCGCTGCCGTGCTCGTCCGGCGCAGGGCGGACATGGCCGATATCGCGGCCGCGCTGCGGGAGCGCGGGCTGCCCGTCGAGGTGGTCGGTCTCGGTGGGCTGCTCGACGAGGCGGAGGTCCGAGACCTGGTCAGCGCACTGCGAGTGCTCGTCGACCCCCTCGCGGGCACCGCCGCCATGCGGTTGCTGACGGGATCCCGCTGGCGGATCGGGGCGGCCGACCTCGCCGCCCTGTGGGAACGCGCCAGGGAACTGGGGGCGCAACCGTCCGGCACGGTCGAAGCGGCGGACGACCCCACGGCGGTGGTGGCTTCCGCGTTGCCGGGGGAGAAATCGGAGCAGGCCGGGCTGGCGGATGCGATCGACGACCCGGGGGACGCGGAACGCTACTCGCCGGACGGGTACCGGCGGCTCAGGCGGCTCCGCTCGGAACTCGCCGCGTTGCGCCGCAGGCTCGAACAGCCGTTGCCGGAGCTGGTCGCGGATGTGGAGCGGACGCTGCTGCTGGACATCGAGAGCCTGGCCCGGCCGGGCGGGGCCGGGCGGATCCACCTGGACGCCTTCGCCGATGTGGTGACCGAGTTCGCCACCGCCAGCCCGTCCGCGACGTTGCCCGCACTGCTGGACTACCTCGCGACCGCAGAGCAGGCCGAGGACGGGTTCGAACCCGGTGAGGTCGAGGTGGCCGAGGACCGCGTTCAGGTGCTGACCGTGCACGCCGCGAAGGGCCTGGAATGGCAGGTGGTCGCGCTGCCGCATCTGGTTCGGGACGTGTTCCCCGGCAAGCGCAAGTCCTCGTCCTGGCTTCGGTCGGTGAGTTCGCTGCCCGCGGATCTGCGCGGGGACGCCGAGGACCTGCCGGAATTGCGCCTCGCGGAGCCGGGAGTGCTGGACCGCAAGGAGGTCGCCGAGCAGCTGCGGATCCACGACGAGGAGTTCGAGGAGCGCCGGATCGTGGAGGAGCGGCGGCTGCTGTACGTGGCGCTGACCCGCTCGGAACGAGTGCTGCTGCTGTCCGGTCACTGGTGGGCGGACAGCGGGAACCGGGCCAAGGGGCCGTCGGACTTCCTGCGGGAACTGGCCGAGACGTGCGCCGAAACCGGCGCGGGCGTGGTCGACTCCTGGGCCGAGGAGCCCGCCGAGGACGCGGTGAACCCGATGGCCGAGTCCGCCCGGCAAGCGCGGTGGCCGGTGGATCCGCTGGAGCGGCGGCGTGAAGCGGTGACCGAGGGAGCGGACCTGGTCCGGGCCGCACTGGCCACAGTGGACGAGAACGCGGCAGCCGAGAACGCGGCAGCCGAGAACGCGGCAGCCGAGAGTGCGGCGGCCGAGAGCGCGGTCGGACCCGAAGCCGAAGCCGTCGGCGCGGCCGGGGGTGACGGGTGGTCGGTCGACGAGGTCCCGGCCGAACCACCTGACGGCATTGACGGCAATGACCAGGAGGATGACCAGGAGGATGACGGCGTTGACGGGGACGAGGCACAGAGCTGGGCCCGGGACGTCGATGTCCTGCTGGCCGAGCGAGCCGCCACCGAGCGCCGTCGGGACCAGGTGGAGTTGCCCGACAAGCTCTCGGTGAGCCAGCTCGTCGAGCTCGCGGGCGACCGGGAGAACCTGGCTCGACGACTTCGCCGCCCGCTGCCGTTTCCACCGAACCCGATGGCGCGTCGTGGTACGGCGTTCCACACCTGGTTGGAACACCGGTTCACCTCGACGGCGCTGCTCGATCTCGACGAGCTTCCGGGCGCCGCCGACGAGTCCGCCGATGGCAACGAGAACCTGGATGAGCTGCGTGGGGCGTTCTTGGCGAGTGCCTGGGCCGACCGGACTCCGCACCGGGTGGAGGTGCCGTTCGAGGCGGAGGTGGCGGGCACGGTGGTCCGCGGGCGCATGGACGCGGTGTTCCGCGACCAGGATGGAGGCTGGACGGTCGTGGACTGGAAGACCGGCTCCGTTCCTTCCGACGACCAGGTCGAGTCGCTGTCGGTGCAGCTGGCCGCCTACCGGCTGGCGTGGGCGGCGCTGGTGGACGTGCCGCTGGAGCAGGTGCGCGCGGCCTTCCACTACGTGCGCCACGACCGCACGCTCCGACCTGCCGACCTGCTCGACGGCGACGGACTTCGCGCGCTGCTCACCTCGGTTCCCGCGGTCGACTGATCGCAGGACCGGGCGCGGCCGCTGACCCGCCCGGCCGGGCGGGTCATCCCGCAGCCGACGTGGTCGATTCATCCCACACGTTCGGGTGGCGGATCTTGTGAGTCCGTGTTCGGGCGGACGAACATGCCCGCGATGCAGCAAAAAACTGAGTGGAAGTTGGGCAGCCCGCCCGATGCCGAGGTCCGGGTGGATCAGGAAGTGCTGGCGATGCGCGCGCCACTGGTCCGGGTGCATCGCGACGAGGGGGGAGCGTGGGCCTTCGACGGTCCGGGCCGCGAACCGCGTCCGGCGAAGCGGACCGTGCTCAGCGCCGTTGTCGGGGCCTGGCCGCACGTCGCCGCGTTGTCGCATCTGGACAACGGAACGGCGGCGGTCTGGTCCTGGAACAGGCACGGGTGGACCAGCGAGTTCGACTGCCGTTGCGGCAGTTGCGACCAGCCGGTCGCCGCGGACCTGGACCGCAGCACCTGGCCTGCCGACCTGCAGCCGAACGACCTGGTCAGCGTCGAGCAGACCGCGCTGGCAGGGCAGGTTCCGCTGCTGGACATCATCCACACACCCGGTGGCATCGCGATGCTCGGACCGGGCGGTCACCGTCGCACCAGCGACCAGATGACCCCCGTCGCGGTGGCCAACGTGATCCGCCGCTGGCCGCACACGATGCAGGCACTCCGTTCGTTGGACGAGGGCCGGGGCGTGAGCTGGAACGAGGAGAAGCTGAACTGGCACGAGTACCTGGTCGCCTGAGCGTTCCGCGTCCAGGATGAGCCCGGAACGTCCCGAACGGACGGAACGTCCCGAACGGACGGAACGTCCCGAACGGACGGGGCGCCGGGACGAACGTGCGCGGGGGTCAGCTGCCCGTGGTGTCCGCCAGCTCGGGATCGTGCTTGAGCACCCGCGCGTACAGCACTTCCTGCAGCCAGCGGCCGAAGAGCGACGCGCCGAACTCCGCGGAACGGTCTTCGGGACCGAACTGCAGCTCGGGTGGGTTGGGTCCGTCGACGGTCACCACGCCGATCCCGTAGTAGTTGAGTTCCATCAGCGGCAGCGTTCTGGTCAGCTGCGGGGCGGGCAGCAGCACCGCGCACGGAGCCAGCGTCATGAGCGTGCCGCACGCCCGGAGCGCGCGTCTGGCTCTGGAGACGGGAACGAGTACCCCGAGCAGGTCCACCGCCGCGATCGGCAGGTGATCGTGAATGTCGGGGTCGGACCAGGAGCGGAACCATGTGGGGTTGGGTTCCGGAGCCCAGCCGTGCTCGCTGCGCCACAGGTGGACGTCGTGACGTACCCGCGTCACGGCAGCGAACTGGCAGCCGTGGACCTCGATGTCCGTGACCAGACGCCCGTCCCAGCCGAGGGCGCGGGCCGCGTGCTCAAGCTGCTGCACCGCATCATCCTAAACGTGGCGATGTGCCGGTGAACAAGTGCTGCCGTGCGTTCCCCGTCCAGTCGTTATCCGGCCGTCTCGTTTCCGCTACGGCAGCAGGTGAGGACGGGTCGGCGCGGTCGCTTCGCGCGCTTCCGCCCGGTCGGATCCGCGACGGGGTCGGTGCGTGTTCGCCCGAGCGGTTAGTGTTCTCCGGCGTGAACCAGTACCGAGCCGGTTCGGGAGCGAACCAGGAGCAGGGCAGATGAGCCGGAAGGGGCGAATCCGCTCGAACCCGTTCACCGGGGGGCGCGGGGAGAACCAGATCACCGACCGGTTGACCAACCGGCCGGATCATTCACTGGTCGGCGTGATCCGAATGCCGGCTGCCGACGTCGGGCCGGTTCGCTCGATCGTCCGGCGGATCATCGGGGCGCTGCTGGCGCTGGGGATCGCGGTGCTCATCGTCTACGTGGGGCGTGACGGGTACAGCAATTCCACCGGTAAAGAGATCAGCCTGCTGGACGCCTTCTACTACGCGACGGTGTCCCTCTCGACCACCGGGTACGGTGACATCGCTCCGGTCACGCCGACGGCGCGGCTGTTGAGCGTGCTGGTCATTACGCCGCTGCGGGTGCTTTTCCTGATCGTGCTGGTCGGTACCACGCTGGAAGTGCTCACCGAGCGGTCCCGGCAAGCTTTCAAGATTCAACGCTGGAGGTCCAAGGTGCGCGACCACGTGGTCGTGATCGGTTATGGAACCAAGGGGCGCTCGGCGGTGACCGCGCTGCTCGGTGACGGCGCGGAACCGGGGCGGATCGTCGTCGTCGACACCGACCACGTCTCGCTCGAAGCAGCGTCCTCGCTCGGACTCGTCACGGTCAACGGTTCCGGTACGCGGTCGGACGTGCTCCGGGTGGCCGGTGTGCAACGCGCTCGCGCCATCGTGGTCGCCCCCGCGCGGGACGACACCGCCGTGCTCGTCACGCTCACCGCTCGCGAACTCGCGCCCAAGGCGCAGCTGGTGGCCGCGGTCCGGGAGGCCGAGAACGTGCATCTGCTCCGGCAGTCGGGCGCGGATTCGGTGGTGGTGTCGAGCGAGACCGCCGGGCGATTGCTGGGCATGGCCACCAGCACGCCGTCCGTGGTGGAGATGTTCGAGGACCTGCTGACCCCCGATGTCGGATTCGCCATCGCCGAACGGGCGGTGGAGCCCCACGAGGTCGGTGGTTCGCCCCGCCACCTGCCCGACATCGTGCTCGGTGTGGTGCGGAACGGCGCGCTGTTCCGGGTCGATGCTCCGCAGGCGGACTCGATCGAGGACGACGACCGGTTGCTCTACGTCAAGAAGGTCGATTCCGACACCTGACCGTGGTCTGCGACACCCCTCGTGAACCTTCTGGCACGATCGTCGTGTGGGGCGACGACGAAGCTCGGCATCGGTGGCTCTGATCTTGCTTGTCCTGGGGTCGCTCGGAATCGGGGTGGTGGCCGTCTCCTGGTGGTCCTGGCCGAACGCGCTCGGTGGGAACGCTCGGTCCGAATTTCACCCCGCGGAGGCCGTGGTGATCGATTCCGCTCCGTGCGGCACGTCCACCGAGGGCGATCTGGTGGAGGTGCGGGTGGGTGGCGAAACCCGCCGGGCGCGCTTCGACGGGTGTGGTCACCTACCGGGGCAGAAGCTGGCAGTGCGGGTCCCCGCCGCATCCGGGGAGAACCTCGTCGTGCGGCCGGCCGAGCGGCCGAGCAGCGGTCTCTCGGAGCGGGTGACGTGGGTGCTGCTGTCCCTTTCCGGGGTGGCCGGTGGCGGCTACGCGATGCTGCTGCGTTCCGGCCGGAGTCCGGCGAGCGACGACCGCGAACGGCTGGGGTTGCCCGGCTGACCGTCCGCATCGGCGTGTTCGCGCGGGAGAACGTTGTTAATCCACTGTGGATGGTTCCGCGAGCCAGGTGTTGCATTCGACGATCTCGTTCTTGTAGAAGCCTTGCTCGACCCAGGAGGCGTTGCTGGCCTCGGTCCCGTGGTCGCGCTGCTTGTTGTGCTCGTCCCCGCGAAGGGACGAGTCCTGCAGCGCGGGGAAGATGTAGTCGTCGCTGACGCCACCGTTCTGCAGGGCGGCCAGCGACATGCCTTCGAAGCAGGTCGCCTGCAGCTCCGACCGCCGCGAGAGTTCCAGGCCGTCGGGGGTACCGACGCCGCCCACGTCGTACAGCGCATTGCCGTAGGCGGCGTTGATCCCCGTCATTCCCTGCAGCGCATGGCCGAACTCGTGGGCGAACTGCCCGAGGTACACGCCCGGTCTGGATCGGCCTTCCTCGTCGGCGTAGTACCGCGCGGTCATGTAGATCGTGTGATTTCCGGGGCAGTACATCGCGGTCTGGTTCCAGTTCCGCGTTCCGCAGGGGCTCTGGACGTCGTCTCCGGAGGTGACCACGGTCGGCGTCACAACGGGAAGGTTCGCGTCCCGCAGGGCCGGTTCCCACATCTCCATCAGACAGGGCAGCACTGCCTGGTAGAAGGCGTCCTGGCCGGCCACCGAGGTGTCGAACGCAGGCATGTCGCACGCGGTCTGGACAGCCCCGTTGCCGGTGATGTTGAACGGATTCTCGCCGTGGGCCACCACCCGTTGCGGCCCTGGGGCCGTCTGCGTGGTCTCGGTGGCCCCGGTGGTCTCGTATCCGGGCTCGACCGATCGCTCGGTGGAACCGTCGGCATCGGTCGTGGTGGGGATGGTGGGCTGGTCGCTCGTGGTTTCCCAGGCGAACGTGTCGTGTGGCGGGGAATTCTCGGCGGTCGTCCCGCCACCGTCGGCCAACAGGGTGGTCGTGGCGACGCCGAAAGCGCCCATCGTCAGCAGGAAGAAACCGGAGACTACGGCGAGGATGATGAGCACCGGGTTCGGTCCCTGGCGGTGTGGCGGCCCGGGACGGCGCGGTGGCATCGGCGGCGGCGCCTGCCCACCAGGCGGTGCGCCCCGAGGCGGCACGCCCCACGGCCCATGCGGCGGCTGTGGTGGCATCGCGGGAGGCGGTCCCTGCGGGGGTGGTGGCTGCGGAGGTGGTGGTTGCGGAGATGGCTGGGGTGGGGCCTGACCATCTCGGCCGGACGGCGGAGCGCCCGCTCCCGGCGGCGGTAAGGGGCGGGCCGAGGGCGGTGGCGCCACCGGACGTCCGTGCGGGCGGCCGTCCTGCGGCGGCCGTGGTGGTTGATTCATGCCTGGTTCCCCCCGATTCGTCGGCGTCGGCCCGTCTGGTGTGGATGGTCGCGGGTCAGCGGACCGCGTCCGCCTCGGCCAACCAGGTGTTGCACTGGTGCGTGCGGTTCAGCTCGTGGCCCAGTTGAGCCCAGGCCCCGTTGCTCTCCGGAGTTCCGTGGTCGGGCCGGTCGTCGCGCGGGTCGTCACCGCGCCTGCCCGCGTCGGCAAGGGCGTCTTCGGCGAGTTCGCCGGATTCCGCGCCGCGTTCCCGCACCGATCCGAGGAACATGCCGCCGAAGCAGGTCGCCTGCAGCTCGAAGCGGCGGGAGATCTCGTGACCACGTCGCGATTCCGGTTTCGCCGCGTTCCGTCTGTCCCAGGACGCGTCCATGATCCCCGCGAGCGCTTGGACGTGGTGCCCGTACTCGTGCGCCAGCTGTCCGAAGTAGACCGCGGCGTGGTCGCCGTGACCCTCGATGTCGCGGTAGTAGTTGCCGGTCATGTAGATGGTTCCGCTGCAGTACAGCGCGGTCTGGGAGGCGTCCCGCGGACCGCAGGGGGTGTCCACCTCGTCGACCACCGGGACGACCTCGGGTCCGTGGAAGGGCAGGTCTGCTGCCTCCAGCACGGGTTTCCACGCGCGGTCGAGACAGGTCAGCGTCGCCTCGAAATAGGCGTCCTGGCTCTCGGCCGAAGCATCGAACCGTGGCAGCGCGCAGACCGTCGGCTCGATCCCGATACCCCTGCGGTTCAACGGATTCCGGCCGGGAGCGGCAGGCACGAAAACGGCGGGACCGGCAGCCGTCGGAGCTGCCTGCGCGACGGCGGGGGTGTGGTTCGCCGAATCGGAGCCGGAAACCCGCGACGGTGGGGGATGCGATTCGAAGGACGCCGGTGAGCTCGGTCGCGCGATGGCGACGGTGGGGGGCGGCGGGTCCGCGGGACGCGACCACCACGCCAGCCCTACCGTGACCAGTGCCGACGACGCACCGAGCAACACCGAAACCGCTGTCACCGCCCAGCGGTTTCCGCGTCGGGGGACGGCTACGTGTTCTGCTCGGCCGCGGTCGTCCGGCCACCCAGGGTCCGACATCGACCGAAATCCCCCTGCGCTCGTGGTTCGAGTGGTGCCGCGGTGCTCGGATGCCGAGTACTTGCACCGAATGCGGGGCAGAGCTTAATGGCGACCGGATATCGTCCGGGCCGTGTTGACCAAAAGGGTTCCGAAATCGATCGTCGCCCTGCTCGGTGCGATGGTCGCCGTCGGAACACCAGAACCGGCATTCGCGCAGGACGAACCGCCGGGAAGTCTCACCACCGAACTCGACCTGAAGCTGGAGCGTGACGGCCTGCTCTCGGTGACCGAGCGGATCACGGTTCCCGACGGCGAACCCGTGCACCGCGCGATACCGCTGCGCCTGCCCGACGGTTCCGCCGAGGAGCGCGTGTTCTCCGTCGAGGATGTGCGCATCGAGGGCAACGGAGATGTCCACACCGACGGCGACGAACTCGACCTCACCGTCCGCCCCGGGGTCTCGACCCTGACCTACGCGGTGCGCGGGGCGGTGGCCGATGTTCCCGGCGCCCAACAGGTGCGCTGGCAGGTGACCGGAGGATGGGACACCACCGTGGGACGAGTGGAGATGTCCTCCTTCCTCTCCCCGCAGCTGGCCCGGTCGATCGAGTGCTTCGCGGGCGAGACCGGGAGCCGATCCCGCTGCGACAGCTTCGAGATCGGGCACACGCAGTCGGTGCGGGTCACGACCCGCGGGCTCGCCCCGCAGGACCGGGTCGACGTGCGGTTGCGGCTACCCGTCGGCGCGGTACCGGCGAACGCGGTCGTGAAAGAGCGCTTCGATCCGGCGGACGCGTTCTCGTTGAATGCCGCCACCGGAGCGGGATTGGCGGGGATCGGATTGCTGCTGATCGGGAGTTTCGGGCTCCTCTGGTACGCGCGCGGCCGGGACGAGCGCATCGCCGCCGACGAGGTGGGACCTGTGGAGGTGCTGTTGACCGACTCGGCGGGCGGTGTCACCTTCGCGTCCCCCGACGGGGTGCTGCCGGGGCAGGTCGGCACGGTGCTGGACGAACACGTGGACGTGATCGACGTGGTGGCCACCGTTCTGGATCTGGTCGTGCGCAACTACCTGCACATCGAAGAGGAGACGGACGGCCGGGACTGGCGTCTGGTCCGGCTGAACCCGCCGGACGACGCGCTGCGGCCGTACGAGCGGGCGGTGTACGAGGCACTGCTCGGCGAGCGCTCCGACGTCCGGATCAGCCGGCTGCGCGAGCAGCAGGCCGGACCGGACGTGACCGGCATCCGCGCCGCCCTCTACGCGGACGTCGTCCAGCAGGCGTGGTTCCGCAGGCGGCCGGATTCGGAACGGGACCTGTTCTGGTGGGTGGGGGTCGGGATCGCGCTCGGTGGCGGCGCGCTCACCGTCCTGCTGGCGCTGACCGGTTCGTTGGCCCTGCTGGGCGCGGGGCTCGTGCTGGGAGGGATCGCGTTCGCCCTCGGTGCGCGGGTCATGCCCGCGCGTACCGCGCGGGGTGGCGCGCTGGTCGCTCAGGTAAACGGTCTCCGGGAGTACCTCCGCGCGGTGGACCCGCAGGCCATTCCCGCGGCCGACCGGGAAATGGTCTTCTCGCGGTCGCTGCCCTACGCGGTCGCACTGGGGGAGGCGGAACGCTGGTTGGAGAAGTTCGCCGGACTTGATCCGGGAGCGGACGGAACTCCGGGGCTCCACTGGTACGGAGAACCGGCACGGGGTGGTGCCACGATGCCGAACCTGCGGCGCTTCCGCGAGCGGTTTCCCCGATTGCTCGCCGAGCTGGACGTGGTGCTGACCAGCGCGGGCGGGTTGCGCTCGTAGCCCGGGCGGCGATCCACGCCGTGCCCGCGGACGCGCCGCCAACCCCCAGCCGTGGCGTGCTGCTGCACGGCCCCAAGGACCGTGCGAACGGCGATGTCGGGAACGTCCGACACGCCGAAGCGGTCCCCAGGGGGCACAGCGCGAAGTGGCCGGACGCACGTAGGCTGCACGCATGGTCGAACCCCAACTGCATCGCGTCACTCTGCCCAACGGGCTGCGCGTGGTGTTGGCGCCGTACTCGACCGAGGGCCGGTCCGCCGCGGGCCAGGCTCCGGTGGTCGGTGTCAGCGTGCACTACGACGTGGGATTCCGTTCCGAACCGGAAGGCCGAACAGGTTTCGCGCACCTGTTCGAGCATTTGATGTTCCAGGGCAGTGAAAGCCTGGAGAAGCTCGCGCATTTTCGGCACGTGCAGGGGTCGGGCGGGATCTTCAACGGGTCGACGCACCAGGACTACACCGACTACTTCCAGATCCTGCCGTCGGCAGCGCTGGAACGCGGGCTGTTCCTCGAAGCCGACCGCATGCGCGCGCCCAAGATCACCGAGGAGAACCTGCGGAATCAGGTGGACGTGGTCAAGGAGGAGATCCGGCTCAACGTCCTCAACCGACCCTACGGCGGTTTCCCGTGGATTCTGCTCCCGCCGGTGCTGTACTCGACCTTCGCGAACGCGCACAACGGATACGGTGATTTCACCGATCTCGAGCGGGCGACCGTCGACGACTGCGCGGCCTTCTTCGACACCTTCTACGCCCCCGGCAACGCGGTGCTGACCATCGCGGGCGACATCGACGTCGACCACGCGACCGAACTCGTGCACAAGCACTTCGGCGACGTCCCGGCCAGGGAGGTCCGGCCGCGCCCGTCGTTCGCCGAACCGTTCCCGACCGAGCAGGTCACCTCCCGCCAGACCGATCCGCACGCCCCGCTGCCCGCCGTCGCGCTCGGCTACCGGCTGCCGGACCCGGTCGGCGAACTCGACGCCTACCTGGCCAACGTGGTGCTGGCGACGGTGCTGACCGACGGGGACGCCTCCCGCCTGCAGCAGCGGATGGTCTACCAGGATCCGCTGGTCGTCGACGTCCACGCGGGTGCGGGCCTGATGGGCGCACCGCTGGACGCCCGCGACCCGGACACGTTCACGCTGACGGCCATCCACACCCCCGAAGTCGGTGTGGAACGCGTCGTCGGTGCGGTCGACGAGGAACTGGAAAAGCTGGCGGCCGACGGGCCGAGCGCCGAGGAGCTGGGCCGGGTCACATCGCGCTGGTCGGCCGGGTTGTACCGGGAACACGATCGCCTCATCTCGCGCACGCTCGACCTCGGCAGCGCAGAACTGCTGCACGGTCGCGCCGAACTGATTTCCGAGCTGCCCCAGCGGGTCGCCGAGATCACCGCGAAGGACGTCTCGGCCGCCGCGGAAGCATTGCGCGCCGACGCCCGCGCGGTGCTGGAGATCGAACCCGCCACGAACTCCGCAGGAGGTACGGAATGACCCGGTCTACGCACCGAAGTGCCGAGGAGATCGGCCGTACCGAGGCCGGTCCGCGACCCCTCCCGCCGCTGGGCGAGCAGCGCCAGGGCGTGCCCCCGGCGACCGTGGACACCGTGCTCGAAAACGGGCTCCGCGTGATCGCGGCGCGGCACGGCACGGTCCCGATGGTCGAACTGCGGTTGCGCATCCCGTTCGCCGGTGACGACAGCAGCCATCCCGCGCGGGCCGAGGTGCTCGCCGAGACCGTGCTGACCGGAACCGAACGCCGCGACCGGGTGCAGGTCGACAAGGACCTCGCCGCCGTGGGCGGTGCGCTGCACGCGGTGGTCGATCCGGAGCGACTCAGCTTCGCGGGCGACGCGCTCTCCAGTGGGGCGGAAACGTTGCTGGAGGTACTCGGCGATGCGTTGACGGGTGCTGTTTACACCGAGGACGAGGTCGCGGGCGAGCGGGACCGGCTCGTCGACCGCATCGCGGTGGCGCGCTCGCAACCGCGCACCATCGCGCGGGAAGAGCTCCAGCGGCACCGCTACGGCGACCACCCGTTCGTCCGTGAGGTTCCGCAGGCCGCCGACGTCGCCGAGGTCACAGCCGAACAGGTGCGCGCCCTGCACCGGGAAGCGGTGCTGCCGCGTGGTTCGGTGCTGGTGCTCGTCGGCGACCTCGACCCGGAGCAGGCGGTCGCCGACGTCGACCGCGTGCTGGGGGGCTGGCGCTCGGAGGCCTCCGCGCGGGAGCTGCCCGCGCTGCCCCTGGTGCGGGGCGGTGACGTCCGGCTGCTCCACCGTGAAGGTGCCGTGCAGTCCCAACTGCGGTTCTCCGCGCAGGCGCTGCCGCGGACGGACCCGGGTTACGCGGCGCTGCAGATCGCCAACCTCGCGTTCGGCGGGTACTTCTCGTCCCGCCTCGTCGAGAACATCCGCGAGGACAAGGGCTACACCTACGGCGCGCACTCGTCGTTCGAGTTCACCGACGGGAACGGGACCGTGCTGGTCGACGCGGACACAGCCAGCGAGGTCACCGCCGCGGCGCTGCACGAGATCCGGTACGAGTTCGGTCGGCTCGCCCTGGTGCCGCCGACCGAGAGCGAGATGGAATCGGCCCGCCAGTACGCGATCGGCGGTCTGCTGACCTCGACGTCCTCCCAAGCGGGGATGGCTTCCATGCTGGTCTCGCTGGCCTCCGCCGGGCTCGGACAGGACTGGCTGCTCGCGCACCCGGACCGGTTGCGGGCGGTGACCGTCGAGCAGGTCGCGGAGGCGGCGCAGTTCTACGCGCCCACGGCGTTCACCGGGATCGTGGTGGGCGACGCGAACAAGCTCAGCGAACCGCTCCGCGCACTGGGCGGTGTGGAGCTGCCGTGATGCTCGGGATGTCCGGTCGCGGAGGCGGCAGCAGCAGTGGAGAGCGAGTGAGGCGAGCGTGAGTTCCGAAGCGTGCGCACGGCCGGTGCCGGAGACCGAACTGGGGTGGCCGGGCTTCCAGCTGGACTCCGCGCCGCTGCTGTCGCGTTCGACGGTGGACCGGAGCGAGCCGCTGCGGGAGGCACCCGAAGGGACCGCCCGACTGTGGACCACCGGCCGCGTTCTGCTGGTCGACAGCAAGGGGCGCAGCCCCTTCGTCGAGGACCGGTTGGACTACCAGGTGGCTGCCGACTTCGGGGCCGGTCCGCTGCCCAACGCCGTGCTGCTGGGCGCCGAGGACGACGTCGGCTACTGGGCCCTGCGCACCGGACGCGACGGTGCGCAGGAGGGCTGGCGCGACCTTCGCGCGGGCGGCACGCTGCTCAGCGACACCGACGCGGGGCTGCTGACCACCGCGGTCGGACTGCTCAACTGGCACGATCACGCCCGCTACTGCGCGGTGTGCGGCGCCGAGACCATGCGTGTTCGCTCCGGGTGGGCAAGGCACTGCACCGGCTGTGACCGGGAGGAATACCCCCGGACGGATCCGGCGGTGATCTGCCTGGTGCACGATGGTGCGGACCAGGTGCTGCTCGCTCGCCAACCGTCCTGGCCCACCGACCGGTATTCGGTGCTCGCCGGGTTCGTCGAGGTCGGTGAGTCGCTGGAAGCCTGCGTGGCCCGTGAGGTGCTGGAGGAGGTCGGCGTGCCCGTATCCGGGGTGCGTTACCTGGGTAGCCAGCCCTGGCCGTTCCCGCGCTCGTTGATGCTCGGGTTCGCGGCAACGGCCGACCCCTCGGTGCCGATCCGACCTGCCGACGGAGAGATCGAAGACGCCCGTTGGGTGCATCGCGACGACGTGCTCGCCGCTCTGGAGGCCAACGGTGAGGCGGTCCGTGGGCTGCGCATGCCGCCGGGCGTTTCCATCGCACATCGGATGCTCCGCGGCTGGGCCTACTGGGAATAGCCACCTCGCACCGAGTGCGTCGTGGCGGCCGGTGCTTCGGCGTGTGCCGCGCGCTCCGGTGAGCAGCGGGTCGGGCGGGCCGGTGGCGCCGACGGCCGACACGCGTGCCCGCGGCAGCGGGTGTGACCCGGTTCGTGCGGGCGCTTCTGCGAAGATGCCGGGCATGGCCGAGAAACCGCGACTTCTGGAAGGGTTGGATCCGGAGCAGCACGCGGCGGTCATCGCCCCTCGTGGACCGGTGTGCGTGCTTGCGGGCGCCGGTACCGGCAAGACCCGCACGATCACCCATCGCATCGCCTACCTGGTGCAACGCGAGTTGGCCGTACCGCAGCAGGTGCTCGCGGTCACGTTCACCGCTCGCGCCGCCGGTGAAATGCGCACCCGACTGCGTGCGCTGGGGGCGGCGGGCGTGCAGGCGCAGACCTTTCACGCGGCCGCGTTCCGGCAGCTGCGGTACTTCTGGCCACAGGTGCACGACACGCAGGTCTGGCCACTGCTGGACAACAAGTTCCGGCTGGTGATGCAGGCCGCGCACCGCCTCGGGGTGTCCACCGAGAAGGAGTCGGTGCGCGACCTCGCCGGTGAGATCGAGTGGGCGAAGGCCTCGTTGATCAGCCCCGAGCAGTATCCGGCCGAGGTGACGCGACTCGGCCGATCCGCACCGATCGCCCCGCAGCAGATCGCGCAGGCCTTCGCAGGCTATGAGCAGCTCAAGAACCGGGCACAGGTGCTGGACTTCGACGATCTGCTGCTGCACACGGCAGCCGTCCTGGAGGAGCATCCGGAGGTCGCCGAGGAGTTCCGCACCCGGTACCGCTCCTTCGTCGTCGACGAGTACCAGGACGTCAACCCGCTGCAGCAGCGCGTGCTGGATGCCTGGCTCGGCGAACGCGACGACCTCACCGTCGTCGGTGACGCCAACCAGACGATCTACTCCTTCGCCGGAGCGGCCCCCAAGTGGTTGATCGGCTTTCCCCGCCGGTTCCCGGAAGCGACGGTGGTGCGGCTGGAGCGGGACTACCGATCCACCCCGCAGGTGGTGTCGCTGGCCAACCAGGTGATCGATTCGGCGCGAGAGCGTCCGGCGGGCACCCGGCTCCGGCTGGTGGGGCAACGCGCGAACGGGCCACGCCCGGATTTCGCCGAGTACGACGACGAGCCCGCCGAGGCCGAGGCGGTCGCGCGGAAGATCGCCGACCTGGTCAAGCGCGGTGTGGCGCTGTCGGAGATCGCGGTGCTCTTCCGGGTCAACGCGCAGTCGGAGGCCTACGAGAAGGCGCTCGCGGATGCCGAGATCCCGTACCAGGTCCGCGGCGGTGAGCGGTTCTTCGCGCGGAACGAGGTCAGGCAGGCGATCGTGGCGTTGCGGACGGCGGCAACTCGGGGCGGACCCACGGGAGACGGACTGCCGGCGGTGGTCCGTTCGATCCTCGGCGATGTCGGCCTCACCGACGAACCGCCGTCGGGCGGGTCCGCGCGCGAGCGGTGGGAATCGTTGATCGCGTTGGTCGAACTCGCGGAAGAATTGACCGGAACCGTGCCGGATGCCGACCTGGCCCGTTATCTGGGCGAGCTGGAGGCGCGGGCCGAATCGCAGCATCCGCCGACGGTCGAAGGCGTGACGCTGGCCTCGTTGCATTCCGCCAAGGGGCTGGAGTGGGACGCGGTGTTCCTGGTCGGTCTGGTGGAGGGCACGCTACCGATCCAGCACGCCGGGGACGACGCGGCGATCGAGGAGGAGCGCAGGTTGCTCTACGTCGGCGTCACCCGTGCTCGGGAGCATCTGCACCTGTCCTGGGCGCTGGCGCGCGCTTCGGGGGGCAAGCGCTATCGCAGGCGCAGCCGGTTCGTCTACAACCTCGTGCCCGACGAGCATCCCGCGGCGTTGCCGACGCGGCCGAAGCAGCGTGAGGCGGTGCCCGCCAAGCGGACGGCCCAACCGCGTTGCCGGGTTTGCAACGGCTCGCTGGGCAACACGATGGACATCAAGATGGGGCGCTGCTCCGACTGCCCGTCCGATGTGGACGAAGAGTTGCTCGTCCGGTTGAAGTCCTGGCGTGGCGAGCGCGCCCGGCAGCTCAGCGTGCCCTCGTACGTCGTGTTCACCGACGCGACGCTGACCGCGATCGCCGAGCAGCGGCCGTGCGACGAGGCCGCGCTGGTGGCGATCTCGGGGATCGGAGCATCCAAGGTGCGCAAGTTCGGCGCCGATGTGCTGGCCCTCGTGCAAGGCCGGAACTGACTTCGAAAGTCGCCCTCCCGCGAGCAGTTCCGGCGGACCCGTGCGGATGGACCTTTCGGGACGGTCGACCGCGCCTCCGCGTTGACCAGTAAGGACGCCGGGTCTACGCCTGAACGAGGGGAATCTCGAAAAATCAGTTGCGGCCCGGCCGTCGAGGCAAATAATCTGCGAATGCGCGAAGCCCGGGTGCGCTGAAAACCCGGTACGACCCGAAGGGAGGGACACCATGTTGAAGGACCTGATGGTTTCGACGTGCGGTCTCCTCGCGATCGGGGACGTCGCTTCGTCGCATGTCGTCCGGAACAAGCGCAGCTTTGGCTCCGTGCTCTCCATTCCGCGAGAGCGCCGTACAGCTGTTTCGCACAGTGCCGATCTGTGCCGGTCCGTATCCGAACGCGCCTACGATCCGCTGATCTAGGCACGTTTGAAGGCTTCTGCAAGCCGCGGACCCGCACCGGGTCCGCGGCTTTTTTGTGCGCTCCAGCCACCCGCTGCCGTTCACCACCCCGGCCCCGCACCCAGGCGGGAGACAAGGAGGAACCGATTGATGTTGACCACTGGCGTTCCGATAGCAGACGGAGCCGAGGCTCAGCGGGCCGGCGACGCGGCGGGAACGCTGCTCGACGGCGGGCTGGAGGCCGGCGACGAGATTCCGTGCCGCCGCGACCCGGACCGCTGGTTCGCCGAGAGTCCGGCGGAACTGGAGCGGGCGAAGTCGTTGTGCCGCGAGTGCCCGATCAAGACCCAATGCCTGACCGGTGCGCTCTCCCGAGGTGAGCCGTGGGGTGTCTGGGGCGGCGAAATTCTCGCGCACGGCGCGGTGGTCGAGCGCAAGCGGCCACGTGGTCGGCCCCGCAAGCACCCGCTTCCGGAACAGGCACCAGCCGGGAAGGAGCGGGCGGCATGACGCGCACGACGGTTGGGCGATTCCCGGCGGATCTACTTTCAGGAGGACAGGTTCGAATGCTGTTGCCCGAAGAAATGACCAGGATACGAAGACAGGAGTTGCTGGCGGAGGCAGAACGAGAACGGTCGGCCACTCGGCTCCGCCGAGGTCGGTGGTGGGGTTGGCTGGCCGGATTCGCCGCCGATCGGGCGGAACACGCGCGCAGGGGTGGGTGAGGGGTCGTATGGTTTTCGACCATGACGCATTCGCACGATGGCATCGACTGGGACGCCCGGCTGCGGCAGCTCCGCGAGGGCGATGAGCTTGCCGCACCGGAAACGCGGGCGCTCGTCGGCCGGTTGCTCGAATCCGGGGACCGCTCGGTGATCGATGTGGGGTCCGGCGCGGGAGGGGCCGCGGCGGAGTTCGCCAGTGTCCTCGGCAAAGTCGGGGGAACTCTGACGGTGGTGGATTCGGCTCCGGAGTTGTTGTCCGCCGCATTGGACCGGGTGGAGCAGGTGGCGAGTCCACACCTGCACGTTCGATCGGTGCTGGCGGATGCGGCCGAGGACGATGCGATGGCGGGGATCGAACCGGCCGATCTCGTGTTCGTGTCGATGGTCGCGCACCACCTGCCCGATCAACTCGCGGGCCTGCGCCGCTTCGCGGATCTGACCCGCCAGGGGGGAAGGTTGGCGCTGGTCGAGTTCGGGCTGGAGCAACGGGTGCTGCCCTGGGACGTGGGGGTGGGGGAACCGGGGCTGGAGGACCGGCTGCTGGCCGCGCGTGCCGAGTGGTTCAGGTCCATGCGCGCCGATATGCAGGGGGCGGTGCGACTTCCGATGGGCTGGTCGGCAGCACTGTCCGAAGTCGGACTGCGCGACGTGCGCTCGTGGCACTACTTGGTCGATCGCCAGGCGCCGCTGTCGGACCTCGAACGTCGGGCCGTGCTGCGTCGGCTGGAGTGGTTCCGGAAGGTCGAGGAGCACGTGGTGGAAGCGGATCGGCATGCGCTGAACGAGCTTCTCGACGAGGAGGGCCCGAACTTCGCGGGTCATCGTGACGACGTCTACGTGACGGCGACCTACGCGGTGCACGTGGGCAGCCGGAACTGATCGGGCAGGGCGGTTCACCCCGGCCAGTGGTGCCCCGGTGTCCCGCCCGGCCGTTCCCGCGGACGGCTCGGCGGGCTCTCCGTCCGCCGTGGCGCGATCAGCTCCGCTCGGCGAAACCCGGCTGCCACTCGGTGATGATCTTCCGGGCGGCGACCCTGGCGTCGAGCTGGCAGAGCACGCCGGTCGCACCGAGCGTGACCCGGTGGATGAGCAGGTAGTCCGGTGGGAGGTTCAGCGAGCGACCGGTGCTGAACTCCGGGCTGCGGAGATCGCCCACCCGTTCGGCCTGTCCCTGCATCCACGCCCGGTTGAAGTGGAACACCTCCGTGCGGACCGGATCGACGAAGGGACCGAGGTATGCCTGGACGTCCTCGGCCCGCAGGCCGCTTTCGGTCTGGACGAAGCGGTCCGAGCGCAGCAGGTCCAGCAGCTCCTCGGCGCGATCGTCCAGCGCGAGCCTGAGCATGCGTCCCATCGTCTCCGGTAACCCGTCGGGTAGCCGCGAGACGGCGCCGAAGTCGATGACCACGAGACGGCCGTCGGGCAGCAGGGCGAAGTTCCCCGGATGCGGGTCCGCGTGCAGCGCTCCCGCCCGTGCCGGGGAGGAGAAGTGGAACTCGGCGAGTAGCCGCCCCACCTCATCGCGTTCCTCCTGCGCACCATCGGCGATGATCTCGGCGAGCGGTTTTCCGGCCACCCATTCGGTGACGATGACCTTGGGCGAGCTGGCCACCACCCGCGGGATGCGGATCTGGTCGTCACCGTCGTAAGCGGCCGCGAACCGACGTTGGTTCTCCGCCTCGGTGCGGTAGTCGAGTTCCTCGGCCATCCGTTCCTGCAGCTCGAGCAGGAGCGGTTTCACCTCCGCGCCGGGGGCCAGCGACTGGAACAGCGGGGAGAAGCGGGTGAGTTGACGCAGGTCGGAACGCAGTGCTTCGTCCGCGCCGGGGTACTGCACCTTCACGGCGACCTCGCGACCGTCGTGCCAGCGCGCGCGGTGCACTTGTCCGATGCTGGCGGCGGCGGCCGGGGTCTCGTCGAACTCGGCGAACCGGTCCCGCCAGGCACGGCCGAGCTGCTCGTCGAGGACTCGCCGGACGCTGGTTCCCGACATCGGCGGGGCCGACGACTGCAGCTTCGTCAATGCTTCGCGGTAGGGCCCCGCCATCTCGTTGGGCACTGCCGCTTCGAACACGCTCAACGCCTGCCCGAACTTCATGGCGCCGCCCTTGAGCTGTCCGAGGACCGCGAAGAGCTGCTCGGCGGTCTTCGCCGACACGTCGGCGTTGATCTGCGCGGCGTCCTGACCGGTGAGCCGCTTGCCCCAGCCGGCTGCCACCCGCCCCGCAACACCCAGCGGAAGTCCGGCCAGTTTGGCGCTGCGGTGCGCCGCCCGGCGGGGGATGTCGGTCACGAGAGCTCCTTTCCCGCACACGAGTGGCCTGCCCGGCGCCGAGCATCCCCGGCGTCGAGGCTCAGTTCACATGCTAGAGGCTCACGGGAAAGGTGTGGGCATTGATCGTCCGCCCAGTCCTGTGGATTGGGCTGAACGGCGCACCGGTGGAGACGACGCGGGTGGGTCGTCACATCAGGACCCACCCGCGTGGTTCGGTCAAGCCTTGCCCAGGATGCGGGTCATCTTCGTCCCGCACACGGGGCAGGTGCCCTTGGCCATCCGGCGCCCGTTGGTCTCCGAGACCTCGCCGGTGAAGTCGCGCTTCTCCCGGCACTTGACGCAGTAGCCGTTGTACGTATCGGCCACGGCTCCCCTCCTTCATGTTGTGACCCGGCGTGTTGCCGAATCTTCTAGAGCCCGGGTCCGGGCCGCGCTGGGGGAACGGTACATGTGGCTCATTCGACATGCAGGCATATAGAGGATCGCATGTACGGCTGAATGGCGTAACCCAAAAGGTGATCACGCTGGGTAGGCAATTGCGGCAAGACTCACAGGGGGAGCGGATCGCGGCTGCGGATGGCTAAGCTTTGGCGCCGTGGCCGAACCCGAAGTCGAGGTGCGCCGCAGCAAGCGCCGCCGCCAGACGGTGAGTGCCTATCGGGACGGTGACAAAGTCGTCGTGCTGATACCGGCCCGCATGAGTCGCGCGGAGGAGAAGCGCTGGGTGGCCGACATGCTCAGTCGATTGCAGCGCAGCGAGACCCGCAGGCGATCACCCGCGCGGAACTCGGACGAAGCGCTGGTCGAACGCTGTCGAGAACTCTCGGAGCAGTATTTGGACTCGCGGGCGGAACCGACCGGAGTCCGGTGGGTGCGGCCGATGCGCACTCGCTGGGCCTCGTGCACGCCCGCGGACGGGACGATCCGGGTGAGCACACGCCTTCGGGACGTGCCCGGCTGGGTTCTCGACTACGTCCTGGTGCACGAGCTCGCGCACCTGCTCGTGCCGGGCCACGGTGCCGACTTCTGGAAATGGGTCTACAGGTATCCCAAGACCGAGCGCGCGGTCGGATTCCTGGAAGGGTTGTCGGCCGCTGCGGCGCTGGACCTCTCCCTGGAGGACGATGAGTCCTCCTGACGGGACCGCCCGCTGCGGAGACCGCTGGCCGCTGCCACTGCGGCGGTGGCTACTGCTGCGGCACGGGAACCGCGCTTTCCGAACCTCCCCCGCGACCAGCGAGGGAGGTTCGGATAGCGACGGTTACTTCTCGTCGTCCCGCTTGGAGTCGTCCTGCCCGGAGTCGTCCGCCGAGTCCTGCTCGCCGGCATCTTCCTCGGCCTGCGCTGCCTCGTCCGCCTCCGCCTTGCGGATCGCGGCGATCGGGTCGTCGAGGTCCGTGTGCTCCGCGCCCCAACGGTCGGCGAAGTCCAGCGGCTCGTCCAGGTCGGAGGCATCCGGCAGCAAGTCCGGGTGCTCCCACACCCGATCCCGGCTCTCGATCCCGTGTCGCTCGGTCATCAACCGCCAGAGATTGGCCGCCGCGCGGAGCTTGCGCGGGCGGAGCTCCAGCCCGATCAGATTCGCGAAGGTCTGCTCGGCGGGCCCGCCGCTCGCACGACGACGGCGCACCGTCTCGCTGAGGGCGTCGGCGCCGGGCAGCCGTTCACCGACCGCGTCGGTGACTACCACGTCAACCCAGCCCTCGACCAGCGCGAGCAGCGTCTCCAACCGCTTCAGCGCGGCTTCCTGCTCCGGTGTGGTCTTGGGTTCGAGCATGCCGGACGTCATCAGCTCCTGCATGGAACTGGGGTCGGTCGGGTCGATCTTGCTGGCCATCTCCTCCAGCGCGGAGGTGTCCACCCTGATGCCCTGCGCGTACTCCTCGACGGTCGCCAGCAGCCGCTGCCGCAGCCACGGCACGTGGCTGAACAGCCGGTGGTGCGCTGCTTCCCGGGCGGCGAGGAACACCGTCGCCTCGCTCGCCGGGCGGTCCAAGCCCTCGACGAACCGCTCGATGTTGGCCGGTAGCAGCGCGGCCGTTCCCTCCGAAGCCAGCGGCAAGCCGACATCGGTCGAGGTCAGGACTTCGCTGCCGAGCTGCGCGAGACTGCTGCCCAGCTGCGAGCCGAACGTGAGCCCACCCATCTGGCCGAGCATCGACAGGAGTGGCCCCGCAGCCTGCTTGGCCTCTTCCGGCATCGCTTCGATCCAGGAGTTGGAAACGCGCTGGGCGACCGGGTCGCAGAGCCGCTGCCACGTGGGCAGGGTCTTCTCCACCCAATCAACCGACGACCAGCTCTGCACCGTGCGGGTGCCCGCCGGAAGCGAGGTGGTGGGGTCGAGCCAGAGTTCGGCGAGGTGGATGCCGTCCTCGATGGCCTTGACCTGTTCCTGGGTGGGTCGTTCGGTGCGCTGGTTGCTGTGCAGCTGCTGCACCGCCATCTGCTTGGCCAGGTCGTAGTTGACCGGTCCCGTGTTGCCGCCACCGGAGTGGCTGAGGACCTGGCCGAGTTGCGTCAGCATCTGCCCGAGGCTGCCCATGTCGAAATTCGGCATGCCGCCCGGACCGGGCATGCCGCCGAAACCGAACCCGGGGAAGCCCCCTGAATTTTCGGCGCCACTTTCCGAGCGCCCTTCCGACGAATCGCGCTTGTCGCGGTCGTCGGGATCTTGCGGGCCGAACCCGAACGGCACATCACTCATGGTTACAGCCTACGCGGCATTCGGCCTCGGGCAGAAGCCGTCCGCCGCGTCCCACACCCTCGGCGACCTCGAAGCACTCCACCGCACACCGGGCGCGGAGGGGACGCGGCATCCGGTGTGCGGGCACCTCGCCCGTTCCTCCGTGCGCGAACACGTAGCCTGTGCCCCCGTGAACCGCCGAACGTGGACGCTGCTGACGAGCGTCGTGCTGGTCGTCGCCTTTGGTTTGCTCGGTGCGTTCGTGCCGGTGCCGTTCGTGGCGCTGGGGCCGGGGCCCACCTACAACACCCTCGGGGTGGACGGGGACCGGCCGGTGGTGCGGATCGACGAGCAGCGAACCTTTCCGACCGACGGGCACCTGAACATGACCACCGTGTCGGTGACCGACGAGCTGTCCCTGTTCGGGGCGCTCGGCCTGTGGGCGAGCGGGCGGTACGCCCTGGCTCCTCGCCACCTGTACTTCCCGCCGAACAAGAGCGACCTGGAGATCGAGAAGGAGAACACCGCGGCCTTCAAGGACTCGCAGACCTCGGCGGAAACGGCCGCGCTGGGCTACCTCGGATACCCCACGAAGGTGGTTGCGCAGGAGATCATCAAGGACAGCCCGGCGGACGCGGTGCTCGAACCCGGTGATGAGTTGGTGGCCGCGAACGGGCGTCCGCTCACCGACGCGGCGTCGCTGCAGGGGGCGTTGTCCGGGAGCAAGCCGGGTGATCGGGTCGAGATCCGGTACCGGCGCGGTGACGAGCCGGTCCGTTCGGCCCAGGTCGAGCTGGCGCGGACGCCGGACGGGCCGCAGGGATTCCTCGGTGTGGCGCCGACCGCGCGTCCGAACGCGGATTTCGAGATCGACATCGGACTCTCGGACGTCGGCGGCCCTTCCGCGGGACTCATGTTCGCGCTGGCGATCGTCGACAAGCTGACGCCGGGGGCGATGAGTGGTGGCAAGTTCATCGCGGGAACCGGTGAGATCAACGCGGCGGGCAAGGTCGGCCCGATCGGGGGCATCCGGTTCAAGATGCTGAAGGCGCGGGAAGCCGGCGCCACCACGTTCCTGGTTCCGGCCGAGAACTGCGTGGAGGCGGAGGCGCACGCCGTGGACGGGCTGCGACTGGCCAGGGTCGGGACGCTGGACGAGGCGACGAACGCGCTGGAGGCCATCCGCACCGGGCGACCGCCCGTCAGCTGCTGAGGCGCCGGTGGGCCGGGTGCCCGCGGGTGGCCGCCGCCCGGTCGGGCGACGGCCGTCGGGACCGGGCGACCGGCCCCCGCGAGCAGCGTGATCAGCGAGCGGCGTGATGGGAGCGGCCTGCTCAGGGGGCGAAGGTCTCCTTGAGGGCCCCCAACAGGTTCGGCGCCAGCGAACGGTCCTGCACGATTTCGCCCGGTGTGTCGTCGTCGGTCGCCCTGAGCCGCATCACGCACGATTCGCCACCGTTGCGGAGGACGGCAGCGACCAGGCGTGCCTCCTGTCGTTCGGGATGCTCGGCGGCGGCCTTCCGCGCGGCCTCACCCTCGCCCGGCAGCTCCTCTTCGGCCCCGGGCGGGAGTACGAGGATCTCCTGCACGACCGCGCAGCCGATGACCTGTTCCGGCCAGGCGATGCGGGCCAGCGCCTCGGAAAGGTCGTCGGAGGGGAGTGATTCCTGGGCGATGGGGGTCAGCGGGGCGTCGGCATCGAGCTGCTCGGCCAGGTTGGGGTCGGCGGTGAGCAGTTCCGCGGTGTCGACGAGGGCGAAGACCTGCACGGGTTGGTCCCAGCCGGCCGTCGCGATGAACTCTTCGATTTCCCGGGTCGCCTGCGGCAGTGCGGCCGCCATGTCGTCGGTGGATTCCGGTGGCATGCGTTCATCGTCGCACCCGGTCACGGCCGCCCACGGGCCGCACGTCGAACGTGCCGCGATGTCGGATTCACCCGGTTTCGGCATGCGGTCCCGTGGAGCGTTGTGGTAGGTCGTAGAGTTGAACATCACGAGGGCGGCCGGCTGGGTCGGTGCCCCCAGGATGATTGATCGTCACCAGGAGAGTGCGCTGTGGCCATGCGGCCCCCGGCGGGAATGCCGAAACTGTCCAGGCGAAGCCGGATCCTGTTGATCCTCGGCGGGGTTGCGCTGGTCGCCCTGCTCGCTGGGTCGAGGATGCTCGGCGCCTACGTCAACTGGTTGTGGTTCGGGGAGGTGGGCTATCGCTACGTCTTCACGACGCAAGTCCTGACCCGCTTGTCCCTCGGTCTCTCGGCGGCGTTCTTCGTCGGCGGTGTGCTCGCGCTGAGCCTGTGGCTGGCCTACCGCAACCGGCCCGTGTTCGTCCCAGTCAGCGGACCGGAAGATCCGCTCGCGGGTTACCGGACCGTCATCACCGAACGAGTGCGGTTGTTCGGGATCGGCATCCCGGTGATCGTCGGTGTGCTGACCGGGCTCGCGGCTCAGACGGACTGGCAGACCGTGCAGTTGTTCCTGCACAGCACGCCGTTCGGCATTCAGGACCCCGAGTTCGGCAACGACATCAGCTTCTACACGTTCCAGCTGCCGTTCTACCGGCTGCTGCTCACGTGGGCGTTCGTCGCGGTGACGATCGGGTTCATCGGTGCGCTGATCACCCACTACATCTTCGGCGGCATCCGGCTCGCCGGGCGCAGCGGCCAGATCGCGGCCGCCGCGCGGGTCCAGCTGGCCGTGCTGGCCGGTATCTTCGTGCTGCTCAAGGCCGTGGACTACTTCTTCGACCGCTACGACCTGCTGCTCTCCGAACGCAGCGATCTCTTCACAGGTGCCACCTACACCGATCTGCACGCGGTCATGCCCGCCAAGCTGATCCTGCTGTGCATCGCGGTGTTCTGCGCCTTCGCGTTCTTCGCGGCGATCTTCTTGCGGAACCTGCAGATCCCGGCGCTGGCCACGGTGCTGCTGGTGCTCTCCAGCGTGCTCGTGGGGGCCGTGTGGCCCGCGCTGCTGGAGCAGTTCTCGGTGCGGCCGAACGCCAACGAGCGCGAGGCCCAGTCGATCGAGCGGAACCTCGCCGCGACGAAGAACGCGTTCGGTATCGGCGACGACAAGGTCGACATCAAGCCCTACCCGGGACGTACCGACCTGTCCTCGTCGGAAGTCGCGCAGGACGAGGGCACGATCCCGAATATCCGGCTGCTCGACGCGAACGTCCTGTCCGACACGTTCACCCAGCTGACTCAGCAGTACAACTTCTACGGCTTCACCGAGAAGCTGGACGTGGATCGCTACCGCGACCAGAACGGCGAGCTGCAGGACTACCTCGTCGCGCTGCGGGAGATCAACACCGACGGTCTGGCAGCCAGCCAGCAAAGGTGGATCAACCGCCACATGGTCTACACGCACGGCAACGGCTTTGTGAGCGCACCGGCCGACCGCGTCGATTCGACGCTGGAGGACGGCCGCACTCAGGGCGGTTACCCGGTCTTCTCGGTCAGCGACGTGGCCAACGACGGACAGGGCCGCATCCCGGTCGACCAGCCGCGCACCTACTTCGGTGAGTTGGTGCAGGACTACGCCATCGTCGGTGGCGACCCGGGCGACGCGCCGCGCGAGTACGACACGGACAACCAGGCGTACACCTACACCGGCAAGGGCGGCGTCTCGCTGGGCAACTGGTTCAACCGACTCGCCTTCGCGGCTTACCACGGTGAGCGCAACATCCTGTTCAACCAGGCCATCGGGTCCGAGTCGAAGATCATCTACGAGCGCAACCCACGGGAGCGGGTGCAGAACGTCGCGCCGTGGCTGAAGCTCGACGGCGACCCGTACCCGACCGTCGTCAACGGCCGCATCAAATGGATCGTCGACGGGTACACGACGCTGAACAACTACCCGTACTCGAAGTTGACCTCGCTCGGTGAGGCCACCAACGACACCCTCAGCGGCGTCGAGCGGCTGCCCGACCAGGAGATCAACTACATCCGGAACTCGGTCAAGGCGACCGTGGACGCCTACGACGGCAGCGTCAATCTCTACACGACCGACAACCAGGACCCGGTACTCAAGGCCTGGAAGGGGGTCTTCCCCGGTCTGGTCAAGCCCAGCAGCGAGATCACGCCGGAGCTGCGTCAACACTTCCGGTACCCGGAGGACCTCTTCAAGGTTCAGCGCACGCTGCTGTCCCAGTACCACGTCGACGACCCGGGTGACTTCTACTCGACCCAGACGTTCTGGGAGGTGCCGCCGGACCCGACCAGCAGTGGTCAGGGCGCCGGGGAAGGCAATCAGCAGCCGCCGTACTACGTGGTTGCGCAGGTCGGCGACCAGCAGCAGCCGACCTTCCAGCTCACCAGCTCACTGACCGCGCTGCGCAGGCAGAACATGGCGGCGTGGATCTCGGCGTCGTCGGATCCGCAAAACTACGGTGAGCTGACCGTGTTGCGATTGCCCACCAACACGCAGACGGCCGGGCCGAACCAGGTTCAGAACCAGATGGAGTCGACTCCGGAGGTCACCGAGAACCGGACGTTGTTCAATAACCCGAACGTGAACGCGATCTTCGGTAACCTGCTGACGCTGCCGGTCAAGGGCGGTCTGCTCTACGTGGAACCGATCTACATCCAGCGCAACGAGCCGGATTCATATCCGCAGCTCGCACGTGTGCTGGTGTCGTTCGGTGGTGACGTCGGATTCGCGCCGACGTTGAACGGAGCGATGGAACAGGTGTTCGGTCCGGGTGCCGGGGACACACACACGGGGAGCAACCCGCAGCAGCCACCCGCCGACGGACAGCAGCAGCAGCCACCCACCGACGGTCAACCGGACCAGTCGGCCGACCCCCAGATGCGACAGGCCGTCGAGCAACTCAACAGTGCGATGGAGCGTGTCAGGTCTGCGCAGCAGTCGGGCAACCTCGGTGAGCTCGGGTCCGCGTTCGACGAGCTCGAAAAGGCCCTCGGCCAGTACGAGCAGGCGCAGGGCGGCGGCGGAAACTGAGTGCCAGGACGTGGCGGCGGAGGCCCTTCGCCGCCACGTCCATTCGGGGGTCGATGACGCCCGTCACTGTTGTGGTCGGGTGGTTTGCACTAGGCTGCCCCGGCCCGTACAGTAAATGGTGCGCAAACAACGCATTTGGCGCAACAGAACGAAACACGGCGCGGGGTGGAGCAGCTCGGTAGCTCGCTGGGCTCATAACCCAGAGGTCGCAGGTTCGAATCCTGTCCCCGCTACCAAGTAGTCCGGCGGTTCACTGAGGTGAGCCGCCGGACTTTTTGTGCCCGCCCGATCCGTTGGTCCGTCCCGGGCGGTGGTTCGGTGCCGGGGCGTCGGTTCTGGCGGCGTTCGGGATCGTCCGTTGTCGCTCCGCGGCATGTCACACGACCGGGGACGCGTGGGCGTCACGGGACGGGCGTACGTGGCTGGTTCGCGTGGTCGGTTGTTCGTGGGCGGAATCCGTTCGTGTGGGATGTTCGTGCACGTCAGAGGACTGTGATGGGTTGAGGGTGCCCCGGTGTTCATGACTGATTCAGGCCATGTAGAGTTTCCCTTACAACAGAACGAAACACGGCGCGGGGTGGAGCAGCTCGGTAGCTCGCTGGGCTCATAACCCAGAGGTCGCAGGTTCGAATCCTGTCCCCGCTACCAAGTAGTCCGGCGGTTCACTGAGGTGGACCGCCGGATTTTTTGCGCCCGCCGACCCGTCGGCTCGGTGTCGGTGCGCCGGTCCCGGCGAGTGTTCGCGGTCGTCCTCTGTCGCTTCGCGGCAGTCCGCATGACGCGCGGTCCGCATGACGCGCGGGACGGGCGCACATGGACGGTTCGCGTGGTTGGTTGGTCGCGGGTGGAGTTCGGCCGAGTGGTGGTTCGTGCACGTCAGAGAGCTGTGCGGAGTTGGCGGCGCCCCGGTGTTCATGACTGATTCAGGCCATGTAGAGTTCCCCTTACAACAGAACGAAACACGGCGCGGGGTGGAGCAGCTCGGTAGCTCGCTGGGCTCATAACCCAGAGGTCGCAGGTTCGAATCCTGTCCCCGCTACCAAGTAGTCCGGCGGTTCACTGAGGTGGACCGCCGGACTTTTTTGCGCCCGTCGTGCGAGTTGTCCACGACGGTCCCGTCCCGATTCGGGCCGCGATTCTGTTCGGTAAGGGCTTCCGCTTTCCGGCTCGTCCGCGGCGCCGAGCGGGCGGATCCCGGGCTGCTCGTCCGGTTGTCGGGTCGCAGGGGTCGTTACCCCGCGTAGTGAACCGGATCGTCGCAGTGGCAGGGCCGATTCGAGTCCCAAGATCGCCCGTACGGGCGAGCATGGGCCTGAGTGGACGCTCGGCGGGCGTCATTGACTCCGGCGGGTGATCATCGGACGGGTCCCGGAATGGAGTAGGCGTTCGGCCAGTCGGCCGAGCCGATCTTATGCCACTGTGGACAGATGCCGCGACCACTGTGGACAGCATCTCGCAGTCGTGGCACCGTTGGGGTGTGACCGAGCTGAATGCGACATCCGCCGCCCTGTTGGGGCTCCTGCACGAAGGTCCGAAGACCGGTGGTCAGCTGGTGGCCGCTGCTACCGAGCGCTTCGGCGGTTTCTTCAGCGTGACCCGCAGTCAGGTGTACCGGGAACTGCCGGCCCTGACCGAAGCCGGACTGCTGCGTCTGGGCAAGCAGGGGCCGCGCTCAAGTCAGCAGTACGCGATCACCGCGGCAGGCAAGCGTGCCTTCAAGTCGTGGTTGAACACCGAGCCGGGGCCGGACAACGTCCGCAGTCCGTTGATCCTGCGGTTGGTCCACTCCGGTGCGCTCACGCCGAAGCAACGGGCCAATCTCGTCGACTCCGCCCGCGAGCAGTACGTCGCGCAGTTGGACGAGGCCAAGAGCGCGGCGAAGGCGGCCTCCGACCCGTACGAGAAGGCAGCGGCCGATTTCACCGTTGCGCACAACCGGGCGGTCATCAAGCTGCTGGACGCGATCCCCGACTGATCCGTCAGAGCCGGAGCGGTGCGTCCGCCGGTCGGCTGCGGTGCGGCCGCGTCCGACCGGCGGGTGCCGCCCGGTCTTCCGGTGCTGCCCGCCGGTCCTGCCACGATCAGGGGTGCGCACCGGGTATCCCGCCCGTCGCGGTTCGGGTGGCCGCGCGGAACGCGACGGTTCCGGTGCGTCCGGGCCGTCCTCATGGGCCTCGGACACACCGGTCAAGTAGGGTTGAAGACTGTGAATCCCGACGTCGCGGCCGACCTCAAGGAACTGTCCACCACTCTCGAAGGCATCGAGAGCGTGATGGACCTCGACTCGCTGCGCGCGAAAATCGCGGAGCTGGAGGCCGAGGCCGCCAGGCCCGATTTGTGGGACGATGTCGAGTACGCGCAAAAGGTCAGCAGCGAACTCGTGCACCGGCAGGCGGAACTCCGCAAGGTCACCGAGCTGCGCCAGCGCGTAGAGGACCTCGAGGTTCTCTACGAGCTGAGCGAGGCCGAGGACGACGCGTCTAGCGTCGCCGAGGCCGACGAGGAGCGCGCCCGGCTGAAGAAGGATCTCGAGGCGCTCGAGGTGCGGACCCTGCTTTCCGGCGAGTACGACGAGCGGGCCGCGATGGTCACGGTCCGCGCCGAGGCAGGCGGTGTGGACGCCGCCGACTTCGCCGAGATGCTCATGCGGATGTACCTGCGCTGGGCGGAGCGGCACGGCTACCCGACCGATGTGTACGACACCTCCTACGCGGAGGAAGCGGGTCTGAAGTCCGCGACCTTCCGCGTCAACGCCCCCTACGCCTACGGGACGTTGTCGGTGGAGCAGGGCACGCACCGGCTGGTGCGCATCTCACCGTTCGACAACCAGGGGCGCAGGCAGACGTCGTTCGCCGGCATCGAGGTGCTGCCGGTCGTGGAGGAGACCGACCACGTCGAGGTCCCCGAGAAGGACATCCGGGTGGACGTCTACCGGTCCTCCGGACCCGGTGGTCAGAGCGTGAACACCACCGACTCGGCCGTGCGGATCACCCACGCGCCCACCGGCATCGTGGTCTCCTGCCAGAACGAGAAGTCGCAGCTGCAGAACAAGGCGGCGGCGATGCGCGTGCTGCAGTCCAAACTGCTCGCACGCAAGCGGGAGGAGGAGCGCGCCGAACTGGACGCGCTCAAGGACAGCGGTTCGAGCTGGGGCAACCAGATGCGCTCGTACGTGCTGCACCCCTACCAGATGGTCAAGGACCTCCGTACCGAACACGAGGTCGGCAACCCCGAAGCGGTCCTCGAAGGCCAGATCGACGGCTTCCTGGAGGCCGCCATCCGGTGGCGTCGCCAGCAGAACACCTCTTCCTGATCGGACCGCGCCCCGGACCGCTCACCTTGCTTGATCGGCCCGACCCCCGCTGAGCGGGCATTCGGTCGGTATCGAGCGGTGGTGCGACCACTGATGTGGGTGAGCGCAAGGTCGCCCGATGGGCGCGGGTAAACTCACGCCCCGTGATCCGGCTCGAACACGTGTCCAAGGCATACAAGACGTCGACCCGTCCTGCCCTCGAGGATGTCTCGGTCAATGTCGACAAGGGCGAGTTCGTCTTCCTCATCGGCCCTTCGGGGTCCGGGAAATCGACCTTCCTCCGACTCCTCCTGCGCGAGGACGTGCCCAGTCAGGGGCGTGTGTTCGTCGCAGACTGGAATGTCGCGAAGCTGCCTCGCCGCCGCGTCCCGCAGCTGCGACAGCGCATCGGGTGCGTCTTCCAGGACTTCCGCCTGCTCAACAACAAGACCGTGGCCGAGAACGTCGCGTTCGCCCTCGAAGTGATCGGCAAGCCAGCGCACACCATCCGCAAGGTGGTCCCCGAGGTGCTGCAGCTGGTCGGACTCGACGGCAAGGCCGACCGGATGCCCCACGAGCTTTCCGGCGGCGAGCAGCAGCGGGTCGCGATCGCGCGGGCGTTCGTCAACCGGCCGTTGGTGCTGCTGTGCGACGAGCCGACCGGCAACCTGGACCCCGATACGAGCCAGGACATCATGCTGCTGCTGGAGCGGATCAATCGCACCGGCACAACGGTCCTGATGGCGACTCACGACCACGGCATCGTCGATTCGATGCGCCGCCGCGTCGTGGAGCTGAGCCTCGGCGAGGTCATCCGGGACGACGCCCGCGGTGTTTACGGCGTCGGTCGTTGACCGGTTCGGCTTCCCCTTCTTCCCCCGATTCAAGCCACGAAAGCTGACACAAGATGCGCGCGAGCTTCGTATTCAGCGAGGTCGTGAACGGCCTTCGCCGAAACGTCACGATGACCATCGCGATGATCCTGACGACAGCGATCTCGGTCGGCCTGCTCGGCGGCGGTCTTCTGGTGGTCCGGATGATCGACTCGATGCAGGACGTCTACCAGGACCGGGTCGAGGTCGTCGTGTTCATGACCGACGACGTCAGTGCCAATGACTCCGAATGCAGCCAGCAGCCCTGCGCGGGCATCCAGTCCGAGCTGTCCAACGCCTCCGGTGTGGCGTCGGTGCGGTACGAGAACCGCCAGGAAGCGTTCGAGAACTTCAACAAGGTCTTCGAATCGCAGCCCGAGCTGCGCAACGTCGCTCGCGAAGAGGCCATGCCCGCCTCGCTGCGGGTGAAGCTGGACGATCCCGATCGCTTCGAGGTCATCAAGCAGAAGTTCGAGAATCGGGCCGGCGTGCACAGCGTGGTCGACCAGGCCGATTACCTGGACCGACTGTTCAACGTGCTCAACGGGGTGCGGAACGCGACCTTCACGATCGCGCTGGTGCAGGCGATGGCAGCGCTCCTGCTGATCTCCAACACGATCCAGCTCTCGGCGTTCACGCGGCGAACCGAGACCGGCATCATGCGGTTGGTGGGTGCGACCCGCTGGTACACGCAGTTGCCGTTCCTGTTGGAAGCGATGGTTTCCGGACTCATCGGCGCGTTCCTCGCCATTATCGGTCTGCTGATCTCGAAGGCGACCTTCATCGACAGCGTGATGGCCCCGATGTTCAGCACCGGCATCATTCCCGAGATCGGCTATACCGACATCGCGGCCGTCTCGCCGATCATGCTGCTGGTGGCCGCGGCGATCTCCTCGATCACCGGTTACCTCACATTGCGGCTCTACGTGCGGTTGTAGCGGGCGCTGCTCGTAGCGGATGCGCACGGCCGGGGCGGTGGACCGAGGGTTCACCGCCCCGGCCTTTTGCGCGCGCGGTTCGCCCTCCGGTGGGCGCTGTGCAATTGAATTGACCAGAGGTTCTAAGGTGCAGGTATGGCGAAGGAACGCGGCCGCAAGCTGATCGCGCAGAACCGCAGGGCGCGGCACGACTGGACAGTGCTCGACACCTACGAGGCGGGTATCGCGCTGACCGGCACCGAGGTGAAGAGCTTGCGGCAGGGCAAGGCGTCGTTGGTCGACGGCTTCGCCACCGTGGACGAGGGCGAGGTGTGGCTGCGCAACGTCCACATCCCCGAGTACACGGAGGGCACGTGGACGAACCACGAGCCGCGACGTTCGCGCAAGCTCCTGCTGCACAAGCTCGAGATCATTCGACTGGTCGGCAAGATCAAGGAGACCGGGCTGAGCCTGGTGCCGATGTCGCTGTACTTCTCCGACGGCAAGGCCAAGGTGGAGCTGGCGCTGGCCAGGGGCAAGAAGGCGCACGACAAGCGCCGAGACCTCGCCCAGCGCGATGCCGAGCGGGAGATGGCGCGCGCCATCGGGAGGGCCCGCAAGGGCAAGCGGTGACGCCGACGGAAATCGGGCGCCCGGTGGCGGACCCGTCGATCCCGAAGTGGGTCGCCGAGCTCGGCCTTCCGGGACTGGTCGACATCCACACGCATTTCCTGCCCGAGCGGGTGCTGCAAAAGGTGTGGGGATACTTCGATCGGGCCGAAGCCCACTACGGCATGAGCTGGCCGATCTGGTACCGGCACGAGGAGTCCACCCGGCTGCGGATGCTGGAGGACTTCGGCGTGCGGACGTTCGCGCCGCTGGTGTACGCGCACAAGCCGGGCATGGCCGAGTGGCTGACGAGCTGGGCGCTGGACTTCGGCAGCCGGACTCCTGGCGCGGTCCCCACGGCCACGATGTTCCCGGAGCCGGGCGTGGCGGATTACGTGGCGTCTGCCGTTCGTTCGGGGGCGCGCTGCGTGAAGGTGCACGTCCAGGTCGGCGGCTTCGATCCGCGCGATGAACTGCTCGACCCGGCGTGGGGTCTGCTGGCGGAGGCGGAAGTACCGGTCGTGGTGCACTGTGGTCATGGCCCGCTGCGCGGTGCCCACACCGGACTCGACGTGTTCGCCGAGGTGCTGCGCAGGCACCCGCGGTTGGTCGCGGTGCTCGCCCACGCGGGAATGCCGGAGTACGAGACCGCGTTGAACCTGGTGGACACGTACCCGCGGGTTCATCTGGACACGACGATGGTGGGCGTGGCCTTCACCGAAGCGACCGCCCCGCTACCGCCGGACTGGTCGGCCCGGTTGGCCGAGCGAGCGGATCGGGTCGTGTTGGGGACCGATTTCCCGAACATCCCGTATCCGTACGCTCGTCAGTTGGCAGCCATCGCGGAGTGGGCGGCCACCGATGACCGCCTTGGTCAGTGGTTTCTCCGGTCGGTGTTGTACGATGCACCGGCCCGGTTGATCAATTGCTGATCTTTCGGGGGATGTGGGAATGATCGCGGGGGCATGGGCGTTATGCTTGGTGTCAACGCAGTGCGCCCTTCGAGGACGGGCGCTGACGAGGGGGTGAACGGTTTCGACTCCGTACGTTGATCCGAGGGAAGCGTGCCGGTGTAGGACGGATGGCCACCGCAAGCGTCGCCGTCAACTAATAAGCGCCGACAAGAGTCAGCGCGAGTTCGCCCTCGCTGCCTGAGCGAGGAGCAACTCTGTCGGACCGGGAAAGCCTCCGTCCCGGAATCCGGCATCATCTAGGAGGCTTTTACCGCCAGTTCCGGTCGCGGGAACTGGTGGGACATCAAACAGCGACTGGGCTCGTCACACCGGCTAGTTCGCGAGACCGGTGGAGTCAAGCAGAGGCATAGCGGACTGCGCACGGAGAAGTCTTGGTGAAGCGACGGAGGACCCGGGTTCGATTCCCGGCACCTCCACCCTCATAGCCCTGACCGGCGGTTTTCGCCGGTCAGGGCATTTTTGTTCGGTTGCCGCGGCTGTCAGCCGTGAGCTCGCATTCTGCGGGCCGGCACCGCGTGAAGGCGGCCCAATGGCCGGATTCGGAGCTTCACGGGACTCGGTCGGTGGAGGTTTCGACCGTCCGGCACGGGGAGCGCGCCGGATGTGCGGCCTCTCGGGAACACTTCTCGGTGTCCCTCTCGGACGCAGCGGCCCCCGGCACAATGCATCGGCCTAACGCGTTCGGGTTACAAAACTGACCAGTGCGGGATACGGTTCGATCATTGAAGCCCCTGGGCTGACGCGTGCCCCTGGTCACCGTCGCCGGGTCCGAACGCGACGCTGGTGCACCCACGGTGATCCGCTCCGCACCGTCGGCTCAACAGCGGTAACCCGGAGATCTCATTACGATATGGGTCCGACCATGGGCGTTTTCACCGCTTTGGGTCGAAACTAGCCTGCATAGTCGTTTGAAAGCGGGTGCCGAGGACGCCACTCGTGAATGGTCCGGGCGTTCAACGGGTTCGCCGAGGGGCATGTCGTTGACCGAACAGTAGGTGACCTGGTGATGAAGCAGTATCTGAGAGAACATACGAACCCACCGGTGTTCGTCGTTTCGGCGATCGTGACCGTGGCTTTCGTGCTTTGGGGCGTCCTGGCGCCCGCATCGATGTCGACGATCGCAACCAATGTGAACAGCTTCATCACGACGAACTTCGGCTGGTTCTACATCATTGCCGCGAGCTTCTTCCTGGTGTTCGTGGTGGGGCTGGTCTTCACCCGATGGGGCACGATCAGGCTCGGTCCACCGGACTCCAAGCCGGAGTACTCGAACCTCGCCTGGTTCGCGATGCTGTTCACGGCCGGTATGGGCATCGGCCTCGTGTACTACGCGGTGAGCGAGCCGGTCTCGCACTTCCTGGAGCCGCCGGAGGGGCCCGGTGGGACTCAAGCGGCAGCAGGCAACTCGATGAACCTGACGTTCTACCACTGGGGTCTGCACCCGTGGGCGATCTACATCGTGCTGGGTCTTTCGCTGGGTTACTTCGCCTTCCGCAAGGGACTGCCGCTGCGCCCGGCCGCAGCCTTCTACCCGCTGATCGGTAACCGGATCTACGGATGGATCGGCCACACGATCGACGTGCTGGCGGTGTTCGGCACGCTCTTCGGGCTGGCGACCTCGCTGGGCATCGGTGGGCAGCAGGTTGGTGCGGGGCTCAGCACGCTCTTCGGCATCGAGAACACCACGGGGCTGCAGGTCCTCCTGGTATTGGCGATCACCGCGATCGCGGTCGTATCGGTGATGCTCGGCATCGACAAGGGCATCCGGAACCTGTCATTGACCAACCTGTGGTTGGCGTTCGCCCTGATGCTGTTCGTCTTCTTCTTCGGGCCGTCGCTGAACCTGCTCAACTCGTTGGCGACCAACATCGGCACCTATCTGCAGAACCTCCCCCAGACGAGCTTCCAGACCTACCCGAACTCGGCGGACGGCCGCGAGTGGCAGGCCTCCTGGACGCTGTTCTACTGGGGTTGGTGGATCTCCTGGTCCCCGTTCGTGGGTATGTTCATCGCCCGCATCTCGTGGGGACGCACGATCCGTCAGTTCGTTCTCGGTGCGCTGCTCGCCCCGGTGGGTGCCTCGATGGTCTGGCTGACCATCTTCGGTGACTCCGCGATGCGTCTGCTGCTGCAGGACCCGCAGAACCCGCTGGCCGAGGCGAGCTCGGAAACCGCGATGTTCTCGCTGTTCAACCAGCTCCCGGTGGCCGGCATCGTTTCCACACTCGCCTCGGTGCTGGCGATCTTGGTGGTCGTGCTGTTCTTCGCGACCTCTTCGGACTCCGGTTCGCTGGTCGTGGACATCCTGACCAACGGTGGCGACCCGCATCCGCGCTGGCAGCAGCGGTTGTTCTGGGCGATCCTCGAAGGTGTGCTGGCGGCGGTGCTGTTGGCTGCCGGTGCGGCCAGCGGTCAGGACGCGTTGTCGGCGCTGCAAACGGCGTCGATCGTCGCGGGACTGCCGTTCTGCGTGGTGCTGCTGTTCATGTGCGTTGGGCTCGTGCGTGGCCTGTCCAGCGAGCGCATCAGCCTGCAGGTGGAGCCGAGTCCGGCCGAGCGGCTGCGGGTCAGCGCTGCCGCCGGTCGTAGCAGTGGCAGCACGGCTACCGGCACCTCGACCGGCGCGGCAGAGCGGGAAAGCTCCGGTTCGGATTCCGGGTCCCAGTCGGATTCCGGGTCCGGGTCGGGTGAGGAGAACACCTCCAACCCCTGATCGGACACCGATTCCGAGCAGTTTCGATGCCCCGGCCGCCCGTGTGGTGGCCGGGGCATCGTCGTTCGCCAACCGCGGTTTCGCCGTGGTTCCGGCCACCCCACGGCCACGGCCCCGGACCGGTGGTCGGCCAGGCGTTGCGCGGCGCGATGCGCCGGAGGCGTCGCCCAGGTGGACTCCCGAGTGGACCTGCCGAGTGGACCTGCCGAGTGGCGTTGAGGCCGACCGGGTCCGCTGCCGCGCGGGCTTGTCTCCTGGGGCGGACTCGCGCGTGGTGTGTCACTCTCGACGACGCAGCCCCCAGGGGACAGGGTCGATTTCCTCTGATGCGCGGATTCGCGCGGATGACAGGGTCGGTTCGGAGTCGGTCCCACAACCCCGGAACTGCAGCGTGCTTCGCACTCTGCGCGCGGCACTCCACGGGTCGCTTCGAACCCAACGGGAGATGATCGATGATGAGCTGGGTGACGACGGCTCACGCGCGTGGCGGCACCGGTTCGACCGCGCAGGCGTGGCCGCCGGAGGAGGCCTCGGCGATGGTCACGGCCGTCAACCGAGCGCCGTCCGTGCAGAACGCGCAGCCGTGGTCGCTCGAACTGCGGGACCGCGCGGCGGTCCTCCACGAACGGCCGGACAGCCGACTGCTGGAGCGCGACCCGAGCGGGCGGGAACAGCAGCTCGCGCTGGGGGCGGCGTTGACGAACCTCGTTCTCGCGGTGCGCAAAGCGGGTTGGTCCGCCGAGGTGCACTCGCACTACGGCGAGCACATCACCACCACGGTCGTCGCTTCCCGGCCGCGTGCCCAGACCGCGACCGATAACCAGCGCTATCGGGCGATCGTGCGCAGGGCCAGCTACCGGCGTGCGTTCGAGAACCAGCCACTTTCGCACGTCACCAAGGAAAGCCTTTACCAGGCGACCCGCTTGCCCGGAGTGTTCGCTCGCTGGGTGACGGGTGATGACGAAGTCGCCTACCTGGCCCGGGTGCTCGCCCACACGGGGCGGGTGGAGCGGAGCGATCCCGGCTACCGCTGGGAGCTTGCGGCTTGGACGGCCCAGCAGGAACGTGCCGACCGGCTCTCCGCAGCCGCGTTCGGGGGATCACCACGTTCCGCCCGGTCAGCTTCGCGGCCGCTCCGCACCGCCGCTGACTGGACGAATGAGCAACGGCTGGCCGCCCGGATCGGCGGTGAATCGCTGCTCGTGCTGAGCACCCCGGTACAGGGCAGGGACGGTCATTTGCGGGTGGGGCAGGCGATGCAGCAGGCGTGGTTGGAGGCCACGAGTTTCGGGATCGTCGGATCGGTGCTCCCGCAGCCGCTGCGCCTGCAGGAGGTTCGGGACGGGGTGGCCGAACGGCTCGCGCTTCCCGGTGCGCCGCTGGTGTTCATGCGGTTCGGCTACCCGGGGATCTCAGTGCCGCGTGATGTGCGTCGTCCGCTCGGGGAGATCTGCGTGGCCGGGAAGCGGCAGGACCCCTGAGCGGATTGGCCCGGGCACCGGCCGTGGTGGTGCGGTGCGGACGCCGGGGGGTTCGTCCCGGGATGGTGGCTTGTCGGCCGACCGCGAAGCCGGACCGGGGGCCACGGGGCGCAAGGTTTGCCTGGAGCTCAGGTCCGCTTGCAGAGCCGGGACAACGGAGCTCGTCTGATCAGCCAAGTTTGGGCAATTGGATGTCCTGCACCTGGGCGTAGGCCTCACCGGCTGGGGTCTCGTAGGTGATGTTGTCGCCCGCCTGGCATCCCACGAGGGCGCGCCCCAACGGGCTCGCGGGCGTCAGCGGCGCCGGCTCGGTTTGGTCGGCCGCATCGGTTCCGGTGAACTCGTCGCCGACCCGCATGTTCGCCACCGTCCCGTCCGGATAGCGCAGCGTGATCCGGGTGCCCTCGGGCAATCCCTCACCGGAGGGCGGCGGTTGGCCGAGGTGGTTGAGCCGGCGGGTGATCTCCTTGATCCGGTTGTTCACCCATGCCCGTTCATCCGCTCGGGCGAGAGCTTGGGCATCGTCGCCCCGGTCACCGACGTGGTCGTCGTCGGTTCCGGGCGCCAGCTCGCGGCTCTGCTCGCGCAACCGGGCCAGCTCGGCTTCGAGCTGTTCACGAGCGTCGGTACTGCGCGAGTCCTCCATGCAGTTGGATTTGCCGGTGCGGCGGCCGTTCAAACACCCGCGCACCGGTCGTGCGCGTTCGAGCCCGGGGTGCCGGTGAACCTAGCCACGGGTGCGACGGTCAGAGCACCTCGCTCACCAAGTAGTCCAGGGTGGAGAGCGGGAGCGCGCCGTGACCGAGCACGGTGTCGTGGAAGGCACGGATGTCGAAGTCCGCGCCCAACCGCTGTTCGGTCGCCGCCCGGATTCGGTCGATCTCCAACCGTCCGACCATGTAGGCCAGTGCCTGGCCCGGATACACGATGTACCGGTCCACCTCGGACTCCACTTCCAGCGGCGGCAGCGGGGTGTTCTCGATCAGGTAGTCGATCGCCTGCTGCCGCGACCAGCCGAACTCGTGCAGCCCGGTGTCGACCACGAGTCGACCCGCCCGCAGCGCCTCGAACCCCACCATGCCCAACCGGGCGAGATCGTCGGAATACAAACCCATCTCGTCGGCGAGCCGCTCGGTGTAGAGCCCCCAGCCCTCGGCGTAGGCGGTCGCCATCATCAGCCTGCGCAGCATCGGCAGTTCGTGCAGCTGCTGGGCGAGGGAGAGCTGGAAGTGGTGTCCCGGAACAGCCTCGTGGAAGGCGACCGCTTCGGCCGGATGCCTGCTGCGCTGCTCGATCCGATCGGTGTTGAGAAAGAAGGTCCCAGGCCGGGAGCCGTCGACAGCGGGTGGCATGTAATAAGCCAGGGGAGTCGACTCGTTGGGAACCCCGGGAACCGGTTCCACCACGCAGCGGCCGGACGGAATCCGGCCGAACCACCGCCCGGCCGCTTCCTCGGCGCGTTCCACGGCGCGGCGGGTCGCGTTCAACGCCTCGTCCGCGTCCGTCCAGCGCAAGTCGGTGTCCGAGCGTAGCCGCCGCATGACCTCGCCGGGATCGGACAGCCCGAAGAGGCGGTCGCCGATGGCCGCGCATTCCGCCCTGATCGATTCGACGAGGGCCAACCCGGTCCGGTGCAGCTCCGCCGGGTCGCGCTCGGTGGTGGTGTGCTCGCGGCTGAGCAGCCGGTAGATCTCCCGGCCCTCGGGCAGCCAGCACAGACCGGGGTGTTCCGCCGACCGCGCGTGCGGTGCGATTTCGTCGGCCAGCATGTTCCGGTAGGACTGCAGCGCCGGACGCACCCGCTCTTCGAGCACCCGGTCGCGATCGGCCTCCAGCGCCTCGCTGTGCAGGTCCGGGACGCGCAGCGGATCGGCCGCCGGATCGGCCAGGTGGCGGTCGAGGTGTTCCACGGCGGCATCCACCAGGTGCCGCACCGGCACCCTGCCCGCGGCGATTCCCGCTCGATGCCTGTCGGCCGCTGCCCGCACGAATCCGGGGATGCCCGCGAGCCGCACCACGAACGCGCTCGCCTGCTCGGCATCGGCGATCGGGACCTGCCCGAGATGCATCAGCAACCCGGGTACGGGAGCCAGGAAGGTGCTCGCGATGCCGTACTCCGCGCCGCGCGCGTCGATCCGGTCGATCATCGACTCGGCCTGCTGCAGGACCACGGCAAGGGTCAACCGGTCTTCCAGCGGGGATCGGGTGGTGTCCACCCGCATCGCCTGGACCCGGATGCCGTCGAGCCGTGCGCGAATGGCCTGTTCGGCCGCATCGGCGATCACCGGGAGCCGTTCGTCGCGGTCCCGGTATCCGTACAGGCTCGCTCCGACCGGATCGGCGTCGAAGACGACCGCCAGCAGCAGGTCGGCCAATTCCGAGGGTGTGGTCACACCGGTCATGGTGCCCGAGCGCGCTCCGCGTGGCCGATTGGTGGCGCATTCGCGCCGACCTCGACAATGGGCCAGGTGGACCCCTTGCACGATCCGGACGACGAAGCACTGATCCATCCGCGCCAGGCCCGCGATCTGGCGGGCCTGGTCGAAAAGGCGCGCCTGGCGTCGGGCAGGATCCGGTACGGCACGATCAGCCAGGCCGGGGCGGCGACCGTCGTGCTCAACAAGGACAACCCGCTGCCGAGCGCCAATCACGCCTGCGGGCTTTGGGGCACGCTCGCCGAGGTTGCGACGACGCTGCTCCGGCTGGAGCAGGTGTTCGCCGACGCCGACCGCGCCGAAGCCGTCGTCTACGCCTCGCCGTCAACGGTCGCCGAGATAGAGGGCATCGCCGACGACTCCGGGTGGCGGGCCGTCGAGGAGCAGGTGGTGCTGTTGCACCGCTCACCGCAGGTGTCGATGATCACCACTCGCGAAGCCGAGGACTCCGACATCACCGGGATCGCCGAGCTGATCGGGGACGAAGCGGGCCTGTCGTCGGCGGGCGAGGCCAAGCTCGCGCGCAACCTGGGGCACCGCATCGACGAACCGCGCTGCGTGCTGCGGGTCTTCGACGATCCGGAGGCCGACCGCATCGCTGGCTTCGCGCAGGGGTTCCTGGAGAAGGGCGTCGGGCTGGTCGAACAGGTGATCCTGCGCCCCGGCCGCCGTCGCAAGGGCGCCGGGCGCGCCCTGGTCACCGAGGTTGTCGACGAACTCCGGGCTCGAGGTGCCGTGCTGACCGCCGCACAGAGCGAGGAGGGCAGTGCCGACGAGCGGTTCGCGGAGGCGTGCGGGTTCGAGACGGCCTATTCGGTCACCGCGTACGCGAGGCGCGTGGACGAACTGCTGGACTGACCCCGCTCCCCGGAGGATCGCTCCGAAGCCGATCATCGCGTGCCGCGAGCGGGAACAAACGCGCCGCCGCGTGCGCTCGTACCTGACGGTGCGGCGAATCTCAGTTGACCACTCGGCGGGGCCCGCTTAGCGTGGTTAAGGAGTTGCCGCCAGGAACTTCGCAGCGCACGGCCGTCGTCCAGCGGCGTCGGGGAGCGGCTGGGCACGATGCCCGGCGAGGAGGAATGGTGTCGAGCAGCTCGACGGCGCAGGACGACAGCAAGCGCGGGATCAGCGCACTACCGCGGGAAATCTGGATCCTGGTCATCGGCAGCTTCATCGTCGCCGTGGGAATGGGCATCGTCTCGCCCGCGCTGCCGAGCTTCGCGGCGAGCTTCAACGTCGGGGTGACCGCCGTCTCGATGGTCATCAGCGGCTTCGCGTTCATGCGGCTGGCCTTCGCCCCGGTGAGTGGGCGGCTCGTCTCGTCCTTCGGCGAACGCCCGATCTACGTGATCGGCATCACGATCGTCGGCGTCAGCACCATGGCCTGCGCCTTCGCCGACAGTTACTGGCAGTTGCTGCTCTTCCGAGGGCTGGGCGGCACCGGCTCGACCATGTTCACCGTCTCCGCCGTGGGGCTGCTGATCCGCCTGGCACCGTCGGACCTGCGCGGGCGGGCCTCCGGGCTGTGGGCGACGAGCTTCCTGCTCGGCAACATCTCGGGCCCGATCATCGGTGGCCTCATGGTCGGGTACTCGCTGCGCCTGCCGTTCCTCACCTACGGAGTCGCCCTGTTCGTCGCGGCCTTCGTCGGCTGGCTGATGCTGCGCAAGTCCACATTGGTCGCCCATGACCGCGAAGGCGCGGCGGACGCCATGACGGTGCGCGAAGCCTTCGACCACCGCGCCTACCGGGCAGCGCTGATCTCCAACTTCAGCAACGGCTGGGCGGTTTTCGGGGTGCGCATCGCGCTGGTCCCGCTGTTCGTCGTCGAAGCCCTCCGTTCCACGCAGGCCATGGCCGGGGTCGCCCTGTCGGTGTTCGCCGCCGGTAACGCCGCGGTGTTGCTGCTCTCCGGACGCATCTCCGACCAGCACGGCCGCAAGCCCATGGTGCTGGCCGGCTTGGCGATCTCGGCGGCGGGCACCATCGCGCTCGGATACAGCGGATCGATCCCGTGGCTGCTGGCGTCGTCCCTGGTGGCAGGCGTGGGCGCGGGCATGCTGAACCCGGCTCAGAACGCCGCCGTCGCCGACATCGTCGGCTCCAAGAGTCGGGGAGGTTCCGTGCTGGCGGGCTTCCAGATGTCGGCCGACGTGGGCGCCATCGTGGGGCCGCTGGTCGCCGGGCTGTTGGTCGACGCCATCTCGTTCCAGGCCGCGTTCGGGGTCACGGGGCTCACCGCCGTGCTCGCCCTGCTCGTGTGGTCGCGGGCTCCCGAAACCAGGGCCGGGCGCACCGACCACGCCGCCGAGGAGATCGCGGCCGAGACCGGTCATCTGGAGGACGCGCCCGAGGTGCCGAACTCCCGCCGGGTCGGCGGCGACTGACCCGAAGGCGTTCTCGGTTGTGCGCGCCTCCGTCGGCGGGTGCTCTCCGCGCGCACCGGTAGCTCGCCGGCCCCGGAACGGCGGGTGCGCCCCCGGCGGCCGTCCGCGCCTTGGAGCGGAAGATTCGCAACGGAATCTGATCTGTCGGTTTCACCTCGTGCTCGGGCTGGGTATGTCCGCGAGGTAGCGGCGCGAAGTCGCACAACCCGGCTAGGCGATGGGATGATCAGAATGACGGCAACATTGCGTCTGCCCAAGCCCGTGACCGAAGTCTGGGACTGGCAGCTTCACGCGGCATGCAAGGACGCCAGCACGAGTCAGTTCTTCCACCCGGACAACGAGCGCGGCACCGCGCGGGCGACGCGGGACGAGCACGCCAAGGAGATCTGTCAGCGTTGCCCCGTGATTCAACCGTGCCGCGAGCACGCACTGCGCGTGCACGAGCCGTACGGCGTCTGGGGCGGACTCAGCGAGCGCGAGCGGCAGGAAATGCTCGCCGCCCGCGCGGTATAGCCGGGGGGTCCGATGAGCAGCGGAGTACTGGCGGGCGATCTGAGCGAAGCCGACCTGACTCGGGAACTCGAACACCTGCACGCGACGCGCAACGAGACCTTCCTGCACGGTTCGCCCGATGCGCTGCGCGAGCACACCGCTCGCACCTTCGAACTCGAGCAGGAATACCTGCGGCGGCATCCCGAACGCGACGTCGATCCCCGGCGCACCCGAGCGGGTGCGAGAGGAGGCGCCCACGATGGTTAGGCCGACGGCGACGCGGCCCAGGATCGTGATCATCGGTGGCGGGCACACCGGGCTGACCCTTGCGCTGCGCCTGCAGTCGAAGTTGGCCGACGGTGAAGCTCAGGTCACGGTTATCGACACCCAGCAGCACATGACCTACCAACCGTTCTTGCCGGAGGCCGCCGCCGGGTCGATCGAACCCCGGCACGTGGTGGTGCCCCTGCGGGACACGCTGCGCAAGTGCGAGGTCGTGACCGCGCAGGTGACCTCGATCGATCACGGGCGCAACAGCGTGACTGCCACGCTCGCCGACGGCACCCGGGAGCACTTCGACTACGAGATCCTCGCCGTGGTGCCCGGCTCGGTGTCCAAGGCGCTGCCGATCCCCGGTCTCGCCGAGCAGGGCATCGGGTTCAAGACGATCGGTGAGGCGATCTACCTGCGCAACCACGTGCTCTCCCGGCTGGACATGGCGGCCAGCACCTCCGATGAACGGCTGCGCGACAGGTTGCTGACGTTCATGTTCGTCGGCGGCGGCTATGCGGGCATCGAGGCGATGGCCGAGCTGGAGAACATGGCCCGCGTCGCCATGAACAACTACTCGCAACTGCGGGACGCGCGGATGCGCTGGGTGCTGGTCGAGGCGATGGGGCGGATCATGCCCGAGGTCAGCGCGCCGATGGGCGAGTACACACGGCAGCGGCTGGAAGAGCGCGGAATCGAGGTCAAGCTCGGCACCACGGTCTCCACGATGGAGGACGGGCACGTGGTGCTGTCGGACTCCGACGAGTTCGACGCCGACACCATCGTCTGGACCGCCGGGGTCAAACCGCACCCGATGCTGGAGAACAGCGACCTGGCCAGGGACGAGCGGGGACGGGTCCAGTGCACCACCAAGCTGCAGGTGCGCGGAACCAGCAACGTCTTCTCCGCGGGGGACTGCGCGGCCGTGCGCGATCTCACCAGCGACGATTCGGACGCGTTGTGCAGCCCGTCCGCCCAGCACGCCGTGCGGCAGGCCAAGACCCTCGCGGACAACATCGTGTCCCTGCTGCGTGGTCGCGAGCTGAGCGACTACCGGCACAAGCACGCTGGTTCGGTGGCCGGTCTGGGGCTGTTCCAGGGCGCAGCCGAGGTCTACGGGATCAAGCTGAAGGGCTTTCCGGCGTGGCTGCTGCATCGCGTCTACCACCTCGCGAAGATGCCGACGGCGTCCCGCAAGGCCCGGATCGCGGGGGACTGGTTGCTGGAGCTGCCGTTCCGCAGGCAGACCGTCGCGCTGGGCGAGCTGCACGACCCCAGGGCCGCTTTCGTGGAGGCCGCCAACACGCGTGGGCTGCCCAGCGAGCACGGGCACGCGGCGGGCTGACCGCTCGCGGTCGCCCGGCCGGTGCGCTGCGATTCATCGCTCCCGGTTGCGTGTGGCCGGGGCGCCCCGGCCGGGCTCATTCCAGCCCGGGCAGGGGGGCCACGCCGTGGTTCCAGCGCACCATTCGTCTGGTCTTGCCGGTCTCGATGCGGGGAAAGTGGTTGGGCCCGAGCACCCGCACGGTGCAGGAAAGCCCGAGGTGCTGCAGCACCGCGTGCTCCAGGTCGCGCCGGAGACGTCCCGCGTCCTCGTGGGCGTCGCGGGTCTCCAGCGCCACCAGCAACTCGGGCTGCCCCGGGTCGCGCCGGTCCTCGACCACCAGGTAGTGCGGTGCGACCCGGGGATCGGCGAGCACCACGGACTCGATCTCGACGGGGAAGACGGTCACACCCCGGATCGTCATCCGGTCCTCCGTCGTGCCGAGCACGCGACTCATCCGCCGGAGCGTGCGGGGCGCGTCGGGTTCCGGCGGGTGCAGGGTCGCGATATCGCCGGTGCGGTAGCGCAGTAGTGGCATGCCCGTCTTGGTCAGCGTGGTGAACACGAGTTCGCCTCGCGTGCCGTCGGGCAGCGGTGTCCCGTCCGGGGCGACGACCTCCGGGTAGAAGTGGTCCTCGGCGATGTTGAGCAGCCCGCCCGAGTCCAGGGATTCGCAGGCGACGCCTGGTCCGATGATCTCGGTGATTCCGTAGATGTCGAGGGCGCGCAGCCCGAGCAGTTCCTCGATCTCGTCGCGCATCCGCGTGGTCCACGGTTCCGCACCGAACAGCCCCACTCGCGGTGAGAGCTGCCCGGGGGCGATCCCGGTCGCCCGGAACGACTCGCCCAGGTAGATCGCGTAGGAGGGAGTGCAGCACAGCACGTCGGGTCGCAGGTCGAGGACCATCCGCAGCTGCCGGTCGGTCGCCCCGCTGGAGGCGGGCAGCGCGGTGGCGCCCAGCCGCATCGCCCCGTAGTGCATGCCCAGGCCACCGGTGAACAAGCCGTAGCCGAAGGCGGAGTGCACGCTGCTGCGCCGGGTCGTGCCCGCGCCGGCGAGCGCCCTCGCCATCACCTCGGTCCATACGTGCACGTCGTGGGCGGTGTAGGGCACCAGCGTTATCTCCCCGTGTGTGCCGGAGGAACCGTGCACGGCCACGATGTCGTCGGCGCGGGAGGCGCGGAGCCCGTACGGGTAGTGCTCCGCCAAGTCCCGCTTGTCGACGGTCGGTAACCGGTGCAGGTCGCCCAGGCGCACATCGGCCCCGCTGTCCACCCCGTGCTCGCGCAGCCGGTCCGCTTGGAGCCCGCCGACCACCAACAGCCGATCGATCAGCCGCTGCAGCCGGGTTTCCTGCAGCGCACGGCGGCGTTGCGGATCGACCGCCTCGGCATCGGGGGCGAGGAGCGGCGGCGATGCGCGCTGTGAATGCGCCACCGCCCCGGTTTAGCACCCACCGGCACGAGCTGGGTAGCGCCAATGAGGGGACCCCCCTGCGAAGGGGCCGCTGGGGCTGTTGTAATCTATACAAGCACGCGGTGAACGGGAGAACGAAACCGAGAGCCGCAGGGGCGAACAACTGAAGACCGTAACATGGGGCTGTGGCGCAGCTGGTAGCGCACTTGACTGGCAGTCAAGGGGTCACGGGTTCGAATCCCGTCAGCTCCACCCAGATGACCAGGGCCGATGCTTCCGAGCATCGGCCCTGGTTCGTTGCTGCCTGTCTAACTGCCTGTCTATCGCAGCCAACTTTGCGGTGGTGGGCTATGCAGCGGGCTAGCTGCTGGCGCTTCCCATGGGTAGATCACGGCCTCGTGCCGTCCGCGCTATAGTGCGACGCCACATCCGCGATTGCTGTTGGGGGCACAACGTGGCGTGGCTGCGCAGTCCGCGAGTCTGGGGCCTTATTGCTGGAGTCACCGCCATTGTTGGTGGTGCCTTCCTAGTCATCAGGACCGGCATAGTTGACCTTGACAAGGGTGACCAGGTCGCCAGCATGGTCGGCGCTGTCGCCGGTCTTGCTGCTGTTGCGTTCGCATTGCTGAACCAGCTTTTCCCCAGGTCACCTGCGCCAAAGAATTTTCCTTCGAAGGGTGAGGGAACGTCCTCGCCAGCGGCAGCCGAGCACCATGATGAGCCGAGGGGGGTTGAGCGTTCAGAGCTGGTCGCCCAGCAGGTGCTCAATGTAGCGAGCGATGCGGGTGTGGTCCTTCAAGCTGGAACTATCAATGGAAACGTCACTTTTCCCGTGCAGCCCAGAACAGATACCAGGCTAAGTGGAGTGCCAGCTCTGCCGAACACGCTGGTGGACCGTCGGGATGTTTCTGACCTGGTAGTGAATGCATTAGTCAAGGAACGGCCTCGCGATGTGGTCGCCTTGACAGGGGTTACCGGAGCCGGCGGCTTCGGAAAGACCACCGTTGCAAACGCGGTGGCCCGCGACGACAGGGTCACGTCGCGGTTTCCCGACGGAGTGCACTGGGTGACGCTCGGGGAGGAGGTCCGTGGCGCGGATCTAGCGCGCAGGATCAACGATCTGTCTGAGCTGGTCTCGGGTGCCCGGCCGCACTACACGGAACCCGAACAAGCTGGTCAGCACCTTGGGGCGGTGTTGGAGGGCAAACGATGTCTGCTTGTGATCGATGATGTATGGCGATCCGCCCAGTTGGAGCCGTTTCTTATTGGCGGCCTGTCGTGTAGGCGATTGGTGACTACGCGGGTGCAGGGAGTGCTCCCGGCTGACACGGTCCCGGTGACCGTGGATGCGATGACTCCGGAGCAGTCGCGCGAGTTGCTGGCGGAAGGTCTGGACAGCAGCGGTGTGGACTGGAAGCCATTGGTGTTGCGGACCGGGCGCTGGCCGTTGCTTATGGCACTAGCTAATCGTGCGATACACCGGTACGTACGCCGTGGATTGTCAGCCGAGGAAGCGGTAACGCGTGTGAATGACCGGCTTTCTTCTAGAGGGCCGGTTGCGTTGGACGTCGCCAATGCCGACCAGCGTCGGCTCGCGGTGGCAAACACGGTCGAGGTCAGCCTATCGCTATTGGCTGAGGACGATCCACGATGGCTGGACCGGTATCTTGAGTTGGCCGTGTTCGCTGAGGACGACGTCATTGGTCAGGAGACTCTGGAGACCTACTGGGGTCACACCGCGGGTCTGGGCGCTGCCGAGGTCGAAGAACTCTGCCTACAGTTGTTCGATCTGTCCTTGGTGTCGAGATACAAACTTGATCGTGAACAGCAGTGCCTTTGGCTGCACGACGTAATGCGGGAGTACGTGCGCCATCGTGCTGTTGCGGACCTGCCCGATTATCACCAGGCGCTACTGGGCGCCTATCGTGTGGGACTGGCGACATTGAATGGGCGTACTGAGTGGTGGGGGCTACCGAGTACTGAGCCGTATATGTGGTCGGCGCTATCACGCCACCTTCATCACGCTGGGTTTACCACCGAACTTAACAATACTGTTTGTGATTTTCGGTGGATCACCGCTGTTCTACATCGAGACAGCCCTGCAGCGGTGGAACGCGATATCGGCTACGCCACTGGAATAAACGCTTTGGCGCTGCGGCGCGCAATCGCCCAGAATGCTCACCTGCTACATCCAATGGAGCCGGCTAATACCTTAGCGCCAACCCTACTGTCGCGGCTGCACGGTTACCCAGAATTAGCCGACTACCTCACTGCTGCTTCGGCAACCATCCCCCGCCCCTTTCTGGCTGCCATCGCGGCGCTTCCCGACAGCGCTGACCCGGCCCTGGAACGGGTACTGCCGGTCCACAACGGCCGGGTCGCGTCAGTAGCGATTAGTCCAGACGACAGTTGGCTGGCCACCGTTGGCCACGGGGCCGTGCGGTTGTGGGATTTCGACGGCGTGGAGATCGCCGCATTCACCATTCCCGCTGGGGCTGACGAGTTGTTGGCGATTAGTCCAGACCGGAGCTGGCTTGCCACCGGCGGGAGTGATGGGACCGTACGGTTGTGGAATGTCGACGGCAGCCACCGCCTTACCCTCACTGGACATGCTCAAGGGGTGGCTTCGTTGGCGATCAGCCCGGACGGTGCGTGGTTAGCCACCGCTGCCCATGACGGCACGGTGCGGTTGTGGTTGGCTGACGGCACCGAGCTCGCCACCTTGATCGGAGCGACCGGCACGGTCAGCTCGTTGGCGATCAGCCCAGACGGTGCGTGGTTAGCCACTGCTAGCCACGACGACACGGTGAGGTTGTGGTGGGCCGACGGCACACACCGTTCAACATTCACTGTCCGAACCCGTACGGGCAGGCATATGGCGATTAGTCCGTACAGCACTTGGATCGCCATTATTGGCGATTCTTACACTGTGCATATTTGGGGTGTCGACGGGTCCCGCCGCACTACATTCACGGGCCACATGAACACGGTTTGGCCTGTCGCAATTAGCCCGGATGGCGCGTGGTTATCTACTGGAGATGAGGATGGGACGGTGCGGCTGTGGCGTCCCGATGGCACCGAACTTGTCACCCTGGCTGGCCATGTCGGCACGGTCAGCTCTATAGCGATTAGTCCGGACGGCGATTGGCTGGCCACAGTGGGCGACGACGCCGTTCGATTGTGGCGAGTCGATCGCACGGATCACTCAACCTTCGGTCGCTATACCGGCACGGTTGATGCGGTAGCAATTAGCCCGGACGGCCGTTGGCTTGCCACCGGCGGCGAAGATGGAACCGTGCGGTTGTGGAGTGTCGAGGGTGATGAACTCGCCAGCTTCGCTGGCCATGTTGGCCCCGCCCGTTCCGTGGCGATCAGTCCGGACGGTAGGTGGTTAGCTTCCGGTGGCCATGACGGGATGGTGCAGTTGTGGTGGGCTGATCGCACTAACCAAACGGGTTTTCTTGGCCACGCTGGCTCGGTTCGATCTGTGGCGATAAGCTCGGACAGCACCTGGTTCGCCACCGGTGGTGACGATGGGATGGTGCGGTTGTGGGGTGACGATGGTTCCCACCTCGCTACTTTCACCGGTCATAAGAACTGGGTTCACTCGGTGGCGATCAGTCCTGATGACACATGGGTGGCGGCAGCTAGCGCCGATGAAACCGTTCGGTTGTGGCGTACCGACGGCACCGAGATTGCTACCCTGACCGGACATGTAGATGCCGTCGGCTCGGTGGATATCTGCTCTGACGGGACCTGGCTCGCCACGAGTGGAGACGACGGAGCCATTCGGCTGTGGGGTTCTGATGGAACGGAACTTGACCTTCTCGAAGTCCAAGCCGACCATGTCTGGTCGGTGACGATCAGCCCAGATGGGACGTGGCTCGCCACGTATAGTAACGATAAAACCGTGAGGCTGTGGGAGTCGGCAACTGGTAGGTGCGTCTCGGCGTTGAGGACATCCGAAAGCTGTGAGCACGGTGTTTGGTTCCCCGACGGTTCCGGATTTGCTGCGGTAGGGGAGAGAGGGATCTTTCTTTTTCGGTTGGAGGTCTGATCCGTACGTAGCTCTATGGACTGCAGATTTCGCACCGAACTATATGTAGGGGGACTGGAGCCGAAGTAGAACAACGCGGGCCCCAGTCCTCGAAGAACCCTCCTACTTCTTCCTTTTAGCGTTCTCGAAAATGCTGTCCATTGCAGTTGCTCCTTCGGCGATGACCGGTCGGATCTGCTTCCGGTAGACCAACTCTGTAACCCGGGTTCCGCTGTGGCCGACCAGGCGGGCGATGTCTTCCAGGGAGACGCCGGATGCGGACATGATGGAGACGAAGCTGTGCCGCATCTCGCGGGGTGTCCACTGCTTTGGTTCAAGGCCGGCGGCTTTGACGACTCGTCGGAACGCTCGTCGAACGTTGTGGGCGTCGAGTTCTGTGCCGTTCACTGACGGGAAGACCAGCCCTGTGGGAGCCCACTGCCGACCTTGGCGTCGTGCCAGGTCGCGTTGACGAAGTCGGTGGAGTCGGAGCGCCACGACGCACCGGGCGGGGAGCGCCAAGGTACGCCGTGACTTCCTCGTCTTCGTGTCGCCGCCTTCGCGAACTGAGTGCCATACCTCGATCGAACGGGGGTTCGGAGGATCTGCATTCGGGTCACCGTCGAGGTCGACGTGATCCCAAGTCAGGGGGCGAAGCTCCTCTTGCCGAGCCCCGATCAACAGCGAGAGCACGATGTAGGCGTGCATGTTCGAGCTCTCTGACGCCTTCAGTACTGCCTCGGCCTGGTCGAGGGTGAGGGACTTCGACGGGCGTCCTTCCTGCCCTGCCGGGATCTCGCACAGCTCGACCACGTTGCGCATGACCTTGTCGCGTGCCTGGGCGTACCGGACGGCGCGGCTCAAGAGGGAGTGCAAGAGCCGCAGCGTCCGAGTGCTCAGCTGGATTGCTCGGTCCGCCAGCCATCGCTCCACATCCTCTGTAGACAGATCAACCAGCTTCCTCTTGCCCAGGTACGGGATCACGTGCATCTCGACGTTGTTCCGGTAGTTCTCGACTGTGGACTTGGACAGCCCACTCAGCCCGTAGGACAGCCAGCCTCGAACCGCATCCTCGACGGTGTAGCTACTCGGTGCAGGCTGTTTCTTCTCGCGGTTGTCAACGAGCTCCCGAAGCTTGTCCTTGGCCTCGGTCTTCGTAACTCCACTTGCGCTGCGAGTTTTGCGCTTGCCCGCAGCATCGAAACCAACCGTTACCCAGGCGATCCAACGTCGCCGTCCCTCGTGCCAGTGCAGGCCGCCTTCGCCTCGGCTACGCCGCTTCGCCATTGCCGTCCTCCTGAGCTTCCTTTTCGAGCAGTTCCACGTAGTCGGTGAGGGCAGACGCTGGGATGAGGCGGGTGGCGCCCTGGGTGACGGAGCGGAGCCGACCGGAGCGAAGCTGTTCGTAGATGGTCGATCGACTCAGCGCGAGCAGAACCATCGCTTCGCGGACCGGGTACAGCAGGCGTTGTGGGACGCCCTCAGCCGAGAAGTGCGCGGTGGTCATGCGATCCCCCCCTGGTGTTGATGGTGCGTGGGGTAGCCGTCCCAGCCGTCCCATCCGTCCCAATGCAGGTCAGGATGGGACGGCTTGGGTTGCTGGGACGGCTTTTGCCGTCCCAAGGGACTGGGCCGGTGATCTGGGTGGGACGGCTTGAGCCGTCCCAGTCGGTGTTGCCGTCCCGCGCTGACATGGGCTGGGACGCTTGGGACGGCTGGGACGCCTCCCCCGCAGGGGACTCAGGCGGGCAGTAGCGCGCTCAGGCGTCGGCGAAGTCGGCGCGGCGGTAGCCCTTGGCCTGAGATCGTCGGGGAACCGGACGTTTGCTGACCTCACCTCGAACTCGGCGAGCAGCTTGGACAGCTTCGCCGGGCTCAACCCGCCAGGCCCGTAGTCGCGCCACGGGGCTTCGAGGTCGGAGTTGAGCTGCCGGAGCAGATCAGCGGTGGAGATGACCTGCGCGTCGTTGAACGCGGTGCGGCAGTCGATCAGCAGCCGAGTGCGGATGGTGCCCTGGTCGTTGTCGGTGGCTTCGGCCAAGAGGTCAACCGCGGCTTGGCGTGCGCGGTCCGGCCAGCTGCCGCCGGCGTGGTCTGCCACTGCGATCAGTGGTTCCCAGGTGTCGGCCGCTCGGTCTTCCAGCGGCATTTCCGGTTCGGCGCGTTCGAGAACGTTGAGGTCGCCGCGAAGCCAGGCGGTCAGCTGGTCGCCCAAGTGCGTCAGGGCCGGACGGTCGCGGCGGTGTCGGTAGGGCGAGACCGACTCGCCCGGAGCGCGTCGCCGCATCCGGACGACCACGGCGCGGTCCTCAATGGTGTCGGGCATAGCTCCGATGCCAGCCAACGCGGCCATGGCGAACGTGGGGATGGCCTCGACCTTGCGAGTGTTGGCGTCGAACCGGATCGCCGGACGGTTGCGCTGGTGGCCGGCGTTGAGCAGACCTCGCAGGTCCTCGTTGCTCGCGGCCTCGGCACCGAAAATCGTGTCGGCTTCGTCCACCAGCATCGTGGGCGGGTCGTCGGTGATGGAGTGGTAGATCGCCGAGGGCGAGGCGTTGACGGTGATCAGCGGCTCGTAGCAGACGGCCTCGACTACATCTAGCAACCGTGACTTCCCGCAGCGCTTTTCCGGTGCGCGGATCACCAGACGCGGGGCGTGTGCCCATGCCGCCTGGGCGTGGGTCGCGGCGATCCACAGCACGACGGCGTCCACCGCCTGCGGGCTGGGCAGGATGACGTAGCGGGTCAGCGCGGTGTGCAGCTGGTCCAGTAGCCCGGCGCCGTTGGGTTGAGACGTCATTGGACTACCTCCTTCCGAGCTAGTGGTCATGCGATGCGGTTTCCGAGGCCGTGCAGGGATTCCGGACCGTCGTGTTCCGCGCTCCCAACCCCGGAGGGCGTTGCGTCGGGCGGCGGCGGGTTCGAGGGGCTTGCCGGTGCGCTCACGTCGGCGCAGCGCTGCGGCTGTGAGGGCGTCGATCGCCTCGGTTGCCGTCCAGGGGGCGGTGTCGTGGGTGGCGAGGTTGGCCAATCGGCGAGCGGCGGCGTAGACCAGGCGCCAGCGCTCTCCTGGTTCGGTTTCGACCTTGGTCAGCTGGCCTGCCCAGACGCGCTGCCAGTAGCCCGGAGCGTGATCACCCGGCCGGGCTGCCGAGAGGTTGGGAGCTGCCGGTGCCGGTGTGGCCGGGGGTGTGACTCGGGCTCGCAGCCAGGCGGGCAGCTCGGCGATCTCAGCGGTCGTTGAGATCCGGCTGTAGGCGCCGGCAGCGTCCTCCGGGGGTGTTGTGATGCTGGTTCCGGGAGCGACGACGTAGCCGCCTTGAGCACGGACGTCGATCTGATGTCCTACTCGGCCGGTGGCGTCGCTAGGCACGTCCAGACCGATCGGTGCGCGGAAGTACAGGTGCCGGCCACCGGAGGGTGTGGCGACGGTGAGCGTGGCCGGCCACGGCGCTCCGGCGGCGGTGGCCAGGGCATCGAGGGCTTCCAACCCGTTGCCGACCAGGCTGGGCACGTCGTGCGCGGCCGGGGCTGGTGCCTTGTCCTTGCAGTCGAGGTCGAGCACGACCAGGCCGGACGGGCCCGTGGCGATGCCGACCCCGGCGCGGGGCGTGCGGGTCCACCACTGCCGGATTAGCTCTGGCTCGGTGGTGGCTGCCAGTAGCCCGTGGCAGGGCCGTTCTGCGCTCAGGCACCGGCAGGCGGCCAGTGCGGCGTGGCCGGCCTTGCAGTGCACGCAGTTGGCCATCGGTCGCTTGCTGAACGGGCGCAGCGGGAAGACGTGCATTCCGTGAGCGGCGAGCCAGCTGGCGATGGTGAGGTTCGTAGTCATAGCAGCCCCTTTCAGTCGTGGTGGTTGGCGCGGTGGACGCGGCGGGCGGCGTTGATGGCCTTGCGGCCGGTACGTAGGCGGAGTCCGGTGCCGTGGCAGGGCGCGCAGAGCCGGAGGGCGCGCAGGAATGGGGAGCGCAATGTGCCGGTGCCTCGGCAGGTACGGCAGGTCTTGAACGGCCAGAACCAGCACGTCACGAAGTAACCGAACGTGACCATTAGAAGTAGAGCGATCGTGGGTGGGCTAGCGAAGTCGGTGGGGGTCACAGGTGGCCTCCGGGACTGTTTTTGGACGCACTGGCCCGCAGCGCGCTAGGAGCTAGTGCGCTGGTCAGTGGGAATGGGGTTTGCTAGCGGGGCCGCTAGGTCTAGCGGGCTGGCCGGCTAGACCTAGCGGCGTTGTGGGGCTTAACCAGCGCCCCACCCTTGGTCACGATTCGTATAGGTTTCGGCGACGTCAGCGCGATGGAAGCCCCGCCGGTTTCGGCCCGTGCCGTGCTCGTCGGTGCCCCAGATCTGGCGGTTGGCCCGCACCCCGTGGCGCTTGAGCGCGGCGGTCAGCTCGTCGGCTTCCCACTGGCCGTAGATCTCCGGGCGCAGCTCCGCGAGCCGGGAAATCGCGGTTTCGTTCCACACCTTCGCCTCGGTCTCGGCGAACACCGCGAGGATGTCTTCGAGCAACGTGTCCTTGCGGCTGGCCTGCTCGGTTTCGGACACGTCGCCGATGGCGTGCCCCGTGAGGGTTCCGGCCTGTTCGCGGAGGGTGCGGGCGTAGGCGGCGACCTTCTCCGAAGCCGGGCCGTCCAGGCCAGCGACGGTACGCACGATCTGGGCGTCGGAGCCTTCGCCGACGAGGTAGCCGATGCCCTTGTCGGCCCAGGCGAACGTGGTGGCCCGCACGCCCTGCTTGTACTTGCTGGTGCCGAGGACCACGTTGTTTTCGGTCTGGCCCTGCACCTTCAGGCAGAAGCGGGTGGAGACGTTGGCGCTGATGCCGGTGGGCAGGCTCTTGGCGTCGGGGCGCTGGGTGGCCAGCATGATGATGATCCCCAACGCGGGGCCGCGTTTGACCAGGTCAGTGCAGATAGCTTCGAACTCCTCGCCGTGGTCGGGGTGTTCGAACCACACCTGGCACTCATCCACCCCGATCACGATCGGATGCAGCCCGAGGCTCTTCTTGCCGGCCAACTCCGGGGTGACCTTGTTCTCCGGCGCCAAGCCCTGCTTGGCCAGGTCCCGGATCAGCTTCGCCCGCCTGCGCAACTCGTCGCGGAGTTTCCGCAGGTCCGTGAGGGCCTTCTCGATCTCCTCGTCGTCGTCACCGACGCCGTGAGCGTGGGTGACCTTCTCCAGGGGGTCGAGGTCACCGGTGCCCTTGAGGTCGTAGGTGTGCAGCTCGGCACGCGGGTCGAGGGCGGCGATGAGCAACAGCTCGCGCAGCGCGAAGGTTTTGCCCATGCGCGGGATCGCCCCGATCGCCACCGAGGTGAACATCAGGCGCAGGTCCACCCACCGGCCGCGCTGGTCGGTGCCGAAGGGCTGCGGCTGGAACAGGTCGACCTTGACGCCCCTGCGCAGCGCCCAGACGGGCTGCTTGGCCTTGCGCATGTCCTGATCCCCCACCCACAGGATCAGGCGGCCGGCGTGCTCGGAGTTGTCAGCCTCCGGCCACACACAGCCCAGCGGCCGACGCAGACCACTGGCGAGCTTTTCCCGGCGATCCATGATGTCCCCAGGCGTGACGCCGTGGGGCAGGTCCACATCGGCGCGCCAGCCCTTGCCATCTCGGGAAATGGGCTTCGGGAAGCCGATCCCGACCCCGCCTTTGGCCATCGCCTGGTTGATACCGGAGATTCCCAGGGAGCCGAGGGCGATTTCGACGGCGTTGCTGGTCAACTTCGGCACCTTGGTCGCCTCCACCGCCCGGGAGGCGATCGGCTGATCCGCCGGTGCTCCCAACCAGCCCACCGCGCCGAGAGCCCCGGCCACGATCGCGTACTGCACCAGCTCCGGCAGGATCGCCCGGCCGAGGAAGAACGCTGCCAACGCGGCCGCGCCCAGGCCGGCGCTGGCGTAGACCCGGCCTCGCACGCGGCCATCACGCTGGCTGGACAGGCGCAGGTACTCGGCGGCGTCGGCGCGGTCAGCGGCCGCGTGGCGAACGGGCCGGCCTTCGGCGTCGGTCACCCACCGCAGGAAACCGCCCAGCAGGCGCAGCGTGCCTTGGGGAACCCGCATCAGGATTCGGCCGAGGTAGACCGGGCAGCGCACCGCGTGGAACGCCAGGGTGTGGCCCGCGTAGCCCACGGCCCAGCGGGCGGTTTCGCGGAATTCGTCGAGGTCGCTGGCCCACTTGGGCAGCACTGGTGCCCGCTTCTCGTGGCGGACCAGGCTCGACCCCGTCTCCGTGGCGGTCTGGTCTACCTGTGGGGCCCGGTCGAGGTCGTCGACCAGCTCCGCCTCGATGACCCGCGATTCCGCCTCGCTGCCGCTGGCGGTCTGGTCAGGCTGGAGGCGTTCGGAGGGAAAACGCAGCACCTGCGCCTGCCCGCCCTCGGCCGCCTCGTGCTCGGTGGCGTCGTGCTTGGGGTTCTGCGGCTGCTCGGTCATGGCTGCACCTCCCGGGAGTTGTCTTTGATCAGGTGGGCCAGGCCGGCACCCATGCCCAGCACCGCCACCGGCAGGCAGGCCACGGCAGCGGTGATCAGCCAGGGGGCGGAGGTCATGCCGGCGGCCTTCATCAGGTGGAAAGCGATCTGCCCCAACGCCCCCAGCAGCAGCGAGCCCAGCGCGGAGTACTTCGCGAACCGGCAGGCACGCGGCGGGACCTGGCCGGAAAGCCAGACCCGCAGGGCGTAGGCGGCGTAGGTCTCCACACCGATCGGCAGCGTGATCGCGGTATTGATCGCGAACCCATCCGCGATCCCAGGCAGCGGATGCACGATCCCGAACCCGGTCAGCTGACCGAGTCCGACCCAGCCCGACCAGATCGCCACGAAGGCCGGCAGCGCCAGCAGCATCACCGGCCACACCGCAATCGGCTTCACCGTCTGCTCGTCGGCGGGTTCGGCCGGGTCTGTAGCCGTGGTGATCGGCTCAGACGGCTCCTCACGCACCAGCTCCGGAGCCTCGGCGGGAACCGGCTCAGACTCAGCCACCGGTTCCACCTCGGTGGACTCAGGATCGGTCGTGGCGGGTTCGTCGTCGTGGGTCTCGGTGGGCTCGGTCTCGGCCGGAGCAGGTTCGGCCACCACGTGCAGCCCCGCCGGGTTGGAAGCCTTCGCCGGGGTCTCCCGGGCCAGGTGATCCAGGATCTCGCGGGCCTTCGGCGCACCGATCCGAAGCTCGGCCATGAGCTGGTTGCGGCTCGGCGTCCGGCCCAGCTCCTCGACCAGCTGGCGGGCCTGCGGCAGCAGCTCTGCCACCGGCACCGGGTAGGCACTCTTCGCGGTCGTCATCGGCTCACCCCCGAAGGAAGCCGCGGGGCTGGCACCCGAACACCCAGCCCGTCGACGACGGCCATCACCAGGCGCAGCAGCACACCCAGGCCAAACCATCCGAGACCGACCGTGCGGGCGATACCCGAGGCCACAGCCAGGGCCAACAGCACGACCACCGGCGAGACGGTCAGGACGGTGAACCGCAGCAGGCCAGCCACAGCCAGCAGAGCCAACGGCAGGACCACGAGCACGGTGAACTCAATGAGCAGATTCAGCAAACCGATGACCAGGGTTTTCACCGCACACCCCCACCGAGGCTGGTGGCGATCCGTAGCATCAGAGATCTCCTAACGGTTTCGTGATCGGTGGGAGACCCGGCCCAGCAGGCGTTCTTGGCGGAGCGGTGCTGCTGGGCCGGGACATCAGTTCAGAAGCTGGTGGGCGTAGGACTCAGCGAGTTCGGTGGTGCGCTTGACGAGCAAGGGCTTGCCAGTGACCTGGGAACGCCACGGACCTGTCTTCCCTTTAAGGCCCTTGCGCTCCATTTCCAGGTACTCGGGCGTCGGGATCTCGTGACCGTGCGGCGGAGCCGCGTCGATCTCGTCGCGGTAGGCACCGCACTCGCAAGTCCAGCGCACCGTCATCCCCGTGATCTGCTCGCCACTACTGGGCTTGTGTTCACCACAGGTCAGCTCTCTCCGCCGCCGATCGCCCTTGGGCCCGCCTCCGGTCGACCACTGCGGATCGGGCTTCTGCGGCCACAACCAGCTCAGCGGGCCGGTCACGCCGCCTCCCCCGCGTCGGAGGTCGCATCCACCTCGGCGGTGATCAGCCGCAACGCAGCGCCGACCTCTCGACGCTCATAGCGACGAAGCCGGGTGCGTTCCCCTGCTCCCAGCTCCGACCAGGCAAACGGCGTGTCCGGCAGCTCGACCTCCCCCAACTCCTCAGCGATGACCTGCTCCCAGTAGCTCTGCACCGCCTGCTGCTCGAACTCGTCGAGCTCGACCTCGCAAAAAGCGAGCTCAGCGCCAACCGAGAGCTTGTCCAGGTCCTTCATCTCCAACCTCCGATGTCTTGCGACATTTTCAATGTCTCAAGACATTAAGGCGCAGGGGTGCCCCTGTCAACCTGATGTCTTAAGACAAACCGCGTACGCTGATCGCGTGGCAACTGACGAGGACAAACGCCCAGCCAGCCGACACGTGGCCGAAGCCCTGCAAGGGCGGATCAGCGCCGGCGAATTCGGACCCGGCGATCAGCTGCCGACCTACCGGCAGCTGGCCTCCGAGTACGACGTGGCGGTCAACACCGCGTTGGCCGCTGTTCGCGTGCTCCGCGACGCCGGCACCGTGACGATCCGACCGAATGCCGGCGCCTACGTGCGCGATGCCTCGGAAGAGGTCGATATCGCTGCTGAGCTGAACCAGGCGCGGGCCGAGCTGGGAGAACTTCGCGAGGCCGCGCAACGGTTCGAAACGAACCTCGGCTCCCTGGAAGGCCGGATCGCCTCGCTCGCCTCCCGCTTGGACGAGACGCAGTAGCGCGTTCAAGGCCGCCGTCATGCCATGAGTCCCTGGAAGAACTGGGCCATGCCGTTGACGAGGGCGATGAAGAGCTCGAACGCGCCCTTGACCCAAACCGCCGACTCGGCCGGGTGCTTCACGATGAGGACCAGGACCGCGAAGGTGATGACCGCACCGATGAGCTTGGGCATGATGCCGCCGCCGGTCTGGACTCCGGGGAACGCCTGCTTCGCCATGACTTTCTCCTTCTCGCTTGGGACTTTTCGTGTGCCCGTTCCGCTGACAGATCCAGATTGCGGCCCAAGCGAGCTGTGAAGAACTGCCCCTGAACGCCCCTTGCTGAACCACCGCTGAACCGGCGCCCCTGAACCAGCGCTGAACTTCGGTTCCGTTGAAGTTCAGAATTGGCTCGTCAGCTGACAAGCTGGGATGCATGCAGCTCAACGGCACTCCGCCCGACCTGGAGCAGGTCAAGACCCTGGCCTTGACGAACTACGGTCACTTCACCTCGATGCGGGTCGAGGAAGGGTGCGTACGCGGGTTGTCCCACCACATGCAGCGGTTGGCGCGCGACTGCCGCCAGCTCTTCGACGTCGATCTCGACATCGAGCGTGTCCGGTACTTCCTCCGCCTGGCGCTCGAAGACGCGCCAGCGCTGACCACCGCACGCGTAACCATCTACGATCCCGCGCTTGGTCTGGGCACGATCGGCAAGGACGCCAACCCGAACGTGCTGGTCACAACCCGTGCGGCCTCGCCAGGGATCGCCTTACCCATGCGACTCCGCGCGATCTCCTATCTGCGCGACGATCCGCCGGTGAAGCACATCGGCCTGTACGCCGCACTCCGCCGACGCCGCATCGCCCAGCGAGACGGCTTCGATGACGTGCTGTTCCTCAACCCCAACGGCACGATCAGCGAGATCGCGACCTCGAACATCGGGTTCGTACGCGAGGGTCAGATCATCTGGCCCAAGTCGGAGTACCTGGCCGGCATCACCATGACGCTGCTTCAGCAGGAACTCGACGAGTCGATCGTGGTGGAGCCGGTGACGCTCTCCGACCTGAACGAGATGGATGCGATCTTCGCCACGAACGCCGCCACCGGCATCCGCGCCGTTACCGCTGTGGAGAGCAACGAATGGCCTGAACAGCACAAGGTCTTCGACGAGCTTCGCGGCCTGTACGCGGACATCCCCGGCGAAAGGGTGTAGGCGAGCGATCATGACGTTTAGGCTCCCCGGTGGAAGTCGCTAAAGGGGAGCTGCAAGTGGCGAATGTGCAGGTTTGGACCGGGGCCGAAATCCGCGCTCTACGTGAGGCGATGCGGATGAGCCTTCGGGACTTCGCCGCCCACCTGGGCGTGAGCGAGCGGATGATCTCGAAGTGGGAGGCCAAGGGCGCTGAGATCACGCCGCGTCCGGTCAACCAGGCGATCCTGGACACGGCCCTGCGAATGTGCGACCCCGACACCAAGGCCAGGTTCAAGGGGCTCACCAACGGCGCGGAGATCTCCGGCGCCAGCACCGTGGAACCGATTGGGAGCGGCCAGGTTCGCCACCCCCTCACCGGCAGCGCGATGGTCAAAGTGGACGGCAGCATCTACCAGTCCGGCCCGAGCAACACGCCGCTGTGGGTGCCGTCGTACTACATCGACATCTACCTGGTCAGCAACGCCGACTACGCCCAGTTCGTCGCCGCAACCGGCCATGAACCGCCGCAGCACTGGGAAAACGGCACCTTCCCGCAAGGACTGGCCCACCACCCCGTGGTGTGGGTGACCTGGAAGGACGCCGCCGCCTACGCGAAGTGGGCAGGCAAGACGCTCCCAACCGCGCAGCAGTGGGAGAAGGCGGCCAGGGGAACCCGCGGGGCGACCTACCCGTGGGGAGACCAGCCGACGCCGGCCAAGTGCAACGTCCGAGAGAACGGCGTCGGCGCTACGACGCCGGTCGACTGCTACCAGTCCGGGACCAGTCCGTACGGCGTCTACGACATGTGCGGCAACGTCTGGGAATGGCTCGACACCCAATCCACGCCCGGCCGACGCGAGCTCAAGGGCGGAGCCTGGACCAGCCAGTTCGACCGTGCGGTCCCGTCGCAGTTCAACGACGCCAACGAGACCATGTGCGACGACGACACCGGGTTCCGGTGCACTGCTCCGGCCGAAGACCTTGAAAAGCTGCTCAGCGACGGAGCATAAAGTCCCTGTACCGGCTCGACGTATCACGTCCGACTTCTTGCCAGGCGAGATATCCCGAAGGAGCTAGAAATTAGCAAAATGGAGTGCCGTAGAGCCATGCGGTCCACCCTTCGGGCTAACTTAGAATTATCTAAGTATATTAGCGCGGGCCGCGACGATCCGACTCTTACGGATCTACTTAAAAAGTATAGGCGAGTGGCGGCGAGGCATGCGCGAGTCCGCGCCAAAGAGCAAAATTTATTCTGGATGGGGACCCCGCTAAGCGCGGCGTGGATACTGGCCGTGCTGGGCTACACCGGATTCGAGACCGGGATTCCCGGCATGCTTTCCTTTTTCCTTGGCGTCCTAATCATGGTCACCGCATACGAGTACTTGCCAGTCAGATTTTTTGTTTACGAGACTCATTTCGCGTCAGCAGTGCTCATCTTGACCACCACACTTGGCTACCTTATCTGCTCAAGACAAGGGATCGCTCTTCTTGAGCCGTGGTATACGGCATATCAGTATCCTGGTGGCTTCATCAACAGCGTTGGGGTCACCCTCTTTTTGGCAATGCCGATTGTCACAACTCTTCTCGCTCCACCCATGCTTCTCCAGCTAGCAGTTAAACTGTGGCACAGACATAAAAGGCTGGCGCGGATACCGGAATCTGAAGCCATAGTTTCTCTACTTCGTTGCATTGATTCATTGCAAGAAGGCACTGACGATTACGGATTCCCGCGCAGAAGCCCTTACAGGTTCTCAGACCATTCGCTTCGAGCGAGTAGATGTGTTCGCAGTCTGCTCACCAGGCGAGGAGTCGGGTCACTCGAGAAATCCATACTGCGAACTAAGGCAACTTCGTTTTCGCGCATGCTGAAATGGTGCCATCTGAGGATGTCGCTACCAGTGTCGGATACATACGGGAATATCGAGGATGAACTTGCTCGCGCCACACAAGCCTTACTGTACGGCCTGTACGGTGAACTTCCGAGTGTGTATCCTTCCAGCTTTCGGAAAGGATCCATTTTGCGGAAGCTTCTGCATGTCACCCAGACGTTAGCAATCGCCTCACTCCCGTTGCTCTTGTTTTTTGCGATCAAGATTTCACCTATTGATTTGCCGGCGAGGCTCTCAGGGTCCCTAGCGATTGCTGCCACCGCATGGGCCGCAATCACGCTTCTCTATTCATTAGACTCACGCGCTACTCAGAGAACTGGGCCACTGAAAGACGTTCTTCAGTTATTTTCCGGGAAACCCTGATTGCCAAGCTTGCGGACGGAGCTACCAACGTGAGATGCCGGGGCCTGTGCCAGGCGCTCGCGGATCTTTCAGAAAGACACGGCCTTGTTCTTGCCTCGCTGGTCGGTGGCGGTGTCGGCCATTTCATGGCGCGCTGAGAGCGCCGTAGACGGCTTGCTGGGCTCGGCCTGGAGGGTTGGGAGGGGTGTGGAACACCGAGGGGCGTGGAGTTCGGGGTCATCCGCACCCCTCGGCGGCTAGGGAATCTCGTATGCAAGGCGTTCGGTGATGCAGCTTCGGCAGGCGCGAGCGGAGACCAAGCGGTTGCTCTCACCGGCGTTGAGGCCGCAGAGGGTCTGGCCGTGGTCGTCCTGGCGGCGTTCGTGCACGACGCCGAGATGCTCGGTCCACACCTGGGCGTAGCGCTGCTCGGCTTTCGTCGGGGCGCTCACGACTCGGCCTGCTTCCGGCAGAGGAGGTTGCAGGCGTGGATGCGTGCGTACTCGCGCAGGCTCACCGCGACGCAGTCGTCGCAGGCGTGGGTGGGTTGGGTGCCGTAGTTGCCGACGGGTTGGCCGCAGAAGGTGTTTCCGGTGCCGGCGTTGCGGATGTGGACGCAGCCCTCAGGGCTGGTCCACAGGCCCGCGTCGAGCAGTGGTGTTGGTCGTGCTGTCTCCATGCGCTTAACGCTGCCGAACCACCACGGTCTGTGACCTTGAATGCGGGTCTATGCGCAACAGCCCAGTGCTGATGCGCATAGCCAGGCGGGGTTAGCGGCTGGTCATGGTCCGGTAGGAGTCCTGGAGCTCGCCTGCGGTGGGGAGCTTGCCTGCGGTGACGTGGTTGACGACTTCGCGGACGCGCCACCAGTTGGACGGGGCTACCTGCCCGGACTCGATCGCGGTCTGGGCAGCGTCGGCGGCTTCGTCGAGCCGGCCGTGGCGAGCCGCGCAGAGGGCCAGGTCGACGTGGGCGGTGGCGTAGCGGCGGGGCCAGGGCTGGAAGTCGTTGGTGGGCCGGAAACGCTCGATGACCTGGCGGGCGTGCTGCTCGCCCTCGGGGTCGCCGAGCCAGGCTAGCGTGGTTGCGGTGTAGGCCGCGGCTTTGCCGGGGTCGTAGCGGTAGTGGTGTTCGGCCGGCACTGGCTCGGCAGGTGTGCCGAGAGCGAGTGGACGCGCTCGACGGTGCGGTAGGTGGCATCGGCTTCGCCGAGCCGCGCCCACGCGGCCTTCCTGTGCGGTCGCCTGGATCTCGGCCGAGCTTCCGGACGGGGCGATCGACTGGGCGTGCTGGGAGAGCTCGGCGGCGCGGCGGTAGTCGCCGCCGGTCAGCGTGCGCCAGGCTTCGGTTTCGTAGCACCACGCGCGGATCTCATTCTGCTCGGCGTGGGTGGCCAAGCCGGCGGCGGTACGCAGCCGGGCGGTGGCCGGCGCGTGCTGGTTCAGATCTATGTGCACCGTGGCGGCCAGCAGGGAGAACCAGCCGCCGAGCACCAGCAGGTGGCGGTGGGCGGCGAGGGTTTTGCGGGGTGCGTCGATGAGCTGGGAGATGTAGCCCAGGTGCTCCCGCAGACGAGGCAGGAGATCGTGCGGACTGCTGGCGGGGTAGGCGGTGGCCAGATCGTCGAAGGCCATTTCGAGCTGGGCGAGCGTCTCGGTGCTGATGTCGGAGGCCGCGACCCTGCGGGCCAGCTCCATCGCATCGGTCTCATCACTCGGCTGCACCGCGCCGGCGGCCGGGATACCCCTGGTCGCGGGCTGTGGGGTGGTGGCGTTGGCCAGGGCACGGAGCTCGCCGCCGGCGCACAGGATCGCGTCTAAGGCGTCCACCGTCGCAGGCTCGGGGCGTTGCCGGTCGTTCTCGTACCGGGAGAGGTTCCCCTGGTCGAGGTGAAGTTCCTGGGCAAGTTGGGCTTGAGAGAGGCCGGCCGCACGACGATGCCGCCGCAAGGCCTGCCCGAAAGACTCCTCGGACATGGTCCTCCACCTTCCCGCCGGAAACCCCCACCGGCGCCCCCAGAGCGTCCCCTGGGGGCCAACACCTCCGGCGGGAGGCAAGGCCCAGCATGCCAGGAAAGAATTTGCTGGTCGAGGATTACTCCATCTCGGCGACTTTCCTCGACTGGATCGGTTATGCCGATAGTATAACCTGGTGGAATTTCTTGAATTGGTCGGCAGGTATCTCAATGCTGACTGGGTATCGGCGGTGGCCACAGCACTTGCTTTCTGTGTTGCATTTTATTCAGCTACGGCGGTTAAGGCGACTAAGAAAAGTGCCAGACATGCAGAAGAAAATGCTGCTGCGGCGATGCGTAGTGCGTCTGCTGCCGAAGAAGGTGTAGACGTCTCTCGTCGTAGTGCTGCGGCCTCTGAGGCTCAGGCTGCTACCGCCGCAACCCAGTCGAGGCTGGCGCGAGAAAGCATTGAGGTCGCAAAGGAACAGGTTGTGGACCTCAAAGCTCCGCGAATTATTGTTCAAGTGGAGAGTTCTCTTGGAGAGTGCGCGCGGGGACTGAGGGAGCCTTTGCTGAGCTCGGAGGAGCCGCCTGCGCCCCATCCACCACTGGAGCGTTTAGAGGAACGGCCTCTAAGTCATATCGAATGCAACAGGTTGGAAGTCTTCTACATTGCTCGAATGACGCTCTATAATGACGGGGATAGGGCTGTACGATTCTACACCAAGGAGCCGTTGTACTTCTATCAAGGAAACCACCCGGTTGAGGACAGGAAGGTGGGAATTCCGGTACGTTCGGCTGCTGATGATTTTTATGCCATTTATCCGAAGCAGCATGTCTATTTGGAGATGAGGCCGCGCCGAAGTGTGCATGAACTCGCAGCTAAGCTTAAGGAAAATAATGGAGACTATGGGGATAGAATATTCAAGGTGGTCAACCTAGCGGTGTTCCCTGGTGTCGAAATGTCTCCACGGCTGGATATCGAGTTTACCTTCGGTGACGCTATTCCGATCAAACTTAGAGAACGTGACGGGCATGGTAAGGTGTACCTTACGTCGCACGATTTTATCGATGTGATTGTTCAACAACGTATTGAAGATTAGCTGGAAGAAATCCGTCGTACGGTTCGTGCGTCGGTGGCTTGAACGCTAGGTCAATCGTCGGCAGCGGGTTCGCATCTGCGTAGGACGAGTAGCGCCAACATGTAGGCGCTCCATCCTGCTGCGTTGCTGCCTGTCTAACTGCCTGTCAATCGCTGGCGACGGTTGTGGACTGACGTGGACGGGGGAGGACCGTCCGTGCAGGTCAGCACGGTAGGTGCTGCATGTAGCACACCTGTGTGATGTGCCTGGCAGTCAAGGGGTCACGGGTTCGAATCCCGTCAGCTCCACCTAAGGGTTCTAACTGCTGTTGAACTGCGGTTTGACTCTACGTAGTTCCGGACCTCTGGCCTGGCGTTCGATGGAACGCCAGGCCAGAGCGGTATTTCAAGGGTTCTAACTCGCCGAAGGTGGCGGCTTATGGTCACTTTCTGTGTCGGCTTCCGGCTGGTTGGATTCCTGCTCTCACGCGAGACTGATGAGAACCTTGGCGAGCTTCTCGACATCGGGCGGTTCACGACGTTCGTCACTGACACGGAGCCATCGTGAATCGGAGCGACGCACATGGCACTTCCGGTCTCGTTTGGTGCCCACTACCCACCACCTTCTGGAAGGTAGACCAGGGCGCTGGGGCGGCTACGCGTTCGGAACCGATCGCTGCTCATTGAGGTGCAAGGTACTCAACCCCAATACCGACCAGGACGCAACCGTGACTTACAAAGAGAAGGCCCACCCGATCGTGTGTGTCTTCAGTCCGCCCAGTTTGGTCTTCCCCGCGCTGTTCAAGAGCCGGCTGATTTGTCGTCGGCCTTCTCCTGGCGGATCCAGCTTTGCAGGTAGGAGCTGCTGACCCTCAGTACGGCGGCCACCTCGCCCAAGGGTTGTCGCTGGTCAGGGTGACCTCGATCGTGCGTTGGCGGAACTCAGGCGGGATGAGCACGGGCATGTCGAACATCCATTCTGGAGGCCACCAGGGCAACGCCAAGGTGTCGGGCTACAGGGCCATGATCAAAGTGGGCGGAGCCGTACGTCGGCCTTTTGATCATTTTGATCCGGTTGACGTTGCCTTCGACCGCACTGGAGTTGTGCGGGAGGGTGAGCCCGTTGACGACGGCGTCGTGTTCGCGGCTCAAGCGCGGATACGAACCGGTGTAGGTGGGGACAGGCCGTCGGCCTTGATCGCGATTGTCCGCTCGCGACCGCAGCGACCGTTCTCGTTCACACCAATACGCCTGCCTTACTCGTCTGAGGCTCACCCGTGGCACTTGATCACCCGTTCGGCGCATGACATCCCACCTGGGCTTCTTGGACGATTTCACGGTGTGCAGTCGTGGAACAGCCCGAACGTGGCTTTGATGTCGTGACAGAACAACATCTGTTCACGGATGACGATGACGACGAGGAGTCCGAGGATGCCTTTCTCGAACGGCTTGGCGCCTTCATCGCCGCGGTGGCGGACAACGCTGGTGCTGTCATCCGCGACCCGGCGATGCTCAAGTGGGCGCAAGCCGTCTACGAGGCTTACGGCGACCTCGATGAGAATGGTGAAGGACTGACCGTCGAACAGCTCAAGGCGGCCTGCGGCGATGCAGGTCCCGGTACGTTTGAGAGCCGGATCGCCGTCTTCAGGCAGCTGCGCCTGATCCGGCCTCCGCAAGGGCGCGCTTACCACCGTCGGCTGCACTTCGACGGCGCTGGTGTCGCCGCTTTGCTTGTTTTCGACAAGCTCCGTCTTGGTACGGGGATCCAGGAAATCCTGTTCCTCCTCGACCAGACCAGACGCGACATCCTCGATGGCGTGCTTGGCATCGATGATGTGCTGGCGCGGGCTGACGACCCTGAGGCGTGCCTTGTCCATCAGTACGGGCGAACTCATTCAACTCCGGGACCGGCCGGTCGAGGAACTGCTGCACGAGCGACGCAAACGCCGGGGAGCGGACCGTATGCTTTCCGAGGCCAAGGCGCTCGTGGCGGTCGTGGAGACGCGGTTTCCCGAACTGAGTCCCACAGGTTCGAAGTTGATTACTCAGGCGCTGCGCTACTCGACGGCGGTCAGTGACCTGATCGATCGCCTCCTGCGCGCGGTCACCGCTGAGCGGGACTTCTCCATGTTGCTGCCGGAGCAATACCACACCGCCGCTCTGTGCTCGTCGGTTGATGACCTTGCTGAGGTGTTCGGAGGCATGGTCTTCGACCCTGCGTCGGCGTTGATAACGCCGGACGAGATTCTCGCGACGCTCGAGAAGTACCGGCCACCCGAGCCACGTAGGCGCGCACCGCGATCACCAGAACTGCCGCCGGAGCACGACCCGGTCCGTGAAGCGCGCCGTAGGCGCGGGAGTCTGCGTGAGCGTCGCGAAGCCGTTCTACGGTTGCACCTACGCGGAAACGCGGAGATCGATCTCACCGTCGAGATCGAGAACTCGTCGTGGCGTGACGCGATCCGCCTCGTCGCCGATCTGCTCGCAGCTACCGGGGACCCTGAACTCGGGTTCACCCTGCGGCTGTCCGATGAGCTGCGGGTGCACGTTACCGGAACGGTCAGCTACGTCACCCCGATCCGGTTGACCGACGAGACGGGCCGTCACCGTGACTGAGGCATTCCGACTGGCCCAGATAAGGGTCTGGAGGGCGATTACTTCCCCCGACGACGCGGACCTTACTGACCTGCGGGCTGCTGCCGCTCGCGCCGGTCGCAGACTGGTCGAGTTGCGCAGCGGCGATTCCGGAGTCGAACTGACCTTGGGTTGGCGAGAAGAAGTGCCTCTGACGCCGGACGACACGGGCGGCCCCGGCGGCGCGGGAGAAGGCACGGTGGTCGTGTTCGCCGCGTGTCTGAGCTGCTGCTGGCCGGATCCGGACGCACCGATCTTCCCAGGCGAGCCCACGACCTTCGAGAAGCTGCGGCAGACCCTTGCGCCGCTAGGCATCCAGAACGTCACACACGCCGTCAACCGTCTGCGCAGGTGTGGGTACCTCCTAGCGGCGCAGGCTATCGACGTCGGCTTGTGTCCAAGTCGCCACTGCGGGGCCCAGCCTGATGGCCCCGTCACCGAGGCCGGATTGCGGTACTGCGCAAGAACGTACAGGTCCCACTGACCTTCAGCCTCAGTCAGCGCGGCCCGCGCGGCATCTCGGTCCTCGATCGCCTGCAGCGTGACCTCTTCCTCGCGTTCGCGCTCCGCTGCTCGCAAGAGCGAGTCGTCACGAGTACGCCTTTGCACTAGGACGTCTCCGCGCAGCGTCCGTTCAGCGTCAAGGTGAGCTTTGGATCCGGACAGCGCGATCAGGGATTCCCCGATGTCCTTCGGCTCCATCTCGGTCATTTGCTGACTGAGCAGCGAGGGCACCGGAGGCCGCAGCGGGGTGTCGAGGTACGTCAAGCAGCGGGGTGCGTCTCCGTAGAGTTGCTCGGCCATGCGACGGGCGGACAGGTGCCGTTGTGGCGCACGGCGTGCCAGATCGAATCGGCCTGCAGAAGGCGCTGTCCGACGAGGCAGCCGCGGACGAAGACGTCAAAGATCTTGGCGATAAGCACGTAGGCGCAGCAAGGCTCGTTACTGAGACTGAGACCGCGCTCGCCGAACTAAAGAAAACCACAGACCATGCAACCACCGAACGACGAGCTCGCGATGCCTGGACGGGGGCGCAACAGAAGATCAGTGACCTTCGGATCCAGCGCGCGGAGGTTAACAAAGCACACCGCGACTTGGTGGATGAGCGGAACAAGCTTCTGAAGGATGCGGTTGAGTGGGACGGTCGTCCTTCTACTGAGACGGCAATAGACCAGGCGCGGTCGCTCCGTGAGCGGAACAAGGCCGAACTCAAGCGGGAGAGCGCAAACACCGCGGTTGCCGAGACCGAGAAGGCACTAGATCGGGCAGAGAACGGCCGTGGCGGGGCGGCCGGTCTGGTGCTGGACACTCTGGAGAGCAACGGGATCGAAGCCGCCTCGCTCTTCGATGTGGTCGAGGTCGAGGAGTCCGAGCGTCCTATCTGGGAACCTAGGTTGCTGCCCTATCAGGATGCCGTCGTCGTTGACCACCGGCTGGCTTCTCCGACACTGGATGTCGTCCTCGCTGAGCGCCCTGGGGCGATGGTCATCACCACCGATGAGCTGGAAGGTTCGTTTCCGGACGGTGTTCGGTGTCGGCTGCCGATCACCCGCTTTCTTCAGACGCTTGAAGCTCGCCTGGAGCATCAGTCCACTCCCGACCGTGTTCACGACGGATCGTTGAGCCTGACGATCAGCGGCAACTTCCCCAACCCCATAGCGGGCAGGGAAGCACTACTGGCTCGCCTCCGTAGGGATGTAGATGACGCGGTTGAGCTCGAAGATCGAGCCAGAGCCGAACTTCAGCTGGCTGAAGCTGCACTCCGACTCGCATCCGCCAAGCACAACTGCGCGGTTGCTGCCGAGCGGCTGAACGCTGTGAATGAGGAAGAGGACCGGCTGTCCAATCAGATCGGCGAATTTGATCGTGCGATTGGTAAGGCGTCCGAAGAAGAGGCCAAGCTGCAGGAAGCTTGGGAGGAGGCTAAGGGCGTACTGGACGGGCACGATCAGCATGTAATTCTTCTCAAAGCCCGGCTGGAGAACTTTCAGCGTGACGAACGGGAGAAGCGCCGCAAGCTGCGTGTCCGCGAACAGGAACGCGTCGATCTCGATGTCGAGATGTGGAAGGCGCTTGCGCGTGGTGCCCTGCACCGGTATGACGGCGACCTTGAAGACTTGCCGATCCGGAACCTCGGCACGATTCGAGTCGCGGCCACGGACCGGTTGGCGGACGCGATTCGATTGTTCGGCATCGACGAGCGCGACGAAACGCTGCCCACCGAGATGCGGGACTGCATACGGCGGCGAAAGGCGCTCGCTGCGGGGTCCGGCGATCGTGCGCCCGCAACAGATCTCCCCGCCGTTGCGGAACCACTGCGCCGCAGACTCGAAGCGATGTCGGGCCAGGACCGAGTCATGCGAACCAAGATCGAGAATCAGCGGGCCGAGCACGCGCGCGTCCATCAAGGACTGGAGCGTGAACTGGCGGACGGTGAGCAGAACCTTAAGGTCATGCAGGACATGATCGAGCAGCACCTCGAAGGCATTCTCGGCCGCGTGAGCGATCAATTCGACGAGCTGGACCGGCAACGTGGCGGCAGCGGAGCCGACCTCCACGTCGCGGCCTCGCCACCACAGGGTGCGGCCGAGTGGGTCTGGGAGGTCACGCCCAGGTGGAAACGTTCCCGCAGCAGCGGGATGGTGTCCTACAGGGAGGTCGCCAACGGAGCACAGGTCAAGGTCCACGCGGTGCAGCTCGTCCTCGCGGCAGTTCTGGCCGACGCCGAGACCCACGGCAGGGTGCTCGTGCTCGACGAGCTCGGCAACAGCCTGGGTGAGGTCAACCGCAAGGATGTCCTCGGCGCGCTCAAACGCGTCGCCGAAGACACCCAGGTCACGATTTTCGGCACATGCCAGGACAGCGTGCTAGTCGATGCGGCGGACGTCTGCGGCGAGCTGATGTGGTTCGCCCACACGAGCGAGGCGGAAGCCTATAACCGGCCAACGCGAGTCTGGGGCTTCAACGCGAACTCCGAACAAGTTGACTTGACTGCCGACTACCTCGCCGCCGGTCGGCGCCGCAAGGGAGCTTGACCGTGAACGCCCACTCGCTGGAGTTCCTCTTCGGCGAAAGCGCCGGCCGAATCGAGGTACCGCTGCCGGGCCTGCTGCCTCCCGGCGTTAAGGCATTCACCGTGCCGAAATCCCGCGCCGACGACGATGATGAACTCGAACTCGGCGCTCCGACGGACCGGGTCCGCCGCGACAGGAAGGGCCGGGTCAAGGTGCGCCAAGTCGACCTACTCGCCAGCTCGCGGTCGTCCTCCTTCGCGCTTCCGGCTACATTCACCAAACACGACCTCATCTGGGTGCTCAACACCAACGCCGAACGCCGCTGGTCCGGCCTCGTCACCCAGTTCGGCAATGGGGCATGGCAGTTTACAATGGATCTTGTCCGCAGCGGCGTGGCCGTCGTGCGGTGCACGGTGATCGCGACCAAGACCGGATTCGACCTCCGGCCACAGCACCTGCGACTCACGGCAGGTTGGCAGGCGGCGCGTCTCGACCACCTCAATGAGGTCACTGGAAGGCCAGATCCCGACACCGCGCGGACAGAGCTCCACAACCTGATGGCAAACGTCGTGGAACTGGCCGACGAATGCCTTCGGCTGGCCCGCGTCGAGCAGGGATCACCGCTTCGCGCGCCTGCGGGTACCCGCGCGGGAACCAAGGTATGGTCGGTCTACGAGGACGCCATCCGAGCTGCCTGCTACTGGTACCTCCACTCCGGTGCCAATGTCGAGCTGACCGCAAAGGACGTCGCCAGCCATGCATTTCGGGACTCGAAGCGATGGACCCCGGAACGGGAAGCAGCGTTCGCCAACATTGTCAACAAGTCCTTCACCGAGGCTGTGAAGGTCAACGACGTCGAGATCCTGATGCGCGGGCCGTTACTGTGGCACGTCGGCAGCGTCGTCGCCGACGCTCACACGAGCGAGCCTTGGATCGGTCTGCCTGCCGGGGGCCTCGGACTGCTCGGCACCGTAGACACTACTGCCGTGCGCGGCGTTCTGGTGATTGAAAACAAGGACGCTTTCGAACAGATTTGCCAGCGGACTGATATCTACGACCGGTGGTTGTGCGTGTGGGGCAAGGGCTACGCCAGCCGCCCGTTGGTCGCCTTCCTGTCCGGCTTCGAACTGTCGATCGCCGCGTGGTGCGACCTGGACGCCGACGGCATAGGCATCATCAACAACCTGAGCGTCCGGCTCGGCCGTCCCGTGGAACCCGTGTGCATGAACCTAGAGTTCTGGAGGACCGGACCGTACCGCCGGCAGACGCCCTCCGAGTTGGAACGCGGACGTGCTAGGGCCACCACGCTGGCTGCCGAAGGTCCGTTGGCGCTTCGTGCGCTCGCTGAGGCGATCGCGCCGAGCGGCGAGGGGCGCGAGCAGGAGTCCATGTACGACGACATACTGCCCACGCTCGCGAAGGTCTTGAGCAGTCTCGAAAGTTGAAACCTTGATCACCACCAGTGGTTCCCCTGAGTTTCGATGGCTGGCTTGGGGACGCGAAGACATCTGGGAGCAGCCCGACCCGGGCCGAGTTGTGGGAACTCACGCTTCGCGACGGGAGCTGTCGGGTTCCCGCATCGACACACTCAGTAGCATGAGAGTGTCTTCGCCTGCGGCCAACTCGCAGTACCCGGAGAGCGGATCTCAGACATGAGCCGATGAGAGCACCCGCAACCGTCCTGCATGTACCGCCCGAACGCTTTACGTGAACGTTGCGGGCCGCAGCTGTCTTGGAGTAACCGTTGTGAGCCCTAGGCCTGGTGGCGAAGCTGACAAGTTCGGCAACCGTTACGAAGGAGCTTGGACAGTACGCCACGTGCTCTATGTGTTGATGGGCCGCGCTGACTCGATCACCGTCGAGGACGTCGGTGAACTCTCGCAAGGCTCGGAGTTCACCTTTCGCCGCGGTAGCGTGACCGAGGTTCATCAGCTGAAGCGTCAGAACCGGATGATCAACAACTGGTCGGCCGCGTCCCTTAACAAGCTTGATGTGTGGGCAAGCGCTCGGCATCACGTGGAGCGCGGCCGAGAGTTTCACTTCATGTCTGAGGTGCCCGCGCGCGCCTTGAGCGAGCTGTGCGACAACGCCCGCCGGGCCCCCTCCCTGGACGTGTTCACTAAGGAGTGGCTGCCCAATCAATCGATGCGGGATGAGTTCACCGAACTGTCGGCACCGAAGATCTTCGAGTCGCCCGACAAAGCGTGGCAGGTGTTGCGCGGAATCCGGATTGGGTGGCCGGACGAGCGCGACCTCCTCGACGGGAACGCGGCGCTGGCAGAGTTGCTGCTCGCCGGGGCAGATGGGCGCCTTGCCGCTGTGGGCCTCGGTGATTTGTTGCTACACAATCTCGGGGTCGAGTTGTCCGCTGTCGACATCCTTAACCGTCTACCGCAATACGGGCTGCGCCCGGCCACGGCGGTACGCGGGGGAGCCACGGCAGAGCAGATCAACGCCGTCACCGATCGTTGGGCAACCGCGGTCGGTGCAGAGCTGCTGCGTCCGGTTCTGCCGCGGCCTGAGTCGGACGAGTTGTTAAACCTGGCCGAAGGTGGCGAGGAAGGGCTGGTATTCGTCATCGGAGCGGCCGGCGGCGGCAAGAGTGTGGTTATGCACCAAGCTGTGGGTAACGCTCGTGAGCAGGGAATGCCGGTCCTGGCGTTCAGACTCGATCGAGTCGAGCCCTTCTCCTCCACTGCCGAGTTAGGCCGACGGTTGGGGCTTGAGGTATCACCAGTTTCGGCTCTCGCTGCAGCAGCTAGTGACCGGCCTTCGCTGCTGGTCGTTGACCAGTTGGACGCCGTCAGCGTGGTGTCGGGTCGAATGCCTCGCAACTTCGACGTCATCGCCTGGTTGATCCGGGAGGCAACGGCTTTCGAGCACATGCGAGTCGTGCTGGCGTGCCGCAAGTTCGACATCGACAACGATGAGCGAATCCGCAGGCTGCGCGCGATCCCGGATTCGGAGACTGTCTCGGTCGGGCCGTTGAGTGACGAGCAAGTCGACTCGGCTGTTGGGGCGATGGGTTTGGACGCCGCCGCCGTCTCGTCTCATCAACGCACTCTGCTGCGGTCGCCGTTGCACCTCGTGCTTCTGGCAGCTGTCGCCGACGGGACAAACGCGCTGGATTTCGCGAGTACAGCGCACTTGTTCGATGCCTACTGGGACCGTAAGCGCCGTGACGTCCGTGAGCGACGCGAAGGGACGCGCTTCGGGCCCGTGGTATCCGCTGTAGCTGAGGCGATCAGCCAGCGTCAGCGCCTGTCGGTGCCGATGACCGTGCTCGACCGCGAAGACCTCGGCAACGACGCTGATGTCCTCGTCTCAGAGCACGTCCTGGTTCGCGACGGCCGCGAGCTCGCGTTCTTCCACGAAGCGTTCTTCGACTACGCCTTCGCACGTCATTGGGGCACCAGAGGCGAGTCCCTGGTGGAGTTCCTGACCGGTGGTGAGCAGGAGCTGTTTCGGCGGGCTCAAGTGCGCCAAATTATGACGCACCTGCGTAGCGTAGAACCCGACCGATTCGTCGATGAGGTCAAGGCGTTGCTGCTCAGCAACGATGTCCGCTTCCACATCAAGGACGCTGCGATGGCTGTCCTTGCCGGCATCGCTGACCCCACTCGATCCGAGGGCGTGATGGTCATCGATGCCGCTGCCACCCACCCGCCGTTCGAGGCGAGACTGTGGGCAAGGTTACGCACCGCAGCATGGTTCGCCCGCTTCAACAGTGACCGCCACGTCGACGGCTGGCTGCGGGGTGACGCAGCCGAGCAATCCCGTGCCCTAGATTTGATGGGCCCGGGTGCTCAGACGGCACCCGGTCGGGTTGCCGAGCTTCTTGCCGGGCACGAGCACGAGCCAGCCATCTTCGCACGCGGATTGCGCTGGATCTCGCGGTTCGCGAACCTGGATGAGAGTCGAAGCCTGTTCGATCTGGCGCTGAAGGCGGTACGCGCTGGCGACTACTCCGTGCACGAGGGCGCGCTCTGGATCCTGCATGGCGCCGAAGACTCGCTCCCAGACCGGGCCATCGAGCTGTTAGTGGCCTATCTCGTGGAACGGCCGACCGCTCTCGCTCAGAATGGCAGAGGCAAGGTGGCCGCTCTCGAAATGCGCGATCACCAGGTTGCCGAGCTCGTGAAGAGGGTCGCTGACGACGCCCCTCGAGAGTTCTGCGATGCGTTGCTTTCCTATTTGTTGCGGGTCACGGCTCTCACGGCGCTCGATCACGATTCGTATGGACAGCGCGAGGACGCGCATTTCTGCTTCCGCTGGCCAGACTCGGATTCGGACGCCAAGCTCGATGATGTGCTGTTCTCGAGCATGGCTGCAGCCATACGCACGCTCGTGTCGCGTGATCCAGACGCAACTCGGCCAACGCTCGAACGTCTCGCCGTCGAGCCGTACGACAGTGCCCAATGGCTGCTCTACCAGGGTTTGATCGCCGGTGGCGCTGCCTACGCCGATTGGGCGGCCGAAGTCCTGCTCCAAGGTCGGCACAGGCTGCTGTCTGGCTATGCGTCCAACGGCGTGTGGACCGCTCGAGAGGTGATGCAAGCCATCAGCCCACATCTAAACGTCGACCTGTTCAGCCGACTCGAAGCGGCCGTCCGTGATCTGCGATTCTCTTGGGAGAAGCGATCGCCTGGCTGGTACGCCTTCTGCCTGCTCTCGGGGCTGGATGAGCAGCGGCTGTCAGACACTGGCCGCCGCCGACTCGGCGAACTACGGCGTGCCTGCGGGATGGAGCAACCAGAAGAGCCTCGGGGAGTCGCAGTCGGATTTGTGGACTCACCGATCAAGACGTCTGCCGCCGAATATATGAGCGACGACAACTGGCTGCAGGCGATGACCAAGCACGTAGGAGAAGCGCACAACTGGACAATGATGACGGGCGGCGCGATGGAGCTATCGTACGTTCTGCGTGAGCGGACCAAGCAGGATCCCGCACGGTTCGCTCGCTTAGCTCTCCGCTTGACTGCGGACATCAACCCCGCCTACGGCGACGGTCTGCTAATGGGGCTCGGAGAGGCCGAGCCGATCGAGGACGAGGACGTCGTCTTCGTAGCCGTCAGGCACATAGCTTCGCTTGGCCATGTCGAAAACGACCGCTGGCTGGGGTCGGCAATCAGGCCCTACCTAAAGACCGTGCCTCTCGACATCGTGGAGCTCATCCGAGACCGGATGCTCTCCACCTCCGATCCCAGCGACGACGGCATCCGCATGTGGAGCGACGATGGGAAAGGCCAACAAGTCCCGGACATCCTCGTATCCGGCATCAACACCGCCCGAGGCAGCCTCGTCGAAGCCATGTCCGACCTGCTCGTTTACGACACCGATGGGGCACGCACGGGAATCGTGGCGCCGGCACTGGACCACATCGCTACCGATCCATCGGTCCCGGTCCGAGCGTGCGCGGCCCGAGTCATTGGGAACGCTGTCCGCCACGAGTATGGGGAAGCGACCCAGGCTTTCTGGAAGCTAGTCGAGACACACGACGCACTACTAGCTACCCGACACGTGCTACGACTGGTCATCTACTTCGGTAGCCAGGACTCAGCAACCATCCGTCCGATCATCGAGCGGATGCTGTCTTCGGAGGACCCCCGGGTCCGCGAGTCGGGAGGCGAACTGGCCGCGTTCGCCGCTATGGAATGGGAGATGGAGGACCTCCTCGCCGCCGTGCTCGACGGCGAAGATACCGAAGCCCGGCAGGGCGCGGCCAAGATGTGTGCCCATCGGATTCCACATACCGGCAACGTCCCGGCGTGTGCGAAGACACTGACGCGCCTGGCCACCGACGCCGACGAGGAGGTTCGCAAGCAGGTCAGTGAAGTGGCCGCAGCGCTTCGCGGACATGCGCTCCGCCCGTTCGAGCGCGTGCTGAAGACCCTCATGGCATCGCCCGCATTCGCCGATGCCGTGCCCCAACTGCTAATCACGCTCGAGCAGGCGCCGGACCGGGTCGACGACCTAGTACTGCTGTGCGCGCAACGTTTCGTCGATGAGTCTGGAAAGGATGCTGGCGACATACGCACTCACGCCGCCGGCAACGCCCAACAGGTCGGCGAGCTGATCATCCGTGGACTCGCACAAAGCCGTTCCCCGGCCGAACGGTCAGCACTGCTGGATGTGCTCGACGGCCTACTAGTCGCGGGGGCCCATGGCATCGAGAAGTTGATCGGCGAATCGGAACGGTGACTTTCGGTCGAATAGCAGCCAAGTTGCCATTTGGGGCGGAGCCAGTGCGACCGACCGGTTAATGGCCAGAAACATCCCTCCCAGACTCAGCACAACCGCCACATGTGCGAGCCGATCGATCATCGGCATGAAGGTGCGTCCAGCAGCGTGTCTACGGAGATCGGGCGGCGGTGCTCATTCCAGTGACGTTCGACTCCGGAAACGAGGGTGAGCAAGGCGTCTTGCTCGATCGCCGTGATCAAGTGGCGGTTATTTGGCCACGGGAACGTGTGGTAACGTGTGCTATCCCGTCGGAACGACGAGGAACGAGAGCCACGGACCTGCGGCGGAACACGAAAGCGCTGGTAGCCAGTGGGGGAGCGCTACCTTTTTTTTGACACGGTAGAGGTCACTGGTTCAATCCCAGTATCGCGCACCAATTGTATTCCCAGGTGAGAAGCCCTGTCGGTGTTGGTACCGACAGGGTGTTTTGTTATCCGAGCAAGGTGTTGACCGTGGTATGACCGTGGGATCGGCCGCGGGCTTCACGGCTGTTTTGGTTCGCACTGCGGTGCTTGGGGATGGTTACTGCTCTGGTCTGCGGTTTTGAATTGCGGGGTGCTGGTTTCCGGGTGGTGTAGGGGCTGGGTTGGTGATCGTGAGCTGACCGGCTGCCGGGTGTGGGATGGGTTTGTGTCGCGGGTTCGGTGGAGTGCGGTGAGGGCGGTGTTGTGGGTGTTGGGGAGGGTGTGGAGGTAGCGCTCGGTGGCGAGCATCCAAGAGAGCGTAAAGGCGCCGTCGAACTCGGCTGAACCGTTGGAGAAAGACGGCCGAACGGTTCACCACTCTCGGATCGGTGAGTTGATTCGGGCCCGAGGCCAACTTGGGATGGGATAATCGTTGTATGCCTGATGACCATGCCCCGGTCAGCCCGTCAGAATTGGCGCCTAATGTGTTGGACACGCAGGTTCCGCCGCTCGGCGAGCGTTCCTTGCGGCGCATCCTGGAGCACGTCCTCGTCCTCGGCGACGAAGCCGAGACGAGCTATTTGGAGGTCAAGAGCAGTCTGGACCTCACCAAGACGGCAGGTGTCGCGAAGGTCGCCAAGTTCCTCCTGGGAGTAGCGAACCGCCGCCCGCAGGAAGCCGTGCGGAACTTTCAGGGCTACGCCGTTCTGGTGATCGGTGCGCAGAAAGGTCAGACGCAAGGTATCCCGCGGGGCGTCGAGGCCCACGAGCTTGAGGATCGGCTCCGGCCCTACCTCGGGCCGCAGTTTCCTGCCTTCGAGTTCGGGAGGATTGGCGTCGATGCGGACCGAGAGGTGTTGTTCCTGATCGCGCAGCCGCCACAAGAGGGGCAGGGAATTTTTCCGTGCCACAAGAGCTTTCAGGGTGAGGATCGTCGGGACAACCTCGACGACGGTGCGATCTACGTGCGGGGCGCTAGCAACACCCGTCCGGCTCGGGCCGGTGAGGTGCTGGGCCTCGTCGAGCGCGCCCGTGGCGGCGGCAAATCCCCCATCGAGCTCTTCGTCGGCGTCCTCGGCGTCATCAGCCGCGTTAAACGCGTTGACGACGTGCTCGAACAACTGTACGAATCAGAGGAGGAGCGGTTTAGTAAGCCGCGCGGGCAGGCATCGCGGCCGGTCACGCCGCCGTTCCTGGTACAGAGCGTCTTCGGTAGGCCGAAGCCGTTGTCGCCCGAGGAACGGGAGGCGTGCCTGGACGCCTGGCGGGCCGAGAAGAGCGCCCACATTGCGCAAGGTCGACAGCACTTCTTGGGCGTCGTCCTGCCGGGCGCGGGGATCAAGGTCGTCAGCCGCGGCCGGTTCGTCGCCAAGCCTCAGCTCATCGTGACATTCCACGAGTGCGAGGCGATCGACCTCCTCGATGCCGACGACGCTGACTACACGAAGGTAGTCGAGCCGGTGGTTCGTCGGCAGGATCCGTTCGGGGTGGGATTCGATCCCGGCGCGCTCGAGTTCACGCCGCGCGGTTACCCCGTGTCGTGGAGAAATCGGGGCGACGACGCCGAAGTTGTCCTCACACCCGAGTCGTTCCGTCCCGACACGCCCTGGATGAGCGATCAGGACGACTATGTGATCCTTTCTCGTGACTTGGAGGCGAGTTCTGTGACCGTGACATGGGTTCTCACCGAGGACGGTAATGACGCCGTCACCACAGGCGAGCTCCAGGCGCCCACTGGTGACGTCGTCGACGCTGCCGACCTGATCCGGTCGGTATTCCTCGAAGGTCAGTGAGAGCGGGGGTTCGTAGTTGCATGCCGGTCAGGCATGTTGGCCGGTCCTGTGCTCTGTGTGGCTGGGGAACCGTGACAAGCCCCCAAAGGTTAGGGCTCGTTGCCGGCGCTTGGGTCCGGCTGCGGCTCGTCGAACGGTTGGTCGGACGCCTTGGTACAGGTCGGCCGGTCTCGTCGTGCTCGGAGGATGGTATTGACTGTTCCCCCAACGCGATCTCCGTCACGCGCAAGCTCTCGGCGACTGGGCCTTCGGACGCGACCGAAGCGTCTGGATCGGAGAGTGGCACACCCACTCCGGCCCCGCTGTCCCAAGTTCCCGAGATCTCGCCGCCTATCAGGGCCTACTCGCGGACCCGAGCTCGCCTCCGGCTACTCCGTCGCGATCACTCTCGCTGATAAACAAGCAGGTGGACAAAGCCAAAAACATAAGCATGGCTCATCACGCCTGCCCAGGCCCGCGCGATCACACCGCGACAATGGGGACAGCGCCAAGCGACTTACCCTGACCGGTGAGGCAACGGTTGTCGTCTCCGCCGCCGTGGTCACTATGCGGTTGTCCTGCCGCAATGGGCGCATGGCGCCCAGGGAAGCTCACCGAGAAGAGTCGGACGATACGGGGCGGCCGTGTCCCAGCCGGTGCAAGCGCCGTCAGTTCCCGGTTGGGCTCGGTTGTCCAAAACCTCGGCGCAGCGGATCGCGACTCCGGCAGGATGGTCCGCTACCGGTACGTGTCGTGAAGGTCGGAGGGACTAGTGTCATCGCACCCGGCGGAAGACGCCGTCCAGAGCTTCTGGGAAGCCCACGAGGCTCGGCTGAGCACCCGTGGGGCTGGCGGAGTGCGGCTCGGTCCGAGCGGCCAAGCTATTGTCGATGCCGTCATCGAGGAACTGGTGCTTCGCGGATTGGATCGAGCGTCGATCCATCGCGACCAGCCACTAACCCTCCCCGGTTCTTACCATGAGAGTCGCAGGCCGTGGGATATCGTCGTCATTGACGAGGGGGTGCCCGTCGCTGCGGTCGAAGTCACGACCAATACCGGGCCGTCAAGCAACAACCTGCGAAACAGAATGGATGAAATCCTCGCCCAAACCACCAACATCTCGCGGGGTTACGATCAACAATCGGTGCAAGCGCTCAAACCTGCACTCGGACAGGTGTTCCTGCTCGAAGAACGCTCCGCGACGACCACGCCGGTACGTCAACGACCTAACCCACTCGACGCGACCGAATCGGCTGGCCCGCTGAAGTCACACGAAGGCCGACTGCTGGATTTCCTTCAACGCCTCGTTCGCGACGGGATGTACGACGCCATTTGCTACCTTGTTTCTCACGCCCCGCCGACCGTAACCGTTCGCGAACCTGACCCAGAGATGGGCTTCGCCACCTTCGCGCAGACGCTGGTCGACCGGATCACGAAGGTGCGTGAGGCTAGGCGGCGGCGCAACCTCAGCGCGGCTGAGTTGGGCCGCTTGCTCGCCGAGCTCAACGTCAGCCCGTCCGAGCTGGGTCGCGCGCTCGCCGGGCTCGCCGACGTGGGCGGTGTGGTCTCGGGCCTCACCTCGACCGATGCGGGACGCCTGGCGGTGGATGTCGACGTCATCCGCCGACGCCGCGAGGCAGTCGCGGAACTGCGCGAGCTCGTGCTGAACCCAGCGACTACCGAAGCCGAGATCCAGAAGATGATCGGCCGGAGGTACTGGATATTTGGTGGTCACTACACGGGCGTATTCGATCGCCGTAATGCCGTCCCGCTCGATCAACACGACATCCCACTCGTCTGCGCCGATCGCAGTATTCACATCGTCGAGCTCAAAAGACCAGGGCATCAGCTCGTCAAGCAACACCGCAACCACTTGATTGTCTCCAACGAAGTTCATGAGGCGGTAGGGCAATGCATGAACTACATCCGCGCGCTCGACGAGCTAGGCGCCGGTCTTGAGACTTTTCATCGCAACGAACTCGGCGTGGTCTATGACTACCGTCGTGTGAAAGGCACGGTGGTCATCGGGCATCCAGAGCTATGTGCGACCGACTCAGCGACTCGTGAACAGATCGAGCAGACGATCCGTTCCTACAACGCACACCTGAGTCGCGTGCAGGTCCTCACGTTCAAGGAGCTGGTCGACAGCGCCGAACGAGCGCTGCAGTTCGAGGCCGAGGAGCACTGACGTCGCGTGCTGAACTACGGCAAAGCTCACGAGCAGCCACCGCTCCGCCCAACACAGCCTCGAACGCGATTGATCACACTCAGGCCGGGGCATTGCTCAAGACAGTGCGAACTCACGCAGATCCTCTGAAAGTGGCACGATTCGCTCGGACCGGCTGGTTCGGATCATGGACGCCAGCATCCGAGACCGTGCCGCGCCAATACGAAGTCGCTCCCTGAGCGTGCCGGCGGAGATCGGCCGCCGGTGCTCTGGCCGGTGACGACATCCTCTAGCCTCGCACGTTCCAGCAGGTCAGCATTGATCACCCTGCTGGCTCGACGAGCGTCCGATCTTGCGTGCGGCGCAGATTCCCGTGCGACGACGCTCCACTCTCATTCAGTTCGTCGTCGAGTACCTGAGTAGCGACGGAGATGATGGCCAGCAGTTCGGTCTCGGGCACGTAAGCGACTCGCCGCGTATTGGGAGGTCCAGAGGGACCTTCGGCTGGCCGTATGGATTCTGATGCGGGTGCATACGCGTGAGAGCTCGCGCAGGCGTGCTCCTCACGCATGTGGAGCGTCGGTTCACGGTAGACGCCGTGGCCCTGCCGTGATCATCACCGGCAGGGGCGGTGTTGTGTATGAGATCTTATGACGGTGACGTGGTTGTGGAGTGCACTGCGATTTGAACGCCTTCTGGCGTCGGTGCGGTGGTTGTCTTGAAGCGAAGCTGCGATCGCGCGGCGCCAGGGGGCCATCTAGACGAGCGCATGACCTGACGTTTTGTCAGCGATGTTTCTCTATGGGTGGTCGGCGCGGGTTGGGTATATCGTGTCGGTCCCCGTGATCGTTTGACTGTGAGCTGACCAGTTGTCGTGCCACTGAACAGTGGCCCGTTGTTGCACTCTTGCTGTCTGTGCGAGCTTATGCGGATCTGTTGTTTGCTTGCATGCATTCTCCGACTTTTTTCTGCGAATGAGTGCCCCGTCTCGCTGCTTGGCAATTCCATTTGAGCGGCGCATCCTGTTGATCGTTGGGTTCATGATGCGGCGACCAGCTGGTGCAGCTGCATGCGCAGCAGGTTGACCTCCTGTGTGGTGTGCTCCTTCGCGCCCGCTCCGAGCAGGCTCGACAGCCGTGACACCCCTTGCGAGCAGAACGCCCTCACCGCTCCGCTGCTGTAGCCCATCAACTCGGCGGTGTGGGACTCGCTGAGATCGGCGTAATAGCGCAGTACGAGAGCCTCTCGCTGTCGCCGCGACAGCTGCGCGAGTGCGTCGGCGAGTATCGCGCGATCGATGCCGCGTCTCGTGTCGTCCGGTTGGCTGTCCTGGGTGGCGAGCTTCGGTTGGTACTTCTTGGTGATCGTCCGGTGCCGCAGCATCGAGCGGGCTTGGTTGAGCACCGCCTGGCGGAGGAATGCCAGCGCTTTGTCCAGGTCGCGCAGCTGCGAGCGTGATTCGAAGACTCGAATGTAGGCGTCTTGCATGATGTCCTCCGCGGAGGCGCGGTCGTCCACCAGCAGGACCGCGATGCGCAGCAGTTGGTTGTAATGCTCCTGGTAGAGGTCGGTCAGCGTGCTCGCCGCCAGCCTGTCGCCCAGGCCGGCGGTCACGGGCGATGCGTTTTTAGTGGAGTGCTCCGTGTTTCCGCGATCCGCGGGTGTGCCGGGCTTCGGTGCCTGGTTCAAGCTGGTCGACTGGAGTTCGGCGGCACGCTGGACAGCGTCTTCGGCCTTGTCCGGTGGGGTGCGGTGTCTGAGCGCCCTGGTCGAGTCTGTCCCAATAGAGGAGCGTTTGAGCACCCTGGCGAAGGAATCGAGTTCGTCCTGTGGGACTGGCCTCGCGGTTTCCTCTTTCATCCCTCCCTCCCTTCGCTGTCACGCCGTCGACGTCTCAGTCGATGTAGCGTCGTGTTGACGGCTCCTGGTGTCATGCGCAGCACGTTCGCGATCTCGGCTGGTGAATACCCGTCGTAGCAGAGATTCAGGATTGCTTGGTTGCGTCCGTTTTCGTCTCGTGTCAGGTCCTTCAACGCGTCCAGAGTGTCGACGATGTCGAAGGGGTCAACGCGTGGCGGATGCACCGCGCTTTCTTGCGCGTACGCAGCGGCGCCGTCTCGGTAACGTTGCCGTTCGTTGCGCCACTGACGCAGGACGTTGGGGAAGGCCAGTACACATCCTCCGACGAAGTAGGTGCGTAAGGATGCGCCTTTCTCCGGCTTCCAGAGATCGGCTTGCAGTGCTCGCTGAAACAGCGCGAGGCCGTGTGCGACGGTGGTGGCCACGAGATCTTCACGGTCCTGGTACGTCCAGTCATCAGGCAGCGTGACGTGTCGGCCCTTCTCGTGGCATTTCTGGGCGATCAGCCCGGTGTTCAACCAAGCTGTCATGGCCGACCACGCGTACCGGTCGAGTTCGTTGGCCAGCAGGTTCCACCACGGCCCTGAACAGCCCACCGATCGGAGTCGGTCGTACAACTCTTTGTCGGCACGCAGCACCTCCTCGGGCTCATCTTCGCGTTCGTCCATCCACGGTCCCCAGGTCGGGATCTCTGTCGCGCGGTTCTAGGTCTGACGGTGCCACCCAACTCACGCGTGGCGACCGAGCAAGCGCAAGACGTTGCCTAAGGGGTCCTTTCAGAATGCTGGGTGTTTGCGGGCGAGGTTCATGCAGTGGCCGAGTTGGAGCAGGGCGTCGTGCATGTCGTCGCGGGTTTCCCAGCGGGTGCGGAGTTTGCGGGGTGCGTGTAGCCAGGCGTTGGCGGCTTCGACGACCCAGCGCCACCGGCCCAGCCCGGAACCGTGATCGCGTTTGCGCCGCCCGATGTGGGGTGTGATGCCCTGCTCACGCAACACCTGGCGGCAGTGGTTGGAGTCGTAGGCGGTATCGGCCAGCAACGCGCCCGGCTTGCGTTTGGGGGCTCCCGGTTTGCCCGCGACCGCGGGCAAACCGGAGACCAAGCCCAGTAGCTGGGTCACATCGTGCGTGCCGGCCCGGGTGAACACGACCTTGAGCAGGGTGCCGCAGGCGTCGGTGATCAGATGGTGTTTCGAGCCCGGCCGAGCCCGGTCAACCGGACTCGGCCCCACTTTTGGGCTCCCACGCCCCCGTTTGGCCTGGATATACGACGAGTCCACCACCACCCGGGAAAAATCCATCTGATCGGCCGCACGCAACCGGTCCAGCAGCTCCTGCTGCAACCGATCCCACACCCCGGCCCGATGCCACTCGGCCAGCCGACGCCAGCACGTCGAACCCGATCCGAAGCCCAGCTCCTGGGGAAGGTATTCCCACTGGATACCGGTATAGAGCACGAACAGGATCCCCTGCAGCGTCTTACGGTCATCGATGCGTTTGCGCCCCGGATACCGGAACCGCCGCTCATGCCGCGGCAACAGCGGCTCGATCACCGCCCACAGCTCATCACTGATCTCCCACGGCTCCGCACGAGCCATCCCACGCCCCCAACACAGCGAACGTGATCAACTCCCACCCCCACCATGCCAAACCAAGATCAAACTGCAAGGACCCCTAAGCAAATCGATGAGATCTTGGCGTGTGTCGACCACCCGCCGGCAGACATATGCCTCCGGCAGATTGACCAAATGCCAAACCAGGGAGGAAAAGTGATGGGGGTGGTTCCAGTGCTGGGGGTGGTGCTGACGTGCCTGATCTCCACGGCGCCACTGTTGATCGCGGTTGGTGGCGCAGTATTGTCCGAAAATCCACGACGCCGCGCCGATGCCCGCAGGATCGTGTGGCTGCTGCGCTCAACCTGTCCTGCCCGGCTCCACCGGAAGCGCCGGTAGGGCGTGTCGGCAGTTCGCGCTGAGAGCCTCGGCGTATGTGTTGATGGGTTCCAGATGCTGGCGGGCGTCGACGCTGGTCCGGGCGATGCCGAGCAGTTGGCGGCCTCCGTCACGCATGGTTCATCTCGTCGGGGATCGTCGACCCTGACCGCACCGACGGTCCGCTCGACGTTATGTCGGGTGCGGGCCTGGACCGGGCAAGTCTGGATCCGGGAACGAGCTCGAACCGATCAATACAGCGCGGGAGCGTTCTCCGTCTGGGAGACGCATTGGGCAAGTTTTCCCAGCCTGTTGCAGGTGTTCTGATGCCTCCAGCAACCGTCATCCCGTCACACGGGTGCTTCCAATCGGGCGTTTTTTGGCTGATTCGCCAACAGTTCGCACCGTGTCTGGGGTCTAAGTAGTGGGAACACAAACGATGGAGGCCCGCACGATGTCGGCACACGCGAGAGGGGCACCTGGGGTGCGATGCCCAGATACGCGCGAGGGATGGGGAGCGGTAGGTGACCGACGAACTACCTGATGAGTCGTCGCGCGCCGATCATGCGGAGGAGGTCACACCCCCTGAGACAACGAGAGATCGACGTGGCGAGCGGGACAAGTGGCTTGAGTGTTTCCTGCGGAAGTATTGGGGTGCCCTCGTCACGCCTATGGCTAGGAAGATGGGCGATCGTGGGGCGGCCGAGGATGTCGTGCAGGACAGCCTCGTCAAGGCGCTCCGTCGGTGGGATAAAGACCCGGATAAGGAGATCACCTTCGGCTGGGTGTACAAGGTCGCGGACAACACGGCGAATGACCGGTTGCGCCAAGCCGGCCGCGGTGGAGAGGTGTTGTACGGGGCTATCCCTGACCGCGCCTCCTTGGTCGACCAGGACCGCGCGGCCTACTACGTAGCTGAGGATGTGTTGGCCGCTCTGCCCAGACGGTTCGCTGAGGCGTTTCTCCTGTGTCGTCTTGCCAAGTTCACCTCCGCCGAGGTGTCGTCGATGACGGGAATCCCTGCCGGGACGGTGCGGTGGATGGTGGGGCAGGCGGTCTCGGCCTTGCGTCAGGCGGTCGACGGGCTGGAAGACACCGACGAAGGAAGTCTCGATGGATCTTGATGACCTTTTCGCCGCAGATACTGCTGCGATGACGAGCCACACCGATGAGGTGACTGCTCGACGTTTGGCAGCTCAGGTGCTGCAGGGGTACGAGAATGTGCTGGCCGACCCAGAGCAGCTCGCCGCTGTCGACGACGACATCGCCCGCTTCGATGCTGCTGAAGAGGCTTTCTATGCGGGTGTTGAAGCTGAGGAGCGTGGTGACTACGCAGCTGCGGTTTCCGGGTACGAAGTTGCCGCCCAGGCTCGGCTCGGTGACTCGGCACTGCGGTTGGCCCGTTGCTATGCCCGGCTCGGTGCGTATCGAGATTCCCTGGAATGGTGCCTAGCGGCCGAGGCTGAAGGTTACTACGGGGCTGCCGACATCGCTGCGCGCTGCTATGCGGAACTGGGGGAGACGCCGCCGGCCCGGCCTGGCCCAATCCAGGAAGCTGCTGAACCTGAACCCGAATCGGCCAGCGTTCCTGAGTCGATGGCGGGCACTAGCGCGGATCCCGGCTTCACCAGGAGGCTTAAGGCGCTTGCGTGCACGGCACCGTTGCACGACCTTGACAACCGTAAGGCGATGCTTGAGTGGCTCGACCCTGCCGATTATCAGATGGCCGAGATCGCGCTGCGGACCATCGACTTGGTGACCATCGCAATGGATTTCGATAAGGGCGCGAGCCATGACGACATCGTGGGACAGGTCTTGCCGTTCGTGGCAAACCAGGCGCCTCACCGGCCCGCGCATGAGCACGAGCGGGTAGCCAGGTGGGTGCTGGAACGGCTGATCAATGTTGGCACGGTCGACCGGACCTTCTATCAAGTCTACGGGGAGATCGATATTGAGGGCCGGTACCAACGTCAGCCGTTTTACTTCAAGATCGTGCAGGAAGCTCCTGGTCCGGCGGGGTCGCTTTCACTGCGGGCCAGCGACGAGGCCATCACCGTGCTCATTGGCGCGCTCGACACCGATGTCGAATCCGCGCAGATCGCCGCCGAGGTCAAGCTGAAGAACCTGATCGACAGGGGGAAGCTGGCCGACGCCCGATCTGCCGCTGAACAGGCGCGATACCGCACGGTCCAGTACGGGGAGACGCTACGCAGGCGGTTGGAGGCCACTCAACGGGACGTGCTCCTGGTCGACTGGGAGGAAGAACTGCCCACCATGCTCAACAGTGCACTCGACCATGTTGAAGACCGAGTGCGCGTCGAGCACAGCATCCATGCCAGCATCACCGAGGCTCGCGACACGACCGATGAGGCGGAGCGGAAACGCCACGCGGCCGAGTTGGTCGAGGTAGTCGAGGACTGCCTGCGCAGGCATGTCCAGTTGCAAGCCAGACTGCAGACCGCGCGCTCAGTGTTCCGGGCGGAGCAAGACCGCCAGCAGTTTTCCGGACCACCGCAACGTTCGGCGATTAACCTGCACGGACAGCTGCTCGAACCGATACTGCACCTGCCTGTCAGCGCCGCTGTCGGCCCGTTGACAACGTTTTTCCGTGTTGTGGCTGGTCTAACCTCGCCGGAGGTCGTAACCCTTCCCGGCCTGGTCTCGACTTTGCTACGACCACCCGTTGAAACGCAGCGCACTGCCGGCCCGGTCGTGCACCCAAGCCCTGAGGGCGTTCCTGAGGACCCCCGGTTCACCGAGGAACATTGGCGACTCGCCGACGAACTCCTTGACCTGCCCGGTCGGGTCCGCTCGCTTGGCGACCTCGTTGCGGAGGCGGCGCAGCACGACGACGATCTGCCCGCGCTGGTCGTTCTCAGAGCCTCCCATGCGCTCGCTCCAGCGCTCGAGTCAGCGCGCGGGAAGAAGCCCCCTGCGGTACTCGTCGCGGTCCCCGCCGGGGCGACCTTTTCCGGTCCGCGGGGTACCGCCACTGGTGACGACCTGTTCGTGACAAGTGCGGGCCTCGTTGTTGCCGAAGAAACCGCCGACATCGCTATCACTCAAGACAACACCAGCGCCGACGCCCCTGGAGAAACGGCATGACCCACGCCGGTGACGCCGAACAGGCGGCCCAATTGATTGCATTCGGCATGCGCCCCAAACAACTGCCTGACCGCGACGTCGCCTACCGAGACCTCGTACGCCGCTACACCCAAGACGACGTTTTCGCAGGACTTGTTGGAGCCATCGCCACCGGGCTAGGCCTGGCGGTCCTGCATGTGGGCGGACGTAGTGGAGTCGTCCTCGTCGCAGAGCCAGGGTCGGTGTTCGAGACCAAGATGGACGACTACGCCAGGCACATATCTACCAAGGAGCGGCGCGACACCCAGAAGGTGCTCCACGGCATTGCCCACCTCGCCATCGCCGCCCTCGGTTTTCCTCGCGCGGACGACCTAGCTAACGACTCCTACATCGGCCGGGTGTCGGTTGACCAAGTCGATCTGGTCGTCCGCGAGACATGTCGGCTGCTTAACGAGCGCGTCGCTGACACAGCTGACCCCTTGGCAGAAGACCGAGAACTCGAGCGGGCATGGCGGGCCTATTTGCGTAGGCCCGAGGTCGCGTCGACCAAGGACAACAGGGCCAACGCCGATACGACCCGTCAAATCATTCGGCGGGCCTTGAAGTACCTCGCGGAGCGAGGGCTCGTGCATCAGGTCGGGGAGGAGATCGACGAGGTCTATCGCACCACGCACCGCTACCAGGTGCACGTGCGCGAGCTGGCCTCGCACGCCGCTTTCCGGGAAATGCTTGCACTTGGTGCCGTGACCTCGATGGCGGGCGCGACCCTGGTCGCCCCCAACTCCGGCGATCCGCTCGACGACTGAAGGAATCCACGTGTACGAACTGTCTCGTGTCCGCCTGTACTCGGTCGGCCCGCCCGGCGCACGGTACGAGGATGTCACGGTTGATCTGTCCCAGGCAGGCAAACCAGTGCAACACGCACAACCCACGCTGCTCGACGAGGGCGGCGTCTTCCGGCCCTCTGCCGCGTCCGTGCTGTTTCTGGAAAACGGCGGCGGTAAGTCGGTCCTGATCAAACTCATCTTCTCGGTCATGCTGCCCGGCAAACGTCAGATCGTGGGCACGTCCAATACCCGTATACTCGAGAAGTTCGTTGAGCGTGGTGACGTCGCCCACGTCGTCTTGGAATGGATGCACACCGAGACCGGCAGGCTTCTCATCACCGGCAAGGTGTCAGAGTGGCGTGCACGTAAGAACGCCGCTGAGGACGGACTGGCCGAAGTGTGGTACTCGCTACGTCCCACCTCATCCACTGGAATCGCCTCTCTTCCCTTCGCTGAGGACGGAGAGAATCTCGTCGCCAGCGAGTTTCAGGCGCGGCTGAACGAGCTCGCCGACCACGACCCCTCCCTCGAACTGTTTTGGGCAGACCGGCATGGAAAATGGGCGGACCGCCTGGTCGCTCTTGGCCTCGACCCGGAGCTGTTCGAATTCCAGCGGCGAATGAATGCTGGTGAGGGAGAAGCCGCCGAGACGTTTACCTTTGCCAGCGACGAAGCGCTTATTGAGTTTTTGCTGAAGGCAGTCACGCCGACTGCGGACGTCACCACTCTGGCTGAGTCGTTAGAGCAATACGCAAGCACACTGTCCACTCGGGACGCACTCGAACTCGAACGCGACTTCGTTGCAGCCGTGCTCGACCACCTCGCACCGCTGGCCGAGCGGCACACCGCGGCCGAGACAGCACAACAGCGTGTGACTTCCCGCGAAATTGAGCGGGACAGGTTTGTGGCTGCAGTTATGGCACGAATCAAACTGGAGCGTGCGCGATCGAAAGACCAGCAAAGCAAGCTCGATCAAGCTCAGGTGGCTGTCGAGTCCGCGCGGAAAGATCAGGTTAGTGCAAAATCCGTGCAGGACGAGCTGGCGAGGCGAGTTGCTCGATTCCGCATGGAGGAGGCGGAGGAGGCATTTAAAACCGCCGACTCGGCTGCACGTGACGCGACCGCTCTAGTGGAAGCATGGGAGGCCACTGGTCCGCTGATCGACTGGACGGTCAGGGACCAGACCGCCCGACAGCTACGGGACGTGCTCCGAGAAAAGCGGCACGCGGAGACCGCGGCCTTGCGGGTTCGTGACACCCGTGCCGGTGAGCTCGTGTGCGCTTTGCTCGACGCAGAAGACCACGCTCGGCACAAAGTGAACGTGGAGGACTCTGAGACCGCCCGACTGATCCAGGAAACCCAACAAAAACAAGATGAGCTGGACAAAGCCATCACGGCGAGAGCCAACGCCCGCGCCACGGCGGAGCGGTTCGACGGTGCAATCGCCGAGGTAGACGCCGAAGTGGCCTCGGCGGTTAGCGACGGACTAATCCAGGACGCAGAATCGGTACCCACCGCAGCCGACACCTTGGCGGAGACAGCTCGGGCCGCAGCCGCCTCCGCTGCCCAGCAGGAAACGCGGCTCGCCGAAATCGACGAGGGAGTCGATAACGCCCAAGCAGCGCTTGTCGTTGCCCGCAGTCGGGAAAGCACCGCCGTGGCGGAACACGACAAGGCCAGTGCCGCGATTTCACGTGCCCAGGAGACGATGGGCGCTCTGGCCACCGAATCACGACTAATGGAGCTGGTTGAGGGTGACGAGGTCGCGCTCGAACTCGACGCCGAGCGGCTCGTCGAAGCACTGACCGAAGCTCTGGCATCCGTCGATCGTGACCGCATCGGGATCCGGGTAGCAGAGGCCGCTGACGAACGGGCTCGGCTCGCTCTTGAAAGCGGCGATGACGCTCTTTACCCACCACCGCCTGAGGTTGAGGACCTTGTCCAGTTGCTCAGGGACGAGCAGGTCCGCTGTTACAGCGGATGGGATGTTCTCGCCGACTTTCCCGACCCAGACACACGACGCGAGCTCGTCACACGACTTCCACACCTAGCCGCAGGGGTATTGCTGAATGACCCGGGTGATCTTGACCGGGCCCGCCAGCTAGTTGCCGAGCGCGGGTACGAACCCACTCGTCTCGTTGCGATCGCCAGTACCCAGTCTTTTGACCTGGACCCCGACGAACACTTCGACTTGATCCCGACCGTCGACGCCGGCTTCATCGTTCTACCGAACCAGGCGCTCTACGACCACCAGGCAGCCCGAGCAGAGAGCGTACGCATCAACGAGCGATACGAGCAACGCCAGCACCAGATTTCTGAGCTGAATGACCGCTATGTCGGGGATCAGCGCCTTAGAGCGCGGCTGCTCCAATGGCGCGAGGAGTACCCGCCTGGCCGGCTCGGCGAGCTGACCGGACGGCTGAGCGCCGCCACCGAGGGCCTAGCCACGGTGCGGGAGATGGTACGTAGTCGTGTGAATGCTCTCGAGGAAGCCAAGCGGTTCCGAGAGCAGGCCCGAAGTGTCCTCACCAGTCTCACGCGGGATGCTGGCGAAGCCGAAGCCCGCGCCACGCGCGCAGGCAAGTTGCGTGCGCGGGTCGCTGACGCCGCAAATTGGAGGCAGGAAGCTCAGGCTGCCCGAAAAACCGAGCACCTCGAGGGCGAACGCGCTGCCGAACTGAGCGCGCTGCGAGATCGACGCCGTGCGGAGGCAAGTGAGCACCAGCGCGCTGCTGACCAGCACCGCTCGACAGTCGTACGCCTCCGTGAGGAGATCGTCCAAGCAGGTGGCGATAGCCTAGTCGACCGCGGAGCGCAGGCCCCTGCACAACCGCTCCCGGTCCTCCGTCGACTCTTGCACGAAGCCGAGATCGCCTACCTCAAAGCCCAGGTCGGGTCCGATCTTCTGTCCGAAGTTGCCACCGCGACCAAGGCAGCGTCCGAGGCCAAGGCCAGCGTCGACCGTCTATCCGAGTCGGCTCGCGCTCGAGCTGAGGAGCTGCTGAAAACCCCTGAGAGCGCAGATGCCGCCGGACGAGCCGCGGCGTTCGATGTTGCCAAAGCCCGTCAGTCTGACGCGGCCCAAGCCCGTGACGCTGCCGTGAGCACACTAGGCCAGCGCAAGGCGCGTTTTGTCGATCTGCCAGCGCCGAGCTCGCCTGTCGTCCTAGCCGTAGAACCGCTAGGAATCGGGCACGCCGAACAGCTCCTTAGCGACGCCGAGGCCGCATGTCGCGAGGTAGAGGCGGCAGTGGCCGTTAAGGAGAACGAACTCGCCGTGATGGCATCGTCGCTCCATCGAACCGATCAAATTCTCGCCGGTTTCACCAGAATCACGGATGCCTTGGCTACGGCTGATGACCTGCGGACCGACTCTCAGATCGAGACGAAAAGGCCATACGATGGCGACCCCGATACCGCGTGGCAACGCCACATCGAGTTGGCCCAAGCACTGAAGCAGGCTCGCAAGGAACGTGGCGAAGCGCTCAAACTAGTGAACACGACCGTGGATGTCCTGCGCACCGCGGTGGCCGAGACCAGGTTCCACACGCTCGTCTCCGCCGCACGCACCCAGATCACCACCGTGCCCCCCAGCGAGCTCCCGCAGCACGCTGAGACCTGGTCAGCGTCGCTCCGGCCACGGTTGCGTGCACTGACAGAGGATCTCGCCCAAAGCGACCGGCATCGCGCCCTCATCATTGGACGCTTGAAAGGAATGGTTGAGAACGCCCTCCGTACCCTGCGCCAAGCTCAGCGGCTTTCTCGTCTGCCCGCCGGGCTCGGTGACTGGGCGGGAGAGGAGTTCCTGCGCTTTGTCTTCAAACCGGCCGAAGGCGAGGTCCTGACCCAGCAACTGGCCCAAGTGGTTGATGAAGCCGCGCAGGGGAAAGCGGCCAAGCGGGACGGAATGAGTCTTCTTCTCCGCGGAGTCCGATCGGCAGCTCCGCGCGGTTTCAAGGTAACGATGCTCAAACCCGACGCAGTGCTCCGAACCGAGCGGGTACGAGTCTCCGAGGTCCACGACGTATTCTCCGGCGGCCAGCATCTCACCGCCGCGATCATGCTGTACTGCACTCTCGCTGCCCTACGTGCCAACAACCAAGGGAAGGCACACCAGCGACACTCTGGCGTCCTGTTCCTCGACAACCCTATCGGCCGTGCGTCAGCGTCGTACTTGCTCGATTTGCAGCGTGCCGTGGCCTCCGCCCTAGGCGTCCAACTCGTCTACACAACCGGACTTTTCGATGCAGAGGCCCTCGGCAATTTCCCACTGATCGTGCGGTTGCGCAACGACGCAGACCTGCGTGCCGGACGCAAGTACCTCTCCGTCGATACACGGGTCAAAGCTGTACTGGACTCCCTCACCGAGCCTGACGACACGGCGCGACTGTCTGCCAGTCGGGTCACACTGAAGGAGCGCCAACGTGACAACGAGGAATGAGCAGCGGGTGGCTGACGCCACCTACGATCTGTTGGTCCGATGGGCGAATGCAAGAGGTTGGAAGGGAATTCGCTCGACAAAGGTCACTGCGGACGAGGTGCGGCGCGCCTTCTATGAGGCCTCCAAAGGAAGGACGGACGATACTCAGCCGGAAGCTGCATTGGCCGCTTGCGTAGACATTCTACGTAACAGGGGAGTGCTGCGGGCGATGCGTTCCACCAACCGGGAGAAGGTCCCGTTGGCCCGTGGATTCCACCTCACTGCGGTCGCTTCCGCGGGGTCGAGCGAAGTTCCAGACATGCCGATCTGGCACAGGGAGCTGTATGACTTGGCCGATCACTGGGAGGCAGCCAACCCACTGCGTCGCGCACGCTATGTGGCGGTCAATCGGTGGCTTAAGAGCGGCGTGGATCGTACTCGGGTACCTATTCGAGAGCGGTGCCTCGACGTCTTCGCGACGTTTGGATCCCCAGAATGTCACCCGGAAGCGGAGAAGACCCTGGACGCCAAGACTACTGCCGTACTGTTTGGCGAGGAAGAAAGGCTGATGGCGGTCTTGCGCACCTATCGAGTTCCTCCGCCCCTGCTTACCGAGACCGTTCTGGAGGAGACAGGGGGCGGCTACCAAAGAGTCGGTTCCGGTGATCTCCTTCTCGTCTTGGAGAACAGCACCACTTGGCATTCGATCGTCAAGGCCCTACCTGAACCGCGTAAGCATCGCGTGGGCTACGTCGCCTGGGGGCTTGGGGCTAGTTTTATTCGCTCGGTCCAGTCCATCGCGGAACGCCACCGCATCACCCAAGTGCGATACTTCGGTGATCTGGATCTCAGCGGTGTTCGTATTCCCGCCCAGGCCGCAGCCGTCGCTCACGACCGCGGTTTGCCGCCGGTGGTGCCAGCGCCGCGCCTCTACGACGCACTCCTCATGATAGGACGGCCCTCCCCGTCACGCGAAAAGGCAACCATAGAACGAGCCGAACCGTATCTGGGGTGGCTCGACCGTGCCCACCGCGCCTCTGCAACCGGACTGCTCGCCGCAGGTAATCGACTAGCACAGGAGTGGGTCGGCCTCCGTCACCTGACAACATCGACAGATTGGCACGAAGACTTACGCTGATCGGATCGTGAACGGGCGCTCCGTCTTGGCCACGAGGTTCCAGTGAAACCGTCTCCTCTCCGGCCAGGCCGGTCGAGGATCACTACTTGGTTGCCGCCGCGATCGAGACTGTCTTCGAGATCGTTGGTGAGTACGCGCCAGCCGAATTGATCACGATCTACGATCCGTCGGATGATGTGAGTGCTGCGCGCCCCCGGTAGGGCGGCCAAACGCCGAGTCGGAGTGCTGTTTGGATTCCATGCGTGTCGGGTTCTTCAGGCGGTTTTGCGGATGGTGTTGAGTGGGGTGATGGCGATGTTGCCTCGTTCGGGGAGGGTGTGGAGGTAGCGTTCGGTGGCGCGGAGGCTTGAGTGGCCGAGGCGTTCGCGGACGGTTTCGAGGTCGGCGCCTCCGGCGAGCATCCAGGATGCGTTGGTGTGGCGGAGGTCGTGGATGCGGATGTGGTGGGTGATGCCGGCATGGGCGAGGGCTGGGTACCAGATTTGGGTGCGGAACCAGTCGCGGGGGAGGTGGCCGTCGGTGTCGCGGGTGCGCTTGTTTCTGGGGTGGTCGTGTCCGTGGTTGCGGCGGTGTTGGCGGTAGTGGGTGTAGGAGTGGCGGCAGCCGGGGCATCGGCATCCGCGGTTGTAGCGCGACATGCGGCCGTGCCCGTTGTCGATGTCGTCTTGCCCTGGTGAAGTGTTCGTGGCTGTCTCGTCGCGGTGGTTTGGGTAGGCGAACAGGAGGTCGTCGGGGGCGAGGTGCTGTTGGTGGATGTGTGTGGCCAGTTGGCGGGTGAGGGGTTGGCTGAGGTGGAGTTGCCGGTATTCGGTGCTTTTCGGGTAGTTCTTGATGATGAAGCGTTGTGTTCCGGGCGGTGCGGCGTGGAGTTTCTGCCACGGCGCGGGCGATGGTGAGGGTTCGGGTTTGTGGGTGTAGATCGTGGGTGCGTAGTTCGGTGAGCTCGCCCCATCGGACGCCGGTTTCTACGGCGAGTTCGGCGAGGAGTTGCCATCGCGGGTCGTGGAGGCCGGTGATGATGGCGGTGAATTCGTCGGGGGTGAGGATGCGCAGTGGGCGTTTGGGGGCGGTGGGTGTGGTGATGCCGGTGCAGGGGTGGAAGTAGATGACCTGGTCGTTGAGTGCGGTGGTGAAGATCGCTGAGAGGACTGTGCGGCAGCGGGTCAGGGTGTGTGCCGAGGCGCCGTCGGCGCCTAGGCGGGCAAGGAAGCCGCGAATGTGGTTCGGGGCGATTTCGTTCATGCGCATGGGGGCGAATTCGGGCAGGAGGTATTTGCGGAGGGTGTATTCGTAGCCTTGGCGGGTGTTGGTTTCCATGACGTGGCCGGGGAACCAGGCGTCGGTGACGTAGCGGTCGAAGCGCTGACGCCCGCTGGTGAGGTCGAGGAATCGGCCCTCGGTGATGCCGGCTTCGGCTCGGCGCCAGGCGCGGTCGGCGTCGCGTTTACGGCCGAAGGTGCCTGCTGAGCGGGCCCGGCCGCGCAGGTCCCAGTAGTAGGCGGTGTAGCGCGCTTGACCTTGCTTGTTGTGACGCAACCTGGAATACCCCACCAAGCGCTCCTTTCGCTGTCTGTGTTGTCCCGTTCGTGCCCTGTGGATCAACCAAGGATTGGTCCGGTCCGGGTTGGAGGGAACGGTGGAACTTCTGACGTGTGATGGGGTTGCACTCGTCCGTCCCATCGCCCTGTCGCTCGGATGGCGGCAGGACACGATCGAGTCTCGATGTGGCCGGGTAGGGGCGGGGACTGCCGGATCTACTCCGTACTGCGTTGTCCGCGGTCACCTCTGATCACTGGTTGGTGGCGGGTGAGGGAGTGCTCGGTTGGTGGTGTTGGCGGATGTGGTGGGCGAGTGCGCGGGCGCGGCGTGAGCCGATGTGGAGTTGTTGGCGGAGGCTGTCGGCTGAGATCGGTCGTTGGTGCAGGTTCCGGTGGTGGGCGTCGAGGCGGTATGCCTCGGCACCGAGCGGGTCATCGAGAGCAGAGCACGGCGGGTCGACAGGCACGCTGCTGGCGTTGTGGCCAGGCATGTTGTTCGTGCCCGTGCTCGGTGCTGGCACCTCACCAGTGGTTGCCGCCGGGTCGTTCTGATCCGGTTCGGAGTCTGCGTTCTGGGATTCAGCGGTGACGGGCTGTGCGCCCGGGGTGGCGTGGTGGCGTTTGAGGCCTTGGTTGAGGAGCTCGACTGAGAGCAGGAGTGCGAAGGGTGGGCAGGCGGCGACGGCGATGGCGAAGGCGTTGAGCTCGGGGGCGGAGGCGATGTTGGCGCACAGGGACAGAGCGATGCCGAGCAGGAACGACAACCACGCCTTCCACTGGCTTGCAGCCCCGTGATCGTGGGTCTTCCACAGTTCGATGGTGGAGGTCAGCAGGAGACCATCGACGACCAGTGGCCAGAGAGCCGCTGTGGTCTTATCGGCGCCATATCGCAGCGCGAACTGATGTCCATGCCGGTAAGACACGTAGGCCGCGCCGATAGCGACCAGCAGGGTGCATGCGCATTGCAGACGCAACGACACATCGCCGCGGATACGGGGAGGTGGGCGATCACTCATTCAGGTTTACCTGCTCCCGAGCCGCTGGGCTGTGCGCGTGACGCGGGTCGGCAGGCCTTCCGCGAGTACTACGCGGCTCGTACCGTCGCATGAAAGGGTTATGAGGCAAGCCGAAAAGTGGGTGCGGCAAGGTGACCATCCTCCACGTTGGCCAAGATCAAGTGGCGATTTCCTGGCGACGGGAACACGCGGCAACGCGTCGCATCCCGTCGGAACGAGGAGGAACAAGGACCGCTGACCTGCGGTGAGCCACGAAACCCCTGCTGACCAGGGGAAACTCACTACCTTGACACGGTAGTGCTCTGAACTGCTCCGGCGGGTTCAGGGACTCTGAACGCGTCGGAGCGGTCCCGATCGTCACATGGTGAGGTTCCGCCGTGACAACCAGTCGTGCGGCGTGGGCGGAGCACGCGGTGTGGGGTGTTGAGTCGGCGGGTCGACTTCGCCGGGTAGCGCCCGGGAGCCAGGGGCTGAGATCGCTCCGAACGGTCGATGGCGGGGGTTTGACTGCTTGGTGGGACGTTCAGCGACGTTTGCGAGTCGCGTGTCCCGCGTGCTCGCTGAGGCTGATGCGCGCAGCGAGGCCAGGTACGGCGACATCGCGGCGTAGATGATCGCTAGCCCTCCGGGGCTGGAGAGGATTGCAACTCGATCAGTTAAAGGTGCGGCAACGGGTGGGCGACAGGTGGTGCCAGTTGGTGAGCATCGCAGCAAGCACGCGTTCCTTGTGTGGGAGGAGGCAATTTCCTAGCCGGGCACTGGCCAACCACGAGGCACTGCACGACCGGTCCGTCGTTGCGAGTTCTCACGATCTTCCTTCGCTTCGGCGGCCTGGTCGGTCTGCCCGAGCGCGCCGCCTACCACGCTTCCAAGCACGGGGTCATCGGATTCACCGAGCGTGCCGCGGTCGAGTACGCGCGCAGCGGTATCCGCATCAACGCCGTTTGCCCCGGCGTCGCCGAGACCCGATGGTCGCATGCTCGAGGGCCAGGCCGAGCCGATAGCCGAGATCATCACGCAGCAGCCCATCGGCCGCCTCGGCCAGCCCGACGAGGTCGCCCCGCGGTCCTGTGGCTGTGCAGCCCGGCAGCGAGTTTCGCGTACTGCCCGTCGACGCGGCTACCGCACCCACTGAGGTACAGCGGAAAGAACCTGGCGACCATGGATTCCCGATCAGAGAACCACGACTTCGAGATCTCCGCCGACGACATGGACATCCTGCAACACCTGGAGGCGCGGGACTACGGCGAGCACAGCGCCTTCCCTGTCTACAGCGGCAAGTGACCAGGAAGGAGCACTGCGCCATGCCCGCAAGCACTCCGAGTGAGACCGAGTCCTATTCCGTTGCCAACACTGCTCCGAGGTGGCGTTGCTGCCGTATGCGGCGGGTGAGGGCGCGGGCTCGTTATGAACGGATGCCGAGCTTCCGGCAGAGTGTGTCGGCGGAGATCGGGTCCTGGTAGAGGTTCCGGTGTTCGGCGTCGAGCCGTACACCTCCTCTCACAGCGGATCGTCGTCCTCGCCGTGCGGTGGATCCGGGAGGGTGTCAGCACCGTTGGTGCTCCACACCCTTATCACGAGCCCCAACTCCATACTTCTGACTAGTCAACGAGGCCGTAGACTCGACGTTATCGGTCACCACAATCTTTCCCGCCGAACACACTCGGCGTGTCAGAACCACTTAAACCGATCAGCTGACAGACTCTCGTATTGAAGTCGGCACGCTTCCAGTGGCGTGACAAAGATGGCTCGTGCCCCAGTCTTCCAAAGGCGATCCATGACGTGCTGGACGCCGCCGCGTGGCACCATCGCCCGCACCGCCGCCCACTCGGGGTCGTCGAGCTGAGAGATGGTCGGCGATTCCATGCCCGGCGTAATCGTGCGCGCATCAGAAAGTGCAGCTACCGGACAGTTGTAGTCCATGATCACGTACCGTCGCGCTATCAGGACACCACGCAACCGCGCGATGAGCACCTCAATTGCTTGCTCTGACGCATCTGGCAATGTCCGCTGGCCACGTACGAGCACCGCCTGCGAGGTCATGATCGGATCACCGATCGTTACTAATCCAGCTGCCCGCAGCGAGGCACCAGTTTCGACGACATCGGCGATGGCATCAGCGAGACCTAGTTCAATTGCGCTCTCAACAGCACCGTCCAAGGTGATAAGGTCCAGCTTTATTCCGATGTTCTCGGAAGCGCGCACGATGTCCGGGAAAGAAGTCGCCACGCTCGCACCATCGAGGTCGCCGACATCGGTCACACTCGATGTAGACGGTACCGCGAAGTAGAAGGCCGAGTTGCCAAAGCCAAGCTCGAGGAGCTCGGTAACGTGCTCGGATGTCCCCGCTCCAGCGATCAGGTCTTGCCCGGTGATCCCGACATCGAGCACGCCCGATCCGACGTTCCGAGCAATGTCCATCGGACGTAGGAATACGAACTGCAAAGCGTTGTCGCCATCGATCGCGAATAACGATTTGCCGTCGCGATGCACTCGATACCCTGCCTCGACCAGCAGCGAGGCCGCAGGCCCGTTCAACGCGCCCTTGTTCGGTACTGCGAGACGCAGCATTCCTTCTCTCCCTGAATCAGAACGGCGGCGAAACTGATTGACTGCGCAATGAGGGCGGCGACGCGTTGTGTACCTCAGACGGGGTACCACCATCGGACGGCGAAGACGTCGACCTTATTCAGCGAACAGGACGCAGGACCCGTGCTTGGTGGAAGCCGGATGCGCCCACCCGGCCCTCTCAATAGTCGATGACTAATCGCGAATGTAGCCTCGCGATAGACGGCGAGCAGCCCGCCGCACGCGAATCGCAAGCGGTGCCTCTGCAAAGTCAGAGGGAGACACCGCGACCTGCATACATACAGGTACCATCCGCGCCGCCCTGGCCACCCGGTGGAGGGACCGCGCCGTCACTCTCTCGATCCGAGCCCTTCACCGGGTGGAGCATCTTCGGATGGGAGGTACCTTGGTTAGGTGCTCCTCAGCTGCGCATGTGCACGGCATCTGCCAGCTTCATGATGATGTCCTCCAGGATCGGCCGCGGAGTGGCGAACGTGAGCCGCACGTGGCCGCGACCTTCCAGCCCGCACTCCGCACCGTCGGTGAGCGCAACCCGCGCCTTTTCCAGGAAGAATTCGGCTGGGCGCTCACCCAGCCCGAACGCGCGGAAGTCAAGCCAGCCCAGATACGTGCCCTCCGGCACGTGGTATTTGACCTCGGGCAGGTGCTGAGTCAGCAGCTTCGTCACCGCGTGCCGGTTGCCGTCCAGATAGTCGAGCACGTCCGCCAGCCATGGTCCCCCCTTGTTGAAGGCAGCGGACGTAGCGATCACGCCATGCGTGCCCGCACCGAGGATCGCGTGGCGGCCGGCAGCGGCCAACGCCTTAGCATCTGCCTCGTTGCTCACGATGAACTGAGCGCACTTTAGGCCGGGCATGTTCCAGGCCTTGGTCGCCGAGGCGGCGGTGACTGTGTGCTTGGCAGCCGTCTCCGACAGCATTGCGTAGGGAACGTGCCGATGCCCCGGGTAGACCACCGGTGCGTGGATCTCGTCGGCGAACACGCGACCGCCGTGGCGGTCCACCACGTCGCAAACCGCGGTCAGTTCCTCCCGCGTGAAGACACGGCCGAGTGGGTTGTGCGGATTGCACATCACCAGAAGGTGACCGCCAGCTCGGAACGCGGCATCCAGCGCATCCAAGTCCAGGACGTAACGCTCGCCATCGGTGACCATCGGTACCGTGATGACCTCACGGCCGAGTTCGCCAGGAACTTTCAGGAACGGCATGTATCCGGGCGTCGGCAGGATCACTGCGCTACCCGGACGCGAGAAGTAGTTGATCGCGATCTCGAACGCCCGGTGCACATCGGGAATCGCGGTGATCCACGCTGGGTCCAACTGCCAGCCGTGCTCCTGTGCGTGCCAGTCGGCGCAAGCTTGGGACATCTCTTCGGTCAACTGCGGTGACAGGTAACCGAAGTTCATCGTGTCCACTGCGGACTGTACCGCATCCATGATCGGCTGCGCAGTGGGAAAGTCCATTTCCGCGACGAACGCCCCCACTGTGTCCGAACCGTGCAGCGTCCACTTGAGCCCACCACGGCCACGGAGCTCATCGGCCGTGATCGCGTCATATTCGTGGATCATGCTGTCTCTTTCTCCTTGCTCTACCGAGACCGATGTGCATTTCAGCAGTGTTGCGAAAGAGCTGCAGACTGAGCTCGCAGCAGGCGAGCTCAGGGTTGAGTCTGGGCGATGGCCGCGTTCGCGCCGACGATCGTGCAGAGGCAGATGTCGTACCGGTTCGCCGCACCGTCCAGGTTGATCCGACCGCGTGCAGCGGCAATGAGCGGCTCGAAGGCCGCGCTGGTACCGATGCGCCATCCCAGACGAATATGCCTCAAGCTCAGAACAGCCTGTGCCGTTCCTCCTCGTTCAGACAGTTTCGGCATCGCATCCCCGAACGTCAGCCGTGATGATTCGGCGGCGTAGCACCACCATGCCGAGTACCACGCCACAACCGAGTCCGGCGAGCAACAGTACTGGTGAGTAACCTCCACTGGCCATCGCAATCCCGCCAAGGGAACTGTCGGCGGCCACGCCCAGCCCTGCGACGGAAGAGGACAGCCCGAAGTACGAACTCAGCATTTGCTCCGGAGCGATCGACGACACGATCAGCTCGACGCCTGGCAGCGCGAGCACCTCGCCGACGGTGAATACCACCACTCCCATGACGAGGATGGGCATGCTGTCCGCACTCACCGCGATCACAGAGCCTAGAGCCATCAACCCCCCGCCGCTACCTAGCAGAGTCGCAGGATCGAGGCGTTTGATCGCGCTGAAGGCGAGGAATTGGGACGCGACGAACAGCGAACCGTTCACCAGGTACAGCCACGACACTGCGCGAGCGTCCGCATCGACACCACCGTCGGTGATCTGACCGGCCTGTGTGGTGAAACTGACGACAAGTTGAGTCTGAATCGCCCAGCCAGTGAATCCCTATGACGTGTGTCAGCGGCTCCGGAATTTCGAATGACGTCTTGCGGTGCTGGAAACACCATCTCGGGAAAGGCCAGGGAACAGCGCCTGCGGGTGAGGCCCGTGTGGAAGACGGCGGGCATCGTTCGTATTGTTCAGCAGGCTCAAGTACGTCGTCCTGACGATGCTGCTGGGCATGCACCTGGGGATCGCGGTCATCTTGGGACTTCCGCTCTCCTCGTGCGCGATGCTCATCGCGGACGCCGTGTTCTTGCCGGACCGGTTCTACCGCTTCCTGGCCAGGAAGGGGCGTCGCGTCTTCCGGCGACCGGTCGAGCGGGAAGCGGAGACCGCGCCCCAGGCGGAAGCGGCACGTACGGCAGCCGAGCCGGCCCATGCTGGTTGAAGTGAACCGGACCCGGAGGCGGTAGTTGTCGACTGTGGACTACGTAGCCGACACTGACCTACGCCCTGACGGCGGTAGTCGGCGACATCGTTCGGCACCAGACCGACCTCGCGGGTGTGCCGCATCGAACCGGTGAGGTGATTCGGCGACAGCACGAGCTTCGTCCGGTGCGGACAGGTGCGCTACGGCCCGGGTTCCCGAGGTCGCGCTCGAGCGACTGCGGACCCGATCTTGCGGACGTAGTCAGCGCTGACCTCGAACAGACGCGTGCAAGGGTCCGGAGCGGCGGGGGATTCCCCGCTTGTTCGGCTTTACCGCGCCTTCCCCGTTGACACGGGCAGAATCGCCGGACATAATTCCTTATAACGAAACACAGATTCCATATTATGGAAAACGTCGAATAGCTGACTCCAGGCACTTCTCCGGCAACCCCGGAAATCGAGATGCCCAGGCTTCGAATGGGTCCACCCGTGTCGTCCGAAGCCCTGGTTGCTCCGTCGCGGAATACTGGCCGACGAAAGGATTAGCCGTGTACGCGGACAAAGGCACCTCGGATCCAACCTCGCCGACAAAGGCGAAATCTTTTCAGATTCCGCACATATACGTCATCCTCTTCGTGTTCAGTGCGATTGCCACCGTAGCTACGTACTTCGTTCCGGCCGGACAGTACGATCGTGTTCCGGGGCCCGACGGGCGAACCACGATCGACCCTGACTCATTTCGTATTGTCGACTCCGCGCCGGTGGGTGTCGTCGATTTCATGATGTCCATACCCAACGGGTTTGTAGCTGCCGCCGAGGTGGTTTTCTTCACCTTTGTCATCGGCGGTATGTTCATGGTGATCCGGGAGACCGGAATCATCGAGACGGCAGTGGACAAACTCACTCGTCGTTTTACCAGGCGAAGTACTCTGGTGATCCCTGTTCTGATGGTGTTGTTCGCTGTTCTCGCGAGCCTCATCGGGACTCAGGAACTGTCGCTGGTGTACGTTCCGGTTATCCTGCCCTTGTTGATCGCGTTGGGGTTCGACTCGGTCACCGCTGCGGCTGTTGCACTGTGCGCGACCGCCGCCGGGTTCACGGCCGGGGTGCTGAATCCCATCAACACCGGTCTGGCTCAAAAGATCGCAGGTGTTCCCGTGTTTTCCGGCGTGCCGCTGCGTCTGGCCGCCTTTGTCGCGCTCATCAGCGTTTCCGTTGCGTATGTCATGCGCTACGCCTCGAAGATCAGGAAAAACCCCGAGCTGAGCTTGATGCGCGGAGACAAGGACGAGGAGGAGAAACAAGATCTCTACCGGCACTCGTTGACGTCGGTGACACCGAAGTTCGCCCTGCGGCAGAAGTGGGCCGGCGTGGCGACCCTCGCCCTTTTTGGTGTGCTCATCTGGGGTGTGCTCACCCAGGGCTGGTTCATGAAGGAAATGTCCGGACTCTTCATCATAATAGGAATAGTGGCCGGCCTGGTAGCGGGAATGACCGCGACGCAGATTTGCGAGGCCTTCAACAAAGGCCTCAGTCAGGTGCTGGTCGGTGCGATGATCGTTGGTGTCGCTCGCGCCGTGGCGGTTGTACTCGAAGAGGGAAAGATCATGGATACCATGGTGTACGGCCTTGGTAACCTGGTGGACAATTTTCCGGTCATGCTATCCGCCGTAGGTATGTACCTGGCGCAGCTCGGTTTCAACTTCGTCGTTCCCTCCGGGAGCGGCCAGGCTCTGGTCACCATGCCCATCATGGCTCCACTGTCCGATGTGCTCGGCGTTCCCAGGCAGACTGCCGTGCTCGCGTACCAGCTGGGTGATGGAATGGGAAACATCCTGTACCCAACCTCCGGCTACTTCATGGCAACCCTCGCACTGGCCGGAGTCAGGTGGGACAAGTGGGTCCGATTCTTCTTCCCGCTCTTCTTGATCTGGGTGGCGATTGCGGTCGGATTCACCGTCTATGCGCAGGCCGCACTGTGGACGGGTTGATCAACGAACCAAAAGATCGCGCACGCCGATCAATGTCCACATCGACCTTACTGCCCCAGTGCCCCGGTGCGGGCGATGCGGAGGGGAGATCGGCCGCACGACACACGACGCTGCCCACCGCACACACTGCCGGGTCAGAGGACGGTGTTGCCGTACATCTCGCCGAGCGGGTCGGAAATCAGTTCGATGCGGGCGCCGTCGGGGTCTTGGAAGTACACCGAGACCTCGCTGTGCACAGCGTGTTCGACACCGGCTCGGTCGAGCTTGGTCACCAGGTGCTGCCACTGTTCGGGAGCCACCGAGATCGCGACGTGGTGCAATCCGCCGAGGACTTCGGAGTAGGGGCCGAGGTCGAGTCCGGGGAAGTCGAAGAACGCCAGCAGGTTTCCGTTTCCGATGTCGAAGAAGAAGTGTGACGAGCCCGGGTAGTCGCGGTTCTCGATCAGCTCGGTAAGGGGGAATTCGAGTACGTCTTGGTAGAAGCGGATGGTGCGCTCGACGGCGGCGGCCGGGTCCGAGTCGGGTGACTGGTGGACCTCGGCGGGAGGACCACGTCGAACTCGTACGCGCGAGCTCGGTGGCGCGGCGCTCGTCGCCTCTCGATGCGATCGAGGCGTGGTCCGCCCCGCCCGGGACTGCGTCAGGACTGCTTGACGGCCGAGATGTCGAACTCCAGCGTCACCTTCTCGCCCACGAGCACCCCGCCGGTTTCCAGCGCAGCGTTCCAGGTGATTCCGAAGTCCTTGCGGTTGATGACCGCGGAGCCCTCGAACCCGATGCGGTCGTTGCCGAAGGGGTCTTGGGCAGCGCCTTCGTAGGTGAACGGGATAGTGATCGGCTGGGTGACGCCCTTGATGGTCAGGTCGCCGGTGAGGTCGAAGGAATCGTCCCCGGTCTGCTCGATGCCGGTGGAGGCGAACGTGATCGTCGGGTGGTCGTCGACTTGCAGGAAGTCGTTCGTGCGCAGGTGCCCGTCCCGATCGGCGTTGCCGGTGTCGACGCTGCCGACCCGGATCGTGACGCCGGCCGAGGACTTGCCCGGTGCGTCGCCGTCGATGTGGATGGTGCCGTCGAACTCGGCGAACATGCCGCGCACCTTGGTCACCATCGCGTGCCGGGCGACGAAGCCGATGCGGGTATGGGTCGGGTCGAGTGCGTACTCGCCGGTGAGCTGGGGGAAGGCGGGGAACGACATGAGGATCTCCTGGGGTGACTCCGGAGGGGGTGTGTCCCTTACGAGGAGAACTATACCCCAAAACATCTCGCGTGCAAGAGATTTGCGCGAAAGAGAAAGTGCTGGCTCAGCTCGGGCGATTGACCGCACGCAACACCCGCATGGCCTCGGCGAGGTCGGCGGCTTGCTCTCGGCCGAGCGGGCGGAGGACTCGCTCGCGCAGGATCTCGGCGCAGACCCGTCGTGCCTCCTCGGCGACCCTGAGTCCGTGGTCGCTGAGAACCGTGTAGATGACCCGCCGGTCGGTCTCGTGCGGTTCGCGGCGGATCAGGTTCGCGGCGGCGAGGCGGTCCGCGGCCTTGGTGAACCCGCCGATGCTGAGTGCGGTCTCCTTGGCGAGCCGGGACATCGGTAGTCGGTAACCGGGTGATCTCAGTAGGCGGACGACGATGTCGAACGAGGCGGGCGTGAGGTCCAGTCGATCCGCGATCTCGCCCAGGAGATCGCCCTGGGTGGCGTGGTACCCCTCGATGACCAGTCCCCACCAGGACACGATCTGGTCGTCGACCTGCGTGTCGTTCGGTGTCGACGCGGTTTCGTGGGCTGCTTGCGGACTGCTCACCGAAACTCCCTTCTGTCTCGTGGCAGGTCAGCACCAGCTTAACGAAGCTATTCGCAAAGAAGTATCTTGATTGAAAGATATATCGGAAGTGAGTCTTGCGCACGAAGCGGCGTTCCCGTCCGTACGGGCACGCACTCGCGCAATCCAGTACTCGTCCACCGGCACGGGCACCGGCATCACCAATCCGCTCGGCGCCGCCGCAAGCGAACCTCAGTCGCGCCGCAGGTGGTCCCGTAGCACTCGGGCCACTCGCCCCATGAGCAGCTCGGCTTCCGGCTGGTTCACGGCGGGCACACGGGATTCGGTGAGCGCGGCGATGGCGAACATCCGGCCGTCGGCGTGCTCGACGACACCGGCCTCGTGCCGATGGTTGAGCAGGGTCCCGGTCTTCGAGGACCACGTCGAGGCGTCGGAGCTGAAGTCGGGTGCCAACCGCTGCCGCAGCAGGTTGCAGCCCATGAGTTCGCGTACGCGCCCGGCGACCTCACCATCGATCTTCGAGGGTGTCCACAGCGCTTGCAGCAGATCGACGAAGGCGCGTGCCGAACCGGAGTTCGCACGGGTGACGTCGAGCTGGGGGAGTTGATGCCCGCGTCCGGCGGTACCGGCGCCGATGGCCATCGAGTGGGCGAGATGGCGCTCGGTGACGTCGAAGCGCTCCGCGGGAGTCGCGGTGAGGTCACTGAGGCGGTGCCGAACGGTGATTCCGCGCAGTTCCCACTCCCGCAGCATCCGCATGACCTCGGTGGGCGGGGTCAGCTCGAACAGCGCGTCCGCCGCGACGCTGTCGCTGATCGACATGCTCAGGTACAGCAGGTCGTCGATCGCCACCTGAGCGGGATGCCGGAACCTGCTCAGTCCGGTCGGTCCGGGTGTGGTGATGCGGCCGGGCTGTACCCGCAGTGCTGTCGAACCGTCGAGTTCGCCACGGTGGATCCGATGGGCGGTGACGGCGGCCAGCGGGACCTTGATCAGTGAGGCCACCGGGAACGGCGAATCCGGTTCGATCCCGATCTCATGCCCGGAACGCAGATCGCGCACCAAGAACGAACCCCGCAGCCCGCCGTCGTCGAGTTCCGCGACGAGCTCCCTGATCAGCTTTTCGGCGTGCACCCGGTCTCCAGAGTCCTGCGGGATATTCGGCACCCGACCTGCGGCGGCGGCGAAGCCGCGAGGCCGTGCACTCACTCCGGTCGCTCGTCGGCGTTGGCGGCCCCGAGGCACCGCGCGATGCCCGCCCACAGCTGGGTGCGAAGACGCTCGGCATCGTCACCGATGTCTGCTTCGATACCGAAACCGCGCGCGAGGCGGAGTTCGGCGATCGGCCGCCAGCCTAGTCCGAACTCCGTCGCCTGCGTCCGGGAGCACAGCAGCAGGTCCGCCGAACCGATCACCTCGGTGACCGCCGAGCTCAGCGACTCGGCCACGGCGACCTGCGCGGGTCGCAGTCCCACGGCATCTCGAACACGAATGAGGTGGTCGCGGACGTGCGGCACGTCGTCCTCCGGCTGGATCCACACTCGGCGGCGCGGCACGCGACCTGAACGGCCGATGCGCAGAGCTTCCAGGTGGACGGCTCCTCGGCCCGGTTCCGCCGCACTCGCCACGCCCAGCGGCACGGTCCAGAACCCCTCGTCGGCGGGCACCGCGGTGAGAGCGGCGCGCACGTCACGGGTGCGCACCAGATCGCCGCGCTCGCTCGGTTCGGCCAGGCGGAACTCGAGGAAGAGTTCGTGCGCGCGTGCCTCGGCGCCGAGTTCGGCCAGTTCACGGGTGGTGCAGGTCGCCGGCACGGCGACCCGTAGCGGGCGGAGCCTGGCCTGCTTCGCGTCCTGTTCCATCGCGTCGGCGAGCCGTACCAGTCGTTGCGCCCACGGCAGCATGTCCCGGCCGAACGGCGTGAGGTTCGCCCGGCGGGTCGAGCGGTCGAACAGCCGCTCGCCGAGGTGGCGCTCCAACGCGGCGATTCGGCGGCTGGCCACCGGCTGGGGAATGCCCACCGCCGCGGCCCCGTGGGTGAAACTGCCGAATTCGCTCACGGTCGCGAACGCCCTGCAGCCGCCGACGAGGTCCATCCGGGCAGTCTATGCGTCTTCCGCATCGAACTGCTCATTACTGTCTTGGACAGCATGAGCACGGGAGCCACAGACTGTGCGCACCGATCAACGACGAAAGGAAATCCAGTGCGCATGCGGCACTTGCGGCGAGCACTCCTCCCGCTCCTGACTCTGTTCGCACTCGTCGGCTGCACGAGCGGCGAGGCAGCACCTCCACCGGCTCCGCCGTCGTCGGTGGTCGAATCCTCGGCGACGCACGCGGAGTTCGGACGGCTCGAACGGCGATTCGACGCCCGCCTCGGGGTGTACGCGCTGGACACGGCGACTGGGCAGGAGATCACCTACCACGCCGACGCCCGTTTCGCCTATGCCTCCACCCACAAGGCCTTGTCCGCCGGTGCGGTCCTGCGGCAGAACACGATCGACGGGCTGAACCGGCGGCTCACCTACGAGCGGAGCGATCTGGTGGAGCACTCGCCGATCACGAAGGAGCACGTCGAGGGCGGCATGACGTTGCGCGAGGTGATCGACGCGGCCATCCGCTACAGCGACAACACCGCCGCGAACCTCCTGTTCCGCGAACTCGGCGGCCCCGACGGCCTCGGCGCAGCCCTGCGCGACATCGGTGACACGACCACCCACGTCGACCGGATCGAACCGGACCTCAACCGGACCCGGCCCGGTGACGTCCGGGACACCAGCACTCCTCGCGCGCTGGCCGAGAGCCTGCGGAAGTTCACCACGGGCGAGGTCCTGTCCCCGGAAAAGCGCGCGATCCTCAACGAGATGCTGCGCACCGCCGAGTTCACCGAGGACCTCATCCGGGCCGGTGTGCCCGCGGGCTGGCAGGTCGGGGACAAATCCGGTGCCGCCGATTACGGAACGCGCAACGACATCGCGATCATCCGGCCGCCGGACCGCGCTCCCATCGTGCTCGCGGTGATGTCGGATCGACGGGACGCGGACGCCGAGTACGACAACGCGCTCATCGCCCGAACAGCCCGAGCCGCCATCGACGCCTTGCGGTAGTGGTCGGGGCGGCCCCGAAGCTGACCGGGGGGCGATCAGGGTGATGCGTCTCTTCTCCGGCGCACCTCCGGGCCGGTGCGCCGGGGCGCATCGCCCGGATTCCTCGGGTGCGGGATTATGAGCATGTGGAAGAGGAGAAGCAGGCTCGGCTGCGGGACGAGGTCACCGGCGGGGCCGTGTGCGCGCACATCGGATTGGGGGCCGACAACGAGCAGGCCAAGGTCGCTCGCGATCGGCTGGCGGACGTGCTGGCGGAGTACCGCCGAGCGTTCGACAAGGAGCGGTAGGCCGCGGACACCCGGCAGGTGTCCGCGTGGGCCGGGCGCTTACGGGACCTTGGCGACGCCAAGAACGGATTGGCCGAACGGAACCTTGGCGACGTTCTCGATGCTCCGGGTGACCGGAACGACGAATCGGTCGTAGACGCTCACCAGCTTGCGGTTCGGGGCGCCGCTGCCGCCCTTGCGCACGGCGGCCCACCAGGCGAACGCGCCGAGCAGGTTCTTGGGCTCGCAGCGTTGGACCTCGAGGCCCGCGTGGTCGAATGCCGCGCGCAGGGTCTGCGGGGTGTATCGCCGGTAGTGGCCGACCTTGCGGTCGAAGTCACCGTAGAGCTGCTGGTAGGCGGGCACCCACATGATGATCGTGCCGCCGCTTCCGGTGAGCTTGCTCATCGAGCGGAGCGCGTCGACGTCGTCTTCGATGTGTTCCAGCACGTTGATCGCCAGTACGGTGTCCACCTGCCCGGACAACGCGTTGTTCGAACCGTCGAGGTCGAGGATCTGCGTTTCGGCCTCGGACCGGCCGGCGAATCGCTGTCCCATGTACTCGACGGCGTTAGCGTCGACGTCGGTGAGCACGTAGCGATCGAAGCCGGTGAACTCCGAGGCGAACTCACCGGTCCCGGCTCCCAACTCGACGACTCTGCGCCCGCAATGCGGTCGGATCAGGTCTCGCTGGTACCGCAAGTAGCGCGGCTTGCCGCTGTCGTCCTCCAGCTCACGGCCGGTTGCTCGACTGAACTCCCCTGGATTTTCCGACACTTTGCCTCATTTGCTAAGGCTGGCTCGTGTGCCGATCAGGAAACATCGCCAGCCGACGGGCATTTCGGGCCGAGCGTACCTTCCAGAATTGCGGGGAATATCCGACACTCGCGTGATCAGGCAGGGTGCCGGGAGATCGAAAACTGCATTGTGCAACGGAAATCGGGGGCATTTCCGTGATTTCGGCTCTGCACTGCGAAAGCGAGAGTCCACAATAGAAATCCCGGGCGGACCGGTAATCGGAAGACGGGTGCCGAATCGGTCAAGTCGGCATACCCCGGGCTGGCGGCGCTTCGTTCACGGTGTGCTTTCCGTTCAGGACCAGCAGCTGCCCACGGAAGACGGGAAGCCGACGACGATGCCGGGCCATGAACATCCGACCCGCGGGAACAGCCCGGCGGTCACTCCGGCCGTTCCTCCGGGTTGCGTCGTTCGTTGGCCTTCCAGGCGTACCGGTGCTGGGGCCGTCCCGCCGACCCGTACTGCATGCGCACTTCCACCTTGCCCACGGTGCAGAGGTGGTCGAGGTAGCGGCGCGCGCTCACGCGAGCCAGCCCGGCGCGTTCGGCGACTTCGGCCGCGGACAGGTCGGTGCCGGAGGCGCGCAGCGTGTCCGTCACCAGCTGCGCGGTGGCCGGTGCCAGCCCCTTCGGAAGACTGGTGGGGGTTTCGCTGCGCAGCAGGCCGAACACGTGGTCCACATCGGACTGATCGGCTTCGGCGACCGATTCCAGCTTGGTCCTGGCCGCCGCGTAGCGCTCCAAGCGTTCCCGCAGAGCGCTGAACGGGAACGGTTTCAGCAGGTACTGCACGGCACCCGCCTGCATGGAAGCCTGCACGGTCTCGGTGTCCCGCGCCGCGGTGATCACCAGGACGTCGACCGCGTGGGCGCCCCCGCGCAGGCGCTGCAGCAGTCGCACCCCCGAATCGTCGGGCAGGTAGATGTCGAGCAGCACGAGTTCAGGTCGCAGCTCGGTCACCAGCTCCAAGGCCTGTTCGGCGGTATGCGCGACGCCGACCACCGAGAACCCGTCGAGCCTGTCGACGAACTTCTGGTGATTGGCCGCGACCCGGACGTCGTCGTCGACCACGAGTACTGGGATCATCGGGTGTTCTCGCTGCTCTGGTGGGAGTGGTCGTCGGCCACGGGCAAGTGTGCGGTGAACACCGCTCCGTCGGCATTGCGCATCCGAACCCAACCGCCCCGGGTCTGGCAGGTCTGCTGGATCAGGGCCAGCCCGAGCCCGCGTTGCCCGCCCTGCTGGGCGACCTTCGTGGTGAAGCCCGCGCGGAAGACCTCGTCGACGATCTCCGGTGCGATGCCGGGTCCGGAGTCGGCGACCTCGATGTCCGTCGCCGGGGTGCTCCCCGAAGCGACGCTGCGCAGCGATACGCGCACCCGTCCGGGAGACCCGGTCAACGATTCCAGGCTGTTGTCGATGAGGTTCCCGACCACCAGGAGGAGATCCTCGCGGCCTGCCCGGGTAGGGATCGGATCCAGTTCGGTGTCGGGGTGGAGCACCAGTTCCGCGCCCTTCTCGCCGGCGGCCGCGGACTTGGCGAGCAGCAGCGCGGCGACCGCGGGATCACCCACGGTGGACCGCAACTCTTCCGAGAAGCGCAGGTGCGTGGCGGTCAGCTCGGTGGCGTAGTCGAGAGCCTCGTCGTGCTCGCCGAGTTCGAGCAGGCCGGCGATCGTGTGGATCCGGTTCGAGAACTCGTGGGCCTGGGCACGCAAGCTGTCGGTCGTGGTCCGGGTGCCGTCCAGTTCCCTGGCGAGCTGGTCGAGTTCGGTGCGGTCCCGCAGCGTCACCACCGAACCGGTCCGGCTTCCGGAAACGTGCACCGCCATCCAGTTGAGCGCGAGCACGCGCCCGCTCGAGAGCACGATCTCGTCGTCGCCGTCCACTTGGCCGGACAGCACCTCGTGCAGCCGTTCCGGCAGGCCGAGCTCGTCCAGCTCGCGACCCTCGACGTCGGCGGGCAGCTCGAGCAGCTGGCGCGCTTCGTCGTTGGCCAGCGTGACGCGTCCGGAACGGTCGAGGGCGACGACGCCTTCGCGCAAGGCGTGGAGCATGGCGACGCGGTGGTCGATCAGCGCACCGATCTCGTGGGGATCCAGCCCGTGGGTCTTCTGCCGCATCCGCCTGGCGATCAGGTAGGTGCCGCCCGCGCCGACCACCACCAGCGCCAGCACGGCGGTGGACAGTTCGGGCAGGGTGTTCCGCACTTCGGCGGTGAGGTCGGCTTCCGGGATGCCGACCGACACGACCCCGATGATCTCGCCCGTGTCGTCGAGCACGGGCACCTTCGCCCGCATGGAACGGCCGGTCGTGCCCTTCTGGATGCCGGTCCAGGGTTCACCGCTGGCCAGCACGGGGCCTGCGTCGGTCGACAGGGTTCCGCCGATCTTGGCCGGGTCCGGGTGCGAGTACCGGACCTGCTGTTCGTTGGCGACCACGACGAAGGAGGCGTCGGCGGCCTTGCGCACGCGTTCGGCGAGCGGCGCGATCGTGCGGGAGGGGACCGGGTCGTCGAAGGCTTCGCGCACCGTCGACAGCGTCGCCACCGACTCGGCGATCGCGAGCACCCGCTGCCCGTACTGGTCGTCCAGCTGTATCCGCGTCTGCCGGAACCAGAACACCCCGCCCGCGAGCAGGGCGATCACCACCAGAACGAGTTGCAGCACGAACAGCTGCCCGGCCAGTGACAACCGCCCCTTGCCGCGGCTCCGCTGCGCGGACCGAACCTCGTTGCCGACGATGCCGCCGCTCCTCCGTTCCCATGCCCGTGGCCGTGTCGGTCGCCGGGCGATTCGTCGCTTCCTGCTGGCGTGTGCACTGTAAATATCCCCCGGTCGCGGGCCTCCGATACCCCCCGGCCCGGGCTGTATCGATCCACCGCAGGCCTCGGTGAGACCAAAAAGACCAATACGACAACTTACGACCCGAAGCTTCCCTGCGGCCGGTGTGGTGCACACCCTGTGACGAACCAAACATGACAAAGGCATGACAACCCGACTTCAGGGAAGAAAATGACCGGACGATGGATCTTCCGCATGGTGGCGGCGGTGCTCGGATTGGCCGTGGTGGCCGCGGGCGCGACCGATGCCGTCACCAGCGCCGAGGGCGGTGCGGGCCCCAGCGACAAGCTGCGGATCATCGCGCCCGCCGCACCGGGAGGCGGCTGGGACTCGGTGGCCCGCGAACTGCAGGGAGCCGCCGACGAACACTCACTGGCCAACACCACCGAGGTGCTCAACGTTCCGGGAGCGGGCGGAACCATCGGCCTCGCCCGGCTCTCCGGGCAGGGCGGTCGCGGTGAAACGTTGATGATGAGCGGCGCGGTGATGATGGGTTCGATCGCGATGACGGACTCCGACGTGACTCTGCAGGACGTCACGCCGATCGCCCGCCTCGCCGACGACTACAGCGCTGTCGTGGTCCCAGCGGACTCGCCTTACCACTCGATCAACGACCTGCTCGCGGCGTGGCGGGAGGACCCGCTGTCGGTGTCCATCGGTGGTGGCTCGGCGGGCGGTACCGACCACCTGCTGACCGGTCTGCTGATGGAGGAGGCCGGAGTCGACACCTCCAAGCTCAACTACATCGCCTACTCCGGCGGCGGTGAGGTCGTCGCGGGAATGCTCAACGGCGGACTCGACGCGGGCGTGTCCAGCTACGACGAATTCGCTGATCAGATCGAGGCCGGCGAGTTGCGCGCGTTGGGCCACTCCGCGGGTGAGCGGCTCCCGGGCGTGGACGTGCCGACCTTCATCGAGCAGGGCGTGGACGTGGAGCTGGCCAACTGGCGTGGGCTCGTGGCGCCACCCGGGCTCAGCGATGAACAGCGTGCGGAACTCACGCAGATGGTCGTGCGGATGCACGACACGCCGGAGTGGAAGGACGCCCTCGAACGGAACGGGTGGAAGGACACCTTCCAGATCGGCCCCGAATTCGAGCGGTTCGTCGACGTCGAAACCAAACGGATCAACCGGATCAGTCGGGAGTTGGGCCTCTCATGACCAACTCGTTGGAACAGAACGAGCAGCACGAAAAGACCGCGCCCGCGCAGCGCGGCCGCCGCTTCCGGTACGGAGACCTCGGGATCGCGGTGTTCGTGGCGGGCGTCGGTGCGTTCCTGCTGGTGCAGACCGCCCGCATGGGGACGTCGTCCTCGGCGGCCTTCCTCGGACCGCGCTTCTTCCCCGTCGTGGTGGGCGTGGTGATGATCGTGATCGGCGCGCTCCTCGCGGGGCAGGCGATCCGCGGCTCCCTCGGTGGAGCGAGCGATGACGGGGCAGCCGAGGTTCCGCGGGAGTCGAGCACGGACTGGAAGTCGTTGGGCATCGTCGCCGCGACCCTCGTGCTGCATCTCCTGCTGCTGAACCTGCTCGGCTGGCTCCTCGCCGGTGCGCTGCTGTTCTGGGGCGTCTCCTACGGGCTGGGCGGCAGGCGAGTGCTGCGCGACCTGGCCATCTCGTTGGTGATCTCCTCTGCCGTGCAGGTGGCCTTTTCCGCGGGTCTGGGCCTGTCGTTGCCCAGCGGAATCCTGGTTGGGGTGCTGTAAGTGGAAACTCTGTCCCTGCTTCTCAACGGGTTCGGCGATGCGCTGACCCCGGTCAACCTGCTCTACAGCCTCATCGGGGTGGTGCTCGGTACCGCGGTCGGGATCCTTCCCGGGCTGGGCACGGCGATGGCCGTCGCGCTGCTCGTGCCGGTCACCTTCCAGCTCGAACCGACCAGTGCGTTCATCATGTTCGCCGGCGTGTACTTCGGCGGCCAGTTCGGCGGCGCCACGACAGCGATCCTGCTCAACACGCCGGGTCAGAGCTCGTCGATGGCCACCGCCTTCGAAGGCTTCCTGATGGCCAAGCGCGGTAGGGCGGCCCAAGCGCTGGCCACATCCGTGTCCGGCTCGTTCGTGGGCAGCATCATCGCGGTCACGATCGTCGTGTTCTTCTCCCCGGTGATGGTCCAGCTCGCCGTCGAATTCGGACCGGCGGAGTACTTCGCCCTCGCGGTGTTGGCTTTCCTGGCGACGTCGGCCGTGGTCACCAAGGACGTGTTGCGCGGGTTGGGTGCGCTGACCATCGGCCTGGCACTGGCCCTGGTGGGCATCGACGAGCAGAGCGGTGCCGTGCGGTTCACCCTGGGCGCGCCGCAGCTGCTCGACGGGATCAGCATCGTCGTCGTCACCGTCGGGTTGCTCGCGGTCGGTGAGGTCCTGCACGCGGCTTCGCAGGCCAAGCACCGGCCGCGAACCGAGGCAGTGGCCGCCACCGGGCGTCCGTGGTTGAGCCGTCACGATGTCAAGCGGTCGTGGCTGCCCTGGCTTCGCGGCACGGCGCTGGGCGTGCCGTTCGGCGCGATCCCGGCAGGTGGGTCGGAAATCCCGACCTTCCTCTCGTTCGGTCTGGAGAAGTCGCTGGCCCGCAAGCGCGGCAACAGCGAGTTCGGCGAGGGCGCCATCGAAGGCGTCGCGGGGCCGGAAGCGGCGAACAACGCGACCACCGCCACCTCGCTGGTGCCACTGCTGGGCCTCGGTCTGCCGACCTCGGCGACCGCCGCGATCATGCTCGGTGCGTTCCAGCAGTACGGCATGCGGCCGGGACCGCTGCTGTTCACCGAGGAATCCGACCTGGTGTGGGCGCTGCTGGCGAGCCTGTTCATCGGCAGCGCGATGCTGGTGGTGCTGAACCTCCCGTTCGCGCCGGTGTGGGCGAAGCTGCTGCGGATCCCGCAGAACTACCTGTACGCGGGGATCATCGTGTTCGCCACGTTGGGCGTGTACACGGCGAAGTCCTCGCTGGCCGACGTCGTGCTGCTCTACATCGTCGGCGCGCTCGGGTTCCTGTTGCGGCGCTACGGCTTCCCGATCGCACCGGTATTGATCGGGGTCATCCTCGGCCCGCTGGCCGAGAGCGAGCTGCGTCGCGCGATGGCGATGGGCCAGGGTGACGTCACCATCCTGTTCAGCAGCCCGATTACGATCACGCTGTACGCGGCCATGATCATCGCCGTGGTGGTGCCCTACGTCCTGCGGTTCCGCAAGCAGCGGGCGGTCAGCAACCAGAGTTGAGTCGGCCGGTTCCGCGCGGGGGAAGCCTCTTCCTCCGCGCGGAACAGGGTTCTCGGCACATCCGGGCATCGCATCGTGCGGGGACCAGCCTCGTCCGCTGCTGCTCGAAGTGCGCGCTCGCCGACGGCCGGCCGGGGGCGCTGCTCCGTTCGAGTGGTCCGCCGTGATGTTCCGGGGAGCGGCGGTCGGCAGGAGGCAGGGTCGGCACCGAACCGCCGGAGATCCCGGCCACCGGTGGAGACGACCGAGAGGCACCCCCTATGCGGACGAGAACGGCGATCATCGGTGTCGCGACCACCGCGGCATTCACCGCGGGACTGGTGCAGGGGACGGCAGGCGCTGCCGAGGCGTCCCCTGCTCAACCTGCTCCTGTCCAACCGGCCGTCGCCCAGGCGGCGATCGAATGCGACACCGGTTCGAGCGGCCAGAACGCGACTTTCTACGACGGTGAATCCGCCTCGTACACCTACGACGAGCGGTTCGGAAACGGCCCGGAGATCCCCGGGACGGAACTGGACACCCACACGCCACAAGGTGCGACCACCTGGTCCGACTGGGACGGGAACGGAAACGACCTGCTGCTTGTCGCCGCCTACGGGCGGTCCGACGAGGACGCGCACCTCATCGGGATCACACCGGGCGGGAACCACGTCGGCACGGTGGCGGTCGCCGAGTCGCACGTCGGCGGCATCGCGGTCAGCAACGGCTGGGCGTTCGTGCAGGGACGTAACTCCACCGACTGGGAGACCGTTCGCAAGTACCGGCTGTCCGAGCTGCGGACCGCGATGACCGAAACCGGTATCCCGTACCTGGCGCAGACCGGTTCGGCCCGAAACGTCTACGGCGCCGATTTCATGACCGCACATGACGGATACCTGTGGTCCGGTCAGTTCGATTCCGGCGGCCGGGACAAGATGTATTCCTACCGGATCAACGACGACGGTTCGCTGACCACGCAGGCCCAGGCTTACGAGGTTCCGAGAAAGACCCAGGGGCTCATGGTCACCGACGGCCATTTCGTCTACAGCACCTCGTACGGCCGGGGAAATCGCAGCAACGTCTACGTCGTGGAGCGCGGTGAACCGGACCTCGATCAGGCCCCGCTGCACTGCTTCCGGGCGCCCAGCATGAGCGAGGGGATCACCGAGCACGGCGGCGAAGCGCACCTCGTGTTCGAGTCTGCCGCGCACCGTTACCGGGACGACCCGGATACTCGCAACGTGATCCCGGACCTGCACACGGCACCGGTGTCGGATCTCGTCGCGCTCGTGGACTGAGCGTCGCTGCCCGCGCCCCATCCGGCCGCGCCGGGTGGGGCGCTTCGCGTTCGGACCCGTCACGATTCCGATGGTCGCCCGTGCCGATCGATGGGCGAGCCTCCCTCCATAGGACTCGCCTATGTGGGCGTGTGGCGGAACGTCTTTGCGTCGATCGAACCATCCTGGTGAAATGCATCACGGCATAGCGGAATGTTCTCCGAAGAATCGAACCGCTTGATCTTTCCATTCCGGTGCTCGCGGCACGGCACGAGAAATGCTGTTCACCGGACGAGGGCGGCGCTTTTGGTTCCGAAGGTTCCACGGCCGCAGCGAGATTTCCGAGTGGCGCTCGTCGGCTCGAAGGGTTGGTAAAGCATGCCCACTGGAACGGTGTCGGATTCCCCGGAAACGGGCACGGTCGCGGGGCGGGAGTCGCGCTTCAAGGCGTGGAACCTGACCGGGCTCCTGGTGCTGCTCTACGTCATCAACTGGGGCGACAAGGCCGTGCTCGGCTTGGTCGCACAACCTCTCGCGGAGGAAATCGGGGTCAGTGCGACGCAGATCGGACTGGTCAGCAGTGCGTTCTTCCTCGCGTTCACCCTCGGCGGACTGGGCGCGGGGCTGCTCAACCGGTACATGGCGATCAAGTGGACGCTGGTGCTGCTGTCGCTCGGTTGGGCGCTGGCGATGCTCCCCGTGGTGTTCGCGGCGACGTTCGGCGTACTGCTGATCAGCCGCATGATGTTGGGCGCGACGGAAGGGCCTGCGAGCGCGATCATCCACACCGGCACGTACTCGTGGCACCCGAAGGAGAAGCGCGGTCTGCCGTCGGCCTGCATCACCGCGGCCGCTTCGATCGCGAAGATCGCGGTGGCGCCGGCATTGGCGTTGGTCGTGGCCGCCTGGGGTTGGCGCGCCGCGTTCATCGTGCTGGCCGTGGTGGGCATCGCGTGGTGTGCGATCTGGCTGCTCTTCTGGGAAGAGGGCCCGTACGGCGAGCAGAACTCCAAGAAGGCCGCGACCGACGAGAGCACCGACCGGAACCTGATCCCGAGCGTGCCCTGGGGCCGGATCTTCGTGATGCCGAGCTTCCTCGGCGGTGCCGCAGCCACCTTCGCCATGTACGGGCTGGTGACGGTGGTCCTGACCTGGCTGCCGTCCTACTTCGAGGTGGGGCTGGGGTACTCGCGGGTCCAGGCCGGAACCATGTTCGGCTTCCCCAGTATCGCCAGCCTGGTGCTGCTGTTCGTGCTGACGACCGTCAGCGACCGGATGATCTCGCGGGGCGCGACCTCGCGGACCCTGCGGGGCGTGCTGCCCGCGAGCGGCTTGCTGATCTGCGGGATCGCGCTGAGCACGCTGCCCTACATCTCCGTACCGGTGGTGGCCGTGGTGGTGGTATCGGTCGGGTACGCGTTCGGAGCCAGCATCTTCCCGCTGTTGAACTCGGCGATCTCCGAGATCGTGCCGCCGCAGCAACTCGCGGGAACGCTCGGCGTCTTCCTGGCGATCACCTCCGCCGGCGGGTTGGTCGCGCCCTACGTCACCGGGGTCATCGTCGACAGCGCGGTAACGCCTGCCGCCGGTTACGCATCGGCTTTCCAGGTGTTCGGGCTCGTCGCGGTGGTCGGCGCGCTGCTGGCGCTGTTCGCCGTCAACCCCGAGCGCGATGCCGCCAAGCTGAAGGGTACGAACGCCGCGGTGTGAGTGCGATGGCCAGCCGGTCGGGTTCGCCTCAGGGGCGGAGAACCGGGTCGATGAGTGCGGCGGGACCGACGCAGTCGGGTTCGACCCGCACCGCGACCCGGAATCCGTCCGTGACGTCGGCGGTCAGTTCGGCGACCTCGCCGACCTGGACATCGGCGAAGGCGCCGGTCTGCTCCCCGTCGAGGAAGACCGTGAACTTCGCCGAACGGTCGGACCTCGCTTGGTCGGACAGGCCGACCAGGGTGCGGAACGTGCGCATACCGGGATCGACGTTGAACCCGATCGTGCTGGGCGAGCACTGCAGGTCCGCGATCAACGAGCGTGGGCGCTCCTGCTGGCGAACCGTGATCGCGGTGCGTTCGAAGTCGCGGGCACCGTCCTGCGGGGTTTTCTCGGCGAGGCTGATTTCACCGGCGACGGTTCCGTCCGTTGCCGGACCGGTGGGGTCCGCCGCTGCCTTCGCCGCGCTCTCCGCGTCGGCGTTCCTCGGCACGGTTTCGGTCACCACCACGGTTTCGGTCGCGGGGACCGACGACTTGTCGGAGTTCTGCGCGCGAGTGCTGGAGTAGACCGTGATCGAGGTCGTGATCAAGGTGATCAAGGCGGTCATGGCAGCCGCGAGGATGGCGCCGCGGCGCGTGATCATCGCGGCCCGGATGGTGGCGTCGGTCTTGTCCTGGCCCGTCGGCGACGAGGGAGACCGCCCCGTCCGTCCGGCCGTTCGTCGGAACCTCACCCGCACGAGGTTAACGAGAAAGATCACCGGCTGGGTCCGGAATCTCCTCGTCGGCGGGCTCGTCGGCGCCCGGACCCGACGGCTGCCGGTCAGCCCGTGACCCCCGGCTGAGTCGATTCATCGCGAGATCGGCACCACCCGCTCGTGCGTTTCCCGGGCGACTGAAATCGGGCTCCTCATCAATCCGGATGGGGGAATCCGGCTTCCGAAGTACGTGTGTGCCTTGTCACATTGGTCGGTTGCGTGCAGTGTCGTCGTCAGCAACCCGTGACCCCGCGACAACGACGACCTCACACACGAAAGGTGCTCGGCATGTCCTCCACGACCGAACTGGCAGACATCCAGCGTGCCCTCACGCAGCTGCGCACCGGTGTGAGCGCGCTGCGCTCGCGGTACGGCGACGTCCCGTCGGTGCGCCGGATCAGCAACGACGTGGAACGGCTCGACATCGACGTCAACGATCTGTCCGCTGCCATGCCAGCCCCACGGCGCGGGAGCACCGCTCCGGAGGGGGAGACCGTCATCGTCCCGGACACCCCGTACGACCCCGAGCTGTGGCGCGGTGTCGACGACGAGGGGCTGGGAGGGCAGCACGGTCGCTGACGGACACCCACGACAACGAGGTCATGCATGTCCGCACCCCCGAACACCCCCGACAGCACGCCGAACACGCCCGGAAGCACGCCGAACGCCACATCGAAAGCCCGCACGCGCGCGCACCCCCGCACCCTTCGCACCGACCGGTGGTGGTTGCCGCCGCTGCTGACCTTCCTGGGCCTGATGGCCTTCGTGGTGTACGGAATGATCCGCGCGTTCATGAACCAGTGGTACTGGGTTCCGGAGTACCACTACCTCGCGCCGTTCTACTCGCCGTGCCTGAGCGCCGCTTGCGTCGAGGGAGCGAGCCATTGGGGACAGCCGTTCCCGAACCTGGCGCCCTTCGTGCCGCCGCCGCTGTTCGTGCTGCCGTTCGTACTGGGGTTCCGGCTGACCTGCTATTACTACCGGAAGGCCTATTACCGCTCGTTCTGGGTTGCGCCCCCCGCCTGTGCGGTGCGCGAACCGCACAGCAGCTACACCGGCGAGACCCGCTTTCCACTGGTGATGCAGAACGTGCACCGCTACTTCTTCTACGCGGCACTGCTGGTCGCGCTCGTGCTCACCTACGACACCGTGATCGCGTTCCGCGGAGCCGACGGTGGGTTCGGCATCGGACTCGGCACCGTGTTGATGGTGATCAACGTTGTCCTGCTGTGGCTCTACACGGTCTCGTGCCATTCCTGCAGGCACCTCGTCGCCGGACGGCTCAACCACTTCTCCCGCCACCCGGTGCGCTACTGGTTGTGGACCAAGGTCAGCGAGCTGAACGGCAGGCACATGCTCCTGGCTTGGCTGTCGCTCGCGTCGGTGGCGCTGGTGGACCTCTACGTGATGCTCGTGGCCGGCGGGGCCTTCCCCGATCTGCGCCTGTTCAACTGAAAACAAGGAGAGCGACACTCGAATGGCAGAGATCGAACGGCACGACTACGACGTCGTCGTGATCGGAGCCGGAGGTGCGGGACTGCGCGCGGCGATCGAGGCGAGATCCCGCGGATTGCGGACGGCGGTGGTCTGCAAGTCGCTGTTCGGCAAGGCGCACACCGTGATGGCCGAGGGCGGTATCGCCGCCTCGATGGGCAACGTCAACTCCCGCGACGACTGGGAAGTCCACTTCCGGGACACGATGCGCGGCGGCAAGTTCCTGAACAACTGGCGGATGGCGGAGCTGCACGCCAGGGAGGCTCCCGATCGGGTTTGGGAGTTGGAGACCTATGGCGCGCTGTTCGACCGAACCAAGGACGGCCGCATCAGCCAGCGCAACTTCGGTGGTCACGAGTATCCGCGGCTCGCGCACGTCGGTGACCGGACCGGTCTGGAGCTGATCCGCACCCTGCAGCAGAAGGTGGTGTCGCTGCAGCAGGAAGACCGCGCCGAGTTCGGTGATGACGAGGCACGGCTGCGGGTTTTCCAGGAGTGCACGGTCACCGAACTACTCAAGGACGACTCGGGCGCGGTGGCCGGGGCCTTCGCCTATTGGCGCGAGAACGGGCGCTTCGTGGTCTTCCGCGCTCCGGTGGTCGTGCTGGCTACTGGTGGGATCGGCAAGTCGTTCAAGGTCACGTCGAACTCGTGGGAGTACACCGGCGACGGGCACGCGCTCGCGCTCCGAGCAGGCGCGGCACTGATCAACATGGAGTTCGTGCAGTTCCACCCGACCGGCATGGTCTGGCCGCCCAGCGTCAAGGGAATCCTGGTGACCGAGTCGGTCCGGGGGGACGGCGGGGTGCTACGGGATTCCGACGGCCGACGATTCATGTTCGACTACATACCCGAGGTCTTCAAGGACAACTACGCGGACAACGAGGCGGAGGCCGATCGCTGGTACAGCGATCCGGAGAACAACCGGCGACCCCCCGAGCTGCTCCCGCGCGACGAGGTGGCGCGCGCGATCAACAACGAGGTCAAGGAAGGGCGGGGGTCCGCGCACGGCGGTGTCTTCCTGGACATCGCCGGACGGCTGTCGACCGAGGAGATCACCCGGCGGCTGCCGTCGATGCACCACCAGTTCAAGGAACTGGCGGACGTGGACATCACGGCCGAGTCCATGGAGGTCGGACCCACCTGCCACTACGTGATGGGGGGTGTGGAGGTCGATCCGGACACCGCTGCTTCTCGGGTACCGGGATTGTTCGCGGCGGGCGAGGTGGCCGGCGGGATGCACGGTTCGAATCGATTGGGTGGCAATTCGCTGTCCGACCTGCTGGTGTTCGGTCGGCGGGCCGGAGCGGGCGCGGCCGCGTACCTGGATGGTCTGTCCAACCGGCCGCAGCTCGTCGAGTCCGATGTGGCCGACGCGGAGCAGCGGGCGCAGGCGCCGTTCGCAGCGGCGGAGGCCTCCGGGACGGAGAACCCGTACGCGGTGCACAGCGAGCTTCAGCAGGTGATGAACGACTTGGTCGGCATCATCCGCACCGGTGACGAGATGCGGACTGCGCTGACCGAGCTGGAACGACTCGAAGAGCGGGTGCCGAACCTGGCGGTGGAAGGAAACCGGCAGTTCAACCCCGGCTGGCACCTCGCGCTGGATGTGTGGAACATGCTGCTGGTCAGTCGGTGCGTGGCGAACGCGGCGGTGCTGCGAACCGAGAGCCGAGGTGGGCACACCCGGGACGACCATCCCGAGATGGACGCCCATTGGCGCCGGACGCTGCTGGCGTGTTCGCTGGCCGACGGCTCGATCCAGGTGGTCGAACGGGAGCAGATGCCGATGCGCGCGGACCTGGTGGCGCTGTTCAAGGTCGAGGAACTCCGCAAGTACTTCACCGACGACGAGCTCGTCACGGTTCAACCGGGCTGAGGAGGGCCACGATGGGATACCAGGCGCACTTCCGGGTGTGGCGCGGAGATGCGGACGGGGGCGAGCTGGAGGACTGCACCGTCGAGGCCAACGAGGGCGAGGTGGTGCTGGACATCATCCACCGGCTGCAGGCCACCCAGCGCCCGGACCTGGCGGTTCGGTGGAACTGCAAGGCGGGCAAGTGCGGTTCGTGCTCGGCGGAGGTCAACGGCAAGCCGCGGCTGCTGTGCATGACGAGAATGTCGTTGTTCGACGAGGACGAGGTCATCACGGTGACCCCGATGCGGACGTTCCCGGTCATCAAGGACCTGGTCTGCGACGTCTCGTACAACTACGTCAAGGCGCGCCAGGTCCCCGCGTTCCGTCCGCCGGAAGGACTGGCTCCGGGGGAGTACCGCATGCAGCAAGTGGACGTGCAGCGGTCCCAGGAGTTCCGCAAGTGCATCGAGTGCTTCCTCTGTCAGGACGTCTGCCACGTGATCCGGGACCACGAGGAGAACAAGGAGGCCTTTTCCGGTCCGCGCCATCTGATTCGGGTCGCGGAACTGGAGATGCACCCCCTCGACAGTTACGACGAAGCCGGGGGAAACCGGGCCGAGGATGCCCGCGACGACCACGGTCTCGGCTTGTGCAACATCACCAAGTGCTGCAGCGAGGTGTGCCCGGAGCACATCCACATCACTGACAACGCGTTGATCCCGCTGAAGGAGCGGGTGGCCGACCGGGTGTACGACCCGATCCTGCGGTTCTTCCGGCGGAAGCCGGACTGAGTTCGCCGCGGTCGCCGGCGCGGTCGCCGTCGGTCGATGCTGTCGCCGTCGGTCGATTGCCCTGGTCGGTGGCCGCGAGTGATCTCCACCGGTTCGCGGTCGCGGCGCGTTCCGGGGTGCTCGGCAACCCCGGGCGCGCCCTCGCGCGTGCGGACCTCTCGGGCGTGCTCGCCCCGAGAGGTCCGTTTCCGGACGAGTCCGCTCCGAGACGCCCGAGCGCTGCGCTCGCCGGCCGTGACCGGTTTCCGCAGACTTCCGAAACAGGCCCATGACCGGATGCGAGTCCCACGCGCCCGAGGTGTCCTCGAAATCCGCCGAGAAGCTGCGCATGAATAGAATTGCGCGGGTGTGTGAACGTGCTGTGATTTCGGGATTAAATCACTTCCCGGTGGCGCGACGATTCTTGCGGGAGATATGTCCGTCTTGGCCGACTCGGGCTGGCGGGTTCTTGCCATCTGAGTGAATCCGCCGTCCGTGGACTATATGTTCGTTCCCGTCCGAGGTTCGTTCGGGCATCCGCCCGAGGTGGTCTCCAGCCGGAAGGGAGCTGACTTTCCGCGCTCGCTGCCGGTCAACGCCGACCGACTGATGGAGTGCCCGTGTCAATTTTCGCGGAACTGGGTTGATGCGTGGTGGCTTCCGCGGATTCGGCGCGTCCGTCGATCCGCGGGAAAGTCGATTCGGTTGGTTCGCGACTTTCGTTGAAGTGCTCTTGGTGAATGTCGCGTGGCCCTGGCGTCGGCAACCCGAGGAAGTGCGGCGAAATTGCATAAGATTCTCGTGTCGTTCGACGGGTTCGTTCCCGTAGTTGCCCTTTTCCGGTGGCCGTGGTCGCCGCCGTTGTTTCGGTCTTGCTCCGACGGATTCTGTTTACCGCTTCGTCGCTCCGCGATGCGTTGATCGACGCCTCGCTGGTGTTTTTGGGCCTGTCGGTGGCCTACTTGGTGCTGATGCCGCAGCCGTCCATTCCCGAACGGGCGCAGCTGCCGCCCGGAATGGACTTCTCGATGGCGATGCGGGCCGGACCCGGTGATACGACGCCGTGGGTTCAGCTGGCCGGCAACTTGGTCCTCCTGCTGCCGCTCGGGGCGATGCTTCCGTTGCGGCTCCGGTGGTTCGACAACGTCGGTCGGATCGCCACGGGTGGCCTGCTCTTGTCCTGCGCGATCGAGCTGACCCAGTTCTTCGTGGTTGTCGGCCGGGTGGCCTCCACCGACGACATCGTGCTGAACACGTTCGGTGCCACGCTCGGCGGCTTGCTGGTTCGGCCGCCGTGGCGCCACTACCGGGGCCGGGAACGTCCGGCCCCGGTAGCGGCGGGACCACAGCACAGCGGGTCCGCTCGCCACGGCCGGTCGGTGTGGCGGCTCATCGACGAGATCGAGGAGGAACGCCGGTGGGATCAGCGGCGGGCAGGACATCGCGGGCCCGCCGGAACGCGAACCAGCCGTGCGTCCCGGGGTGCGCGAGATGAGCGGCGTCCCGGGGCGGGCTCCGCCGGGTCGGGTTCCGAGGAGTGGCGGCGCGGTCAGCGCGGAGCGGTCAGTCCTGCTTCGCGTTCAACTGCTGGTTGCGTGCGCTGAACGAACGGCCCAACCCGGCGACCTCCTTCTCCATCTGCGGCATGATCTTCCGCAGTGGCCGCCGCATGAGCAGCGAAGTGAGCTTTGAGGCGGGCAGGTTGCGCAGCCAGTGCATGAGCATGATGGGGCGCGGTACGTAGATGCGCCGCGCGCGGCGCTGGACTCCGTCCGCGAATGCCGCGCCGCACTTCTCCACCGTCGTGGTGGCACGCATGGGCCAGGGCAGCAGCGCGCGCATCTTGCGGAAGCTCGGCAGGTCCTCGGCGGCGTCGCGCACCAGGTCGGTGTCGATCCAGGAAGGGTGGGCGCTGCCCACCGCGACGCCGAGGTGACCGACCTCCGAGTGCAGCGCGCTCGCGAGAGCTTCGGCACCCGCCTTGCTCGCCGTGTAGGCGCTCATGCCGCCGACCGGGGCGAACGCCGACAGGGAGGACACCACCAGGACGTAGCCGCGTTGCTCGATGACGTGCGGCAGGGCGGCGCGGACGGTGCGGAAGACGCCGTTGACGTTGATGTCGATGGTCTTGGTGAACGAGTCGGGGTCGCAGTTGAGCACGGTTCCGAAGGGGGCGACACCGGCGTTGGCCACGACCGCGTCGAGCCGACCGAATTCCTCGACGGTCGCGGTGACTGCGGCTTCGATGGAGGACGCTTCGGTGACATCGGCTTCGAACCACGCGTGGTTGTCGCCGAGTTCGGTGGCGACTGCCCGTAGTTCCTCCGGTTCGAGGCCCACCAGCGAGATGCGTGCGCCGCGCCGCGCCAGTTCACGGGCGGTCTGAGCACCGATGCCACGAGCGGCGCCGGTGATGAGGACAACTTTGCCGGACAGGTTCCACGGCATGCGCACTCCCTGGTTGGTTCCTCGACGAGAACGTTCCTACTCGACAGTAGCCTACTCATAGTAGGTCGAACTCGTGATCTGCGGAAGAGCCGGCTCCGTCGAATCACCGATGCGTCGGGCACAGTGGCAGCCGGATGCGCGAACGACCGGATGCGCGAACGACCGGAGAGATCGAAACCGGGGTCCGCCGCGTCGACCTCGAACACACGAACGGCCGGGTGACGGATCACCCGGCCGTTCGTCGTATTCGGTGCTCAGCCCAGCGACTTGACCTTGTCGATCTGCGCGGGCTGCTCGCTCACGATCTTCTCGGCGAGCGCGCGCATCTCCTCGTCGGAGCCTTCGTCCAGCTCGGTCTTCGCGACCTGGAGCGCTCCCTCCTCCAAGGCGAGGACGGCCTGCTGCCAGCGCCGGTCGAACTCCGAACCCCTGATCTCGCGCAGCTGGTCCAACTCCTCCGGCGACAGCGCGCTCGGGAGTTCGGCGCCGGAGCCCTCGGCGTCCTCCGGCGCGCTGTCGGACTCCTCGCCCGCGGTCGCGGCCAGCCACGCCTCGAGCTCGCCGATCTCGGCCGACTCCGACTGCTGGATCTCGGCCGCCAGCTCCTTGATCCGCGGGTCCTGGGCGTTCCGCTCGGCCAGGCCCGCGAGCTCGACCAGCTGCTCGTGGTGGGTCAGCAGTTGCTGCGCGAACTCCTTGTCCGTGCCGGTGTGCGCGCTGCCCTGCACTGCCCCGGTCGCTTCGCCGGACGCCTGCTCGGTCGCAGGCGGAGGCGTTCCGGGGGCCGGGGGCTGGTCGCTGGGCTCTTCGCTCGGCGAGCAGCCTGCGAGCGCGAGACCGCCGGCCAGCAGGGCGCCGATGATCGTGCTCCTCCGCACGTGCTTCCCTCCAGGGGTCGTGGTGGTCGTCCCAGAGCGGCCCTGTAGATCGTTTTGCCAGACCGATCGCAGACGCCGACGCCGGACTTTCTCGGCCCGTAGGCTAGCTGGCGTCGGCACGGGACGTGTGGGCGACGTCGGACATTCGTGATCCGCGACCTCGGCAGGTGCCTCGCCGGGAGTCGCAGGGCCGGCGTGTGGCGCGCATCGCATCCGCTTCGCCCCCGGTGACGTCCGGGTCCGGGATGAATAGGGTGACTACGGCCCGGCCGAGATCCCTCGGGACGGTCGGACTACTATCCGCAGACGGCAGCGATCGTGACGGCCCGGCCTCAACGGGTCTCGCGCACTGCCGACTCGCCGACCCGCCCGGGTCGGGCGGGCCCGCCCAAGCCGGGCCCGGTACGTCTTGAGGCTCAGTGCAGGAGGCACCGTGACGGCCGTCGCGCCACAGCCGATCGCCACGCGCCCCGATCCGGTCCACAAGCCGGTCAAGGGATCTTTCATGGCGCGGATGTTCCGCACCACGGACCACAAGCAGATCGGCATCCTCTACCTGGTCACCTCGATGGGTTTCTTCATGATCGGCGGCCTGATGGCGATGCTGATCCGTGGTGAGCTCGCGGTGCCGGGTATGCAGTTCTTGTCCCAGGAGCAGTACAACCAGCTGTTCACCATGCACGGCACGATCATGCTGTTGTTGTACGCGACCCCCGTTCTGTTCGGGTTCGCCAACTACATCCTGCCGTTGCAGATCGGCTCTCCGGACGTCGCGTTCCCGAGGTTGAACGCCTTCGGCTACTGGCTGTTCACCTTCGGCGGGCTGCTCGTGATCTCCGGGTTCCTGCTGCCGGGTGGTGCCGCCGACTTCGGCTGGTTCGCCTACACGCCGCTGTCGAACGCCATTCACTCCCCGGGGCACGGCGCCGACTTCTGGGTCGCCGGTCTGCTCGTCAGCGGGTTGGGCACCATCCTGGGTGCGGTCAACATGATCACGACGGTGGTCTGCCTGCGCGCTCCGGGCATGACGATGTGGCGCATGCCGATCTTCACCTGGAACATCCTGGTGACCAGCGTGCTGATCCTGATGGCGTTCCCGATCCTGACTGCGGCGCTCCTCGGCCTTCTCGCCGACCGCCAGCTCGGTGCACACGTGTTCGATCCCGCCAACGGCGGTGTGATCCTGTGGCAGCACCTGTTCTGGTTCTTCGGCCACCCCGAGGTCTACATCGTGGCGCTGCCGTTCTTCGGCATCGTTTCGGAGATCTTCCCGGTGTTCAGCCGCAAGCCGCTGTTCGGCTACACCGGCCTGGTGTACGCGACGATGGGCATCGCCGCCCTGTCGGTCGTGGTGTGGGCGCACCACATGTACGCCACCGGCGCGGTGCTGCTGCCGTTCTTCGCGTTCACCACGTTCCTGATCGCGGTGCCGACCGGTATCAAGTTCTTCAACTGGATCGGCACCATGTGGAAGGGGCAGTTGACCTTCGAATCACCGATGCTGTTCAGTGTCGGCTTCCTGGTCACATTCCTGTTCGGTGGCCTCACCGGTGTGCTGCTGGCGATGCCGCCGATCGACTTCCACGTGTCGGACACGTACTTCGTGGTCGCCCACTTCCACTACGTGCTCTACGGCACGATCGTGTTCGCCACGTTCGCGGGCATCTACTTCTGGTTCCCGAAGATGACCGGCCGGATGATGGACGAGCGGCTGGGCAAGCTGCACTTCTGGCTGACCTTCATCGGGTTCCACGGCACGTTCCTCGTGCAGCACTGGCTGGGCAACGAGGGCATGCCGCGCCGGTACGCCGACTACCTGCCCAGCGATGGGTTCACCTCGCTGAACATCATTTCCACGGTGGGCGCGTTCACCCTGGGCGCCTCGATGCTGCCGTTCCTGTGGAACGTCTTCAAGAGCTACCGGTACGGCGAGGTAGCCAACGTCGACGACCCGTGGGGCTACAGCAACTCGCTGGAATGGGCCACTTCGTGCCCGCCCCCGCGGCACAACTTCACCGAGCTGCCCCGCATCCGCTCCGAGCGCCCGGCGTTCGAGCTGCACTACCCGCACGTGGTGGAGCGCGCTCGACTCGAGGCCCACATCGGTCTCACCGGCAAGCCGGTCGCGCATGCGGCACCGTCGGAACAAGCAGCGCAGGCGACCGTTCCGCCCGAGCAGGGTGGTGACAGGGACCCCAAGGACAAGTGACGTAGACGCTAGCCCCGCACCGCGCGATTGTGTAAAGGTGGGGTTAGCTCAGCGACGAGCCCTGGCAGGCCGGAAGTCCGGTCCGCCAGGGCTTTTCGCACATCTGGGCCCCGTATGACCGCCACGTAGAGGGAGAGCCGTCAGTCGTGAGCACGTCGAATCCCAACACCGTGCTGATCACCGTGACCGGGAGGGACAAGCCGGGCGTCACGTCCGTGCTGTTCGCCGCCTTGACCCGGCACAACGTCGACATCGTGGATGTCGAACAGGTGGTTATCAGGAATCGACTCGTGCTCGGAGTCCTCGTTTCGATCGAGGGCGATCCCGAGCACCTGCAGGAAGCCGTCGAGCAAGCGATGGCGACCGTGGGCATGAACGTCGACATTCGGATCGGTGCGGAGGACGACGAAGCCGACAAGCTCGGTTCCACCCACGTCGTCGTCGTTCTCGGCCAGCCGGTGACCGCCCGCAACTTCGGTGACGTGTCCCGCCGGTTGGCTTCCATCAACGTCAACATCGACTCCATCAAGCGGGTCGCGGACTACCCCGTAACCGGTTTGGAGCTGCAGGTCAGCGCGCCGGAATCGGGTGTGGATGCCGACACGCTGCTGACTTCGGAGATGGCCGACCTGGCAGCGGGCATCGGAGTGGACGTCTCGGTCGAACGCGCGGGGCTGACCCGCAGGGCCAAGCGGCTGGTCGTCTTCGACGTCGACTCGACCCTCATCCAGGGCGAGGTCATCGAAATGCTGGCGGCCAAGGCCGGCTGCGAGGACCAGGTGCGCGAGGTCACCGAGCAGGCGATGCGCGGTGAACTGGACTTCGAGGAATCGCTGCGACGCCGCGTCGAGGTGCTCAAGGGCCTGCCCGCGACCGTGCTCGACGAGGTCGCCGCCGAACTGGAACTGACCCCCGGCGCCCGGACCACCGTCCGAACGCTGCGCCGCCTCGGCTTCCACACCGGTGTCGTCTCGGGCGGTTTCACTCGGATCATCGACCAATTGGTCGACGACCTCGGCTTGGACTTCAGCGCGGCCAACGAGCTCGAAGTCGTCGACGGCAAGTTGACCGGCCGAGTGCTGGGCGAGGTCGTCGACCGCCCCGGCAAGGCGAAGTCGTTGCGGCGGTTCGCCGACGAGTTCGGCGTCCCGCCGGGGCAGTGCGTGGCCGTCGGTGATGGGGCCAACGACATCGACATGCTCTCGGCCGCCGGACTGGGGGTGGCGTTCAACGCCAAACCCGCGCTGCGCGAGGTCGCCGACACCGCGCTGTCCTACCCGTTCCTGGACACCGTGTTGTTCGTGCTCGGCGTGACGCGCGCCGAGGTCGAGGCGGCCGACGCCGAGGACGGTGTGCTGCGGCGCGTGCCGCTCGAACCCGAGATGCTCTGATCCGGTCCGTCGCGGTCCCGACCTGCGTGCCGACGCGGGTCGGGATCGTCGGATAATCATCGTCGTGTTCGACGTCGCTGCTGTGCTGGATCCACTGACCGCCCGCTACGCCTCCTGGCTCGCGCTGCCGGACTCGGCTACCGCGGACACCTCGGACGAGGACCCGGAGAACGTGGTCCTCATGCCGATGGTGCTGCGCATCGAGCGAACGGAGCCGCCGGATCGCGCGGCGATGTTGGAAGCCGCGGCCGCCTCCGCGCTGGCCGTGTGCCTGGATGAGCGGTGCGAACCGGGCGGGGAGTGGCACGAGGCGATGCGCGGCTGGATATCCGGGCGCATCCGCAAGGTTTCCCGCCGCGCGCGCGGCGCCCATTGGGCGGCCGTGCAGTCGTTGCCCGGCCGAACCGTGGAGGTCGGTGGCGCGCAGGTCCGCGCGATGCTGCCGATGCGGGTTTCGGAGATGCCGAAGGAACTCACCCGCCTGCAGATTTCCGGCAGCGAGCTGCCGTCCGGCGAGCCCGGGTCGCCCGTCGGTCACCGGCCGACGTTGTGGCTGAACCCCGAGGTCGAGATGAGTGCGGGAAAGGCCGCGGCCCAGGTCGGTCACGCGAGCATGATGTTGGCTGCGCTGCTGCACGGGGACGGCTCGGATTCCGCGCTCGAACGCTGGTCGGCCGATGGATTCGGCTGCTCGGTGCGTACTGCCGAACAGGCCGAGTGGGACCGCCTGCACCCGCGCGACGATCCGGAGTCGGCGTGGCGGGAACGACGGGTCGCGATGGTGCGGGATGCCGGATTCACCGAGGTCGATCCCGGCACGGTGACGGTCCTGGCGCAGTGGCCGGAGCGGTAACCGGACCCGGCGGTTCGGGGGCGTCCGGCACATAAAAGGCCCGTCCGAGAATGTTTCTCAGTCTTGCGACTGATAGGTCGTTGGCGGCCCGAAAGTCGTCAAGGCCACTGCATCCTCGAACGGGTCACCGGTTTCCCGGCACGTCCGAGGATGCGGCGAACGATTGATCCACAACAGGGGAAAAAGTCCCGGATCCCCATGGACTCGCCGAGACGGCTCAGTCGTCGTCCACGCCGCGTGCGGCCAGTGCCTCGCCGAGTTCGTCGGAATGCCGCAGCGTGCGGACGAGGAACGGGACGGCGAACGCCGGGATGGAACCCCCGGCGTCCCGCGCGATCTGCGCTTCGCGGGTCTCCCTCGCGATCGACGAGAGCACGGCCACCGCCTGCAGCGTCAGGCCCACGAGCAGACCTATCCGCTCCGGCCGGAGTCCGATCCGCCGGGTGGGACCGAGGCCACGTTCGACCGCGCTGACCAGGTCGTCCACCTTGGTTGTCAGCGTGAACAGGTTCGCGGCCGCGAGCGCGGCCAGCAACCGCAGGCACACCACCGCCGCCTGGTCGAACCCCAGCAGCCACCACTGCACCAGGAACACCACCACCAGCAGCGGGACGACCAGCCGGGCCGCCTGCCCGCACCGTCGAGCCGGAATACGCGCCAGCGGGTAGCCGAGCACGGCCACCAGTGCGGTGATCGCCAGTGGTAACGGCGTCCGGAACACGAACAGCAACACGGCGAAGGACAGCAGACCGATCAGCTTGCTGCCCGCCCCGAGCAGGTGCAGCGGGCTCCGGCCGGGTTGGTAGAGGCCTACGATGCTCAACTGATCAGCTCGCGGTAGTGGGGTAGTGCCGTTTCCGGAGATCCGTCCGTGACGACGCGTCCCCGATCGAGCACGACGACGCGATCGAAATCCGACAGCAGGTCGAGGTCGTGCGTGACCAGCACCACCTGCTGCGGGAGTTCCTTCAGGACCCGGATGAAATGCCGCTTGTTGGAGAGGTCCAGCAGCGTGGTGGGTTCGTCGCACACCAGCACGTCCGGTTCCAGGACCAGCATCGAGCACAGGGCGAGCAGCTGCTTCTGCCCGCCGGAGAGTTGGTGGGCCGGGTGCTCCTCGTAGCCGGCGAGCCCGTGCTCGGCGAGCATCTCCGAAGCGCGGAGCTTGCGTTGTTGCTTCGACAACGACTTTTTGCGCAGCGAGAACGCCACGTCCTCACCCGCGGTGGGCATTACGATCTGGCTGTCCGGGTTGGTGAACACGAATCCGACCCGCTGCCGGACGGCCCGGCCGTCGCGCGCCGGGTCGAGCCCGTCGACGAGTACGCGTCCCCGCGAGGGCGCCACCAGACCGTTGATCATGCGGGCCAGCGTGGACTTGCCCGAACCGTTCGCCCCCACGAACGCGACCCGCTGTTCGGTCAGCCGCAGGTTCACGTCGGCGAGCACCGGATGCTCGTCGTAGCTGTGCCCGATGTCGTCGAATTCGATCAACCCACTCGCTCCCAGACCGTCGCCACGCCCAGCCCGCCTCCGGACGACAGGGCGGCCAGGCCGGTGCGCGGGCCGTCGCCGCGCACGATGCTGCTGAACAATCGCACCACCAGGACCGCGCCCGAGGCACCCCAGGGGTGCCCGAGCGCGATCGCACCGCCGTCCGGACCGGCGTTGTGCTCGTCGATGCCGACCGCGTCCAGGCAGGCCAGGGTCTGCCCGGCGAATGCCTCGTTGAACTCCACGGTGTCCACCGGTGTCCGGCGGCGCCGCAGGACGGTCCGCATCGCCGGGACCGCTCCCAGGCCGAGACGGTTCGGGTCGACTCCAGCAGTGTGCCAGTCGACCAGCCGGATCCCGTCGAGACCGAGCCGTCGCCGATTGGTCTCGGTGGTGATGAGCACGGCGGCGGCCGCGTCGCTGATTCCGCAGGAGTTCGCCGCCGTCGCGGTGCCGTCCGGCGTGAAGGCGGGCCGGAACCGGGCGAGGCGTTCGGGGGTGAACCGCTCGCGCGGTCGTTCGTCGGTGTTCACCCCGCCGGTCTCGACCAGCTCGTGGGCGAACCGGTGTTCGGCCCTGGCGGCGACGGCGCGAGCGTGACTGCGTGCGGCGAAGCGGTCCTGTCGCTCGCGGGACACACCGGCCTCGGCGGCGACCACGTCCGCGGCCGCACCCATCTCGGGATCGCCGATCTCGGCGGGTGCGAAGGGTGCTCGCGTGTAGAACCGGGGTGGTTCGGTCGTGGATCGGGGACGCCACGCGCGCCACGGCGCTGTCGACGCGCTTTCCACCCCGCCCGCCAGGTACCAGTCACCGACACCCGCCCGCAGCATGGCGGCGGCGGTGGTGATGGCGCTCAGCCCGCTCGCGCACTGGCGGTCCAGCGTCATACCCGGTATCCGGTAATCGAGGCCGGCTCGCAGCGCGGCGACACGAGCCGGATTCCCGCCCGGGCCGAGCACGTTGCCGAGCAGGACGTCGTCGACGGCGCCTTCGGCCGCGTCTCCCAGTCCGGTGTCTCCGAGTCCGGTGTCTCCGAGTCCGGTGTCTCCGAGTCCGGTGTCTCCGAATCCGGCGTCTCCGAATCCGGCGTCGTCGAGAACGGCCCGGAGGACGGGTGCGGCGAGCTGATCGACGGCGAGGTGGCGCATCGACCCGCCTGCCGCACCGATCGGGGTGCGCCGGGCTGCCACCACCACGGGTGTTCGGTCGGTCAAGTCAGGGGCTCCCCAGGCGGAACGCCGGTGCGCAGGTTCTCGGCCACCAGTCCCCGCGCGGGCTTGCCCGCGGAGGTGCGGGGCAGCTCGTGGGTCACGAGCCACCGTCGGGGACGCTTGGCCGGTTCGAGCTCGTCGCGCACGAGCCCGCGCAGGGCGCGCAGCGCGGGCGGCGGACCGTCCGCTTCGATCAGGGCGGTCACCAGCGAACCCAACCTGGGATGGGGTGTCGCCGCCACGATGACGTCGCCGACTCCCGGCGCCCTGCGCAACACCGACTCGACCTCTTCGGCCGTGACCAGCCTGGCTCCCGTGCTGATCGTAGATCCGCTCCGGCCGTGCACGGTCAGCGTGCCGTCGTGGTGGAGCACGGCCTGGCCACCGACGCTCGACCAGCCGTCCTCCCCGGTTTCGGACGAGTCGAGCTCACCGTGCCGGAGATACCCGTCGAACAGCAGCTCCGAGCGGGCCCACAACACGCCCGGCTCGTCGGGGGACAGCGAGTCGCCCCGTTCGTCGCGGACGTCGACCTCGACGACCGGGCGCATCGCCTCGCCGTGGTGCATCGCGACCACCGAGTGCTCGGCCGACCCGTAGTACTCGACGAGGTCGCAGTCCGGGAGCACGTGGTGGAGCCGCTCCCGAAGCACCGGATCCACGCGTGCGCCTCCGCACGCGATCGTGCGCAGCGTGCACCCGTGCCGCAGCGCCGCATCGGCCTCCCATCTCGAAACCAGTGCCGAGAGCATCGCCGGAACCACGTGCAGCACGGTCGCCCAGCGGCACTCCTCGGCAGCGTCCGCCGCCGACCAGCGATCCAGCAGGTGCAGGTCGAGATCCTCGTGCAACGCGTGCACGGCACCGAACAGGAACAGCGAGGAAGTCAACGGACCCGGTACGAGGACTCGGTCGTCCGCTCCCGTCCCGATGTCGAAAGCCTCGAAGCTGCGCAGCCAGGAACGTCGTGAGCGCACGAGCACGCGCGGCCGGCCACTGCTCCCGGACGTCGTCGGCAGGTAGAAGCGCGTCGATTCGTCACCGACCGGATACCGGGTCCCGGTGGTGTCGACGGCTGCCGACGGCCACGAGGCTCCCACAGTCATGGCCGGTCGGGCGTCCGCCAGCACCGATCGCCGTTCGGACGCGCTCCAGGCGGGCTCGATGAGCAAGGTCGCGCAACCCGCGATGTCGGCCCCGAGCAACCAGCACAGGCGGGTGAGCGCATCGTCGGCGTCCACCGCGATCCGTGAACCGGTCGGCAGCCGCCGCGCGGCGTCGTACGCGCGCGCCAACAACTCCCGGCCGGAGAGGGAACCGCCCGGGTACGAGACGTTCGCGCCGATCCGATCGCCGAGGACCGGCGGCACCGGGAACGGCACGCTCACCCCTCCGAGGCCACCGGACGCGGCGTGCCCACCACCGAGGACGGGACGGCGCGGTGCACCGCTACGGCGACCAGCGACACCGCGACGATCTTGATCGCATCACCGGGCAGGAACGCCAACGACTGCACGGCGGCGGAACCGATATCGCCGGTGAACGCGGCCCAGTAGGGGATGCCGATGAGGTAGTCCACCGCCACGCCCGCCACGTTGGCGACCAGCAGCACCAGCAGCCCGGGGCGCGGGATCGCGCGCTGCACGATCAAGCCGACCACCACGGCGGAGAGCACCCACCCCAGGACGAAACCACCGCTGGGCCCGAAGAACGGTGCGATGCCTCCGCGCCCACCGGAAAGCAGCGGCAGCCCCAGCGCCACCAAGCCGACGAACAGGAGCACGGCAGCGCCCCCGCGACGTGCTCCGAGGACGCTGCCCGCGAGCAACGGCCCCATGTTCTGCAGGACGACCGGTACCGCGGCGGCGCCCAGGTACAAACCGGGGAAGAGCCCCAGCACGGCGATGAACGCGGCGAAGACCACCGTGCGGGCCAACCCCGCGGCGGGAAGTGCGGTTCGCGACACGGTTCTCGAATCTCCTCATTTCTCGGGGGTACCCACCCCACGGCGGATGCGGGGCGGGCACAACGTACCCGGGTCGAACCGTCGAACAGAAAGATTGCCGTGTGGTTGTGGAGGTTCCACAACCGGAAACCTCCGGGTCCGGGACGGGCCGGGAGGTCCGCGGGAATCGGGGGCCGGTTCAGGTCGTCTTCGCTGCGGCGTCCAGCCGGCTCAGGGCGCCCCGCACGACCTGCGGGTCGTGGGTTGTCCAGAACGGGGGCAGCGAAGCCCGGAGGAATCCGCCGTACCGCGCGGTCGACAGTCGAGGGTCGAGCACGGCGATCACACCGCGGTCGTCGGTGGAACGCAGCAGGCGGCCGGAACCCTGGGCCAGCAGCAGCGCGGCGTGCGTACCCGCCACCGTGAGGAACCCGTTGCCGCCGTGCGCCGCGACCGCCTTCTGCCGCGCCGAGGCCAGCGGGTCGTCCGGTCGCGGGAACGGGATCCGGTCCATCACCACCAACTGCAGGGAGTCGCCGGGCACGTCGACTCCCTGCCACAGCGACAGGGTGCCGAACAGCGAGGTCGCCGCGTCGTCGGCGAACTTGCCGACCAACAGCGAAGTGCTGTCCTCGCCCTGACACAGGACCGGGGTGTCCAATCGCTGCCGGAGCTCTTCGGCAGCCTGCCGCGCGGCGCGCATCGAGGAGAACAGTCCGAGGGTTCGGCCACCCGCCGCTCGGACCAGTTCGGTCAACTCGTCGAGGTACTGCTCGGGCAACCCGTCCCGCCCCGGCGGTGGCAGGTGGCGGGCGACGTAGAGGATGCCGCTGCGCTGGTGCTCGAACGGTGACCCCACGTCGATCCCGGTCCACTTCGGCGAGCTCGTGTCGGAGGGGGCTTCCTTCTCGGTGGCCATCCCGTCGACCGCCCTGGCTTGCTTTTCCGGTGGGAGGCCCCACTGGCGGGCGAGCGTGTCGAACGAGCCGCCCAGCGCCAGCGTCGCGGAGGTCAGCACCGTCGTGCGCTGGCCGAACAACCGTTCCCGCAGCAGGCCTCCGACACCGAGGGGAGCGACCTTGACCGTGCTCGCGCGGTTGGCGTCGCCGGTGGTCCATACGACGTCCCGCCGCTGGTCGGCCGGGTCGTCGAACGCGTCCAGCAGGCGGACCGCGGTGTCGTGGACCTCCTCGCTCAGTGCCAGGGCGAGCTTGCGCGCGGTGCTGCCCTCGATGTCCTCCTTGCGGTCCGGTCCCAGCGCGGTCACGCACGCCGAGGCGGCGTCGCGGGTGGATCGCAAGGCCCCGGACAGGGCTTCGGGCAGTTCGTCGAGCCGTTGCGCGGGGCAGTCCTGCAAGATCATTTCGAGGCCGTCGCCCGCCTCGTCCAGCCGGTCGGCCACCTCCTGGTCGATGGCGCGGCCGCAACGGCGCGCCGCCAGCTTGACCGCGCTCGCCGACAGCTCTCCGGTGGCCGCCGAGGTCACCCGGTCGACCAGGTCGTGGGCCTCGTCGACCATCACCACGTCGTGCTCCGGCAACACGGGACGGTCGTCGAGCGCGTCGATGGCCAGCAGTGCGTGATTGGTGACCACCACGTCGGCGCGCCCTGCCTCGCTCTTGGCGCGCTCCGCGAAGCAGTCGGTTCCCACCGGACAGCGGTGCACTCCGAGGCATTCCTTGGCGGTCACCGACACCTGCCGCCACGCCTGGTCGGTGACTCCGGGGACGAGTTCGTCCCGATCTCCGGTGTCGGTTTCCGACGACCACTCGCGGAGCCGCTTGACCTGGCGTTCCAGTGCCGAAGCGGCGAACGGGTCGAACAGGGCGGCCTCGTCGGGCTCTTCGGGCGCGTTGCCGTGCACGCGGTGGAGGCACAGGTAGTTGCGCCGACCCTTCAGGATGGCGAAGCTCGGTTCCCGGCCCAGCGCACCGGCCAGCGCGGACGCCAGCCGCGGCAGGTCCCGGTCGACCAGCTGCTGTTGCAGGGCGATCGTCGCGGTCGAGATCACCACGGTGGTGTTCGCGTTGATCGCGTGGTGGATCGCGGGCACCAGGTACGCCAGCGACTTGCCGGTCCCGGTTCCCGCCTGCACCGCCAGGTGCTCACCCGCGCTGATCGAGTGCCCGACGGCTTCGGCCATCCGGCTCTGGCCCTCCCGGGGCGAGCCGCCCACCGCGTTCACCGCGATCGACAGCAGGGTCGGCAGGTCGGTGACCGGTCCGCCGGAGTACGCGCTCGCGGCGGGCGCCGCCTGCCGTTCGGTTCCGCGACGCTTCGAGCCGTTCGTGCCGCTCCGGCCGGAGTCGGAACCGCCGGAGTCGGAACCGGCGAGATCGGCGGCGATCTCTGGTGGGAGTTCGTCGGACTCGTCGGAATCGAAAGTGGTCAGGTCGGACCAGCGCGGAGCGGAGGGCGGCACGTCTGCAGACGCTACCGCCCACCACCGTCGACGCCGACGAGCTGTCGGGAGTCGGGCCGGTCAGCTCACGACCGGATGGCCGAGGAGGTTCACTCCCGCGGAGCGGAGTTCGGCCATGCCTTCGTCCACGGTCTGCTGGGAGACCCCTGCGGTCAGGCCGAGTAGCACCGTCGTCCGCAACCCGGCCCTGGCCGCGTCGAGTGCGGTCGCGCGCACGCAGTGATCCGTGGCGATGCCGACCACGTCCACCCGGTCGACGTCGTGGTCCGCGAGCCATCGCGGCAGCGTGACCTCGTCCGAGTCCACCCCCTCGAAACCGGAATAGCCGTCGCTGTAGTGGCCCTTGGAGAAAACGGCCTCGACCGGGGAGACGTCGAGATTCGGGTGGAACTCCGCACCGGTGGTGCCCGCCACACAGTGCACCGGCCACGAGTGCACGAAATCGGGTTCCTCGCTGAAGTGCGAGCCCGGGTCGATGTGGAAATCGCGAGTGGCGAGCACGTGCACATCGTCGAGTTCGCCCAAGTGCCGCGAGATCGCACTGGCGACTCCCGCCCCACCCGCGACGGCGAGTGCACCGCCTTCGCAGAAGTCGTTCTGCACGTCGACGACGATCAACGCCTTGCGCATATCTGTCCCTCCGTGAGGCTCACATGAAAACCGTGGGAATCGCCGGTTCTCCGTTGGAGAGCTTCAAACCCTCCCAAGGCAGACTCACCAGAGCGTGCCGCAGCCGTTCTCTATTGTCCTCCAACGAGGGAAGGCCATCGACCCTCTTGCCGTTCCGGAGCAACGGGATCTGGAGGAATCGGTCGTGCGCGCCCGGCTCCGGTCGCTCGAAGCCTTCCTCGGTCCGGTAGACGACTTCCTCCAGCGCGGTGCCCGTGTCCTTGTGCCTGCGCAACGCTGCCTTGCAGCCACCGCGCGACTCCTTGTACGAGCTGCGCTTGGAAACCGCCCGTCCACCCACGTCGACGAGCTTGTAGACCATCCCGCAGGTGGGCGCGCCGGAACCGGTGACCAGCGAGGTGCCCACGCCGTACCCGTCGACCGGTTCGGCCCGCAACGCGGCGATGGCGTACTCGTCGAGGTCGCCGGAGACGACGATTCGGGTGTTGGTGGCGCCCAGCGAGTCGAGCTGCTCGCGTGCCTGCCTGGCGAGCACGCCCACATCGCCCGAGTCGATCCGGACCGCGCCCAATCCGGTGCCCGCGACGTCGACGGCCGTTTCGATTCCCCGGGTGATGTCGTAGGTGTCGACCAGCAGCGTCGTTCCCGGCCCCAGCGTCGCCACCTGCGATTCGAACGCCGATCGCTCCGAATCGTGCAGCAGCGTGAACGAGTGCGCGGAGGTACCGGCGGTGGGAATGCGGAAGCGGCGCCCGGCTTCCAGGTTCGATGTTCCCGAGAACCCGGCCAGGTAGGACACCCTGGCGGCTGCGACGGCGGCTTCCTCGTGCGTGCGGCGCGAGCCCATTTCGATGATCCGCCTGCCGTTGGCGGCCGAAACCATCCGTGCTCCGGCGGCCGCGATCGCACTGTCGTGGTTGAGGATCGACAGGATCACCGTCTCCAGCACCACGGCCTCGGCGAACGTGCCGCGCACCGACAGCAGCGGGGAACCGGGAAAGTACAGCTCGCCTTCGGGATAGCCGTCGACCTCTCCCTCGAAGCGGTAGTCCCGCAACCACTCCAGGGTCCTGTCGTCGACGATCCGGTCGTCGGCGAGTCGTGCGAGGGTGTGCTCGTCGAAGCGGAAGTTCTCGATCGCGTCGACCACCCGTTCAACACCGCCGACGACCCCGTACCGGCGGCCGTCCGGCAGTCGGCGGGTGAACGCCTCGAACGCGCACGGACGGTGCGCTGTGCCGTCCCGCAGCGCGCTCGCCAGCATGGTGAGTTCGTAGTGGTCGGTGAGCAACGCGGTGCTCGGCGCGGGGACCGTGCCCGATCCCGTAGTGCTTGCGGCCGTCATGGCCGAAAGATTACGTGTGCGTCCCCGAAAGCTCGAACGGTGAACCTCGCGTTCCAGGTCCGGACGGCTTGTGCGGGTTGCCCAGTGCGGTCGACACGGTGATGGCGCACACGTGCGAACATGGAAGTATGACCTCGCCCGCCGAACTGCAGCGCGCGCAACTCGAACCGAGCGAACTCGGTTCCGAGGACAAGCCGTGGGTGACCGTGGTCTGGAATGATCCGGTCAACCTGATGTCGTACGTTACCTACGTTCTGCAGAAAGTGTTCGGTTACTCCAAGGACCACGCCACCGAACTGATGCTGGACGTGCACAACAAGGGACGTGCGGCGGTGTCCTCGGGTTCGAAGGAGAAGGTCGAGGGCGACGTGACGAAACTGCACGCCGCCGGCCTCTGGGCGACCATGCAGAAAGACTCGTGAAACTGTGAACGGTTGGACGCGCAAGAACGGCCACGTGGTGGCGGACCTCTCCCAGCAGGAGGCAGCGGTCATCCGCGGACTGGTGGGGCAGATCAAGGACATGCTCACCGCGCGGGCTTCCGACTCACCACAGGACGAACTCGCCGAGCTCACCGGTATCCGGACCGGGCCGACCACCCCACCCGAGGATCGGGTGCTGGGACGGCTGCTGCCCGACTTCTACCGCAGCGACCCGGAAACCGGTGAGTCCGATGAGGAGCAGGCCGACGAGACCGGTGCGATGCGCTCGATCTACGAGCCGGAGCTGGTGGAGAGCAAGACCGGTGTCGCCGAGACCGTGCTGCGCACCTGCCCGCCCGACGGAGGCTGGGTCGAGCTGACGGCCGAGGAAGCGGACGGTTGGCTCTCCGCGCTCAACGACGTCCGCTTGGCGCTGGGAACCGCGTTGGACGTGGTCGACGACATGCCGGAGGATCTTCCGGACGACGACCTGCGGAGCGAACACCTCGGCGTGTACCAGTGGCTGACTTGGGTACAGGACAGCCTGGTAGAAGCCGTGACCTCCTGAATGGTGGGTAGCTCGCCGCTCTGGTTGGGTGTGGTGTCCTGTGGCGGAACCTCCGGGGTCTTCTCGCTGCGGGATCTCCGTCTTGAGTATGCCGATACGCGGCGGTGGAGCTGTCCTCGCGAGAAGACTCCGGAGAACCCGCGGCGGGGCCGGTCTGGGTATGTGGTGAAGGCGGCCGGCGCCGCTTGAAGTGATTCCGGTCGGCGCGCGTCGAGGGTGGCGGGGAGGTTGTTGTGGGGCGATCGGGGCCGCGCAATGCGATCGTGGATGTCGCCGGTGTCCGCGTCGGCCACCACGGGCGGTTGGACGAGCGCTGGGCGACGGGATGCAGCGTCGTTCTCGTGCCGGACGGTGCCGTGGCGGCCGTGGACGTCCGGGGCGGCGGCCCCGGCACGCGGGAGACCGACGTCCTCGATCCGACGCATCTGGTGCAGCGAGCCCATGCGGTCGTGCTCTCGGGTGGCAGCGCGTACGGGCTGGCCGCCGCCGACGGCGCGATGCGCTGGTTGGAAGCCCACGGGCACGGCCTGCAGGTCGGTGCGGAACCGGGCGAGGTGGTGCCGGTCGTGCCGAGCGCGGTTCTGTTCGACCTGCCGATGGGTGCCTGGGGCAACCGCCCGGATGCCGAGTTCGGACACCGGGCCTGCGAAGCGGCCACCGACACCGAGGTGCGGGAAGGCAACGTGGGTGCCGGAACCGGTGCGGTCGCCGGCTTCCTCAAGGGCGGTACCGGTACGGCGAGCTCGGTGCTCGACGACGGTACGACGGTCGGTGCGCTGGTGGCGGTGAACTCGGCAGGCTCGGTGATCGATCCGGAAACCGGACTGCCCTGGGCGGGAACCGGCCACGGGCTGCGGCCCCCGGACGCCGCCGAGGTCGCCGTGATGCGGGACCGCAGCGGTGATCGGCCGGGTAGGCACGGGCAGGTCGGGCGCCCGCTGAACACCACCATCGGTGTCGTGGCCACCGACCGGGAGCTGACCAAGGCGGAATGCGACCGGGTGGCGGTGGCCGCCCAGGACGGCTTGGCGCGTGCGGTCCGGCCGGCTCACGCGATGACCGACGGGGACACGATCTTCGCCCTCGCGACGGGTGGCCGGGGACGGGACCGACCGGTGGGCGCGGACGGTTGGGCGGGGGAACTCGACGAGCTCTGCGCCGTCGCCGCCGACGTGGTGGCGACCGCGATAGTGCGTGCGGTGCTGGCCGCCGAACCGGTGGGAGAGGTGACCTCCTACACGCGGGCCTACCCCTCGGTACGGGAATGAACCATGGTTGTCCTACGTTGAAGCCGGTAAGAAACATGCCGGCCTGCGCGATGCGTTCTACATCGTGGGAGGCCGCTGTCTAGCCCGTAGGATGGTGCCTGTGCTGGTGATCCGACGCGACCTCGTCGAAGCGATGGTCGCGCATGCTCGACGGGACCACCCGGATGAAGCCTGTGGCGTCATTGCCGGGCATGAAGGGTCGGACCGACCTGAACGCATGATCGAAATGGTCAACGCCGAGAGGTCCCCGACCTTCTACCGCTTCGACTCCTCCGAGCAGCTGAAGGTCTGGCGCGCGATGGACCAGGCGGACGAGGAGCCTGTGGTGATCTACCACTCGCACACCTCCACCGAGGCGTACCCGTCGCGCACCGACGTGTCGTACGCGTCCGAGCCCAACGCGCACTACGTGCTCGTGTCCACGCGTGACCCGGAGACTTACGAGCTGCGCTCCTACCGGATCGTCGACGGTGAGGTCGCCGAGGAGCCGGTGGAGATCGTGGAGTCGTACATGTTCGCCCACACCGGTGCCGACGAGGTCCCCGACCGCGACTGAGCCCGCGCCCGCCCGTCGCGGCGGGGCAGTAGTGGCGAAACAGCGGTGCGTGCAAGTTCGTTCGACAAGTCCCCGTGGACAGAAGGGTTTCCCCATCATGGCAATCAACGTTTCGATCCCGACCATTCTGCGTACCCACACCGACGGCAAGAAGGCGGTCGAAGCGAGCGGCAACACGGTCGCCGAGGTCATCAACGACCTCGACAACAAGCACAACGGCCTCAAGGACCGCTTGGTCAAGGAAGGCAATCTGCACCGCTTCGTCAACGTCTACGTCAACGACGAGGACGTTCGCTTCTCCGGTGGCCTCGAAGCCAACGTGAGCGACGGCGACAGCGTGACGATTCTGCCCGCGGTCGCGGGCGGCATGCGCTGATTTCCTGACCGCGCACGAGGAGGTGCATCGTGGCCCGCTACGACTCTTTGCTGGACGCATTGGGTGATACGCCGCTGGTCGGTCTGCCGAGCCTGTCGCCCACGCCCGACGTGCGGCTCTGGGCGAAGCTGGAAGATCGGAACCCGACGGGCTCCATCAAGGACCGGCCTGCGCTGTCGATGATCGAGGCGGCGGAGAAAGAAGGCCGTCTCACCCACGGTTGCACGATCCTGGAACCGACGTCCGGGAACACCGGTATCTCGCTGGCGATGGCCGCCAAGCTCAAGGGCTACGGCCTCGTGTGCGTGATGCCGGAGAACACCTCCGAGGAACGCAGGCAACTGCTGCAGGCGTTCGGGGCTCGGATCATCTCCTCACCGGCGGCGGGTGGCTCGAACCAGGCGGTGGCGGTCGCCAAGGAACTGGCCGAGCAGAACCCCGAGTGGGTGATGCTCTACCAGTACGGGAACGCGGCCAACGCCGATGCGCACTTCCGATCGACCGGGCCCGAGATCCTGCGGGATCTCCCGAGCGTCACGCACTTCGTGGCGGGGCTGGGTACGACCGGAACGCTGGTGGGTGTCGGTCGCTACCTGCACGAGCAGAAGCCCGGTGTGCAGATCGTCGCGGCCGAGCCGCGCTACGGCGAGCTCGTGTACGGGCTGCGCAATCTGGACGAGGGGTTCGTCCCCGAGTTGTACGACGCCGACGTGCTCAACCGCCGGTTCTCGGTCGGGTCCTACGACGCGTTGCGCCGGACCCGGCAACTGCTGGAGAACGAGGGCATCTTCGCGGGGATCTCCACGGGTGGTGTCCTGCACGCCTCGCTGACGATCGCCGAGAAGGTGGCGGCGGCGGGCGAGTCCGCCGACATCGTGTTCGTGGTCGCCGACGCCGGGTGGAAGTACCTCTCGACGGGTGCCTACGGCGGAACGCTCGACGAGGCGGCGCAGCGCCTCGACGGCCAACTCTGGGCCTGACCCGCTCACGGAGAGTTCGAGTCGCGGGTCGCCATCGCGGCTTCCGTACGAGAACCGAAGAACTCTGGCACGGCACCCCCGTCCCGATCGCGTCTTCCACGCGACTGGGGCGGGGTGCCGTGCGTAGGACGGCACCCTTCACGCGCTCCCGCGCGCACACGCGGATGCGCCGCCGAAACCGCGGGTGCCGGGTGGATCAGCCGGCGAACGCGTGGGCCCGGAGGCCGGTTCCCAGCTCGGGAAGCACCAGCAGCGAACCGTCCACGTCTCCCGGTTCGGTGACGCCGTTCCGCGCCGAGGTGACGAACAGGTCCGTGAGATCCGTGCCGCCGAAGCAACAGCCGGTGGGGCGCTCGACGGGCAACCCGACCGTCCGGTCCCACGCGCCGTCCGGCGAGTACCGGCGGACCTGGCCCGCGCCCCGCACCGTCACCCACACGCAGCCGTCGGCGTCCACGCAGAGCCCGGCCGGCTGCCCGTCGGTGTCGTCGAGCGAGCAGAACACCCGCCGTCCGGTGGCCGCACCGCAGGCGGGGTCGAAGTCGAGCACGTCGACCTGACCGGTCGCGCTGTCGGAGAAGTACATCCGGGTGCTCTCGGGATTCCAGGCAAGGCCGTTGCCGCCCGCGATTCCCGGGAGTACCACGCGTGCGGCACCGTGCGGTTCGACACGAGCCAGCCAGCCGTCGTCCCGTTCGTCGGGACGTCGGGTGGCCGCCCACAGTCGCCCCGTCGAATCGACGGCGGTCTCCGCGCCGACGAAGCCGTCACGGTTCCAGTACACGAGCCAGGTTCGGTGCTGCCCGTTGGCCTCGTAGAGCGCGAGGCCCTCGGTCATGTGCAGCAGCAGACCGCCGCGGCTGCGTGGTTTCGCGGCGCTGACCTGCTGCGGGGTCTCCATCGTGTGGTTCTTGTCCCCGGGCACGTAGCGGTGGACCGTGTTGGACAGCGCGTCCACCCACAGCAGGCTGTCGAGCGCGGAGTCCCACGTCGGCGCCTGCCCGAGCCGAGCCATCGCCGGTACGGCGATGTCGATCCGCTCCGATGCCGACAAGGGGCCACCTCCAGCTCAAATGATCATGTGACCGAACGGACCCTACCGTGGTGAACACGAAGCTCAGGGTGATCCCTGAGTCGTATTTTCCTTTTCCCGCGTAACCTCGGTGGTGTGAATCGGCCACCGGATCGTCGCAGAGCCCGTGTACTGCCGGAACAGCCTGTCCGGTCGGCGGTCGTCGTGCTGCTGTTCACCGCTCTGCTGTACGCGATCGAGCTGGTCGACGTGCTGGTTCCCGCCCAGCTCGATCGCAACGGGATCATCCCGCGGGAGGTTCACGGGCTGGACGGCGTCCTGTGGGCTCCGTTCCTGCACGCGGGCTGGGAGCACCTGTTCGCCAACACCCTGGCTTTCGTCGTCCTCGGCTGGCTGGTGATGTCCGGCGGTCTGGGCCAATTCCTCGGCGTGACCGCGATCGTCTGGATCGTCGGCGGCCTGGGCACGTGGCTGGTCGGTGCCCCGGTTACGCACGTCGGCGCGTCCGGGGTGATCTTCGGCTGGATGGTCTTCCTGCTGGTGCGCGGGTTCTTCCAGCGCAGCTTCGGTCAGATCGTGGTCGCCCTGGTGCTGTTCTTCTACTGGGGCGGGATGCTGTGGGGCGTGCTGCCCGGGCAACCCGGCATCTCGTGGGAAGGTCACCTGTTCGGCGCGTTCGGCGGACTCGTGGCCGCATGGCTCGTGGCGAAGCGCACGACCCGGCGGGAAGGTTCCGGCTCGCCTGGCACACTGGCGGGGTGACGGACGCGCCGATCGGCATCTTCGACTCCGGGGTGGGCGGGCTCACCGTGGCCCGCGCGATCATGGAGCAGCTCCCCGACGAAGGCGTGCGCTACGTGGGCGACACCGCGAACGCGCCGTACGGCCCCATGCCACTTGCCGAGATCCGCGCCCGCACCCTGGCGATCACCGATTCGCTGGTGGACGAGGGCGTGAAGATGCTGGTGATCGCCTGCAACACCGCGTCGTCGGCATGTCTGCGCGACGCCCGCGAGCGTTATGACATCCCCGTGGTCGAGGTCGTGCTGCCCGCCGTGCGACGGGCGATGGCGACCACCCGGAACCGCCGGGTCGGGGTGATCGGAACAGTCGCGACGATCGACTCGTGCGCCTACGACGACGCGTTCACCGCCGCTCCGGACGTCGAGCTCACCACCGTGTCGTGCCCGCGGTTCGTCGACTTCGTGGAGCGCGGCACCACCAGTGGCCGCCAGGTTCTGGGTCTGGCGCAGGGTTACCTGGACCCGCTGCAGCAGGCCGATGTCGACACGCTGGTGCTGGGCTGCACCCACTACCCCCTGCTGACGGGGGTTCTGCAGCTGGCGATGGGCGAGCACGTGACGCTCGTTTCCAGCGCGGAGGAGACCGCGAAAGACGTGCTCCGGGTGTTGACCAGGCACGGTCGACTCGCGGACGGTCCCAGGCCGGCCGACCACGAGTTCCGCTGCACCGGGGAGCCCGAGCGGTTCACGAGGCTGGCGCGGCGTTTCCTGGTGCCGACCTTGGCGGCCGATGCGGTGGCGCCGGTGCGCGTGGCAAGCTCGTCGGCGTTCTGAGGTTCGCGGCATCCGCCGGACGGATGCACGAGCGAGCCCGCCCGGGAGGCCGAAACCGGGTGTGGGATTGGAGAACAGTTGAAGCTGACGATTCTGGGCTGCTCCGGAAGCGTGCCCGCTCCGGACTCACCCGCTTCCGGGTACCTGGTCGAGGCAGGTGGGGCGCGGATCGTGCTCGACCTGGGCAACGGCACGCTGGGTGCGCTGCAACGGCTCGTCGATCCGTTCAGCGTCGACGCTCTGCTGCTCAGCCACCTGCATCCCGATCACTGCGCCGATTTCGGCGGGCTGACGGTGCTGCGGCGATACCATCCGAATCCGCCGTACGACCCGGCGAGCGAACGGCTGCCCGTGTGGGGGCCGGAGGGCACCGCTGAACGGTTGGCGGCGCTGTACGCGACCGATGCGTCAGAGCGGGCCGAGACCGACCTGTCGGACGTCTTCGACTTCTCGGCGTTGTCGGCGGAACCGTTCCGGGTCGGGCCGTTCGAGATCCGTGCGGTCCGGATGGATCACGTGTGCCCCGCGTGGGGTCTGCGGATCGAGGCGGAGGGCAAGGTGCTGGCCTACACCGGGGACACCGGGCCCTGCGACGCGCTGCTCGAACTCGGTCGGGATGCCGACGTGCTCCTAGCCGAGGCTTCGTGGGTCGACTTCGACGATGCGCCGGTGAACGTCCACCTGTCGGGGCGACAGGCGGCCGAGGCGGCGAAGGAGTCCGGTGCGGGACGCCTGCTGCTCACCCACCTGCAGCCGTGGACGGACCGGGAGGCCATCCTGGACGAAGCGCGCGGGACCTTCGACGGGCCCACCGAACTGGTCGAGGCCGGGCGTGCCTACACGGTCTGACCCAGATTCAATCGGCGCAGGAGGGGAAGAAGTCATGACGATCACTGCGGTCTGGCCGATCAGCTCGACCACCGACGCCAACGCCGGGGACGGGGTCACGATCACCGAACCGGCTGGGATCGACGACCTGATCGACCGGTTGGCGGAGCAGAACGCCGGTGCGGCGACGATCTGGCACGAGTCGCGCGAACTCGCCGATGCCGAGGCGGGCATGCTCGATCACGACGTGGCGGCCGCGGTGGCGGGCGGCTACGGATATCTGAGCCACATCGATGTCGAGCACGACTTCGCGGTGCTGGCGGGAGATCCGGAGTCCCCGGAGCTGATCACCGATGACGTGGAGTTTCCCGCCGGTAGCGGGGTTCGACTGCCGGTGTTGGCCACCGCGCTGCGGGAGTTCCTGGAAACCGGCCGTCGGCCGTCCTCGGTGGAGTGGCGTCACGTGGAGCTGTGATCCGGCGGCGACGATGGCCGCCTCATCGCGGCGTTCCGGAGGTCCCACGCGGCCGGAGTCGGGTACCGAAGCGCGTTACTCGTCGTGTCACCCGCTCGGAAGCGCTCTTTCCGGCCCCGTAAGGTGGTCTCCGTGGTACGAGCTGATGGACGGGGCGACGACGAGCTCCGGAACGTGCGGATCACCCGTGGCTACCAGGACTGGCCCGCCGGCTCCGTGCTGGTGGAATTCGGCCGGACTCGCGTGCTGTGCGCGGCGAGCGTCCAGGAGGGCGTTCCGCGCTGGCGGACCGGGTCAGGTCTCGGCTGGGTGACCGCCGAGTACGCGATGTTGCCTTCGGCGACCAACACTCGTAGTCCTCGCGAGTCAGTGAAGGGCCGCATCGGTGGGCGGACCCACGAGATCAGCCGGCTGGTCGGCCGGTCGCTGCGCGCCTGCATCGACCTGGGCGCGCTGGGGGAGAACACGATCGCCCTGGACTGCGACGTGATCCAGGCCGACGGAGGTACCCGGACGGCGGCGATCACCGGCGCGTACGTGGCCCTGGCCGACGCGGTGACCTGGTTGAGCGCGGCGAACCGGTTGTCCGACCCCAAACCGCTGTCCTGCTCGATCGCGGCGATCAGCGTGGGGGTCGTGGACGGCCGGGTGCGCCTGGACCTGCCTTACGAGGAGGATTCGCGGGCCGAGGTGGACATGAACGTGGTGGCCACCGACCACGGCACGCTCGTCGAGGTGCAGGGCACCGGTGAGGGAGCCACCTACACGCGGTCCACTCTGGACAAGATGATCGATTTCGCCCTGGACGGGTGCACGCAGCTCTCGCGGGCGCAGGCGGACGCGCTGGCCGAACCGTATCCGAAGGAACTTCCGGGGAAGCAGGCATGACTCGGCTGCTGCTGGCCACCCGCAACGCGGGGAAGCTGGTTGAACTGCGGCGCATCCTCGACGCCGAGGGCGTGCGGGGCATCGAGGTCGTGGGACTGGACGAGGTCCCCGAGTTTCCCGAGGCCCCGGAGACGGGCGCGACGTTCGAGGAGAACGCGGTGGCGAAGGCCGCTGATGCGGCCGCCGCGACGGGCCTTCCGGCGGTGGCCGACGATTCGGGGCTGTCCGTCGACGCGCTCAACGGCATGCCGGGCGTGTTCTCCGCCCGGTGGTCCGGGAAGCACGGTGACGATCGGGCGAATCTGGATCTGCTCCTGGGGCAACTGGCCGACGTGCCCGATTCCCGGCGTGGTGGCGGCTTCGTCTCGGCGGCGGCGCTGGTTCAGCCGAGTGGTGCGGAGTTCGTGGTGCGGGGCGAGTGGCGGGGCACGATCATTCGTGCCCCGCGCGGCGAGAACGGGTTCGGCTACGACCCCATCTTCGTACCGGACGGCGAGTCGCGGACCTCCGCCGAGCTGACTCCGGAGGAGAAGGACGCGGATTCGCACCGCGGCCGGGCCCTGCGGCTGTTGCTGCCGAAGCTGCGCGAACTCGCGAGCTGAACCACCGGTCGCATACTCACCGGTCGAACGACCACCGACCGAATGCTCATCCGCCGAATGCTCACCCCTGAATAGTGACCCGTCGGGGCACCGGGCGAACCGCTGCCGAGCCGACCCGATCGCTCACCGGTGCCTATTTCGTCGTCGCTGCTCAGCACGGTTGGTTGTTCCGGCCGGCTGGAAGCTCTCGCCGCGTGGCCGTGATCAACGGGCGCCCGCGGGCGGGGTCGGGTGCTTGCGGGCTCGGTGTCGAGCATGCCGATTGCGCGAGGCCGGCCGGAACGATGCGCGTCGCAATGATGCCGAGCTGTGATCACGCGGTCGGCGAACAGGATACGGGCGGCGCCGGATCGGTCGGTGCGGCCCGCACGACGGGAGGTGACCGACCCCGGACGGGGGACGTGCGGAGCGAATGACTAGCTTCCACCTGTGCATACCGAATGGCTCGAACCGGTCCTGCTCGTGGTGGTGGGCTTCTTCTCCGGCGCGATCAACGCGGTCGCCGGCGGGGGATCACTGCTGGTCTTTCCCGCATTGCTGGCCACGGGAATGCCACCGCTGGTGGCCAACGTGACGAACTCGGTGGCGCAGGGGCCGGGGTTCATCGGCGCCGCGGTCGGTCAGCGCGACGACCTTTCCGGCACGAAGCGGCGGATGCTGTTCACCTCGGTGGCGGCGGTGATCGGCTCGGTGATCGGTTGCGGGCTGTTGCTGATCCTGCCCAGTTCGGTCTTCGACGCCGTGGTGCCCGCGCTGGTGGGCCTGTCGGCGGTCCTCATGGCCTTCCAGCACAAGATCCGTCAGTGGCTGGGCAATCCTGATCCTGCCGGGCCGGACAAGACGGTCCTGCTGACGATCGGCATCTTCTTGGCGTCGATCTACGGCGGATATTTCGGCGGGGCGCGCAGCGTCATCTTGATCGCGATCCTGGTTCTCGCGGCCAACGACAGCCTGCGCAGGCTCAACGCGCTCAAGAGCTGGCTCGGGATGGTCGGCAGCGCGGCGACGTTCGTGGTGCTAGCGCTGGTCGCGCCGGTCGACTGGATCGCGGTGCTGATGTTGGTGCCGACCACGTTGCTGGGCGGGTTCCTGGGCGGGAAGATCGCCAGAAAGCTGCCTGCCACGCTGCTTCGCTACACGGTGGTCGTCATCGCGGCCGGGGTCGCGATCTACATGGCGCTGGACTGACCGGTGCGTGGCCGCGCCCCTGCCGTTTCCGCGGGTGCCGGTTGCCGGGGAGACCGGCACCCAGGGGTGTCCCGCCCGGTCAGACTCCGATGGTCTTGCGCAGGCGGTCGACGTGACCGGTGGCCTTCACGTTGTAGAGGGCCTGGTCGATCTTCCCCTCGGGGTTGACGACGAACGTCGAGCGGATGACGCCCTGGACGATCTTGCCGTAGTTCTGCTTCTCGCCGTACGCTCCCCACGCCGACATGACCGTCTTCTCAAGGTCGCTCAGCAAGGGGAACGTCAGCCCTTCCGCGTCCCGGAACGCGGCGATCTTCTCGGGTTTGTCCGGTGAGATTCCGACCACCTCGAAGCCGGCACCTTCGAGTTCCGCGAGGCTGTCCCGGAAGTCGCACGCTTCCTTGGTGCAGCCGGGGGTGCTCGCGGCCGGGTAGAAGTACACCACCACGGACTTGCCCCGGTAATCGGACAACGAGACGGTGTTGCCGTCCGCGTCGGGCAGGGCGAAGTCCGGTGCGGCGTCCCCGGCGGCGAGACGTTGCTGTTCAGTCATGCCGCCGAGATTAGCCGACGCCGGTCACCGCCGGACGAAGTGCGTTGTCGACTCCGCCGGAACGCTCGCCGAAACCTGTGACACCGGTTGTGGCTCCTCGCCCCGGCCTCCGCCCGCGATGAATGCGCCGACGAGCAGTCCCGCCACGGCAGAGGCAGTGATGGACATCGCGCAAATGGTGTAGACGCGCAGGCTCAACGCCGTCCCTTCCCGAATTGTTCTTTTCAGACAGTGACGTGATCGTCGCTCGGAGCGTTCGCGTTACCGCTCTCACCCGAGCGGTGCCGATTTTCCGGGGAGTTCGCGAAATCGCTGCTGTGCGGATGCTTCGAGTTGCGCACCTCGGTGCGGCCGCGTAGATCCGGGGGAGCGGACGCGCCCCAACCCGAACCCCCGGAGGCCGAGTCGTGCCCACAGTCGCCGACCAGTTCATCGAAGTGCTCGTACAGGCAGGGGTTCGCCGCATCTACGGAATAGTCGGGGACAGCCTCAATCCGGTCGTGGACGCGGTGCGCCGCTCCGGAGAAATCGAGTGGGTGCACGTCCGGCACGAGGAGACCGCTGCTTTCGCGGCGGGTGCCGAAGCCCAGTTGACCGGCAGCCTGGCCGTCTGCGCGGGAAGCTGCGGCCCCGGAAACCTGCACCTGATCAACGGGCTCTACGACGCGCATCGCAGCGGTGCGCCGGTGCTCGCGCTCGCCTCGCACATTCCGTCCGAACAGATCGGTACCGGCTTCTTCCAGGAAACCCATCCCGAAGAGCTGTTCGACGAGTGCAGCCACTTTTGCGAGCTGCTGTCCCAGCCGGAGCAGATGCCGCGCCTGCTGCGCAGCGCCATCCAGACCGCGGCGGGGCGCCGGGGCGTGTCGGTGCTGGTGCTGCCGGGCGACGTCGCGCACAAACCGGTCGCGCACTCGACGGGACGCGGTGTCGTCGACTGCGAGCCGTCGACGGTGGTACCTCCCGAATCGCAGGTCGCCGCGCTCGCGGATTCGTTGAACTCGGCGGAGCGGGTGATGCTGTTCTGCGGGGCGGGAACGCGGGGTGCGCACAGCGAGGTGATGGAACTCGCGGGCCGGTTGAACGCGCCGGTGGGCCACGCTCTCCGCGGCAAGGAGTGGATCCAGTACGACAACGCCTACGACGTCGGGATGAGCGGTCTGCTCGGGTACGGCGCCTGCCACGAGGCCATGCATCGCGCCGACCGGGTGGTGCTGCTGGGGACCGACTTCCCGTACAACGACTTCCTGCCGCAGGCCAACACCGTCCAGGTGGACATCGAGCCCGCGCACCTCGGCAGGCGGACCGTGCTCGACCTCGCGGTCCAGGGCGATGTCCGGGAGACGATCAGAGCCGTGCTGCCGAGGCTCGAGCAGAAGACCGACCGAGGGTACCTGGACCGGATGCTGCAGGAGCACGCCAACCTGCTCGAACGAGTGGTGTCGGCTTACACCCACGAGGTGACCCACCAGGTTCCCGTTCACCCGGAGTACGTGGCCGACGTGCTCGACGACCTCGCGTCCGACGACGCCGTGTTCACTGTGGACACCGGAATGTGCAACGTGTGGGCGGCGCGGTACGTGACCCCCAACGGTCGTCGCCGGATGATCGGCTCGTTCGTGCACGGTTCGATGGCCAACGCGCTACCGCAGGCGATCGGCTGCCAGAACGCCGACCCGGGACGCCAAGTGATCGCAATGTCCGGCGACGGCGGCCTGAGCATGCTGCTCGGTGACCTGCTGACGCTGCGCACCCACCAGCTGCCGGTCAAGCTCGTCGTGTTCAACAACGCCTCGCTCGGCATGGTGAAGCTGGAGATGCTGGTGGACGGCATGCCGGACTTCGGCACCGACCACGACCGCTTCGATTACGCCGCCATCGCCGCGGCCGCCGGGATCCACGCCGTCCGCGCCGAACGACCGGACGAGGTGCGTGGTGCGCTGGACGACGCGTTGCGGCACCCGGGGCCCGCTCTGGTCGACGTGGTGACCGACGCGAACGCGCTGTCGATGCCGCCGCGGATCACCGGCTCCCAGGTGAAGGGGTTCGCGCTGGCGGTCAGCAGGACGGTGTTGTCCGGCGGTGTCGGGAAGATGGTCCAGCTCGCACGCAGCAACCTGCGCAACGTGCCCGGCCGGTAGCGGAGGGACCGCTCGCGACGACCAGGGTCGGGATCACCCCCGCCTGTCGAACAGCGCTCGCCTGTCGAACAAGGCCCGCCTGTCGAACAAGGCCCGCCTGTCGAACAGCCCTCGGATGGGTCCGCGGCGAGAGCACTCTCGCGACCGTACCGAGCGAGGCGAGCCGGGGCGAGGTGGTTTCAGGTCCTCGTCCGGCCGGGCCGCCGGGCGGGGCCGTAGGTCGCGCAGGAGGGCAGCTGCCTTCGAGACGCGCCCTAGGGGTGCCGGTGCCGGTGTCGCGGAGCCGGTCGGCGACGCTCGACGAGTTCGGCGCGGTCCGGCCGGCTCGCCCACCACCACGTGGTGATCCCGAGTCCGAAGAGGACGGCCCACACCAGTGTGGCCAGTGCGATCAGCTCGTACATCTCACCCTCCCGCTCGACGTTCCGGATGAGGACCGGGTGATCCCCAGCGTGCGCCGAGTGGATCAGCCTCGCCAGATGTCGTAAGTGTGATTCGCTCGTGACTCACCGTGGGCGGGAGTGGACACTGAACTCCATGACTGTGAGTCCGACCGTTCGCCGCCGCCGCCTCGCCGCCGAGCTGCGCCGACTGCGGGCGTTGGCGGAAGTGACCCAGCACCAGGCGGCCACTCACCTCGGTTGCACCCAGGCGAAGATCGGGCGGGTGGAGACGGCCAAGCGCTCCCCCTCGGTCGGCGACGTCTCGGCGCTGCTGGACTTCTACGAGGTGGACGGGGCCGAGCGGGAGCAGCTGATCAACCTGGCGAGGGACGCCCGCAAGCGCGGCTGGTGGCACTCCTACAGCGACGTGCTCCCCGAGTGGTACGAGACCTACGTCGGCCTGGAAGCCGAGGCCTCCTCGATTCATACGTACGAGTCCGAGGCGATTCCCGGATTGCTCCAAACTCGTGAATACGCGTACGCGATCACCAAATCCACACTCATTCGCGCGGACGAATCCGAGATACACCGAAGAGTGGAATTGCGGGTGCAACGCCAGCAGCGGATCGTTGGTCCGAATCCGATGGAGTTGTGGGCGGTGGTCGGCGAAGTCGCGCTCCGGCGCTGCGTCGGCGGGCCCGGCGTGCTGCGCAGACAGCTCGAATACGTGCTGAAACTCGCGGAACTGCCCCACGTGACGGTGCAGGTGATGCCACTGGAGGCCGGTGCGCACCCAGCGCAGGCCGGTCCGTTCGTGATCCTGCGCTACGCCAATCAAATCGACCCGGACGTTGTTTATCTGGAAACCCACGTGGGTGGCCTATACCTCGAAAGAGAAGTGGAGCTGTCCAACTACGTGATGATGATGGATCATTTACGCGCACATGCGAGAGACCCCGAGGGCTCTGTTGAACTCATCAATGAGCGCATTGGAGAACTGTAGATGGAATGCATCACCGGCTGGCGCACGAGCACTCGCACCCAAGGGCAGGGACAGTGCGTCGAGGTCGGCTTCGGCATCGAGCGGATCGGTGTCCGGGACACGAAGCATCGCGTCGCCGGGCACTTCGCGGTGACCTCCCAGCGCTGGCGGGAGTTCCTCACCGGCGTCAAGCGCGGAGACTTCGACACGTGAGGTGTGCGGCTCGCCCGTGGCGGGGTGGAGCCGTTCCTGCGACCGGCCGTGCGCCGAGCAACTGGAGGCTTGTTCCGAAATGACGGAAATGACGAGCGGGTTCGACCTGTCGACCCGGACGATGATGCGTTCCAACGAGGCGAACTGGGACAGCCGGACACCGGTGCACGTGTCCAGCGCCTTCTACGGTCTCGACGGTAGCCGGACCGCCGAGGACTGGTTCGCCCCGTTCGAATGGGAGGACCTCGGGGACCTCCGCGGGCTCGACGTGCTGCATCCGCAGTGCCACCTGGGCACCGAGACCCAGGCGTTCGCGATGCGCGGGGCGCGGAACACCGTCGGGTTGGACTTCTCCGCGGAAGCCGTGGCCCACGCCGAGCGGCTGACCGACGAGTCCGGGCTGCGGATCGACTACGTGCACGCGAACGTCTACGACGCGGTGGAAGCCCTGCGCGGGCGCACCTTCGACGTGATCTACACCGGCAAGGGATCGCTGTGCTACCTGCCGGATCTTCGTCGCTGGGCCGACGTCATGGCGAACCTCCTCAAGCCCGGCGGCAAGCTCTACGTGGTGGAGTTCCACCCGGTGCTGAACGCGCTCGGCCCGGTTCCGGCGCCCGGCCAGGGCGACGAGCTGGTGCTGCGCAACGACTACCTCGCGGGTAGGGGAGCGGTGGAACGCGATGCGTCCCGGACCTACACCGATGGCCCCGAGGTCACCGGAACGACGGTCAGCTACGAGTGGGCGCACGGGCTCGGTGAAGTGGTCAGCTCGGTGGTCGGTGCCGGACTGCCGGTGACGAGTGTGCGCGAGACCGAGCTGTTGCCGTGGCCGCGCTGGGGATCGATGGAACGCACGGAGAGCGGATGGTGGCGACTGCCGGACAGTGCCCCGCGCATCCCCCTGCTCTACGCGTTGCGCGCGGTGAAACCGGGCGGCTGAGTGCACAGACCCGGGCCGCGCCTCACCGGCGAACCGGCGGGACGCGGCCCGGGCACACCCCCCAGGGGTGACCCGTTCTCACAGATGCCGGATGCGTGGCCAGATCTCCGTCCACGGCTCCGTGCGCCCGGAGAGCAGCCAGATCTCCAGTTCGTCGTCGCCGACCGACCGGAGCTCGTCGAAGTAGGGGCGAACGTCGGACGGTTCTCGTCCTACGAAGAGCACCGACGTGGCGTCCTCGTCCGGCGGACCGAAGGCCCCGTAGCCGCGATGCGCGCTGTGGGCCCTCGGAAGTCCCCGTTCCTCGCCGCGCACGTCGATGACCGCGGCGACTCCGTACATGTTGGCCATGATCGCCGTGTGCTCGCGCGCGCCCGCAGGTAGCGAGTGGTAAGCGGTCGCGACCTTCCTGGTCAGGACGTTGCTCTCGGGTATTCCGAGCAGCGACGACATCTGCGTCGTCAGCGGGAACACGGGTACGACCACCGCGATCGACAGCGCGTACGCGGGCCAGGCGAGCCAGCCGTACCGGCGCGTCCGCTTGGTCTCCCGGCGCCGCTGCAAGCCCACCGCACCGGCTGCCATCGCGATGCCGTACAGGCCGATCAGATAGTACGGCCGCGCGGCGGTCGCGACGAACAGCACGTACAGCGCGAGGAAGGTCACGCCGAGGAACCGGTGTTCGCGGTGTTCGGGAGTGACCAGCAACCGCCACAGGCCGTATCCGACCAGGAAGGTGCCTGCCGCTCCAGCGTAGAGCACGAGCGTGAGCGCGGTTCCGCTGCGCCCGCCGGAGAGCAGCTCGGACTCGGCGACGACGGCCGATGCCATCCGCAACTGCGGCCACCCGTGTCCGGCCTGCCAGATCAGGGTGGGCAGCGCGATCAACAGGGCGAGCCCGGCGCCCACCCACAACAGCGGTCGGCGCAGCACCGCGCGTGGACCCGCGATCAGCACCGCGCCGAGCAGAACCACGCAGAGGATGCCGACCTGGAACTTGGTCTCCAAGGTCACCCCCACCACCGCGCCCGTCCCGAGCAGCAGCCGGTCGTCGCGGGTGCGGATCCACCGGACCAGCGTCCAGGTCAGCACCAGCCACAGCAGCGGTTCCATCGTGTACGGCGTGAGGAAGTGCCCGACCAGGTTCATCCACGCGCCGGTCGCGAAGGCGGCGGCGGTGAGCACCTGGGCCCGGCGGTCCCCGCCGAGTTCCCGGGCGATCAGCGCGCACAACACGACGGCCGCGGTGCTCGCGAGGATCGCGGGCAGGCGCAGCATCGGCAGCGAGCCGGGGGCGAGCCAGTCCATCGCCGCGGCGAGAGCCGGCACCAGCGGCGGTTGATCCACGTATCCCCAGGCGAGGTGGTACTTGCCCGCGGCGAGCATGTAGACCTCGTCGAACCAGTAGTCCCCGATGCCGCCGAAGATTCCGTGAACGACCGCGAACAGCCCGGCGACCGAGAACACCGGCCATCTGGCGAATGGTCTCGGCTCCTGCGTACCGGTCGATTCCGGAGTGAGTGTGGCGTGCACCTGTCCCATCATGGATACGTGTCGAGGATGCTGGTGAAGCTGGCGTGTTCGAACCGGACGCAGGCCGGAATCCTGGCTTACGACGCGGGATTGGTCGCTCGCTGATTCCGCCGGAACCCCGGAGGCGACCTGCGGGAGTCCGGTTTGCGGGGCGGCAGGTGCGGTAAGGGGAGCGGGTGGGCAACGCTGCTGGTTCGATTGGTCCAACGGGTGCTCGGTCAAGCTCGTCCGAACGGTCGTGGAATGCTCCGCCGGCTGTCGGGTAAACCATGTGCGGCACGTTCACCGAGGGCAGTCGGGGTCGGAGGTGGTCGTGCCCACCGCCCGCGGTGGCGGTGGCGTCGTGCGACCGGACGGGTGCGCGGTTCGCGACGACACCAGGTGTTCCCGGCGCGTTCGGGGCGTGCCGGGAACACCTGGGATGTATCCGAAACCATTTCGGGCGTCCCGATCAAGCGCTTGTCGAAAATTCGCAACCCGGTTGTCGGAAATACGAAACCTGGTTGGTGGATTCTCGTTCAGTCGGTGCCGTGCACTGTGAAAACGGCAAATTCGTGCGCTTTTGGCGTGGCTCGCCGCGCCCTTATGGTGCGACGAGATCACTGCTCCAGCAGCCGTTTTCGACAGCTCCGGGCAAATCGGACGAGCAATCGCTCGGTCGGCGTCGGAGCGGACGAGGAGAACACCATGGTCGCACCCGCACGACGCTGGGCCCGGCTGGCAGGTGCCACGGCGGTCGCCCTGTCGGCTTTCGCGACGGCGGCGGTCGCCCAGGCCGCGCCGGACCAGCCCGCGGACGTCAACCCGTTCATCGTTGGCGGCGAGGACGCCAACATCGAGGACCACCCGTACGTCGTCGCACTTGCCACGCCGTCCGGTCAGCAGTTCTGCGGTGGCACGCTCGTAGCCCCGGACAAGGTCGTGACCGCGGCGCACTGCACGGTCGATTCGACCCCGTCCGAGGTCAACGTGATCAGCGGTCGCACCGAGATGAGTGCGAATGACGGAACCGTCTCCACCGTCTCGGACGTCTGGGTCCACCCGGACTACACCGATGCGACCCGCGGCTTCGACGTTTCGGTCCTGACTCTCGATGCGCCGGTCTCGGAGACTCCGATCGAGCTGGCGACGGCCGATGACGCGGGTTACACGCCGGACAGCCAGGCAACGATCCTCGGCTGGGGCACCACCAGCGAAGGCGGCCAGCAGGCCGATCACCTGCAGAAGGCCACCGTCCCGGTGACCTCGGACGAGACGTGCTCGGCCGCCTACGGCCAGTACTCGCCGGACAGCATGGTCTGCGCGGGCTACCCCGAGGGCGGGATCGATGCCTGTCAGGGCGACTCCGGTGGTCCGATGGTCGTCGACGGCAAGCTGATCGGTGCCACGTCGTGGGGCCAGGGATGCGCTCGTCCGGATTACCCGGGGGTGTACGCCCGCATCGGCGCCTACCATGACGTGCTGATGGAGCAGATCGGAACCGGTGCGCCGGTCCACAACTGACTCGCACGTCCCGCGGAGGGCGGGGTGGCCACACGGGCCGCCCCGTCCTCCGCGCGCGGGGGACGGCCGAGCTTCTGCCGATGCGGTTCGCGGCCGTCCGGGACGGACAGGGTACGTAATCGGCCGCTTCGCGCTCAGGGGCGTTCGTCGGGTGCGCTCGACGAACGGTAGCCCGGTGTCGGGTTGCCCGGTCGCTCCGCCGGCTGCGCATCGAGACGGAGGTCGTCGAGGTAGTGCTGCGCCGTTCGGGCGATCACGACGCTCGAACCGGGCGCCACCGTGGTCCGGCTCCCGTCCGGAAGCTGCGGCAGGACCGCTACCCGGCCGGACATGGACCGGTGGACGGCGATGGTGAACGGACCGACGCGCAGCGATCCCGTCGGCTCGCGGAGCGCGACGCCGAGTTCGGCGGTGACCGAATCGGCCCGCTTGAGCCAGGCGCCGAGGACTTTCGCCGTGATTGCCGGAACCTTGCGCAGTTGCAGCTCGTAGGCTGCCCATTCGCCCGGGTCGCCGGCGTGCCTGTGCGCTTCGGCCCTGGCCGAATCCAGGGTCTTGGCGGGCAGCGTCATCGGTTTGCCCTGCGCGGGTTCGGCCGTGGGGAGATTCTGTGTGAGTGCGAACCACGGTGCTCGTGCCGGAACCTCGTCGATGTCGAGTTCCCCGTCGCGCAGCACCAGTCGGTAGGCGGTGTCGTGCCGTCGGACCACCAGTGTCCTGGTCTCGGCCTCGGGTGTGCGCACCAGCAGCATTCCGCGTTCGGGTCCGCGGGTCAGCGTCGTGAGGATCTCGACCCACTGCGGGAGCAGCCGCCCGTCGTCCCCGGTCCAGCCGTTGTCCCTGGCCATCGCTCTGGTGAAAGCCGAATCGTCCGGCGGGTTCGCTGGGGCCTCCGTTCGCGCGCCGTCGGCGAGGAAGGCGGGCAGTTCGCGGTTGCCGGAGCGTCCGATGTGCTCCGTCTCCGGGCCTTCGTGCCGCAACAGCGCATCGAGCTCCTGGATTCCGCACCGCATGGCCTCCCCCAAGTGTCCACAATGGTCCCCGCGTTGCCGGTTCTGCCAGGTTAGCCAGTTCGGCGGCGCCGCCGGGCCGGTTCGACCGCGTCCACCCGGATGGCTCAACGTGTCGCAGCCGGTGAGTGGTCGTCCGGATGAAGGTGAGGATCTGCTGCGGTTTTCCGGATTTCGTGATCCGGGGGCCGCCCGGCGCATAAAAGTGAAGGCATTTCATTTTCGTCGGAAGTTGGTTAGCGTGCGCGAGGTCACCGAACGAAGGGACCGGGTATGACTTGGCGAACACGGCGCCACCGAACCGTGGCTACCTTGGGTATCGGAGCCGTAGTGGGATCGCTGCTGATGGCGCCGGCAGCTCCCGCCGCACCGCGAGACCCCGAGGTGCCGGAGCCGGCGACCTACTTCTGCCGCCAGCAGTGCCACGACATCCTCCCGCCGGGGCAGAACGGCAACGCCACCTTCGTGGAGTTGGCCTCGCACATGCTGTTCGGTACCCGGCCACCGCACTCCGACGACCAGATCGACCAGTACGCCGACCTCGCCGACGGCTACACCGAGCTGACCACCGGCACGATCAACGACTTCTTCAACGACCACTCCTTCGGCGTGCCCGAGGACGAGGTCGAACGGACCTACCGGCCCCGCACCGACGTGACCGTCGTGCGGGACGAAACCGCCGGGATTCCGCACATCTACGGTGACACCAGGTCGGGAACCATGTTCGGCTCGGGCTACACGACCGCTGAGGACAAGCTGTTCCTGATGGACGTGCTGCGTCGCGCCGGACGCGGGGAGGTCACGCCCTTCGCCGGTGGGGCCGAAGCCAACCGCGAGTTGGAACAGAGCTTCTTCCGGGCCTCGCCCTACACGGAACAGGAACTCCGGCGGCAGATCGATTCCGTCGCGGCCCAGGGTGAACGCGGCCAGCTGGCTCTGGCCGATGCGCAGTCCTATGTGGACGGGATCAACCGCTACATCGAGAAGTCCCACAACGGCCGCTACTTCCCGGGGGAGTACGTGGCGACCGGCCACGTCGACCCGATCACCAACGAGGGCGAGATCGAGCCGTTCCGGCTGACCGACCTGGTCGTGATGGCCTCGCTGGTCGGAGCCCAGTTCGGTGGCGGCGGTGGGAACGAGGTGCAGAACGCGGTGGCCCAGATGGCGCTGCAGGAACGCTTCGGCCCCGAACGCGGCGGACAGGTCTACGAGACCTTCCGCGCCGCGAACGATCCGGAGGCGATCTCGACGCTCCACGACGGGCAGTCGTTCCCGTACGCGGTCTCGCCCGAGAACCCGGAAGGGGTCGCGATGCCCGACCCCGGCTCCGTGACCGAACAGCAGATGGTGTTCGAACGCACTGGATCGGCCGCCGAAGCGCAGCAGGAGTCCCCGGTGCCGGAAGCCGCGACCCGTCGCCCGTCCACCGCGGAGGAGATCGACCCGTCCGAGGCCACCGACGCGCTCGACGGCGTCTTCGAGGACGGCGTCGTCCCCGGAGGCATGTCCGAACCGCACGGCATGTCCAACGCTCTGATGGTCTCCGGCGAACACACTGACAGCGGGCACCCGGTGGCGGTGTTCGGCCCGCAGACGAGCTACTTCGCTCCGCAGCTGCTGACCCTGCAGGAACTGCAAGGACCGGGGATCTCGTCGAAGGGCGCCTCGTTCGCGGGGCTGAGCTTCTACACCCTGCTCGGACGTGGCCAGGACTACGCGTGGAGCGCGACCACCGCCAGCCAGGACATCATCGACTCCTACGCCGTAGAGCTGTGCGATCCGAACGGTGCACCGGTCACCAAGGAATCGAACTTCTACCGGTTCCACGGCGAGTGCAAACCGTTCCAAGCGGTCGAGCGGGAGAACTCGTGGGAACCGAACCTGGGTGACGACACACCGGCGGGTTCCTACCGGCTGGTCTCGTACCGCACCGAGTACGGACCGGTGACCCACCGCGCCACGATCGACGGCAAGCCCGTCGCTTACGCGAGCGCACGCTCGACGTTCCTGCACGAGGTGGACTCGATCATCGGGTTCCAGAAGTTCAACGACCCGAACGCGGTCGACTCGGCTGAGTCGTTCCAGCGCGCGGCCCAGGACGTGAACTACACGTTCAACTGGTTCTACGCCGACTCCGAGGACACCGCCTACTTCAACTCGGGCGACAACCTGGTGCGGAACCCGAAGGTGGATCCGAGCCTGCCGATCGTCTCGGACCCGGAATTCGAGTGGCAGGGCTGGAACCCGGCGAACAACACCGCCGACTACGCCCCGCCGGAGGAACACCCGAACTCCGTCAACCAGGACTACTACGTCAGCTGGAACAACAAGCAGGCGCCGGGAACCACCGGGGACCGGATGGAGAAGGGCGCCGTGCAGCGTGGTGACCTGCTCGACGCACGGGTCGCCGACCTCGTCGAAAGTGGCGAGGTGACCCGGGTCAATCTGACCCAGGCGATGGCCGATGCGGGCATCACCGACCTCCGAGCCGAACGCAACCTGCCGGACCTGCTGCGGGTGCTCGAAAGCGAGCCCGTCGAGGATCCGGCGGCGGCAGCCCTGATCGATCAGCTCAAGGCGTGGTCGGCGGACGGTGGCAAGCGCACCGAAACCGAACCGGGCAGCCGCGAATACGCCCACTCCGAAGCGATCGAGCTGATGGACGCGTGGTGGCCGTTGCTCGTGCGCGGCCAGTTCGAACCGGCGCTCGGCGAGCAGGCGTACCAGGCGTTGACCGACGTGATGGGAATCAACGAATCCCCGTCCGGCTGGCAGAACGGTGAGCCCGGACTGCACGTCGGCCAGGACCACAAGGGCTCGGCCTTCCAGCTCGGCTGGTTCGGCCAGGTTTCCAAGAACATCCGTGGTGTTCTCGGTGAGGAGGTGCCCGGCGGGTTCGGCGAGCCGCTGTGCGGTGGCGGCGACCTGGGGGCGTGCAGGCAGATGTTGCTGGACACCTTGAAGCAGGCGGCGGCGACACCGAGCGAGCAGACCTACCCCGGTGACGCCGACTGCGAGCCGGGCGACCAGTGGTGCGCGGACGCCATCATCCACGGGAAGATCGGCGGCATCAGCCAGGACAAGATCAGCTGGCAGAACCGCCCGACCTACCAGCAGGTGGTCGAATTCCCCGCCCACCGCTGACCGGAGCCCTCGTGAGTACCCGGTTAACACCGGTACTCACGAGGGGTCGGTCAACGGATGAAATAGGCTTGATCACGCAATGCACGCAAGTGGAAGCCGAGGAGCACGTGGCCAACTGGGGCGATCTCGTTTCGTTCATCCGTTCCGAATACCGGGTCCTCGAGGACAACGACGACGAGCTGCGGATCCTGATCGAGTACGCCGACCACCGCAGCCAGGTCATCATCGTCTGCCACGAGGTGCTCGACGAGATCCACGACTGGGTCCAGGTCGCATCGGTGTGCGGGCCCGTCTCCGAGGTCAACCTCGGGCGGCTGCTCAAGGAGATCGGCGAGACATCGGTGGTGTGCGGCGCGGTGATCATGGGGGAACACGTGGTGCTCCGGCACGCGCTGCCGTTGGAGAACCTGGACATCAACGAGTTCACCGACCCGCTGACGTTCGTGGCCGACACGGCCGACCAACTGGAGGAGATCTTCGTCGGAGGCGACGGCTACTGACCGCCGGGAGTCGCGGCGCGATGGGCGAACTTCCCGATGCCGTCCAGTCGGGACGTCTCGACCACGACTGACCTGGTCGCCTGCTTGTTGCAGTCGCCCCTCGGGTGCGAGGGGCGATCTCATCCTGCAACACCGAAGAAGCGGCATCCGCTGGGCGCTGCTGTGTGAGGCCGGGGGGATTCGAACCCCCACTGGCTAGGACCTAAACCTAGTGCCTCTGCCAATTGGGCTACGGCCCCTCTCCGGCACAGCCTAACGTGCCGGGATCACCCACGGTGTCCGCACCCGGGATCTTCACCAGGCCTGATCTGCAGGGCAGGTCGACGAACCACTCGGGTGGTGGGCCCGAGATGCACTGATCCGCGGCGATCAGCGATCATATCCGCACTGCCCAGAACGCCGTGTGATAGCGACAGACACGGTCGACGGCCGATGACCCTGGCCGCTGAGTGATCTAACGTGTCATCAGCCAGGAACATGAGGAGGACACGTGGCCCGCGATCCCGAGGACATCCAGCGCGAGATCGACAAAGCCCGCGACGCGCTGGCCGTCACGCTTGACGACCTGGGCACCAAGGCGGACCCGAAGCGGTTCGTCGAGTCCGGCAAGGCCGGCCTGCAGGAGAAGCTCGACGACCCGACCGTTCGGTATGTGCTGATCGGTGCCGGGGCGCTGGTCACGATCCTGGTGGTCCGCAAACTGTTCCGCTGATCTCGGTGGGTCCGCCGAACGCGCACGGGTGAATCTCCGGTCCACCCGTGCACGTTCGCTGTCGACGCGGTACCACCACACCGCGCGGCGACATCGGCTGCCTGCCGGGGCGCGTCAGCGCAGCAGCGGCAGCAGCGCCTCGGTGCGGATGCGATCCACGAACCGGGAGTCCAACGGCTCGTCGGTGATCATCAGGCGGTAGATGAACCCGGCACCGACCAGTTCGACGATGGTGTCCACCGGCGCGTCCGCCCGGACCTCACCGCGTTCCTGCGCCCGTTCGATGATGCGCCGCAGCACGGCTCGCTGCGGCAGCAGGAACGACTCCCGGAACGCCGCAGCGAGTTCGGGTTCGTGCGGGAGCTCTCCCACCAGTGCCTGCGCGGCCTTGCCGACCGGGCCGGTCAAGAAGGACGCGAAGGCCCGAAGGAACTCCCCGAGGTCGTTGTCGATCGAACCGCTGTCCGGCTCGGGAATGTTCCGCTGGACCAACTGGGTGCACGTGTCGATCACCAGGTCGAGCTTCGAATCCCAGCGCCGGTAGATGGTGGCCTTGCCCGCCCTTGCGCGCGCGGCGACCGCATCCATCGTCAGCGCCCGGTAGCCGACGTCGGCCATCACTTCAAGGGCGGCGGTGCGCAGGGCGGTATCGCGGCTGACATCACGAGGCCGCCCCCGTCCGGATGGCGAGGGTACGGAGTCGGTGTGCGGCGATTGGTGCGCACTGCTGGTCGGAGCGTTCACGGCGGACATCCTAGAGATCGGAACCTCTTGGGCCTATGTTGCACGCTACCCATACCGGACACACGTCGCTATCGGGCCGCGTGCTATCGGGCCGCGTGGCCGGTCGGTCCACGTGCGTTGCGGGACGCGCCGTCGGCGGCCGCGGCGGCCTGCCTCGTCGCCTCGTCCGAGAGCCCGTGCCGAGCCTGCAGGTACGCCGTGCTGAAGGCGAAGCCGTCCCCGTTGAGCAGGTGGATGACCACCCGGCCGTGCGGGCTGGGCGCGACCTTCTCGATGATCTGGTCCGCCTTGTCCCGCGCAGCGATCAGTCCGGGGGCCCGCGCGCTCTCGTGACCCTCGTCGGTCGTGACCGTGACCGACCAGTCGTTGCCGTCCGGCACGTAGTTGGCGGTGATGTGTCCCGTGGCCATGCTGCCTCCGCGTCGACGTGCTCGAAGCTCCCTGTGACGTCCGCGTGCCCGGAGCCGAGGACGCCGGGCGTCGCAGTCGGCACCGGCAGTGTTCGCCTCACCTCATGCGTGGAATTCGACTCTACGGCCTAACCGCCTCGAAGGTCTTCCGGGCGGTCCATATCGCATCCGTCGGATACATCATCGCAGTTCACGAGTGCGACGTCGCGCTCGGCCAGGTAATTTCGGGCACCCGAGTCGCCGCTCGCCGCGGCGGCGGCGCCGCTCCAGTGGGCGCGACCCAGCAACACCGGGTGACTTCTGCGGCCGTGGTGCGCGGCGGCGACGATCTCGTCCCGGCCCGCTCGGACGGCCACCCGGCGTACCGCCTCCGGACCGATCCCCGGCATGTCGACCGGGAGGATCAGCGCGGCGGTGACATCGGTCTCGCGGAACTCGGAGAGGGTGCGCAGCGCGGTCCGCAACGACGAACCCATGCCGCTCGGCCAGTCGTCGTTGATCACCACGGTCATCCCCGACAGGTCGGCCCGGGAGCGGACCTCGTCCGCCGCGGCACCGAGAACCACCACGACGGGGGCGCAGCCGCCGTCGGCGAGGGCGCGGGCGGCGCGTTCCACCAGCAACCCGGCTCCGTGGTGCACCAGGGCTTTCGGCATCCCGAAGCGGCGTCCGGCGCCTGCGGCCAGCACCACGCCCGCTACGCGGGGGCTCGGCTCGTCGACGTGCACGGTCGGCAGCTTACTCGCGCCGACCCGGCGCCCGGTCGGTATCGTGCCCCGACCGGACGCCGAATCGGCGCACCGGGCCATCGATCAGTACTCGACGCGGTCCGGCTTTCGGCACCACGCGTCGAAGGCCGCGTTGCGCTCCGGTACGTCGACCCGGGTCACCGGTGTCGGCCACACGGCGGCGGGGTCGCTGAACAAGTCGTAGAACGCGCGATCATCGAATCCCGCGCCGGCCGCGTCGTCGCGGTCGGCGGCGTAGATCACCCGATCAACCCGGGACCACAACACTGCGGACAGGCACATCGGACACGGTTCGCAGGAGCTCACCAGCACACAGCCGTCCAGCGCGAACACCCGGAGCCGTTCGCAGGCCCGGCGGATGGCGGTCACCTCCGCGTGGGCGGTCGGATCGAACGACGTGGTGACCAGGTTCGTGCCGGTGGCGACGACCTCGCCCTCTCGAACGATCAGTGCGCCGAACGGGCCACCACCCGAATCCACGCTGTCCACCGCCAGCCGAATCGACTCGGCGAGCCAGGACTTCTCGGGTTGGTGCGAATCGGTTTCAACGGCGTCCACAGACATGTTCTCCTCGGCAGGTGTCGATGATCGATCGGTCGGTTCAGGACGGACGCGCGGTGCTGCCCGCGATGTGTTCCGGTGCCACCGGCGTGTGGGGGAGCGGTTCGCCGGTGGCCGCGCGGATCGCGGACACCACGGCGGGTGTGGTCGAGATCGTGGGCGGTTCGCCCACGCCGCGAAGTCCGTAGGGCGCGTTGGGATCGCCCCGCTCTAGGATTTCGATCTCCATCGGCGGCATGTCGAGGATCGTCGGGATCAGGTAGTCGGTGAACGAGGGATTTCGGATGCCGCCCCCGTCCACCAGGACTTCCTCCATCACGGCGAGTCCCAGCCCCTGCGCGGAGCCACCCTGGATCTGGCCGATGACCGCGTCCGGGTTGACCGCCTTGCCGACGTCCTGCACGCAGTCCAGCCGCACCACCTTAACCAGCCCCAGCTCCACGTCCACGTCGACGATCGCGCGGTGCGCGGAAAACGCGTGCTGGACCTGGGCGCGTGCGCTGCGGCCCAGCTCGTCCAACGGAAGGGTCTCCAGGTGGTGGAACCGCCTGGTCTCCTCCACGATTTCCTCGCCGAGGACCTCGACCAGGTCGGCCAGCACCCCGTTGACCGCCGAGATGACCTTCCCGCCGCCGAGGGACAGGTCGGAGACCCGCTCACCGCGTTCGGCCGCGACCCGCTCCAGCAGTTCGGTGCGCACCGCTTCGCATGCGGTTTTCACCGCGCCGCCGGTGACGTAGGTCTGCCGGGAGGCCGAGCTCGAACCGGCGGCGCCGACCGCGGTGTCGTTCGGGTGGATGGTGACTCGCTCCACGCCGAGTTCGGTGCGCGCGATCTGCTGCTGCACCGTCACCAGCCCCTGGCCGACCTCGGCCGCTGCCGTGTGCACCAGCGCGACCGGCTCACCGGCAATGGCCTGCAGCCGCACCCGTGCGGTGGAGTAGTCGTCGGCGCCCTCGGCGTAGCAGATGTTCTTGATGGTCACGCCGTAGCCGACGCCGCGCACGACCCCTTCGCCGTGGGTCGTGTTCGAGGCACCACCCGGCAGCTCGCGGATGTCCACCGGCTCACCGGACGGTTGTTCGGGCAGCGGCATCGCCCGCAGGCGTTCGAGCAGCTCGGCCACCGGAGCCGGCGAGTCCACGATCTGCCCGGTGGGGGTGGAGTCGCCGCGGCTCATCGCGTTGCGGATGCGCAGTTCCGCGGGATCCATTCGGAGCGCGGCGGCCAGCTTGTCCATCTGGGACTCGTAGGCGAACGTGGGCTGCACCGCTCCCAGGCCCCGCATCGCTCCGCACGGCGGGTTGTTGGTGTAGAGGCCCCAACCGTCCATCCGGACGTTCGGAACCCGGTACGGCCCGACGCCGAGCGTGGTGCCGTTGCCGACGACCACCGGGGTCTTCGACGCGTAGGCGCCACCGTCGAAGTACTGCGTCGCCCGGACGTACACCAACTCGCCGTCGGAGGTGGCGCCGTGCTCGTAGTACATCTTGGCCGGGTGGCGATGCACGTGGCCGTAGAACGACTCCTCCCGGTTGTAGACCATCTTGACCGGTCGGTCGGTGTGCAGCGCCAGCATGCAGGTGTGAACCTGGATCGACAGGTCCTCCCTGCCGCCGAACGCCCCGCCGACCCCCGAAAGCGTCATGCGGACCTTGTCCTCCGGGAGGCCGAGCGCCCTCGCCGTCTGCTTCAGGTCCGAGTGCAGGTCCTGGGTGGCGAGGTACAGGTCGACGCCGCCGTCCTCGGCCGGAATCGCCAGCCCGGACTCCGGCCCGAGGAAGGCCTGGTCCTGCATGCCCACGGTGTACACATCGGAGACGACCACGTCGGCGGTGGCTTCCGGATCACCCTTGACGATCGTCTGGTGCCGCACGACGTTGCCGCCCGGGTGCAGCGCGGGCAGCGAATCGTCGTGTGCGGCCAGCTCCGGGTCGGTGACCGGCTCGAGCACCTCGTAGTCGACCGCGATGCGGTCGAGGGCCCGCCGGGCGGTCTCCGGGTGGTCGGCGGCGACCAGCGCGACCGGCTCGCCCCGGAACCGCACCACCTCGCCCGCGAGCACGGGCTGGTCGACGATCTTCAGGCCGTAGATGTTCTCGCCCGGAACGTCCTCGTGCGTGAGCACGGCGTGCACTCCGGGAAGCTTCAGCGCCGGCCCGATGTCGATCGAGTTGATCCGCGCGTGCGGATGAGGGCTGCGCAACGTCGCGCCCCACAGCATGTCGTCGGCCCACAGGTCCGAGGAGTACGCGAACTCGCCGCGCACCTTGAGCGTGCCGTCGGGGCGTAGCGGCGATTCGCCGATCCCGCCCGCGATGGCGTCGTTGAGGTCCTGCGGGGTGTGTGCTGGTGCCTGGCTCACGGGGCCACCTCCGTCGATGTGCCTCGGGAATCGGTCATGACATTGCTTCCGCGGATCGGGCAAGTCTGCGACTCGCCGCACCGGCGTCCCGGGCGAGTTCGGCCTCCGGGGCGTGGGTGAGCTCGCCGCCGTCGACCACGGGTTCGCCACCGCACAGCAGGCGGTCCAGCATCGGCAGCGGTCCCAGCACCAGAGCCGCGACCGGATCCGCGATCCCGGCGTGCCCCAGCCCGTCGATGCGCCACACGGCCAAGTCGGCGAGCTTGCCCGGTTCGAGCGAGCCGATCTCGTCCTCCCTGCCCAGGCAGCGCGCGCCCGCGCGGGTGGCCATCCACAGGGACTCGCGGGACGACAGCGCTTCCGGACCGAACCTCGCTCGCGCGGTCAGCACGGCCTGCCGCATCTCGTGCCCGAGGCCGCCCGCCTCGTTCGACGCGGTCCCGTCGACCCCCAGTCCGACGGGGACGCCGGCATCGATCAAGGCGCGGGCCGGAGCGGTCCCGGCGCCCAGTCGGCCGTTCGAAGCGGGGCAGTGCGCGGCGCCCGTACCGGTTTCGCCGAGTCGGCGGATGCCCTTGTCGGGCAGGTGGATGGTGTGCGCCAGCCAGACATCGGGACCGAGCCAGCCGAGTTCCTCGGCGTACTCGACGGGGGTGCGGCCGGTCTCGGCCACGCAGCGCTCGTGCTCGTCTGTCGTCTCGGCCAGGTGGGTGTGCAGCCGGACGCCGCGTGCGCGGGCGAGTTCGGCGGCACGGCGCATCAGCTCCGCGCTCACCGAAAACGGAGAGCACGGTCCTGCGGCGACCCGGACGCGGGCGTCGAAAGCCGGATCGTGGAAGCGATCGATGGCCTCGTCGGTGCCCGCGAGCGCCGTGTCGAGGTCTTCCACCACCCGGTCGGGCGGGAGTCCGCCGTGCGATCGGCCTCGGTCCATCGAGCCGCGTACCGCGTGCAACCGGATGCCGATGCGGTGGGCCGCCGAAACGACCGCCGCGAACACGTCACCGCCGCCGCTGGGGAAGACGTAGTGGTGGTCGGCCGCGGTCGTGCACCCGGACAGCGCCATCCAGCCCAACCCGGCCGAGGCCGCCGCCCGAGTGATCTCTTCGTCGATGCCCGCCCACACGGGGTACAACGCGGTGAGCCAGTCGAACAACCCGGAGTCGGGCGCGTAGCCGCGCGTCGCCCACTGGTAGAGGTGCTGGTGGGTGTTGACCAGTCCTGGTGTGACGACGCACCCGGTGGCATCGATGCGCCGCACCGGCTCGTCCTGTTCGGGTGCGGAACCGGAACCGACCGAGACGATGCGGCCGTCGTCCACGACCACGTGCCCTTCCGCGTACTCGGTTCCGGCACCGAGTCCGTTGCCGGAGCGGTCGACCGTGATCACCGCGCCGCCCTCGATGACGGTCCTGCTCATGCGGCGTCCCCGCCGGTGCGGTCGGCCGCCAGCCGTACCGCGTCCATGATCTTCTCGTAACCGGTGCACCGGCACAGGTTTCCGGCCAGCGATTCCCGGATTTCGGCGTCCGTGGGGTCGGGCCGCCGCGCGAGCAGGTCGTGGGCCTGCACCAGCAGCCCCGGCGTGCAGAATCCGCACTGCACGGCGCCCGCTTCGACGAACGCCTCCTGCACCGGTGCGAGCTGTTCCCGGTCGGCGAGCCCTTCGACGGTGCCGACCTCGCGTTCCTGCGCCTGACCGGCCGCGACCAGGCAGGCACAGGCGGGCACGCCGTCGAGGTAAACCGTGCACGAGCCGCATTCGCCCTGCTCGCACGCGTTCTTCGAGCCGGGGAGTCCGAGCCGCTCCCGGAGTACGTACAGCAGGCTCTCGCCCTCCCAGACGTCGTCGGTCTCGACTCGTTCGCCGTTGACGGTCATGTTCAGGCGCATGCCAACCTCCCTGCGCAGTGGTCTGACCAAACCCAGATGAGGGTCCGGCGTGCCATCACTTCCAGTGCGTGACGGCGGTATCCGGCGGTGCCGCGAACATCGTCGATGGGGTTGGCGGCCTCGGCGACGAGCGAAGCGAATCGCCCGGTCACGGAATCCGGCAGCGGTCGCGGAGCGTCCCACTGGCCCGAGGCCACGAGTTCCCCTGCGAGGAAGTCCTCGGCGGCGGTCGCCCGGATGGGTGTCGGTGCGGCCGACCCGATGCCGGTGCCCACGCGCTGCTCGCGCGGATGCAACGCGACCGCGAAGGCGCACACGGCGATGACCATCGCGTTCCGGGTGCCGATCTTGGAGAACTGCTGCGCCCCCGTCGCGGCTCGGACGTGCACGGCGGCGATGAGCTCGTCGGCGGCCAGCGCGTTTCGCTTCGGGCCCGTGAAGAACTCCGCGATCGGGACGGTGCGCTTGCCCCGCACAGACTCCACCTCCACCTCGGCCCCGCCGGCCAGCAGCGGTGGGTGTGCGTCACCGGCGGGGGAGGCCGAACCGAGGTTTCCACCGACGGTCCCTCGGTTGCGGATCTGCGGTGAGCCGACGGTGCGGGAGGCGATCGCCAGGCCGGGCAACCGGTCGCCGAGTTCGTTGATCAGGCGCGCGTAGGGCAGTCCGGCACCGATCCGCAGCCGGGAGCCGTCCTCCGTCCACCCGGCGATCTCGGACACGCCGGTGAGGTCGAGCAGCGCGTTCGGGCGGAGGTGATCGAAGTTCACCCCGACCATGACGTCGGTGCCGCCTGCGATCGGTATCGCGTCGGGGTTGGTGGCCTTGGCGTCGAGAGCTTCGCGCCAAGTGCGGGGGCGCAGGAAGTCCACTGTCGTCTCCATCGGTCGAGCTCGACCCGGTCCGGGCGTGGGGCGGCTCCACCTGCGTGACCCGCCGTCTGCTGCGGGACGCGGTGGCCGTTGTGAATCAGTACACAGCTACCGGGCCGGGATTGCATAGCGGCGAATGTGCCGAAGAAGCTGCCGGTAAGACGGGTCGGTTGGTATCTTCCTACAAATCTCGGTGGTCGCGTGCCCGCTTGGCGGACGGCGAGGTGTACGGCTCGCACGCGGAGAGGTGAAGATGCCCGGATGCTGCTGAGCGAACTGCTTGCCGACCCGGATCTCGGCCTGGTGCCGCGCAGCGGCGAGGACCACGCCGAGTGCGAGATCCGGGGCGTCTACGTCACGGACCTCATCGACCCCCGCAGGTACCTGGAAGGCGGCGAACTGGTCCTCAGCGGGCTGGTCTGGCACAACGACGAGAACGACTCCCGGCGATTCGTCCAAGCCCTCGTCGATGCGGGGGTGGCCGGACTGGCGGCCGGGACCGCACGGCTCGGGCATGCGCCCGACGACCTCGTGGCGGAATGCCGCAGGCAGGGGTTGCCGATCTTCGAGGTTCCGCTGTCGGTCAGCTTCAACACCCTCACCGAGCGGGTGCTGCGCGCGCAGCGCAAAGCCTCGGCGCCCCGCAGGGAACTCGTCTCGGCCATCGCGGCGGGCGCAGACCTCGACCGGGTGCTGGCGATGGCTTCCGCCGAACTCGGTGTGGAGTGCTTGGTCCTGTCGGCGGCCGGGTGGTGCGTGGGCGGCACGCCCGGACCGCCGGAGCGGGTGGTCACCGAGCTGGTGCGCGCCTACCTGGAATCCGAGCGGCTGCCCAAACGCGTCCGGCTCAGCGAGTCGGAGGTGTTCGCGTTGTGGCCCGGTGGGTCGGACGTGGAACCGCGAGCGGCGCGCTGGTTCGTGGCGATCCGAGTCGATGAGGAGATGTCGGCTTCCGAGCAGGAAGCCGTTGCCGTCGAGCTGGGCATCGTGGTCGCTCTGGTGCGAACGCGGATCGACGAGGTACGTCGTATCGCGGGACGGTCCGTCGAGACCGTTCTGCGCAGGCTGCTCGACGGCAGCGCGGGCCCACCCGAGGTCGTCGCTGCCCTGGACGCGGCCGGGCTGCCTGCCGGAATGCCATTGCGGGTGGTCGAACTCGGCACGGCGGTGGGCAGCTCGTCGGCGCTCCTGCGGGAGCTCGCCGCGGCCACCGGCTTGCCCGCGGTCACGGCGCCGCTGCACGACGGCGCGTCGGCACTGTTCGTCGACGACGCTGCGCGGCTGGCCGAACTGGAAGAGTTGTTGCGGAAAGCGCTTGGAGGAATGAGTCGGGTCGCGGATGCTGCTCCGGTCGCGCTCGGACTCAGCGACGTCAGCTCGGTGGGCGGCCTGCGTGGTGCGCTGGAAGAGGCGAACCACGCGCGCAGGCTCGCCGACCGCCGCCCACCGAACGCGGCGATCGCCACCGCGGCCGAACTCGCCTCGCACCAGGTGCTGCTGGCCTCCGTTCCCGACGGACTGCGCGATTCGTACTCCGACCGGCTACTCGGAAAACTCGTCGCTTACGACAGAGGTCACCATTCGGACCTCGTGCGGACACTGCGGGTTTTTCTGGAACATTCAGCATCGTGGTCGCGTTGTGCGAAACAGCTCCACGTGCACGTCAACACACTCCGATACCGGATACGGCGCATCGAGGAGATAACCGGACGGGATCTGGCGCACTTCCCGGACCGCGTGGACTTCTACCTGGCACTCGAACTCGCGCGCGAAACCGGTGAGACCCATCGCGGGTGACGGACGGTCGGGCTCTTTTGCGTCTCCGTCTTTCCGTCCGCGCTGGGGCGCTCGTGGGAGTGGTCACATGTGGCGCCGCCATCGGAGGTCGCGGGAGGCAGGGATTCGAAATCCGCTGCGGTGAGCGGTACCGTGCTTGGTCGGTACATGGCAATGCCAGCACGAGATTGACCTGCGCGTCAGGCGCATGGCCGGAAGACGGAGGTACCAGGATTGACCAACCTGTCCGCCACCACCGGTGTGACGGACCGCCCGAGCGGCATGGGTGTCGCCGACAGCGCGGCCACTTCCCCCGAGCGCATCCGGGAATTCCTCGACCGGAACGCACCCGAAACCCCGTGCCTGGTGATGGACCTGGGCGCGGTGCGCAGCCGCTACGCGGGACTGCGGTCGGCCCTTCCCGACACGCGGATCTGCTATGCAGTCAAGGCGAATCCCACCCCGGAGGTCGTGCGGGAGCTGGTTGGCCTGGGGGCTTCCTTCGACATCGCGAGTCCCGGCGAGATCGACCTGTGCCTGGCACAGGGCGCTGACGCCGGTTCGCTCTCCTACGGAAACACGATCAAGAAGCGGTCCGATGTGGCTCGTGCCTACGAGCGGGGCGTGCGACTGTTCGCCACCGACAGCGAAGCGGACCTGACCAACATCGCCGAGGTAGCGCCCGGCTCCCGGGTGTTCTGCCGGATCCTGGTGGACAACAAGGGATCCCGTACGCCGTTCGGGCGAAAGTTCGGTTGCCCGCCGGAGACCGCCGTGCAGCTCCTGGAGCGTGCCGACGCCCTCGGACTCGAAGCCTACGGTGTCTCGTTCCACATTGGATCCCAACAGCTCGACCCCACCGCATGGGAGCACGGGGTCAGAGCAGCACGCGAAGTCTTCGAAGGCCTCGCATCCCGAGGCGTCGGACTGCGGATGGTGAACCTCGGGGGTGGACTGCCTGCCGGATACACCGATGAGGCGCCGCCGCTGGCGGACTACGCACAACGCATCGAGCAGGCGCTGGACAGGCACTTCGGTGCCGACCGACCGGAGCTGCTGATCGAGCCCGGCAGGCACATCGTCGGTGATGCCGGGGTGCTGAGCAGCGAAGTCGTGCTCGTCACCGAAGAATCCGGGGGTAGCGGACGTCGGTGGGTCTACCTCGACATCGGACGCTACAACGGCCTGGCCGAGACCGAAGGCGAGGCGATCACCTACCGCCTCCGCACGTCCCGCGACGGCGACACCACCGGAGCGGTCGTACTCGCCGGACCGACCTGCGATGGTGATGACGTGCTCTACCAGCACACCCGCTACGAACTGCCGACGACCCTCCGGGGCGGCGACCGGGTGGAGCTGCTCAGTACGGGCGCGTACACGGCGAGTTATTCCTCGGTCGGGTTCAACGGTTTCGCCCCGTTGCCGACGCACTGCATCGATGCCGACGAAATGCCCTGAGCACCGGCCGGCCCTCGCCGGGGCGGCTCGAAAAGGATTCATCTGGGGCGAAATCTGCGAAATGTTGGGAGGTCGATAGATGTCGATTGACGCCGGAACCCTGCAAAAGGTCGGTCTGTTCACCGGGCACCACGTCCTGGCTGAACTCGAAGGAGTGAAACCAGAGCTGCTCGATGACGAGCAGTTCCTACGGGACACCCTGGACAGTGCCCTCAGCAGGTCACAGGCCACGGTGTGTGAAGTGATCGCGAAAAGGTTCGAGCCGCAGGGCGTCACCGTGCTCGCCCTGCTCTCGGAGTCCCACGCTTCGCTGCACACCTACCCGGAGGACGGATCGATTTTCATCGACGTCTTCACCTGCGGGCACACCGCGCAGCCGGAGCGGGCGGTCGAACTGATCGCGGAGGCGCTGCGACCGGCTTCGGTGAACACTCAGACCATCCGCCGTGGCCGGGATCACGACGCCGAACTCGCGCCGTGATCCGGTCGAAGATTTTCGAGGAGGACCACCGTTGATCGAACTCGACGGGCAGCGCTGGATTCAAGAACCGCTGGGCGAGGACATGCGCCGGCTGTGGCGGGTCGACAACGTGCTGTGGGAGGGCGACACCGCCTACCAGAACGTGGTGATCGGTCAAACCGGCCAGGGAGTCTCCCTGTTCTGCGACGACGACCGACAGAGCACCGAGTTCTCCCAGCTGGTCTATCACGAGGCCATGATGGTTCCGGGCTTCCTGCTGGCCGCCCAGCTCGACCGAGTGCTGATCGTCGGATCGAGCGAGGGCGTGGCCAGCCAGATGGCGGTGGCTGCCGGTGCGAGCAGGGTCGACCACGTCGACATCGACAGCGAGTGCGTCCGGGCCTGCGCTGAGCACCTGCCCTACGGCTACAGCCCGGACGAGCTGGCGGCGGCCGAACGCGGCGAGGGGCCGATCAGCCTGCACTACGCCGACGGCTGGAGCTTCCTCGACCAGGCCCCGCCCGAAGGCTACGACATGGTCGTCGTGGACCTGCCGGACGAGCGGGAGGACGACGAGGACGGTCAGCACAACCGGCTCTACGGCCTGGAGTTCATCCAGCGCTGCCAGACGGTGCTCTCGCCGGGAGGTGTACTCGCGGTACAGGCGGGGTGCCCCACCATCTGGCGGAACACGACTCTGATCCGTGCCTACAACCGGTTCCGGTCGGTGTTCGACACCGTGACCTACTTCGGTGCGGACGAGCACGAGTGGGCATTCCTCTTCGGCAGGGTCGAACTGATCGACGACCCGACCAACGTCATGTTGGAAGCCATCCCGGACTGCCCCTACACCCCGTCCACCATCGACGACGCGAGCCTGATCGGCTGCACCGTTCCACCGCATTCCGTGCGCAACCAGGACTGATCGACGGGACGGCCCGGGCCGAACGAGGCGGGCAGCTCCCCGGTCGACCGACCGCCGAGCTGCCCGCCCGCTGTTCGTCACCGCCTGCTGATCACGCCTGCCCGGCGAACGGTGTTCGCGTTCAGAGCGACTGCAGGTACGGGTGCAGGCCACCGGCGGCACCCGTATCGGTAGTCCGCGGGAGGAACCACTGGTCGAAGGCGAGTCCGCGGCTGCGCAGCTCGCCGTCGAGCCGGGTGAGATCGGCTTCGTCCTCGGCGTCGAAGTCGAGTTCGAAGAGCCGCTCGTATTCCCTGTCGTGCACCGCGCGCTGAAGGAACGCGTTGAACAGCGGCGTGCTCTGGCTCCACTCCATCAAGTCGGCTGCCTCGAGCAGCACCTGAGCCTCGTTGATGAACAGATGCAACGCCAGGCACTCGGCCGTGCACCGGGGAGCCGTCCACTCCGGTCCGGCGAGGCGTGCTGCCACCGCCGCCGACGACAGCAGCAGTGCCCGTGCGAACAACGAGTCGTAGCGGTGGTCGTAGCAGGGCGGCAGCTCCTCCAGCACCAGCAGACCCACCGCGTCCCGCACGCTGGCGTTGTTGATCGCCAGCGCCAGTTCGTCGTAGAAGATCTCGTCGGTGACCACGCGCACCGCGTGGATCAGCGCCCCGGCCGCCAGTTGCGCCTCCTCGGCATCCCCGCCCTCCTCGTGGCTGAACGCCCCGAGATCGAATGCGCGCAGCTGAGGGGCCGACTCGGCCAGTTTCTTGCGCCAGTGCTCGGTGTCCAGAGCGGGTTCGCTCTCGTCCGAACTTTCCAGCGCCTCCTCGATGGCGGCTTCCAGCGCCGTGTCGCCTGCGGTCTCACCGGAGGCGTCGTCGGCGGCCGCCAGACTCTGGTTGAACTCGTCCTCGGTAATCCGCACCTCGGATTCCGCGACCGTCCACCCGGTCAGCAACTCGATTTCGCCGAGCAGCTCGTCGAGCACGGTCGCGGCCGCCGATTCGGCCGACATGAGCGAAGGCGCGTCCAACACGAGCACGACGCTGGCTCGGTCCGGGTGCACGTTGATCCGATAGTCCAGCACATCGATGTCGTCGTCCTCCGGGCCCGACACTCCCTCGACCAGCGCGAGCTGGCGATCCAGCAGCGCAGCTACCCCTTCCTGCTGCAGGGCGTCCATTGCTGTCGCCTCGACCGGCGGTTCCAGCTCCGCCGTCACCACGTAGTCCACGCTTCTCGCCTCTCCTGACCGGTTGGGGGCATGTTACGACGCCGGTTCTGCCTCGACCCGACGGTGCCACCAACGGAACCGAAAGCGCGTTCGAGGCGAGCCTGCCCGTCTGGGAAACACGGATCGGCAATCATGTGGGGGTGACGACGACTGTGACGGTATTCGGCAGCTGCAACATGGATCTCGTGGCCTACGCAGCCACGGCGCCGAAGCGAGGCGAAACCGTGGCCGGACGCGAGTTCCGGACCATCCAGGGAGGTAAGGGGGCCAACCAGGCGATCGCGGCTGCGCGGGCCGGAGCGACCGTGCAGATGCTCGGTGCCGTCGGTTCCGACGAGCTGGGCTCCCAGCTGCGCGCCGGTCTCGAAGGTTTCTGGGTACGGACGGATCGTCTCCGCACCGAGCCGGGTGCCAGCGGGACCGCCCATATCGTGGTCGACGACGAAGGCGGCAACTCCATTGTGATCGTGCCGGGGGCGAACGGGACGCTGGACGAGCTCCGAGCGGAGGACGAACGGATCATCGCGGAGTCCCGCATCCTTCTGCTCCAGCTCGAAATCCCGCTGCGTGGAGTCGAATCGGCGGCCGCCGTGGCGAAGCGGAACGGCGTCCCGGTGGTGTTGACACCGGCTCCCGCGGCGGAGCTCCCGGCGAGCCTCCTGGCGAACGTGGACCTGCTGGTGCCCAACGAGCACGAGGCGGAGGTGCTCACCGGGCACTCCGAGCCACGGCGCGCGCTGGACGCGCTGCTCGAACTCGTTCCCGAGGTAGTGATCACCCTGGGTAGCGAGGGGGCACTTTACGGAAACCGGTCGGACGAGAGTCTCGTAATTCCCAGTTATCCCGTGCGGGCGGTGGATACGACCGCGGCAGGCGACACATTCGTAGGGGCGCTCGGCGCGCTACGAGTGGAAGGCGCCGACATGCCGGAGTCGCTGGAAGTGGCTTCGGCCGCTTCCGCGTTGTCGGTGCAACGAAACGGCGCGAGCAGCTCCATGCCTACACGGCGGGAGATAATGGACTTCCGTTCCGGTGCGTTCGAAGACTAAAAGAGGCACCGCGGGGCATTCCGCGCACGAGCGGTAAATGCGGAGTAACCCTTCGTGGGTGACCCCCGGATTGCGTTCTCGTTCTCCGGGGGGTCGCCCGCGACAAGTGGGCTCACTTGGCCTTGTCGTACGCCTCGACGATCTCCGAAGGGATCCGGCCGCGATCCGAAACCTGCATGCCCTGTTCACGGGCCCACTCGCGAATGGCCTGGTTGCGCTCACGGTCCGCTGCGCTGGGGGCTGCCGAGGCGCTCTTGTTCGCTTTGCCGCCGGGCCGCTTGCGGCCGCCGGTGCGGCGAGCGCTCGACACGTAGGAAGCCAAAGCGTCGCGAAGTTTCGTCGCGTTGTCCTCGGACAGGTCAATCGTGTAGTCGACGCCGTCCAAACTGAACTCGACCGTGGACTCCGCTTCCGAGCCGTCGACGTCGTCAACGAGCTGAACGGTGACCTTCTGCGCCACTGGTAACCCTCGATTCCGGATGGTTTTTCTTGGCCTTCGCACGAGCTTACGTCGAAGGGCGTGCGAACAATAAACGATTGTTGCAAGAATGTGCCACCCGTTGTTCGCCCTTGGTCCGTTGTCCGCGCGAAGACGATCTTCCCCGGCTGTGCTTCAGGTTACTTTTTCGATTTTGAGCTCGTGGGATACTGTGTGCGGAAGGTGGCCGACAGCGGCGGCCGGACGGGGAACGGGTGAGCCCCGCACGGCGGTTCTCAGGCCTCCGTGGTGAGTGTTCTATCGTTGTATCCGAGACAACCGCGATGCCGCGTGCTACAACGTGGTCAGTGTCGCAGGAGTCTCGCCTGCAAGTGTCGCGGATCGAGGCGGGGCACGTTCCCGAGACAGGTGATCATGGCCGAGCGGATTCAGGTCGAACTCGTCGACGACATCGACGGGTCACCAGCCCAGCACACTGTCACTTTCGCGCTGGACGGTGTGTCCTATGAAATCGACCTGAGCGAACGGCATGCCAAGGAGCTACGTTCGCTGTTCGCTCGCTATATCGAACGTTCTCGGAGCAAGGAGCAGCGCGTTTCGCGCGACACCCGCGAGCAGGAGCGGGAGCAGCAGCGCGAGGAGCGGGAAACGCGGCAGGTCAACAAGCAGCTCACCGAGCAGATTCGCGGCGCCGCCCAGCGAACCCGGGAGCACTTGAACAAGAAGACCCAATCCGAGTCGGCCGGGGCTGCCGGAAGGGCCGACAAGGATTCGCAGTCGGCGCCGCAAGCGGAATCGGTAAAACCGGACGCTCCTTCGCCGGAGTCCGAGAGCTTGCAAAGCCAGGAACAGGCCTCGGAACAGCAGAGCGAGGAACAGCAGGACTCGGAACAGGAGTCGGGCCGGGTGCCCGCCGTCTCGCTCCCGCAGTTTTCCTCCGCCGTGGAGTGAGTGCTCGTTCGGCGGAGCGGCTCGTGCGCGCCGGACCGCAGCAGGATGGGCCGTCGGCTCCGGTGCGCGGACACCACCGGCCGGCCATCGGGCCGTGGTTCGTGCGGATTTGCCGGGCGTGTGCTGTTCCGCGGCTCGACCACGCGCGGAAGCCCTGCCCCGGGGCCGGAGCCAATGGTGCTGGGCCAGTGGCGCAGGGTCAGGGGCGGTGATGCGCTGGGGCGTGGAGCCAGTGGCACAGGGTCAGTGGCACAGGATCAGCGGCACAACGTCGACGGGCGGGCATGAGCGGCCGGCCGTCCGCAGGACTGGTGACGCGAGATCAGTGGCGTGGAGCCGATGGAGCGGAGCCGGCGGGCGGGTCTTCTCGATCTGCCTGAGGGTTGGCGGCATCCGAGTACTGCGCCGGTCGGGTGGGGACTCCGTACGAAACGGCAGCGCCGGGCGTGGAAGTGCAGCGCCGGGCGTGGAAGTGCAGCGGCGCGCGGAGAAGTGTAGCGGCGCGCGAGCGCTCGTCGGCCGAACCGCACCGCGGTTTCGAACCGCGGTGCGGTTCCGCGCGGTTTCCACGGACGGACCGGTCAGTCTTCAGCGCGATGTCTGCGTCCGCCGGCGCGGGATGCGTTCTTCCGCTGTGACTTCTTGGGCTCGGGCTGGGCCTGTTCGGGTTCTTCCGTGTGTTCCGACAGCGTTGCCACGAACTCCGGCGGTTCGCTCGGCCCCCAGTTGTTCTCCTCGGGGTCGGTGAGCTTCTGCTGGAGTTCGGTGTAGATGGGCGTTGAGTCCACTGCTACCCCCGTTCGGACGATCGACTTCTCAGGCTACCTGTGCGTCGGTCCCATTGACGACATAGAACAGATGATCACCCGAAGGTGCAAAGCCGCCCACGTTCTGCCGATGAATCGCGAACGCGCGCCGCCGATGCGCGCGACCTGGGGTTTTGATGCACGACCGGGGGTGTTGTCGGTGAGGTTTCGTGGGTGTGTAGAGTTTTCGATGTCAGCACGGAACAGGGCGGACTGCTTCGGACTTCGGGTTCGGGTTTTCGGACTGGGTGTTGA